>DJOT01000021.1 GCA_002439095.1 Bacteroidales bacterium UBA6431 | reverse complement strand
ATATTTCATCGAACTCACGTTACTCTACGGGGCATATCCCCGAAACCCCTACGCCCTCAAGGGCCTTTCCAATTTTGCTGACGCAAAATCCCGGCCCCGGGCGGTCCGCTGATGCGGACTTGCGAGGGCATATCCCCGAAACCCCTGCGCTTGCTGCGCAAGCAAAGTCCCACGACCGCGCCGGTGCTTTTTTCAGGGGAGGGGTCATTTCCCCGTTTTTTTCTCTTCGGCCTGCTGTAGGTAGTAGAGGGCCTTCTGGGCTTCAATCTCTGCGCGGAGTTCTTCTTCGGAGGGGAAGTAGAGTTTGTACTTGCTAGCGAAGAGCTGCTCGTTGCCGTGCAGGACGGAATAGCGTGCGATGTCTTCATCGGTCTCCGAACACAGGATAATGCCGATGGTGGGATTGTCGCCTTCTCCGCGCTTGAGTTCATCATACATCCGCACATACATATCCATCTGCCCTACGTCCTGATGTGTAACCTTAGATGTTTTCAAGTCGATGAGACAGAAGCATTTAAGGATATAGTTGTAGAACACCAAATCAATGTAGTAGTCCTGCTTTTCGGTGTGGATATGCTGCTGACGGGCGACGAAAGCAAAGCCTTTGCCAAGTTCCATCAGGAACTTCTGCAGGTTGGTGATGATGGCTCCTTCTAAGGTGTTCTCACTAAATTCGCTGCGGGACTCCAGACCTAGGAATTCGGCTACAACGGGGTTCTTGACGAATTCGAGTCGGTCGGGAACCTGCGAAGGGGCGGTAATTTCCAACATCTCCTTTTCCACAAGATCTTTATGTTGAGACTGGAGAAGTCGATAGTAATACTGCGAATCGATATTACGCTGAAGGGTCCTTGTGCTCCATGTCTGGGTGGAAGCTTCGGCCATATACCAGTCACGGGCGGTCTGGTCTTCTACCTGCAGGAGGATACGGTAATGAGTCCATGAAAGAGATGGTGAAGATTTTTTACTCACTGATGCAAAAATCTCCGGCCAAGCCTTGTAGAACCTGACACACCAGTACAAGTCAGTGACAGAGAATCCTTTCCCGTATTCGTCCGTGAGACGGCAGGACAGATTCTTGATAATTTCCAGACCATAGTTCGCTTTCCCGTCTCCTTTGAGTTCCTCTTCGGATATGCGCCTGCCAAGCAACCAATTGCGTTGAATAAGCGCCACGTTGACTGCGGAATAAGCATACTGCCTGGCACCGTCGATGATGGAGCAGGCATCATCGAGCAGGTCTCCGCCTCCGGAGTAGGGTATGACCGATATGACTTGTTTTTCGTCCATAGTGCTTACAAAAATAACATTTTATTCGCTCTGTTCGCTAGGTAGCTTGTTGTATGCGGGGAGAGACGGCTGTCAAAGTCAGGATATCCCAGAAATTCATCGAGTGCCTTTACGACGGTTGCACTCGCGGCACAGAAGCTGGCAGTTGGAAGCCACGGTGCGTCCGCCGTCCCGCCATGGAGTGATATGGTCGGCTTCCATCTCATCGTAATCAATCACTTCCCCATGCCGAAGGCAGTCCGGGTTGGCACAATGACCATGCTGCCGCTCGTAAGCTTCACGTTTTGTGTTTTCATCAAAAGCCCGGATGTCAAGGTGGTGCTCATCATGGTCGAATACATATTGGTAGATTCCGGATTTCTTCTTGACATCACTGTCCGCCATCAATTTCGACACTTCGGATTCAAGAGCGGCGGAGCCGTAGTTCCCACTGCCATAGCGGTTGTAGAGCCCACCCCAGTCTACACCTTTCATCTCCTTGCGGTATTTCGGAAAGAGGACGCTGACCCAGTCTATGACTTTCTTGAAATACAACCACAGCTCATTTGCATCACTGTCATGCTGATGTTTTGCCATGTAGATATCTATGTTGCCCTTTGAAATCCAACTTATTGCAGTCTCAAGGTAATCCTGCCGTATAGGCGTGCCAGTCAGGTATTTGCTTGCCATCGCGTATGCCGGACAGCCGGTCTTGCTGAAATATTTTTTCGCATCTGACAGCCAGCTTCCGGAATAGACAGCGTTCCTCAACTCCTGCTCCGTAAGCTTCGCCCCGGCGATGTTAATTGTCTTGAACCATCCGAGTTTTTCGGAATCCGTCCCCTCGCAGACATATATCATCAACTTGTAGTTCAACAGCATATCCTTTTTGTCAGCGGCGAGATTGTGGAAGTACCGGAAATCGAAAGCGAAATCCCCGTTCACATATTGGCAAAGGGAAATTGTCCTCTGCTGTCCATCGATCACCTCATATCCCCCGTCGTCACGGACAGCCCAATACATGACATTGAGCGGAAACTCCTTGAAAACCGTATCGATCACTGCATTACGCTGTTTCTCGTTGTAGACGAACTCCCGCTGGTATGGCGGACGTATATCGAGCCTTCCGCCATACCCGACCACTCCGGCCTCGGCATTGTCCCTGTACCCTGCGGTCAACTCTCTGACCGTCACTTCTTTAAGTTGTATTTTCATGATTTGTTTTGTTGTTTTCTGCGGATGAATAATCTTTTATAGAGTTTTTGCGAATCAATCATAGGCTGAGCGACTTTTGATGATGAGTTCCACAACCCATTGGAAAAACCTTTCCCCTCGCTTTCAGTTGCACCGATTATCTCGAACTGTTCCGGATTGTATTTGTAGAGAAACGTGATAGGCACTCCCATGACTCCATAATAGTCTGAAGGTATTTCATTGGTCTTCCCGACTTCAATAGCCTTGTAGTTCTCGTATTCGGGATAATCCTCAGGGGTATAATGCTTATAGAGAATCAACTCCTCATGTCTTTTGGCTATGTCCAGATTGGTAAACCAAGTTACTCCGGATACTCGTATCATACCCTCCCGGTGATCTCCTGCCGATGCGGCGTCTTCGTATTTGGAGTAAAAATGCCCGGCGCATCCCTTGAACCCGACTCCAAGCCACAATCTGTTCTGCTGTATGAGAGGGAATATTTCCTTGTAGGTTATGGCGTTCTGATGCCCTATTATCACGAACTTTTTGTCATATTTGATGAGCTGCGCCACATATTCGCGGAACAGGCTGAACGGAGGATTGGTCACCACGATGTCTGCTTCTTTGAGAAGTTCAATACACTCGGGACTGCGGAAGTCTCCATCGGAGTGCTCAAATTCCCTGTAGGAAATCTGCTTGGCGTCCTCCACGCTGTTGCATCCGGGCGTTCCATCATATATGGCATAGACAGCGCGGTCGCACTCATTCATCGAAAAGAGATCCGGTTCGTTGTTCTTGTAGCAGGTGGTAATCAGGCGCTTGAGTCCAAGACTGCGGAAATTGAGCACGAAGTAGACTGAAAAATTGCTGACCCGAGGATCGTCGCAGTTGCAGAGCACGGTCTTGTCCTTGAAATGCTCTTTGTAGTGGCGTAGCTCGTTTTCGATGTCCGAGAGCTGCGTGTAGAATTCGTCTTTTTTCGCGCGGTTAGCCGCGTGGAGGCTTTCGTTTCCGGCCATGGTGAATGACAGTTTTTAGCATACTATCATTCACTCGGCGCGCTACATGGACTTCCGTTTCCGGTAAGGGAAACCCTCTCGGCCCCACGAAATGTCCTGTCTGCCGCCGGACGCAACAAAAAGGTGTGAGCTTCTTATTGCGTTGAGCAAGGCAGCGTCGGAATGCATACCTTTTATCCCAAATAAGAACTCACACCCGAAACCGGGCGCGAGCATCACTCTTTTCTGAGATAATAAAGGTACCCCTATGGAGCTGCCTTTTACCATTATTCGGTTGTTATATGCTTCAAAGTTTCCGACGCTTTAGCTCAACGCGAAATAATAGCAATGCTGCGTTATTATAATATGTCTTGTCAATCGGCCGCTTGCTTCCAGCCACTTGACGAGGTAAAGGTAGAAAATCTTGAGCAAAAAGCCAAGTCCGGTCACGGCACTATGGCCTGCACAGGCCTCTATGGCAGGTGAGCATAACCGATGGGGGCTCCCAGGGTATATCGGCCACGACCACCGCAGTCGGGGCGCCGCCAGGGATAGCCATCCACGACCGGGCTTGACGGATTGCCACCACCGCTAATCCCGTGCGCACCAGGGCCTTTCGTGCGCACGGGGATGCACCACCCCATCCGGAGTACACTGGCGGAGACAGGCGACAAAAGGCGGAGGCAGGACACCGCCCGGGGACATAAAGGCGGCAAAAAGACGGAAGCAGGCCGTCCCATCCTTAACTGGCAAAAAATCCCGCGACAGAAGCCGCGGGATCCGAAACTGGGTCAATAAGGAACTTACTCTCCGACGTGGAACGCGACCCTCAGGTCCTCTACCTCCTTGTCGGTGATAGGATGGAGTTTGCCGGCAGGAGCCGCAAGCACGAGCGACTTGGCGCTGAACTCAGCCACCTCAAGACGGTCAAACGCATTTATCAGGGAGTCAGAAGCCACAACGATAGAGTCATTGGCAAGCATGGCGCAAGGACGATCCTTGAAGACCTCGGCAACCTTGGCCGGATCGGTATACTGTGATCCGAACGGGAACTTCGGCACATCCTGAAGGAAAATCCAACTCTCAGGAATGGTGCGCACATTGAACTCCGCATCTGTGGTGCAGAATCCCATGAGCGCCGGGCACTGAGTGAGCACAACTGCCTTGACCTTAGGGTTGCGGCGGTATATCTCGTAATGCAGGGCTGCTGCGCGGCTCGGCTTCTTGCCGGCCTCGGCCATGCCGTCCTTGATCTGGACTATGTCCTCCTCGTCGATGTCCCAGCGCTGCACGCCGGTCGGAGTGATGAGGAAGTCGTTGTCCCTCCAGCGCATGGACACCGTACCATAAGAACTGCTCATAAGGTGCTGGTCGCAGGCGCGGCGCACCATGCGGCAGATCTCGGATCTCAGAGCACGCTCATCCGAAGGATGGGTCACGTCCATGAAGTGCTGGAAATTCGGCTGATGCTTCTCGTGCATAAGTATCTGCTCCTCTGTAAGATACTTCGGCTCCCCGAGAGTCTTGGCGTTGAGGATGGTGCGGGCGCAGAGTTCAAGGGTCTCGAAACGCTGGTAGGCATCTCCGATGTCTTCGCCACAAAGCACTACACCATGGTTCTCCATTATCACCGCCTTGTATTCCGGATTCTTCTCGAATTCGGCGGCGATGCTCCGGCCAAGGGCCTCGCTGCCCGGGACATCATATTTCGCGAAACCGATAGGGCCGCAGACATCACGGGCCTGCGGGATGATGCTCGTGTCGGGGATCTGATGGATGACGCTGAATGTCACGAGTCCGGGAGGATGGGCATGGATGACAGCCCTCATCTTCGGACGGATCTTGTAGATCGCCTTGTGGAACGGATACTCGGAAGACGGACGGTGCGGGCCGACGATGGTGCCGTCAGCCTTGACGCACATGATGTCCTTGGCGGTCAAAGATCCCTTGTCGATGCCGGCAGGGGTGATCCACATGTCGCCGTTATCGTCCATTATGGACAGATTGCCGCCAGAGGTCGTAGTGAGCCCTTCGCGGTAGATGCGCCCGATGATCAGAGCAAGCTGCTCCGCCGGGTGCATCAAATTTGTGTTAAGCTGTTTCATATCAGCAGTTGATATTATTGGTTAACTATCAATTCAGCAAGTTCTTCCGCTTTCGCTCCGGAGAAATGGTCCCCGACTCCGAGACGTTCCAACACCCCGCAGACAGCGCCCTTGTCGAAGCGAACGCCCTTGAGCGCAGCTGCAATCGCCTCGGCAGGCTTGTCCCCGAGGAAGTCCCCGGCAAAGCTGATGCCGGTTATGACGCCATGGTCAGCTGTCACTGCGACTTCCACCGTCCCGCACGAGAGCCTGGCTTTGCGGGAGAATGCGGCTTCACGGGAATGTCCGTAGACCCAGTCCCATGTGGAGAATTTCTCTTTTGCCATGCGCTCCACCTCCGCATAATCTTCCGGCCCCATCGGCACCTGCCCGTCGCCGGCGGAAAGGGCATCGTGCAGGGCTGCCTGAACCTCATCAAGAGACTTGAACTGCGGAAGGTAATCCTTGAGATTGGCAACCCGGCTGCGAACCGAAGCTATGCCCTTGGCTTCCATCTTGGAGCCCGGCACATCAAGGACTTTGGTAAGAGTGTCGATGTCAACATCATACATCAACGTACCGTGTACAATCTCACGGTCGTGCCAGACCCGGCGGGCATAGCCGGAGACCTTGCGCCCGTCGACGAAGATGTCGTTGCGCCCCGTGAGTTCCGCATCTACGCCCAGCGAACGCAGAGCCCTCACAAAAGGCTCAGGAGAGACATTCTTGCCGATGAAGGTGTAGTTCATGTTCTGCAGGTCATGATACACGGCACCGCCCCCGGTCACCCGTCTGGCCAATGTAATCCCGTGAGAGTCAAGATAATTAAGATTGACTTCACTGTAGGCGTTCTGGTTGAGGCCTATGATGACAGCCGGGCGGTTCCTCCACAGATAGAAGAAATCCTCGTCCGAGCGGTACTGCTGCAGGCAGTACTCGTCAAAAGCCAGGTTGAAATGCGGGTCAGTGGATGTGTTGACTGCAAACTTCATATAATACTACTACATTTCATTGCCCACCTTGCGGGCTCTCTGCGGCTTGTCGAGGTTGATACCGTCGCTGACGGCGATTTCGACCAGGACATTCCAGCCGGCGCAAAGATACACATAAGGCTGCATTTCTCCACCATCAGGAACGATAATCGTCTTTTCGAATGGTGTTTTTTTGGTGTCTATGGCCACAGTGTGCACCCCGGCCCCGTCGAGTACAGAAAGGAACTTGTCGTATTCACTCTCTATAGGGTTGACCAGAAAGACGATGTCGCCCTCCTGCATCACTTCTTCAATCCCGTGCACGGCATAAGTACCCTCCAACCAGTCACTCTTGCGGCGGGTTATCTCGTTGGTCTTGAGAGTAAGCTCCTCGGCCACGCCATCGTTGTAGCCGCAGAAATAAATGGTGTTAGCCCCTTTGGCCCACTCCACGACTTCAGAAGGTACAGGCAAAGTCAACGCCGTCTCCAGTTTGACAGGCAGTCCGGAAAGAGCGGCCTTCATGTCCTTCCCGGCAAGGTTCCAGATGATGGACTCGCAAAAGAGTCCCTGCTCCACAACGCTCTTGGTGGCGGCCACGGCCTCTTCCCAGCCGCAGCCAAGCACATGGCCCCGCACGCAAGCCTTTTCTATCGGGGTGTCCGGGTTGGCGCTCAATGAAAAGAACTCCTTATGTCCGGAGGCCTTGAGCTGCGTGGCGAGGGCGAGCGCCTCCTTGGTGCGTCCCGAGTTGGAATCCACCAGGACGGTATATCCGCTCAAATCGTAGAGTGCGGCCTGACGCGAGCCTTCAAGCTGGACATCGGCAGACAAGCCCCAGCGGAGAGCTCTGCATCGGGCATTTTTAGCCGGCATTATCCTGGAGGAACCCTCACCGGAAAACATGATACGGCCTGTTCGCCTGAGCGAATCAGCCACAAAATCCGCTGAAGACGGATCAAACTTCTCTACCGTAGGGACGGTGCCCATCATCTCGCGCACGAGCGCATACTCGGAGTACTTCTTTTCTTTAAGGTTCATTGTCTATAGTGTCATTAGATTCTTATTCTTCTGAGCAGTTCTCTGTCCTCGGCCATCATGCTGTCGATCTGCTGCACGAAACCGTTCTCCTCAAGCGGGCCGATGGCTGCAAGCATCTCCGCTTCGCTGCGATAGGTCGCACGGCGGAAAGGGTTGAGATAGTCCTTCTGTCGCGTGCGCCGGACTTGCTCGCAGATATAGTCCTGATTGTACATTTCTTTTATTATGAACGTATTCCACATGCAGTCACTGATATTGTCCATCTCATAAAGATCACGCAGCATCTGGATGGAGTGTATAAGTTTATCATTTGGATAGCGCTCCCAAAGCTCATCATACCGGCGGTGGATGGCATCCCATCCGGCAAGCGCTCCGGAGCCTATGTCGGCACGCAGCGCATCCACATCCGAAGTCTTCATGATCTGCCCGCCGAGATTGGTCCAGAGGGTCGTCCGCTCTCCCTCGACAAGATGGTTGAGAGACATCAGTTTCTCATCCGGATGCTTCTCCATATAGCGCAGGACATTGGTCATGGCATAGTGCACTATCATGTCTCCATAAGCCGCATAAGCCTGAAGCGGGTGACGGACAAGAACCTTGCGGGAACTCTTCTCAGCTCCAAAGGCAAGCACCTCCAGAGAATCAACCACCTTCGGGTATTTGCAGATCAGAAGGTGGCCTTTTTCGCGCAGTTTTTCCGCCTCCAGACCTTCCGCCTCTTTGCCAAGATACGCACGGCCTATCCACTCTTCGAGCAGGGCTCTGGCCTCGAAGACCTCCTCCATGCTATCAGGGGCATAGGTGTCGAACTCTATGTTCTGCACCTTCGTCACTCGCTTGTCGCGGGTCTGGTATTTCCAACTGTTGCGGGCGAGTGCATACATATTATATAACCACCAGAACGCCGGTACAATCTCAAGACGTCCCTCCTTCTCGTTGTTGCTCACCATGCTGAAAGGCAGCCTTATATTCATCTCGGCAGGATAGGCGCCCTTGGCCAAAAGGACATAGGAGGCAAAAACAGAAGAGTGTTTGACCGATGTGCAGAGTCCCGGCCAGAATCCACGCCCGGCCACGACCTCGTTGTCGTTGGAGCGGCTGTTGTGGTTGGAGCCCACAGTAGCCCCGGCTGCCATGTTGGACTGTCCCATGAGGCACGAAGCGATGAGGAACGAGTTGTTGTGATGCTGCTCGTGTGCCGGGAAGATGAGGTTGTTGAGCACCTCGCAGCATGAGATGGTGCTGTTGTCACCGAGTATGGAATCGATTACTCTCGCCCCGTATTTGAGGTTGCAGTTGGTTCCGATGATGAACTTCACCGCCGTGCAGCCGTAGAAGATGCGGCTCCCGTAACCCACAATGCCGTTGACCAGTATCACGTTTTCCCCTATCTGGGACGGCTCGGCCTCGGAGGAGTTTATGGTGATGTTCTTGAGCTTGCTGGCTCCCTTGATGTAGCAGCACGGGCCCACCTTGACATCCTTGATGATCTGGGACGTCTTGATGACACAGCCTTCACCCACTGTACCGTAATACCCCCTGTGATGATCCGTGCCTGCCTGGGTAATAGCCCTGAGGCGCTCCTGCAACGGCTTGTCATCTATATATTTGGCCCACAGGTAGGCATCCGCCGTGATCATGCCGTCGAAAGGATAGACTTCGCGGCAACCCGTCTCGTTCATCACCAGGAGGCGTACCCGCACGCTCTCGTCCTCTCCGTCCTTGATGATGCCGTTGCCGAACTTGGCATGGTCGGTGGTACACATCTCCTGGATGTTGAAGAGCATGCATCGGTCACCTATAATATAATGGCTGAGATAGTGCACGTCATGTATGGCACAGTCATCACCTATGTCACACGAGTGGATGGAGGAATTGCTGATCCCGACAGGAAGCCTGAGGTCGTGGAACTGCAAGCCGTTGTCGGACACGCGGCCGATGCGCACCGTCCCGTAGAACTTGTTGTTTTTGATGAGTTTAGGGAGAAACTCGTCCGTTACCCAGATGGTGTCCCAGCTGGAGGCTGTGTTGTCGTTTTTGACCAGACGCTCAATCTCGTCGCTGGTCAGATGCCGCCATCCGCCGTCCGGGACACGGACCTGACGGTTGCGGATATAATACTTGTCTTCCCCCGCGGGAAGGAATGACGGATCGATCCAGCCGTTGATGAGTTTCTCCGGCGGCAGTACTGTAACTTTTTCCATAGCTCCCAAAAATACGAAAAATCACCGACATTCAAACCAGCGGCACCAGATACTTCTTCAATTCGGGGAAAGTGGGCAGATGACCGCCAGGATAGCTTACACCCCTCCCGGGATAGTGGAGCTCAAACTCGTCACCGCAGTGCACCAGCTCGTCCTGAAGGGCGAACATCCCGCGCGTCAATTCAATCTCGGGATTGTCCATACAGTCGAACTGCACCCTCTCCAGAGCCTCATAGCGAGAGCAGATGTCCTCGTCAATGAGAAAAGTGCGCTCCCCGTCCGCACGCGGGGAAAGGTACTCATTCTCCCCTGTCTTCGTCCGCAGCAGGCGCGAGACATGGAAGTCCGGATTCACCAGAATCTTGCGTGAGCCGCGCAACTTCTGCGCCCAGAAGCCCCCGAGCGACAGGCCGACCACCAGATCGGGTCTGGTCTCATCCCGCAGGGCGAGAAGCATGGACAAGGCCGCATCCGGGTCAATGGGCACGTCGGGAGCCACCACCTCGCAGGGCCGCAGCAGTATTCTGAGTGACGAAGACATCTTGTAGGCACCCGATGATGCGAGGCCGTGGATGAAGAGAACTTTCATGGGAACAAATATAAGTAATCGTCAAAAAATAAGTTGCCCATCTTAGGCTATCTTTTCGGTCTATATTCCTTTTATCATCAGTCATGTGCCACCGGCACACTCCTTCTTCAAAAAGAAATCTATTCCCGAAAATCTTAGCCAAATATGCGGAAACTTACCTTTCTCCGCTTACAAAACAAAGAGTTCTCGTTTCACAACGAGAACTCTCGGCAATTCTAACCTAAAATTAAACCTATGAAAAAACTATTCGAGTAAAATTATTACAATATCCGTGCCACACTACTGCGCATCGTCAAGTTTTATTGTAATTATTTTGACGTCCTGCTGAGGGCAGTCGCGGGCGTCAGTAGCCACGGATGCTATCTTGTCTATGACATCAAAACCGTCTATGGTCTCTCCGAACACCGTGTAGTCTCCGTCAAGCTGGGCGCAGGCCACAGGGTCCTGTACTATATAGAACTGTGAGCCGGATGACTCCTTGAGCGGGTTGGCGGCATCACCGCGACGTGCAGCGGCGAGAGCGCCTTTCTTGTGGGTGTACTCAGGGACGAACTCTGCCGGGACATTGTAGCCCGGGCCTCCGGTACCGAAACGGCTCTTCTGGGCCGGATCCTTGCTGAGAGGGTCGCCGGTCTGGATCATGAAGCCGTTGATGACACGGTGAAAGAGAATCCCGTCATAGAACTTGCTGAGGGCGAGTTTTTCGAAATTCTCACGATGCTTAGGCGTCTTGGAGTAGAGTTTCACCTTGATGACACCCATGCTGGTGATGATGTCAAACACCGGCTCCTCCGGGAGTTGTGCGATTTTATCCATTATTCTCTGATTTTGTTCTGCTGCTGCGATTGAGTCTGCGGCGGCCTGCTCAGCGGCCTTCTGCTCCGCCTTCTTGGCATTGTTGCCACAACTGCACACAAGTGCCACGGCACCGAGGCAGCAGAGGGTTTTTGTGATGAAATGTTTCATTGTACTATTGTTTTTTGATTCGATTTCCCATCAATCTCCTTGCCAGAGGCAGGCAATATACAGCGAGGAGCAGCGTATTGAACACCAGCGTCAGCGCCACAGGCACATTGTCAGACAATCTGCCCGGGAGTGCTGACAGCGCATAGAGAAGTACTGCCATGATGACATACTTCGCAATGGTTCGTCCGTCGTAAGGCACCGGATAACGCCTGCGGCCAATGGCCCAACTGAGCACCATGGCCGTGCCATAGCCGGCAAAACCTCCCCAGGCGCAGGCCCGATAGCCATATCCCGGTACGAAGAGCACGTTGACAGCAATCATCACGGCCGCTCCTATGGCGCTTATGACGGCACCCCACCAGGTCTGGTCGGTAAGCTTGTACCAGAAAGAGAGATTAAAATAGACACCCATGAAGATCTCCGCCGCCATCACAATCGGCACGACCCCGAGCCCCTCCCAGTAGGAACGGCCCACGAAGTACTTGAGCAGAGGCATGTAGAACATGACCGCCAAAAAGGCCAGCAGGGTGAAGATGATAAAGTACTTCATCCCGTCGGCAAGGGTCTGAGGGCTGTTGCGGTCCTTGCCGGAACCGAATACTATAGGCTCGTAGGCATAGCGGAAAGCCTGGGTCAACAGGGACATGATCATCGCAATCTTGACGCAGGCCCCGTAGATGCCGAGCTGGACCATCCCCTCCTCCCCGGGCACAAGGCGCGGGTAGAGGATCTTGTCCGCCACCTGGTTGAGTATCCCCACCAGGCTCAGTATCAGCAGCGGCCAGGTATAACGCAGCATTCTTCGGGCCAGTGCCCTGTCAAAACCGTAGCGTATCCCCCTCAGTTCAGGGATAAAGAGCAGCATCACCACCGAAGTGCAGAGCAGGTTGGCGAAGAAAATCAGTCCCACACCCCCGTTGAATCGGTCATATATCCCCTGCAAGGCCGCAACCTTGTCCAGGACAAGGAAAAGGAGCAGGTTGATGGCGATGCTCGGGATGATATAGGCGAACTTCAGGGCCATGAAGCGCAGCGGCCTGTGCTGCTGGCGCAGACGGCTGAACATTATGGCCTGGAATGCATCGAGGGCGGTTATGATCGCGAAACAGCCGATATACTCCGGGTGATCAGAATAACCCATCGCACCGGATATCGGACCAAGAAACGCAAATACCAGCAAGAGAAAAACAAGCCCGACAGATCCCACCATGCGCAGGGCGGTGCTGTACACCATCTTGCCGTCCTCCCCCTCCTTGCCGGCGAAGCGGAAGAAAGTGGTCTCCATCCCGAATGTAAGGATGGCGAGAAACAGCGCCGTGTAGGCGTAGAGGTTGGTGACGATACCGTAGCCTCCGCTGCCGGCTGCTATCTTATAGGTATACAGGGGGACGAGCAGATAGTTGAGAAATCTCCCCACTATGCTGCTCAGCCCGTATATCGCCGTGTCTTTGGCCAGTGACTTGAGATTCATATCGTCTGATTGCGGGGAACTTCAAATACTTCCATGTCCTTGATCTGTCCACCTTCGATCTTGAAACGCAGGGCGGTCCGCATCACCTGCCACCCTTGCAGGCCGGCAGCTCCGGGGTTGATATACAAGAGGTTGCGCTTGCTGTCCCGCATCACCTTGAGGATATGGGAATGCCCGCAGATGAAGACGTCGGGACGGTAAGAGTCAATCAGTTCAGCCGCCTCGGGATAATAGTGGCCCGGAGAGCCGCCGATATGGGTCATCAGGATACGCAGCCCCTGCTCTTCCATGTATTGGAACTGAGGAAAACGGAAGCGTATGTCCTGCCCGTCACAGTTGCCGTACACCCCGACAAGGGGCTTGAAGGCGGCGATGCTGTCGGCAAAAGCCTCCCCACCCCCGAAGTCTCCGGCATGCCAAATGACATCGACGGGTTCAAAGAAATTCTTGAACCCGTCGCTGAACACACCATGGGTGTCGCTTATCAGTCCGACGAACATTATTGCTGTCCGGCGAGGTGCTTCTCCCAGGCCCAGGCCGAGGCAAGTGTCTCGTCCACGCTGCGCTGAGCCTTCCAGCCAAGCTCCTTTTCGGCCAGCCCCGGGTCAGCCCACACTGCGGTCACATCGCCTGAGCGGCGCGGAGCGAACTTCCAGTTGAGCTTGACGCCGTTGACCTTCTCGAATGTCTTTATGAGTTCCAGCACGGATACAGGACGGCCGGTGCCGATGTTGAAGATCTCGTACTTCTCCTTCATCTTGCCCTCCACCATGCGGTCCACGGCGCAGACATGGGCCTTTGCCAGATCCACTATATCTATATAGTCGCGAAGGCAGGTGCCGTCCGGTGTCGGATAGTCGTTGCCGAAGACGGAGAGACACTCTCTCTTGCCGATGGCAGTCTGGGTGATGAAAGGCACGAGGTTGTTAGGCACTCCGCGCGGAAGTTCGCCGATGAGGGCTGACGGATGGGCACCGATAGGGTTGAAATAGCGGAGAGCTATGCCCTTGATGCCAGGATAGGCGCGGACGGAGTCGCGCAGGATGTCCTCACAGATCTGCTTGGTGTTGCCGTAAGGGGATGTCGCGCTCTGGCGCGGTGACTCCTCTGTCACAGGAAGCTTCTCCGGCTCACCATAGACAGTGGCGGAAGAGCTGAAAAGCACGTTGCAGCCTCCCTTGCGGTTGGCCACATCCACTATGTTGATGAATGAGAGAAGATTGTTGCGGTAGTACTTGAGAGGATCAGAAACGGATTCCCCGACAGCCTTGTAGGCCGCGAAATGGATGACCGCGTCTATCTTGTAGTCATCGAAGAGTTTCTCCACGGCGGCAAGGTCGCAGAAATCCATCTTGACAAACGGAGGGCGCTTGCCCAGGATACGGCAGACGCCTTCGTAATTGGTCTCATCACAGTTGGACATATTGTCGGCCACGACGACTTCGTAGCCGGCCTGCGAGAGCTCCACGGTCACGTGGCTCCCGATGAATCCGGCACCGCCGGAGACAAGAACTGTTTTTTTCATTGTGTCAGTAAGTTTCGGGACACAAATATGCTGATTTTTTTTGAATATCAGAACACTATGTCCCTTCCTTCATAGAAGTCAAGCAGGCGCGTCTGGAAAAGGCACTCGTAGCGGGCCTGGAGGAACTCGGACTTGGCCTTGAGATACGAGTTCTTGGCATCGTTGTAGTCGGTGATGCCGGCCTTGCCCGCGAGGTACTTCTGTTCCGTCATCTCATAATACTGCTCGGCACTCAAGGAAGACTCCCGGCTGCTGGAGTAACGGGCCTGCGATGTAAGAGCATTGTAATAGGCCTGCTGTATCTCTTTATATAGGTTCTTCTTGGCGCTCTCAAGTTGGAGGGCGGAATTTTTGCGGCTGAGTTCCGCGTTGCGCACAGCGTTGCGGGTCGAGAAGCGGGAGAAGATCGGGACATTCAGGGACAGCCCGATATACTGGCTGAAATTGTTGCGCAGCTGCTCACTGAAGCTCGGGGACTGCACATTGGAAGTGGTATAATAGTTTGTGCCTATGCCTCCGCTGAGCGAGAGGGTGGGCAGATATGCTCCTTTAGCTTTCGCGATGCTGACATCGGCCGCCTCGACCTTTATGGAGGCCGAGAGCACGGCGGGCCGGATTCCGACAGCGATGCCGTATATTTCTTCAGGGTCCGTAAGCAGCTGCGGCTCAAATGCCTCCACCTCCGGACGCACCACATCGAACCCGTCCGGAGAAGGGAGTTCAAGAAGCTGGGTCAGGTCAAGTTTGGAGAGCATGAGGTTGCCCTGCGCCTGCGTACGTGAGAGTTCGCTCTGGGCGAGGGTGGCTTTCTGTGCCGCCACTTCGGCATCACTCGCCTTGCCCGCATCGCGACGGGCCTGCACCTGCTCCAGAAGAGAAGCATCATGGGCCACCTGGTACTCGGCCACTTCGAGGATTTCCTGATTGTAGAGAATCTGGGCATAGGCCTGCGCCACCGCGACCCTTATGTCATCGCGGGCTTTCTCAAGATCCGCGGTGGCAGATGAGAGGTCAAGTTTGCCGAGTTTGATGCCGTTCACGATATCAAGCCCCTGAAATATCGGCATCTCCCCTCCTATGCTGAATGATGTCGAACTCGTATTGGAATTGGTGTAGGTGTTGTCGGACGTGAGTCCGCGCCCGAAAGAGAAATTCTCTGATGCTGAGGCGCTGATGCCTGGGAGCATGCGGCTCTTGGCCGTGTTGAGATCCACTTCACGCTGCGAGACGGCAATGCTGTTCTGCTGCACGGATATATTGTGTTCAAGCGCGTAGGCGATACAGTCAGAGAGAGTCCACGGGCCACCCTGTGCCGCTGCCGGCAGACAGGCGCAGACAAGGGAGGCCGCTGCTGAGAATATTTTCTTCATGGCTACTCGTTTTTGAGGATCTTCGGGCCGCGGACCTTGTCACCTGCTTTCAGCCCTGATTTGATCTCGATGTTGACTCCGTCGCTGAGCCCGACACTTACCGGAGTGCGGACAAACTCCTGCGGCGCCGTGAGCTTATAGACAAAGCAGCTGTCCCCCTCGAACACGAGGCTGCTCTCCGGCACACCGAGCACCCCGTCCGCCTCCTGCAGGACGACCTCGGCATTGGCGCTGTAGCCTGAGCGGACCTTGTAGCGGCTGTCTGTCTTGACGGCGGCCTTGATCTCGAACTGGTTGGTTCCGTTGTTCTCCACGGCCTTCGGAGATATGTACTCCAGCACCGCTCCGGTACTGAATCCCGGCAATGCGCCGATGGTGATGAGGATGTCCATGCCCTCGGTGAGCGAACCGACCTCGGTCTCGTCTATGTTGCCATCGAAGATGAGGTCGGACATGTCGGCGACTGTGGCCACGGTGGTGCCGTCGTTCATCGTGTTGGCCTGGATGACGGAGTTGCCGACCTTGACGGGTATGTCCAGGATGAGGCCGCTGATGGTGGACCTGACGAGAGTGGAGCTTCCCGTGGCGTTGGTGGAGGAGACGCCGTCACGTATGACTTCAAGCGCGTCCTGCGCTGCTGCCCGCTCCTCCTTGGCCTGGTTGTAGGACTGGACAACCTTCTCATACTCGTCAGCACTTACCAGATTCTTGTCGTACAGGGTCTTTTCCCTCTCGAAGTCAGTCTTGGCCTGCGCAAGGTTGAGTTCGGCAAGTCTCACCCTCGACTCGGCGGAGCTGAGGGATGACATGTCTGGGATCACCTTGAGCCGGGCGATGATCTCGTTTTCCTTGACCATCTGGCCCGCTTCCTTGTAGAGCTCGGAGATGATGCCGTTGATCTGAGGTTTGATGTTGACCTCATTGCGCGGCTCGATCTTGCCTGTCACGACCGTGGAGCGCCGTATGTCCATGGTTTTGGCTTCCAATTCCTGGTACAAGGTGATCTCGGGACGTGATTTCCTGAAAAGGAACACGAATGTCCCCGCCACGATCAGGACGGCTATAGCCAGAAAGATGTACTTGACTGCCTTTTTCATATCTGTTTGATTTTTATTCGTCTCTCATCGCATCCACAGGTTTTATCTTCATCGCGCGGGATGCTGGCGCGAGGCCGGCGAGCACTCCGAGGAAAGTCAGCATGACCATAGCCCCCACCGCTGTCCAGAACCCTATCTGGAAGACGGCCTGATGTGAAGTCATGGCTTCCAGCAGGCTGAGCATGAGCACTGAGAACACTATCCCGGAGACACCCGAAGCCATGGTGAGCGAGATGCTCTCCATTATGATCTGCGACAATATGTCGGACGGGGTCGCCCCGATGGCTCGCCGTATGCCTATCTCGGTCGTGCGCTCGCGGACCGTCACCATCATGATGTTGCTCACACCGATGGCTCCGGCAAGTATAGTCCCCAGCCCGACAAGCAGAATCAGGAAGTTCACACCCCGGAAGAGATTGTCCACCAGAGAAAACATCTCCTCGGTGTTAAGCACGAAGAGTGCCTGCTTGTCAGCCGGGTTGAACTTGTGGTAGCGGGCCGTCACCTCCCTCAAGGCCGGCTCAATCTCCGACATTCTCACCCCGGAACGGCCTGTAACGCAAATCATGTCAACGAAGTTGCCTCTGTGGTAGAGTTTCTGCACCACGCTGAAAGGTAGGATGATCGCGCTGTCGGAGTTGCCATTGATGCTGATGCTGCCGGAATTGTAATCCACGCCCACCACAGTAAACCAGACCTGCCCGATCTTGATCCTCTGCCCGCACGGGTCACCTCCGTCCGGAAAGAGGGATGTGTAGACCCTTTTTCCGATCACACAAACTTTCCGTTCCTGCAGGACATCCGTCTCGTTGATATACCGGCCGTATTTTATCTTCGGAGCCTCTATCCCGGCATATTCGGAGTTCACTCCTTTGATGCTGGCGCTGAAACTGTTGATATCATGCGAAGCCGTCTGCCCCCACTGCGACACAATCGGTGTCACGATATCCAGCTCCGGGACGAGGGCTCGCAGGCGGGCGACATCATCCTGAGTGAACCACCATGCCCGTCCCTGCTTGAAGCCGAGGTACGGCTTGGTGGTCTTGGATGGCCATAGAATCGTGGTGTTGGTGGCAAAGCCCTCGAAATTTTTGGAGAGCATCTGTTTCATTCCGTGGCCACCCCCAGCGAGGAACAGCAGCATGAAAATACCCCAGAACACCCCAAAGCCGGTCAAAAGGCTGCGGCTCTTGTTGCGAGTAAGGGAGTCGGATATCTCCTTGAATGTGTCTGCATCGAATCTCATTCCGCCCTGAGTGCTTCAATCGGTCTGACATTGGCGGCCCTGCGCGCAGGAGCAAGCCCGGCAAGCGTACCCGCTATTATGAGCAGCAGTGTGGCCTGCAAGGCGACATCCACCCCGACCGTGGGGTTGACGAACATGGCTATCTGCTGCCCCATGACTGATGCGGAGGCCTGCCCCACAGTCTTGTCGAGGACCTCACAGGCCACAAGCCCGAGCACCATCCCTATATATCCGAAAAACGCCGTGATGGCCACGCTCTCCGCCACTATAAGTTTCATTATGCTCCAAGGGCGGGCTCCGATGGCCTTGCGGATGCCGAACTCGTGAGTCCGCTCCTTGACGGTGATGAGCATTATGTTGCTGACACCGACTATCCCGCTGAGCAGGGTGAAAAGCCCTATCACCCATAGAGCTATACGGATGATATGCCCACCTTTCTCCATCTGGAGACTCTCCGTAAATCGGTTCCATATCCAGATTGCACTGTCGTCATCAGGAGCGGCCCCATGCCCGAGGTTGACAGCGGCCTTGTAAGACTTCTCAAACTCTTCGCTCTCCTCTAATGTCTTCAGTCCATGGAAAGTAAAAGTCAGATCATCAATCTTGCTCCCCTTGGAGAAAATGATCCTAACCGTAGAAAACGGAGCGAAGAAGCGATTGGACCCGTCCATCATGTCGGCCTTGCTGATGCCCACGACAAGAAAAGAAAAGTCATTTATTGTAACCCTCTTGCCTACAAGTCCTTCTGACGGTTTCCCGTCAAGAAGATCTTCAGCACGGTCCTGAGGAATCACGACCACCTTGCGTCTGTCCTGGATATCTTTCTCATTGATAAAACGACCATGGAGGATCTCGATTTTGTCCATGTCCTGACGCTCCGGATAATCACCCTCGATTGTGCCGGAGAATGAATTTGCCCCACAGACGACCGTAACCGATGACGACACCGTAGCCGTCACTTCGTCTACATGATCCCGAAACATGACACCTTCAGTGATGTCAATGTCTCTCTCGTCCAATTCTATGCTTCGTCCGGCCTTCAAGCCACCATACGGCTTTGATGTCCAGCCACCGCCGATCTGCATGGTGTTCACATTGATACCGGCGCTCCCGGCCATGAAGGAGTTGAGCAGCCCGTTGCCCGACCCGAGAAGCACGATGAGCATAAAGATGCCCCACGCCACGGCAAATCCGGTCAGACAGGTGCGCAGTTTGTTGCGGCGCACGCTTTCCCATATTTCGATGAAGATGTCTCTCATTTCATTATGGTACCTGCGCCGAAAACTGAAGCGTGATGCTCCCTGTTATCCTCAATCTTCCCTATTATGCCGTCCTTGATATGCACTATCTTGTCCGTGCAGTTGGCCACGCCGCTCTCATGTGTCACCACTATGATTGTGACACCATTCTCCCGGTTGAGCCTGCCGAGAAGTTCCATCACCTCTTCCGAAGTCCTGGAATCCAGTGCCCCTGTCGGCTCATCGGCGAGTATTATCCGCGGATTGGTTATCAGAGCACGGGCTATGGCGACTCTCTGCTTCTGTCCTCCGGACATCTCGTTTGGATAATGTGAGGCCCAGTCGGCTATGCCCAGACGGGAGAGGTATTCCATGGCGCGCTCGTGACGCGCCTTGCGGCTGACCCCCTGATAGAATAGCGGAAGTTCGACATTCTCCACCGCCGTCTTGAAACTTATCAAATTGAAAGACTGAAAGATAAAGCCTATCAAGCGGTTACGGTAATCCGCCGCCTGCCTCTCCGAGAGGTCCTTGATGAGCTGTCCGTCGATGCGGTATTCTCCGCTGTCGTAGTTGTCCAGGATGCCGAGAATATTGAGAAGCGTGGACTTCCCCGAGCCGGAAGCCCCCATGATGGAGACGAACTCCCCCTCCGCTATGCTCAAGTCTATCCCTTTGAGGACATGGAGAGGCTGTCCGTTGTTGTATGTCTTGTTGACATCCTTGACTTCTATCAACATTCCCTATTGTGTTCTATTATACTAATACACTGCAAAGATATTTAAAAAATTTGCTTTTTCAAATGTTTACGGATTTTTTTGCGAGGCCAAGCGGTATTAAGGTTTGAAAAGATCCGACAAGGTCACCTCTGCATTCACTATCCTGCTGTATCCGGATTCTCCAAGTCCCATGGACGTGACCATGACCATAAGAACCGAGTGTGACGGCTTGTGGTTCTTGGAAGCACGGAACGCATCCAGTTTGTCCAGCAACTTCTTCTCATAATCTTCGGTTATGTAATAACGATTCTCTGAGAACTTCATCTCGCAAAGATAGTCTGTACGCTCATCCGGAGACGGTATCACCATATCCACCTGGACATTCCGTCCGGCCGGACACTGCCCTGTCCAACTGTAATCCCGCCCGACAGACTTTATCCTCAGGGCCTCACGTATCTGTTCAAGGTGACGGGAACACAACAGCTCAAATGTCCTTCCGCTCCAGTTCTCATATTCATGTGACCTCTGGAAATAGACCCAGTCCTTGCGCTGTCCGTTCTGCCCCACGAAATTCAGGTAGAACAACGTGAAGAAATCGCACAGCTGATAGACCGTCTCCTTGCGCTTCTTCCCGTAGCGGGAGAAAGAACGCACAATCCCGCATTCCTGCAGATTGTCCAGCATCCTGGTAAATGTCCCTCCGCCTTTGAGTTTCGTATCTTCGAGCAGTTCGGTTCTGGTCATGCCGTAGAACCTTCCGCCAAGCGAGCGCACGATATCTATGTATCTGTCAGCCGACTGGAACAGTCCGGTAAAGACATCCCTGAACTCATGGTCAATCGAGGCATTGCGGAAATAGAACTCATTGATATTCTGGCTCAATGTCCTGTCCGGACGGAAGCGGTCCATATAATATGGAATCCCGCCTATAGCCATATAGCTCAAGGCTATTTCATAATCGGACATGTGGAAGCCCCGGCTCGAATAATACTGTCTGGACTCGAAAAGATTGAATGGTGACAGATACATCTTTTCCGTCAGGCGCCCATGAAGCCCACCATAATCCCTTATGATGTTGTCGAGCATCCAGCTTGTCGCGGACCCGCATACTATCAGAAAGATGTTTCTCTGCCGTGCCGCCCAGCTGTTCCAAAAATATCCGAGTTCCTCAACAAGTTCAGAGGATTTCGGCCCGGCCAACCAAGGAAGTTCATCTATGAACACGACTTTTCTGGAGTCCCCGCTCTGCGAGAGCAGTTTTTTAAGAAGGTCGAATGCGTCAAGCCAGTTATCCGGCTCCTTATAAGAGTCATCCAGACCGTAGTCCAACAAACTGCGGTAAAAATGCCTTAGCTGCGTTTTCTTGTACATCGGTTCCTCTCCGTCATCACATTTTTTGAATGTTCCGACCACGGAAAAAGCCAGTTCATCCCGGAATGCCTCATCCACAAGATATGACTTGCCGACGCGACGACGTCCGTAAATCGCGAGAAACTCCGACTTGTCCGAGCGATAAAGCCTGTCGATTATTTCCAGTTCCCGCTTCCTGCCGATAATGTTTGCCGTATTCATGAGCCCTACATTTATTGGACAAATATAGCGCCGCGCACGGTATTTTCAAAGAATCTCAGCCAAAACAGATAAAAATATCGCATTTTGGCTGAGATTCCCCAATCTATCATTTTTCTTTTACTTATCTTCAAATCAAAGTCTTACATATAAGACTCCGAGGAATCTCAGCCAAAATCAGAGGATTTGTTGCATTTTGGCTGAGATTCCGGATCAACCGCTATTCCGTGTCGGCCGATGCCTGCGCGGTAGCGGCCTTTTTGGAAGCGCCCTCAAAGTGGCTTGAGAATTCACAGCCGCAGAACGTCTGATTGTAAAAACCCTGCTCCTTGATTATCTCGCCGCGACGTATCTGCAATCCGCCCTTGCGCCAATTCTGGGTCCACCACACGATAGGCTCAGCATCAGGGAAGGCATTGTTGACCAGACTGCACGCCCATTCCCCGGCCGCACTGACCTGATCAAGATTCTTCCATCGGGAAGACGCCAACGATGAAGTCACCACATGAATATCATGCGCGGAAGCCCAGGCTGCCGCCCGGAAAAGCCGGAACCTGAAACATTTGACACACCTTGGCCCGCGCTCCGGAGTCTTCTCGAGACCTGTGGCGACACCCTTCAGCCAAGCGTCATGATCATATACGTCATCTACGGCCTCGACACCAAGGGAATCACAGTACCTGTGCAGTTCTTCCCGGCGATGCTCATATTCATCTTGCGGGAAGATGTTTGAATTGCTGAAAAAAACAACAGGAGTGATGCCATTTGCGAGCATGCACTCAATTATCGCACCGCTGCATGGTGCACAACATGAATGAAGAAGCACCTTGTCCGCTTCTCCCGGGACTGTCAGCTGAAGCATTATTCGATGGATTTTATATCTATAAGGTTATTAAGTATCGCATAGACCGTCAGGCCCGCCACGGTCTTGATGCCCGTCTTGCGGCTGATGTTCTTGCGATGGGAAATGACTGTATTGACCGATATGTTGTGTTTGTCGGCTATCTCCTTGTTGATAAGGCCGCTCGCCACACTCACCAGAATCTCTTTCTCCCGTTCCGAGAGTTCGACCTGCCCGTCTTCGGACTGCTGCTCCTGATCTTTCTCGGGACGTGAGAGCATCGGATTCTCAAGCAGACGCGCCAGCGGAACCAGAATGTTATCCTCTATATATGTATGGGAACGCAAATCGTTCTGAAGAGCGAAGAGATAGATAAGAAGCGCTATCCTCTTGTCGTCATCGCACTCGTGAGGAAGGGACTTCATCACCAGGTTTTTGAGGTCGGAGAGTTTCTCGTCGATATTGGAATGATTCTCCTCAAAGCGGTCGATGCTGAACGAGGGGTCATGCCGGCCGAGCATCAAGTTCTGCACATAAGGAATCACCGCACCTTCCTCATACTCAAAGTGAATCTTGAGCTCTGACTTGTACTGCTGGAAGAAGTTCCATATCACCTGCTGCCTGTCCTTCTGGCACGGGGCGATCATGGTTTCAATGGAAGCGGCTATGCTCTCCAATGCTTTTTTGAGATAATAGTCGTGCGAGCAGTGCAAGTACCGGAGCACATCCGCGACACTGCACCGGCGCAAATCCTCCGCAGAAGGGACGTAGTCCGGAGACGAATACACCCTGCATATCATGATGACAGTACGGGCATCGAGGCCATGCTGGACACAGATTTCAGAGATGGTCCTTTCCCCGAAACTGCCGACTATGCCGAGGCGGGAAAGAACCATAAGCAGGCCCGGGTTGGACTCCACGAGCTCTGACGCTTTCATATTGACGGAAAATGAATCCATACTCGACACAAATATAATAATCCCGCAGCAAAAAGAAAAAATTTCTTATTCTGCGGAACCGTTCACGATGCACGGACCAGGCCGGTCAGGGCAAGTCATAGACAAGGATCCGGCTGTCGGGCCAGCTGCTGAGGCCATACAGCATATTTCCGTCAACGGCTATCGACATCACGCTCTCTCCAAGCACAATGTGCCGTTTCGGCGTGCCGTCCCAGCCATAGATTATCAGATGGTTGCACTCATAGTTCGGAGCGTCCGCGTTGTCGAAAGGCTTCCCGGAATACAGCAGGTAAACATTGTCCATGTCCGAGGCTGGAGGAGCAAAGCAGAATCTGCTTTTCTTGGAGAACGCCGTTCTGCTCCCGACCTGCACTATCTCTGGAGGATTCATCTCATACCTGCGATATTCTTTGAGTTCTCCGAGCGAATCAATTGACGAAAATGATATGGCAGCAGCCGCAGGCAAGACACAGCATACCCTGCCTCCATCTGGATTGATCGTAAAATGTGAAGCTATCAGCAGCGAAAAATAAAGGCTAGCATCCATCTCCTTTAATATGTCATATTGAGGCGGTTTTACACAAGAGACCAGATCCCCAGATATACCAAAAGACGCATACCATAAATCCTTTCTACCAGCAACAGAGGCAACCATTCCCTTGTCGTAACAAACGACTTCCACAGGAAACGCCACTTTGTCCCGAAAACGGCAGAATGTGTCCAGCTGAGCTCTACCATTTCGCATCGACATCTGAACGTCAAGATAGGTCAAAGTCCGCGAAGCCGAGGGGTCATACAATGTTATACCGTCAAGATATGGTGCCATCACTACACTAACCATCTCCCCGGGGCCGCGGCCTTTAGATATGAAATTACGTGATTCTCTTGTTTTTCTGTTTATTACGGTCAAGTGATTTTTTCCGCCATGATCAGCAACACAGAAGAAGTCACCGCTCTTGACAAATCCGCAAGGCTGAAATATTGCATATGTGGAAATGTCGAAAATCTCAGTTGGTTCTAAAAACTCCTCCTTAACTTTAATGGAAGACAAATACTCATCGTGTCCCGTTGAAGCGCAGCCACATACAAGCAACAAAGAAAGGGTCAAATTAATCTGCCACCGCATCACCAAGCAAAAATCCCGTCTTTGATAGTCACCGAGCCAAAGGCATCATCATAATAGCAGTACGACTGAGGCTGGTACGCGCACAAATTGCCGACTGTGATTTCTGTGTCCATCAGCGCATCAAGGTTCTCATTGAAAAATTCAGACTCTTTACTGTTTCGGATACTGCACAGACCAGCTACCACAACACCCATAAGAAGCGCAAAAGCAATAGTGATTTTTTGATTTTCATAATGGTTTTGATTTATATGGTTTACTCGCAAATATAGCAATTAATTCATAACATCAAAAATCCACAAAGAAAAAGAAGGTGGCTCCATTACACCACAAACTATCCACACTACCCCGCCGCTTGAGAGGTTGGGGTATATCTGTCCTTTTTTACCCCAACCTTCGGGGCAGGGATGCCACTGAATACCGTTTATGGGTGGTGCCACCCAAAGGTTGGGGTGTTTTTCGTGCTTTTCTCCCCTACCTTGGAATGGTTTAGGGGACTGTTCACGATGTCAAAGACCAAGTCGGTCAAGACAGGTCATAGACAAGGATCCGACTGTCGGGCCAACTGCTGAGGCCATACAGCATATTTCCGTCAACGGCTATCGACATCACGCTCTCTCCAAGCACAATGTGCCGTTTCGGCCTGCCGTCCCAGCCATAGATTATCAGATGGTTACATTCATAGTTCGGAGAATCTGCATTGTCGAACGGCTTCCCGGAATACAAGAGATAGACATCGTCATTGTCCGACACAGGAGAACGGAAACAGCTTTTGCCACTCTTCGAGAAAGCAGTATATCCGTCTCCGCGGACAATCTCGGGCGGGTCGAACTCATATCGGCGGTATTCACTGAGTATGCCACCACCATCCAATGACGCAAAGGACAACGCGGCGGCATGGGATGTCGCGCAGCACACCTTGTCCCCGTCCGGGCTGACAGTAATGTGCGAGGAGACAAGGAACGAAAAATATCTGCTTTCATCCATTTCATCCAACTCCTTATATTGTGGAGGGCCCACAAACGAGAGGACCTGCCCTTCTCTGCCGAGAGAAGCATACCAGACATCTTTACGCCCGGCCACGGTAGCAATCATCCCGTTACGGGAACTGACGATTTTCGCCGGAAATGAAAAGTTGTCCACGAAGCGGCCAAGGGTATCCGCGCAAGCCTTGCCCTCCCGCATTGATTTCTGAAGGTCGATATAAACAAGTGTCTTTGAAGATGACGGATCATATAATGTGACCCCAGCAAGATACGGAGCCATCATTGCGCCCACCATCTCCCCGGGGCCGCGGCCTTTTGAGACAAGCTCAAGATGCTCACCTGTATTTTCATCTATGATAATCAAATGTTTGCTGCCACCATTGTCCGTAACGGCAAGGCAGTTCCCGCTTTTTGCGATACCCACCGGCTGGAGAATATCATAGGTGGCGAGGTCTATCGTTGACTTTGGTGTAATGCTCTCTTGTTTAAGATTCAACGATGAGAGATAATCATTTTCGTGAGTACATCCGAAAAGAAAGATTACCGCCATGAATAGAAAGACGACTCGCATGGTTTTGATTTATATGATTTACTCGCAAATATAGCAATTAATTCATAACAACATGAGTTGGTCGTGCTTTGCCGGCACTGGTTCTGGCGGAGCATGCAGATGGGTTATAACACAAAAGACAGCCTCATAAGAGACTGTCTTTTGTGCGGACGGTGAGACTCGAACTCACACAGGCCAACGCCCACTACCCCCTCAAAGTAGCGTGTCTACCATTTCACCACGTCCGCATTACTTTGGGACTGCAAAGTTATGCAGATTTTATTTAATTGCAAATATTCTTGATAAAAAATATCGGATTTTGGTCCATGAGCTCTTGAATCATCATTTTTGGGGATTGCAGAAGAGATTGGACCTGAGCATTTTTGTATTTTGGAAAAAAGGATGTCAGATGACACTTGATAAACTTGAAATAGGCAGAACCGCCATAATCAAGACAGTAGGCGGTGAAGGTGCGCTTCGGCAGCATTTTCTTGATATGGGAGTGATTCCGGGTCAGGAGGTGACCTTGACAAAACTGGCCCCTCTCGGCGATCCGATGGAGCTTCTGATAGACAGTTATACCCTTACTCTGCGCAAGGCTGATGCCGCTCGCATTGAAATAGAGCAGGTTGGCGGCCCGGCCGTGGACAAGTCTGAAGACCGGGATGACAATTGGCTTTATGTGGGGGAAGAAGTGCATCCCGGCCTTGGAGAAGGCGGCAGATACCATACAGGCGATGAGACACCGCTACCGAAAGATGCCGTGCTCAAATTTGCCCTTGCAGGCAACCAGAATTGCGGCAAGACCACCCTTTTCAACCAGCTCACCGGCTCCAACCAGCATGTCGGCAATTTTCCGGGAGTGACGGTAGATCGCAAGGATGGAGTGATAAAGGGTTATCCTCAGACAAGGGTCACGGATCTTCCGGGCATCTATTCTCTGTCCCCGTACTCTTCAGAGGAGATAGTTTCCCGCCAGTTCATACTGGACGAGAAACCCGAGGGCATCATCAATATCGTGGATGCCAGCAATATAGAGCGCAATCTCTATCTCACCATGCAGATGATGGAACTCGATGTCCCGATGGTGCTGGCTCTCAATATGATGGATGAGGTCCGGGGCAATGGAGGCTCGATCAATGTCAATGAGATGGAGGCCATTCTGGGCCTTCCGGTAGTGCCGATCTCGGCAGCCAAGGGTGAGGGCATCCAGGAACTTGTGGACCATGCCCTGCATGTGGCCAAGTATCAGGAGAAGCCTGCCCGTCAGGATTTCTGCGACCCCAAGGAATACGGTGGTGCGGTGCACCGCTGTCTGCACGGCATAATGCATCTTGTTCAGGATCATGCGGACCGAGCGGGCATACCGATACGTTTCGCGGCAAGCAGGATAGTAGAGGGCGATGAGGCGATAATCTCCGCCCTTGAGCTGTCGGAAAACGAGAAGGAGATGATAGAGCACATCATAGTGCAGATGGAGCGGGAGAGGGGACTTGACCGCTGTGCGGCCATGGCTGACATGCGCTTCTCTTTCATCCGAAGGTTATGCTCCAAGACTGTGGTGAAGCCGCACGAGAGCAAGGAATACCGCAGGAGCCGCTCTATCGACAAGGTTCTCACGGGCAAGTGGACAGCCATCCCGATATTCCTCGTGGTCATCTCGCTTGTGATATGGCTCTCGGTTGATGTACTGGGTGCGCCGCTTCAGGATCTGCTCCAGAACGGCATCGACTGGATAGCTGCCGCCTGTGATGCCGGCATGCAGAGGCTTGATGTGGCTCCGGCTGTGAGGGGACTGGTTGTTGACGGCGTGTTCGGGGGTGTCGGCACGGTGTTGAGTTTCGTGCCTGTCATCGTCATCCTGTTTTTCTTCCTCTCTTTGCTTGAGGACAGCGGGTACATGGCCAGGGTAGCGTTTGTCAGTGACAAGATTCTTCGTAAGATAGGGCTCAGCGGCCGGAGCATCGTGCCTCTTTTGATAGGTTTTGGATGCTCTGTGCCGGCTGTCATGGCGACCCGTACTCTTTCATCGGCGCGCGACAGGAAAATGACGGTCTTGCTCACCCCGTTCATGAGCTGCTCTGCCAAGATACCTATCTATGCGTTCCTCACCAGTGCGTTCTTCCCGGGACACGGTGGGCTGGTGCTGGTGATACTCTACCTCTCTGCCATACTGGTCGGTGTGATTGTAGCGCTATGCGCCAAGATGTTGCCGCATTCCGGCGAGCCTGCTCCGTTTGTCCTTGAACTTCCGAATTACCGCATGCCGGGGGCCAAGAATGTGGGACATCTGCTCTGGGACAAGACCAAGGATTTCCTGCAGAGGGCGTTCACGGTGATTTTCGTGGCTTCGATTGTCATCTGGTTCCTGCAGTCATTTGACTTCGGACTGCACTTGACGGATGCCAAGGACAGCATGCTTGCCTCCATCGCCGGGGTGATAGCCCCTCTATTTGCGCCTATCGGTCTGGGTGACTGGAGGATAGTCACTGCTCTGATCTGCGGCTTCCTCGCCAAGGAGAGCGTGGTTTCGACCCTCACCGTGCTTGGAGCCGCTTCGGTGCTGACTCCGCTTACGGCCGTGCCGATGCTTGCTTTCTGCCTGCTCTATACTCCGTGCGTGGCCGCCATCGCTGCTGTGCGCCGTGAACTTGGGGGGAAGACGGCATTCGGGATGGTTGTGTTCCAGTGCCTTATAGCTTATTTCTGTGCCTGGCTCTCCTATTTGGTCGCAGGGCTTTTCGTATGAACATCGCTTCTATAATCATACTTGTATTGGTGCTCGCGGCACTCCTCCTCGCGCTCCGGACCTTCAGGGGAAAGGGGCGTGGGGGCGGATGCTGCGGCAGTTCGCGGTGCAGTGGTTGCAACGGCTGCGCTGCGGCTGACCTTTGTCACCGCAAAGACAGGCGGCGGCGCGCTACAAGGGGGTGACGGCGAGTTGATTCACAGGAAACTCCCTGTCGTAGACACCTGCCAGAAACTCATGCCGCAGGTAGGGGTATTCATGGCCATTTTTACCCCTACCTTTTGGTGATACCACCCACACACTGCACTCAGCAGCACCTCTCCGGCGAAGGTAGGGGCTCATCATCACAGTCCCCGCCATGCAGCTTTTCCCAGATGGGAGCCGATTCTTGTAATTTCGCTCACACCTGAAACGGGAGGATGCCGCAAAGCACCGTGTGGAGCAGGTGGGGCGTTCAGGTGGGAGCGAATCCGGCCAAATCTGCTCCTACCTGCATTGGGCGCGTACATAATCGCATGTTCTCAGCCGGATACGGCGACCATTGGGCAGATCATGGCACGAGACGCACAGCATGACCGCACGTTCATCGCGTGCGCATTGGGCAGAATGATGCGCGGCAGCTGAGGCTGAAACCACATTGCTGCCGATTTCAGGTCAGATAAGCTCCTCGATTATGCTGTCCGAGACGAAGAATCTGTCCTCCGGTATCCGGATACGGGCAGCTGCCGAATCTCCGGGAATCCGTACCAGAGCCCCTTCGCCGACAAGCCGCGAGACAACTTCAGGGACACATAGAGACTCCCGAATCCCGTCTGAAGTTCGCAGTCCGAGCATTATCCGCTCCTCCATCTCCTCCCGGGGCGACAAGACCTCCGTCGAAGCAGTCCACACTGGAAGAGTCTGGCTGTTGGCACGACGGGTCCGCCCATCGAAAGAATGGGCGCCAGGTCCCAAGCCGACATAAGGCCGACGGGTCCAGTATGCTGAGTTATGCAACGCCCTACGCCCGGGCAAGGCCCAGTTGGAAATCTCATAATGCTCATATCCGGCAGCGGACAGTCTATCGCAGATCATAGAATACTGCGATGCGCACAAGACTTCAGAACCCTCCTCAAACTCGCCCTTTCCCGCAAGAACGCCAAGCGCACTTCCCTCTTCGATACTGAGCTGATAGGCCGACACATGCTCCGGATGCCAGAGCGTGATCTCGTCAAGGGTCGAGTCAAGTATATCTCCCGACAAGGCCGGGAAACCGAAAATAAGATCCACGCTGATGTTATCCACCCCGGATTCACGGAGAATATCGAAAGCCCTGCGGGCACCGGATGCATCGTGGCGGCGGCGCATCCAGCGCAGGATCCCGTCATCAAGCGACTGCACACCCATGCTGACCCTGTTGACACCAAGATCAAGCAACGCCCTCACATATCCGGCACCCTTTTCCACGATGTCCTCCGGATTGACTTCAAGCGTAAATTCACCAAAAGATCCGAGACCAAGTTCCGCGACAATGCGTTCAAGCACAGTAAGAGGCAGCACCGACGGGGTGCCGCCTCCTATATATAACGTATTGAGTCCGAGAGTATCTTTAATCTCCTGACGTCTGCGTCCTATCTCGGCGCAAAGCTCCGATGAATAACTCTCAATCCGCGCCTCCCCCGCCGCTCCGCAAGCGGTCTCAGAATAGAAATCGCAGTATATGCAGAAACTGCGGCAGAACGGGACATGGATATAGACCATCCGCTACCTGAGCAGGAGCTCCGCAGAGCCGACCTGCCCCTGATTGGTGTAGGCCTGTACTGTGTAGACGCCCTTGTGGAAAGACGGGATGTTGTTGACATAGATGCCCATCTCGACTTCTGCGCCCTGATAGTCCACCTCTCTGGAAGCTGTGGCCTGAAGAGTCTCTTCTCCGATGGTGAATGTAGTGCCCCTGCCGTCTGTGAGAAGGTTGCCGTCAGGATCCGTCACTCTTACATATACGCGGACCGGACCCTTAGGGGTAAGCTCGTTCTCCAGAAGGCTGAGGGTGACAAGGAGTCTTGCAACCTTGCCGCTGCGGTCGGTGAGTTTATCATTGCCGTTGTAGGCTTCAAGCTTCACTCCCCTTGCCTTGAGCACTGCACCGGCCGTCACACGCCCGGTAAGATCCTCGACCTGCTGGGACAGCTCGGCATTGAGCTTCTTGCTGGCGGCAGCCTCCTTGCGGGCACTGGCGGCTTCAGCTGTGAGCTTGTGGTTGAGGGTGTTGAGAGAGTCTATCTGCACGATGTAGCTCTTCATGATTGAGCGGAGTGTCCCGAGTTCCTTCTGGTACTGGCGGATCTTCACGCGGTTCGTGGCCTCGGTCTTCTTGACCCTCTCAACGAGCTGGGCTATCTCCTCCCGGGACGAATCCAGCTGGGCGTTAATGGTATCATAATCAGAGGAAAGGCTCTCGTAGTCGTTCTGGAGCATCTGGATCTGCTCAGTGAGGTCCCTTTTCTCATCGTTAAGCTGGCCGACCAGCTTGTTCTTTGAAGTCAAAACATAGACAAGAGCGACAGCGAGCACGACGGCTACAGCGATCATTGCGATCATCACGGTCTTGAGACCACCATTAGCCTTCTTCTCGTTTTCCTTTCGTTCAAGTCTCTCAAGTGGATCTTCTCTTTCCATAATCTGTCATTTTTAAATTACATCCGGCAAAAATAACAAATATTATGCTACTTTTGCTCCCATGAAATATATTGTACGCTCCATAAAGTACTTCGTGTACCTCATTGTCATCTTGTCACTGATCATAGTTGTCCTTGTATTGGCCGGCTTCGTGGAGGGTGACCTCTCGAAAATATTCGTCAACGGATATGACTCCCTTTGGCAAATAGCTCTCATGATGGCAGTATTCGCGGCAATATATCCGCGTTTCGGATTCTCCACCCGCACCGCCCATTTCTATGGGACTCCGGAAGAAACGGACGCCGCCCTCAGAGAAGTGATGGAGCGGCTCGGATACAAATTCGAGAAACAGGACGGAGACGATGTCTGCTACATAAAGAGGGCGCCTTTCGCAAGACTTGTCAAAATGTATGAAGACAGGGTGACGGTAAGGCATATCGCCGCCGGATTGGAACTGGAAGGCCTGACAAAAGACACGGTGAGGATAGCCGCTGGCGTGGAAGCCGCTAACCGTGAAGATGCTTAGCAGCGGAGGCAAGAGCCTCGTAAAACTCCTCCCCGAAACGCTCAGACAAAGGCCTGCGAAGAAATTCGTAGACTCTTATATGCTCTTCGCGCCCCTTTCTGAAAGCATCTGAACATATCTCCCAACGGTGCAGATTGAGAGCAAGCCCTCCGCCGGTCAGACGGGTGACCCGGATCGGATAAAGGGAGCATGACACAGGCTTCTTGAGCCCCCGCATCTCAATGGCGCAAAGGCATTCACCTCCCGGGCCGAAATGGCAGTAGGCGCATTCGCAAGAACCGCCCACAAGAGGTGTGACGATATCCCCGTCCCTGTCTATCTCGAAAAATCCCTTCTCATCGACAGCGGCTCTGCCTCCCGGGCTCATAAGATCCTTGAACTCCGGATACTCGCGCTCCACCAGATCCGGCTCGTCCTCTTCCATTGGGGCGCCGCTATCTCCTATTATGCAGCACGCCCCGCGGCACTTGCCATAGTCGCAGGCAAAATATTCCGTCACAACATCCTCCGACACAAGGATGTCCCCAATCTGGACTATCGTCCCGAACCTTCTTTTTCCCATCAGATTATAACATATTCCACCTCCGCACCATCACGGAGCATGCCGAGAATCTTTTTGACGCTCTCCTCGCTCACGCCGCCGACGGCGGCATTGTATCCGCTGACAAGGTCTTTACCCTCGCTATAGCGGACCAGAACCTTGTCCACAAGCATCTCCATATTCTGAAGATCAGCCTTGTACGAATTGAGTATCACCTCCTTATAGGCTTTCAGCTCATCCGGGGAGATCTCGACATCCGAAATCGATGCAATGACCGGCCTTATGGCTTCGAGTATCTGCAGCGGGTCTGCGGCCTCCAAAGAAAGCGGCAATCCGGAGCTGCGGCACGGACGGCAGTTTATATACAGGGACAACCTCTCCGTAGGAAACACCTCCAGACGCTCGCTGATCTCCAGATAAGCCCCGAACGGAGCCAACGCCCTGGTGATTTCCTTGTGCAGGACAGCCTCGGCCATCTTGAATGACATGTAGTTGTCTATATTATATGGAATCGCCGCAGACATGCCCACATTGACACCAATCTCTCCGCCACCGACAAGCCCCGCGCCGGATTCGACTATGTATGTGACAGAACCTGACGCCAGATTGCTTGAAATGTGCGGACGCCGGGCAAACTGCTTTTGCGTTCTGAATCCGCCAAGAGAAAGGCACAACTCCTTTTTCAGAAGCTCCTCATCAAGATCGCCGGTCAATACCAGAAGTCCATCGTTGACCTTGGAGAAAAGCGTCTCGAAATACTGCTCGGCACGCTCCGGAAGATCATCGCCAAGATTGGAGATATATTTACGTTCAGTATAGTAGTAACCGGGGCGCATGATACTGTCCATCAACGAATTGACATCACGCGGAGAAAGGGAGCCCATATCAATCCGCAGTTTCTCCCCCGCCTTGTAATACTCAAACTCCGACTGGTCCGGGACGCGTTTGTCAGCCACCGACAGAAGTGAGCGCAGAAGCAGTTTAAGCTTTGACTTTGGCGCAATGCCGCCTATCCGCAGATCCGAAATCCCCGCCCTGGTATTCATGGTGATCCCGTTTGCCTCAAGCATGGCACGGAAATCCGGACCGCTGAGGCCGGCAACCCCGCTGAGACCGAGCATATCACCGACGAACGCCGCTTCACCGCTCTTCAGCCCAGGCACAGAAGCCACTCCCCCACGCAGCATCAGAGTATATTGGAACTCTCCTTTTATATCTGTTTTTTTATAAAGGACCTTGACCCCGTTGGAGAATGTCCACATGCGCCCTCCCGACACCGGTTCTGCAGTGTCATTGCGCAGTTTGACCTTGCCGCGCGGGACAAACAGGCTCAGCGTATCCCCGAAATCCTCCTTATAGGCGACCTGCCCGGAATCACAATCGGCCCACGCGGCATCAAAGCAGCCGCGCAGCATGTCCTTGTCCGCGCCGTTGTCCGGAGTGTCGAAACGGAGAGCCAGATTGCTTGCCGAATCAAGAAGCGCCCCGGCAAAGGTATTGAAAAGTTCAAGATCAAGTTCCGCGGGCAGGCTGCGCGAAGCCAGCACGCTCCCGGCGGCGGCCGGACGCTCAAGGCCGGCACCATATAGATATGCAGACGTGCATCTGGCAATGTACTCGCTGTTACCTGTGACTCTGCCTCCCTCTTCTCTCTTGGACTCCGATATCAGACGAGACTTGGCGTCCTGATACTCGGCCTGGCCTGCGCCATGCCTGTCGATGGAGGAAAGCACTGACGAAAAACGCTCCACCGCGGCATCAAGGCTGGAAGCGGAAGTATAGACCGAAAACATGTAGTGCTCATCCCCGGATCCGCTCGCGCTGTCCACATACCGGAAGTCAACATCAGCCAAAGGAATGCCGTGGCTGCGGAAATCTTTCTCAAGACGGCGGCTCACTATGTTTCCGAGTATATCCGCATACGCCCTGCCTACCAGAGGCTGCAAAGTATTCATCCTCTCGCGCGGCAGGCGGGCGGCACTGTAGACCGCATGGATCGAAGCCACATCGGATGTGTTGTTGATGCTTGTCAGGAGGAGCAGAGAATCGCGTGGATTCCATACATAAGAGCTCCGGCCATCGTCACGGCGAAGCCTCGGCACGGTCATGGAAAGCAGATTGAGCCTCTCCTTGATTTTGTCAGGCTTTATGTCTCCGCTGACCATTATGGCTTGAGGCGCCCGTGACCTCGCGGCGATGTCCATCATCATGAGGATCGTAGAGTCGGCGACACTCTGGTTGTAGACCGGCACATCGGGGAAAGAGAACAAAGTGGCATCCTGGCGGGAAGAAATATATCCCGACTCCGCGTATCCGGCACCGTTGTCCGAGAGGAAGAGGTATGGCCGGCGGGAGCCGAAATGCGGAAGAGAATCAAGAGCTCCACGGTCCCGGCTCTCTTTGTATGCCGACTTCCTGACAAGGGCGAAATCAGCAAATCCCTTTCTGGCAGAATTGGATACCAGATAAAAGTCGATCCCGTCGGGAAGTCTCCCGACCGTTATCTCTTTCGGCACACCAAGGGACGAAAGTGCCTGTCCGTGCATCATTGTGGAAAGCATGAGCAGAACCAGGCAGATTTTCAAAAAATGCCTCCTCATAATAATAAGCTTATCTTTACAAAAATAGGACATTTTTATTATATTTGTGCTGTTGGAAAACAATTAAAATCACAATACGATTATGAAAAAGATTTTCGCATCCATCGTTTTAGCGGCCCTGGCGCTCGGTTCAATGAGCGCGCAGGATCTTGCGCAGATCACCGAATTGTACAACACCGGGGCAGAGGCCCTCTCTTCAGGAGACAAGCCCACGGCCCTGAAGGCTTTCGAGCAGGCTTTCGAGCAGGCGACCGCCCTTGGCGATGAGGGAAAGGAAGTTGCTGACAACTGCAAAGCCGTCATCCCGGACCTTTATCTGTCCATCGCTAAGGATTTGGCGAAGTCTTCCGACTATGACGGGGCTGTGGCCGGCTTGAAGACCGCCATCGAAGTGGCTCAGAAATATGCTGACGCCGGCGTAGAAGAGCAGGCCAAGACCCTTATCCCTCAGATAATCATGCAGAAGGGCGGAGCCCTCCTCAACGCCAAGAAATATGCCGAGGCGGCAGCAGCCTATAAGGAAGTTGTCGATGCCGACCCGACAAACGGCACCGCAGCCCTCCGTTTGGGCATGGCGCTCAATGCTGCAGGCAAGGCTGACGAAGCAAAGGCCGCACTTGAGCAGGCAGCAGCCAATGGTCAGGAAAAGGCAGCCAACAAGCAGCTCGGGAACATCTCCCTCAAAGAGGCCGCCGCAGCCCTGAAAGCGAAGAAATATGCCGATGCAGTCACGGCAGCCGTCAAGAGCAGCGAGTATGTCGAGAGTCCGCAGGCATTCCAGATCGCGGGGCAGGCTTCCCAGCTTGCAGGCAAGAACAACGATGCCATCAAGTACTTCGAGAAGTATCTTGAACTCTCACCTAACGCAAAGAACGCCACTCAGATAGCCTATATCGTAGGCACCCTCTACCAGGGAGCCAAGAACAACGCCAAGGCAAAAGAGTTCTACGCCAAGGCTGTCAGCGACCCTCAATATGGGGCCGAGGCCAAGAAGATGCTTGACGCACTTAAATAGCAATGAGGAGTCTTGAACTCCTCGCACCCGCACGGGACAAAGAAATCGGCATCGCGGCCATTGACTGCGGTGCCGATGCCGTATACATTGGTGGTCCGGACTTCGGCGCGAGGAAAGCCGCGGGCAACAGCATAGAAGATATAGCCGAGCTATGCGCATATGCACATCGCTTTGGCGCCAGAGTGTTCGTAACCTTCAACACGGTCATCTCCGATAAAGAGCTGGAGCAGGCACATTCGCAGATGTCCCTCGCGCAGGACGCGGGAGTTGACGCCTTTATCATCAGAGACACGAGAATATGCGGATGGGACGATATTACAGTGCCGCTTCACGCCTCTACACAATGCGCCATAAGGGATGAGGAGAGAGCCATGCTCTTTGAAAAAGCCGGATGCTCGAGAATCATCCTTGAGAGGGAACTATCACTTGAGCAGATCCGCAGGATCTGCGCGGCTGTAAACTGCGAAGTGGAGTTCTTCGTGCATGGCGCCCTATGCGTATGCTACAGCGGAATCTGCCGGCTGTCCGAAAAGATTGACGGCAGGAGTGCCGACCGGGGAGAGTGCATCCAAGCCTGCCGGTCACTTTATGACCTGACCTCTGCCGACGGGAAGGTGCTCGTGCGCAACAAGGCCCTGCTTTCGCTCAAAGACTACAATCTCAAGGACAGGCTTGAGGATCTGGCCGATGCCGGTGTATGCTCGTTCAAAATCGAAGGTCGTCTGAAAAACGCCTCCTATGTCAAGAATGTCGTACGCGAATACAGCCTGGCACTCGATGCTTTGGTGGAAAAGCACCCGGATTTGTACTGCCGGGCATCGTTCGGCAAGGTCGAAGGAGGCTTCACTCCTGACAGCACAAAGACCTTCAACCGAGGATATACGCAACTCTTTCTTGACGGAAAAAGAGGCCGCTGGTCATCGATGGACGCACCGAAATCGATGGGAGAAAAAATCGGGACGGTAGGCCGCATATACAGGAAGAGCGGCCAGACAATGGAAATCGTCATCACCCCCGGAGCAAAAGGCTTGGAACTAAGGAACGGAGACGGATTCGCCTTTGTGTCCAAAAACGGCATCACCGGTTTCCGGGGCGATGTATGTGAGGGGCAGCATATCCTCTGCAAAGAAATCCGCGGGCTCAAGGAGGGCGACACCCTCTACCGGAACCTTAGCGCCGGCTTCGAAAAAGAAATCGAGTCGCGGCCATGCCGCAGGGAGCTTAGGGCGCAGCTTGACATAAAAGTCCACGGGAGCTATGTGATTGATATCCACGCGACAACGGAAGACGGCAGGTCGCTTGAATCAAGATTCAGCGCCGATGTGGAAGCCGCAGACAACAGGGAGAGGGCTCTCTCCATGCTGCGCGATCAACTCTCAAAAAGAAGCGGCACATATTCTTTCCGTGTCGGGAAAATCGACATCGGATGCGGCCCCGTCCCGCTCCTCAGCGCCTCTGTCATCAACTCCATCAGACGCCTCACCGCCTCTGACCTCGATGGCATCCCTGTCAAAGCGAGACCTCTGGCAAACCGCGAAAGGACAGGCTTCTCCCCCGCTCCGGCCGCCGCCGCAGGAGATGAACTCATGCGGAGCCGGTACTGCATCCGCTACGAACTCGGCATGTGCCCGAAATATCAGGGGGCAAAAGAAACCGGACGGCTCTATCTCACCAACAACGGAAGACGCTTCGCGCTCAGATTCGACTGCGCCGCATGCGAGATGACCGTCAGCGAAGCTCAAAAGTAAGTTCCGTCTCTCCAAATCTGTCACTGACAAAACGTCTTGACGAAAGATATTCAGACGACAGTTGCCCCCGCCATACTATGTCATCCTTGTCGCGGTACGGGATGTCCATGGTGAAGCCATACGAACGGGATTTGTATTTGACCACGGCCTCACATTTCCAGGATGTGGATTCTCCTCCGTCATCCTCCATTATCGCGAAAGCTATCTTCTCCATCTGAGGGGTGAAATCAGTGAGCAGCACAGTATTGAGAGGTATTGAATACCCGACCTGGCTCCGCTTCACGACAATCAGGAAGTCTGTCACAGACGGAGAATATAACTTGAGTTCCTCGTCAGTTGTCGCGCGGAAGCCATCCACCGCCCCGCATTTGATGAAAAACTCCGAGGCTCCGCCGAACCATGAGTCAAAATTTTTGCGGGCCTTGAATGAACGGAGCAGCATGACACGTCCTTCCTGCCCCGAATCACCGAAGAGAGGAACAGGGTCTTCCGAGGCGGACTCCTCGAAACCGGATTCGAAAAGTTCAAGGGGAGTGAATTCCGAGTCGGAATTACGGTTGATCACCCATACCGGGCGTTCCTTTGCAGTCTTCTCTGTGACAATCACTTTCCCGACTACCTCAAGCCTGTCTCCGTTGCGGTGGAGTTCGTAGCCATAATTGCTTTCCGCGCCCATCCCCGGGTCAAATGTGACTATCGGGAAAGTCTCTCCGTCCCAATCCTCGGAATATGGCCAATAAATCTGGATGTCCGAAGCCGACAGGCCATCCAGATACTCCTGGACATCGTCTTCACCAGATTTGGTTGTCACATGCGTGGCAAGATAATCCGAGAGCAGGTCACGGAGCGGCCGGCCATAAGAAGCCGCCTTCGTCCCCCTCCTGTCATCCCCTACGCCGGCTCCTGGGACCGACAGGAGATCTGACATCATATACTCCTCATCATACCCATTGCCGGAAGATGAACTCACGGCATCATGGACTTCTTCAAGATGCTCCAGATCCATCGGCAGTTCCGAGATTATCCGGGCCATGTCCGACAGATCAAGACCGGACAGAGAAGACGGGACAAAAATGTCATGGTTTCCGCTATCGCAGGAAACCGCAGCCAGCGCAATGGCCGGCAAAAGCAGTTTCGTAAAGTTTTTCATGCCGCAAAGTTCCGGACAATCATCCGATTGTCGTGAAAATTAATCGATTAACATTTATATTTCGATGCAAATGCCCACCTGACGGCATCTCAGCGGCGGAGGAATCTCAGTCTCCGAACATCACAAAACGATATTTTGATCGGAAATCCTGTAAAATCCTTATTTTTTTATACCCCGCACTCCTGAAGACCTCAGCAGTCTGCGGCCCCAACGACTCATTTATCTCAACCAGGCCCATCCCGTCAGGACGCAGGAAACGTCGGGCCCATACGGCGACAGCCCTATAGAAAAGCAGCGGATCAGAATCCGGCACGAACAGCGCAAGACCCGGTTCGTAATCCAGCACATTCGTGCGCATTGCAAGCTTTTCGGATTCCATCACATACGGAGGGTTACACAGGACCAGATCGAAATCCCCGTACTCGAACCCCTCGCCTCCCGCAAGCACATCCGCCTTGACAAAACGTGGAGACGCTCCGGCGAACTGACTGCGGGCAACGCCCAGAGCCTCATCCGATATGTCCACAGCCACCACTTCCGTCCCCGGCGACTCAAGGAATACAGACCAGGCTATGCAGCCCGAACCGGTACATAAATCCAGGACGCGGCAAGATCTCCCTTTGTCACAGATGAAACTGACAGCCTCGGAAACGAGCTGTTCCGTCTCGGGACGTGGTATAAGCACAGACGGACAGACACGAAAGCGACGACCACAAAACTCGGCATAGCCGAGCACATACTGTATGGGTTCCCCTGCCGAGAGACGTCTGAGATCGTCTTCCAACCTGGGCAATACAGCAGACGTGACCTCATATCCCGGCTCTATGATATGCGTATAACTCTTGACACCAAGCCGTTCTTGGCAGAGCATCAAAACGATACCCCTCGCCTCGAGCGAAGGGTATATGCCGGACAACATGGACGTACTGCGTCTTATGAAGTCAGACAGCAGCACCTGCTATGAGTTCTCTATAATGGATGACAGGAAAGACGTGATGTCAATTCCGGCCGTACGGACCATCTTAGGCACGAGTGACGCGCTCGTCATACCCGGAATTGTATTTATCTCCAGAAAATACAGCCCGTCCGCCGTATATATATAGTCGATTCTCACTATACCTTTGCAGCCGAGCCTTGAGTATATTTCACAGCTGGTGCGCTGAACTTCTTCCCTGACCGCATCAGGCAGATCGGCCGGGCAGATCTCGTTGCTGTGCCCGTTGTACTTGGCATCATAGTCAAAGTACTCGTTATCCGTAACTATCTCTATGACAGGCAGAGCTTTGACTGATTCGCCATCGTAATATGCGGCACAGGTCAGCTCTCTTCCGCTCAAACCCTGCTCCACTATCACAGAACTGTTCTCGGAAAAAGCATAGCGTATGGCCGGGGCAACATCCTCCGCCCGTGTAACTCTGGTAACGCCGAAACTGGAGCCGCCCTGGGTCGGCTTCACGAAGACCGGAAATTCCAGACGGGACACCTCATCTGAGACGAAAGCATCAATATCCATCCCGGAACGCACGAAAGCATCCGGAGCGCACTTGACGACACCCTGCTCCCGGATATAGCACTTGCAGGCATACTTGTCGAATGCGATTGCGCTCACCATCGAAGAACAGGTACTGCACGGAATCCCGAGCATTTCCAGATACCCCTGCATCTGTCCGGTCTCCCCAGGTGCACCATGCTGGACAAGATATGCGAAATCAAACTTGACTTTCTCTCCCAAGACTTTCACGGAAAAGTCCGTCTTGTCGACTTCTGGCCTTGCCCCCTCCGGGAAGGTGATCCTCATGGAGTTGCGCTTCTTGCAGGCCACGAGGGACCACTTCCCGAAACGGGCGAATATCTCATAGACATCATACACATTGCCGTCTATGCGAGAAGCCACGAACTCCCCGCTCCGGCAAGACACCTCCCACTCGGAGGAATCACTGCCGTAGATGACCGCTATAGTATTGTACTTGCTCATACTAGTTGAAATAATAGTCTTCTTCCTGTTTCTCTTCGTTGCCCTTGACGGCACTCTCCTGATTGTAACCGCCAAGGAATATCCCGTCCTTCTCGCAGTCAAGCCCCGGAATGCCGGTGGACGGAGCCACGAAATGATCGTCATCCATAGACCAGCCGATGCTCGGATCTGCAAGGCACTTCTTCATCCATATACCCCATATAGGAAGGGACATGTTGGATCCGCTTCCGAGAGCGAGCGAATTGAAATGGACCTGCCTGTCCTCACCGCCGACCCAGACTCCCGCCGTGATGTTGGGAGTATAGCCTATGAACCAGCCGTCAGAGTTGTCGTTGGTGGTACCTGTCTTTCCTGCAATCTCGCCCCGGAGCCCGTAGACAGAGCGCAGACGGGAACCTGTCCCCTCATTGATCACCCCGCTCATCAGATTGACCATCAGATATGCCGTCTGCTCGGAAATCGCCTCCCTCTTCTGGGTGGTGAAATTGCCGAGTTCACGCCCGTCATTGTCGGTGATGCGGGTCACATATTGAGGAGTGATGTATGTCCCGTGCGACGGGAATGTATTATAGGCGGAGACCATGTCGAAGACGCTGACCTCAACAGGGCCCACGCACAGCGAATAGACTTCATCAATATGGCTGCGTATACCCATCTGACGCATCATCCTTGCGAGCGCCTCCGGGCCAAGCTCTTTCATCAGGAACGCCGATATGTTGTTGGAGCTGTGGGCCAGTCCCCATTTGAGGGTCACGGTCTTGCCGAGCCACTCTTCCTTGTCGGTGCTGCGCGGAGTCCAGGTGGAGCCGTCGAAGAGCACGAAAGTCTGCGACTGGTTGACGACCTTGTCGCACGGACTCAATCCCTCCTGCATGGCCAAAGTATAAAGGAACGGCTTCACTGTGGAGCCGATCTGCCTTTTGCCCTGACGGACATTGTCATATTTGAAATAACGGTAGTTCGGGCCTCCCACATAGGCTTTGACATAACCGGTCTGCGGCTCCATGGCCACAAATCCGCAGCGGAGAATGGACTTATAGTAGCGGATGGAGTCGTCCGGGGTCATCGTGGTGTCGGCGTAGCCCTTGGAGTTCCACGCGAACACCCTCATCTTGGCCGGTTTGCTGAACTGGGCCATTATCTCTTCATCGCTCTTGCCCGCCTTGTGCTGAAGACGGTAACGGTCGCTCCAGCGGCGAGCCTGCTTCATCAGGGTCTGCACGGTCTTGCTGTCCACATCATTGGCGAACGGCTTGTTCTTCTTCCACTTGACCTCCCTGTCAAAACTTTTCTGGAGGTTCTTGCCCAAGTGCTCGGCGACTGCCTCCTCGGCATACTTCTGCATCTTGGCGTTGACGGTGGTGTAGATCCTCAAGCCGTCACGGTCCAGATCATAACGTGAGCCGTCCGGCTTCTTGTTTTTGTTGAGCCAGCCGTACAACGGGTCCTCCTTCCAGCGGAGGGAGTCGCGGCTGAAGTCCTCGGCATACTGATATTCTGACCGTCTGGGAGCCTTGGCCGTCATGTCCCGGCGTATCATGTCCCTGAAATACGGGGCAAGGCCGGAGTTGTGGTCCTGGACCTGATAGTTCAGGGCGATCGGTATCTGCTGTATGGAATCCCTCTGCTCACGGGTCAGGTAGCCGTTCTTCTCCATCTGTCCGATCACGAAGTTCCGTCTCTCAAGGGAGCGGTCCGGGTTGAGCACGGGATTGTATCGTGTAGGCTTGTTGACCATGCCCACGAGCAGCGCGGCCTCCTCGACCGTGAGATCGGACGGGTCTTTGGCGAAAAAGGTCTCGGACGCCGCCTTGACCCCGTATGCCCCGCTGCCGAAGAAGATGGAGTTGAGGTACATGTCCACAATCTCCTCTTTGGTGTAGTCCCGTTCAAGTTTGACTGCTGTGATCCATTCTTTAAGTTTGGTCCAGACCATCACGACCTTCGACCAGCCCGGGATCCGGCTGTTGACTTCCTGCCTCGGGTAGAGGGTCTTCGCAAGCTGCTGGGTTATGGTGCTTCCGCCGCCCTGGCTGGAGTCGCGCATGAGGATGGTCTTGAAAAACACTCGCGCAAGGCCTTTCATGTCAATCCCGGAGTGACGGTAGAAACGTGCATCTTCAGTTGCTACAGCAGCCTCCACCAGATAAGGCGAGAGTTCATCGTAACTGACGTAAGTCCTGTTCTCGATATGGAAAGTGGCCAGCACCTCGCCGTTGTCGGAGAGCACCTGGGTGGCAAGTTTGTTGTCCGGATGCTCAAGTTCTTCAAATGACGGGATTCTGGCAAACGCGCCCACCAGAAGCAGCGCGAGCAGCACAAGCGCGAACGGCGCCGTGACAAGTATCCAGAACCACTTGACTATCTTCTTCCTTGTGTTCTCTTTCATCGCCCGAAATATTTGTCGTAATACATTGCTGCCAACGCAAAATGTGTGCAAAATTAGCGATTAAATTTTGAAAATTAGCGAGTTTGTGTTTTTCTTTGCAGTTTGAATTCATAAAGAAGCAGATATGGAGGGGAATTTAGTCATCGTCGAGTCGCCGGCAAAGGCAAAGACCATTCAGAAGTTTTTGGGAGACGGGTTCGTCGTCAAATCCAGTTTCGGACACATACGCGACCTGCAGGACAACAAATTGAGCGTAGACGTGGAGCACGGCTTCACGCCGGAGTATGTCATCCCGGCAGACAAGAAAAAAGTCGTCGCCGAGTTGAAAAAAGCCGCATCCGGAGCACAGACAGTCTGGCTCGCATCCGATGAGGACCGGGAGGGGGAAGCCATCTCATGGCATTTGAGCGTGGCTCTGGGTCTTGACAAGGCCCGCACAAAACGCATTGTCTTCCACGAAATCACCAAAGACGCCATCCTCAATGCGATAAAGACTCCGCGGGACATCAACATCGATCTGGTCAACGCACAGCAGGCGCGCCGCGTGCTCGACCGTCTGGTAGGATTCGAACTCTCCCCTATATTGTGGCGGAAAATCCAGAGGGGCCTCTCAGCAGGACGTGTGCAATCAGTAGCCCTGCGGCTTGTCGTTGACCGGGAAAAAGAGATAATGGCATTCCAAAGCTCACCATACTACAAGGTTGACGGGTTGTTCAAAATCTCGGGTGTCAATGTCAAGGGCACTTTGGACACCAGGTTCGATTCCCTCGAAAATGCACGGAACTTCTTGGAGGACAGCATCGGAGCCGTATACACGATAGGCGCCATCGACAAAAAAGAGGCGGTACGCCACCCTGCGGCCCCGTTCACAACCTCAACCCTCCAGCAGGAGGCATCCCGCAAACTGCATTTCCCGGTCAGCCTGACCATGAGGGTGGCGCAGAGTCTGTATGAGAGGGGACTCATCACCTACATGCGTACCGACTCCACCAACCTCTCAACTCTCGCACTCGGAGCATCAAAAGCCTATATCACCGAGACTTATGGAGCAGCCTACTCCCACCCGAGGCAGTACAAGACCCACACCAAGGGAGCCCAGGAAGCGCACGAGGCCATCCGCCCTACATACATGGCGAACACGGAGATTGAAGGCACCCAACAGGAGAAAAAGCTCTACAATCTGATCTGGAAGCGGACCCTCGCCTCCCAGATGGAGGACGCCAAAGTCTTGAACACCAGCATAAAAGTGAATTCGGACAAGCGCCACGAGCAGTTCATCATGCAGGCTACAGAAATCCTTTTCGACGGATTTCTGAAACTATATATGGAGGGCAAGGACGACGAGACTGATGATGAAGACAACACCATTCTTCCAACTATGAATGTGGGAGACATCATCCAGATGAAGAGCATCACGGCCGAGTGCAAGTTCACACAACCGCCATACCGTTACTCGGAAGCCACTCTGGTAAAGAAACTGGAGGAGCTCGGCATAGGAAGGCCATCCACCTACGCCCCGACCATCTCAACTCTGACCACAGCCCGCGGATACATCGCCAAAGGGGACAAGGAAGGGAGGAAGGTCAATGTCAACGACCTCTGCCTCAAAGACGGGAAGATAAGCGAGACCGTGAAGACCGAGAGCATCGGAGGGGAAAAGGGCAAACTCATGCCGCAGGAAATCGGGATGATCGTAAGTGACTGGCTGACAGAAAACTTCCCAGACATAATGAACTACGACTTCACAGCCAATGTGGAAAAAGAGTTCGACGAGATCGCCGAGGGCAAACTGGTATGGAATTCCGTCATCGCCGATTTCTATGGTGGATTTCACAAGAAAGTGGAAGACACGCTGCACGATGGACAATACAGCCGTGTCGAGAGAGTGATAGGCACTGACCCTTCAGACGGACGCGAAATCATAGCCAAATACGGACAATTCGGACCGTATGTGCAGAAAGGAGATGGCGAGGACAGACAATGCGCAAGCCTCTCCAAAGGCCAGCTCATCGAGAACCTCACATTGGATGAAGCCCTGTCGCTCTTCAAACTGCCGCGCTCAGTAGGAGAATTGGACGGACAGCCTGTCAAAGTGCTCAAGGGCCGGTTCGGACCGTACCTTAAATTCGGAGAGAAGAACATCTCCCTGCCACGCAGCGCCGACCCGCTGAGCATCACGCTTCAGGAATGTGAGACAATCATACGCAATGCAGCCACAGCGGCAAATCCTGTCATCAGCGAGTTCAAGGATGCTGACATCAGCGTGCTGAACGGCCGCTATGGGCCTTACATCAAACATGCCGGCTCCAACTACAAGATCCCCAAAGGCACAGATGCCGCAGCCCTCACCGAGGAGGACTGCAAGCGCATAATTTCGGAGGGCGCACCTACATCCTCCAAAACAAGACGATTCAAGAAATAAACTATATGGCTAACTATCAAATCGATGAAATAGACAGGAGGATACTCTCCTATCTGGTCAACAATGCGAGAATGCCCTTTCTGGAAATCGCCCGCGAGTGCAATATCTCAGGGGCGGCCGTACACCAGAGGGTGAAGAAAATGGAAAACAACGGGATAATCTCAGGTTCCCGAATGGTGATTAAACCCGGCGCAATAGGCCTCAACGTATGCGCATTCATCAGCGTATGCCTGTCGGAAGACAACAAATATCCCGATGTCGTTTCGGCTCTCAAACATGTTCCGGAAATCGTGGAATGCCACTTCATCACCGGCAAGGCAGCACTTTTCCTCAAAGTATACTGCTTTGACAATGAACACCTTATGAATATCCTCATAAACACGATCCAGAGGATACCTTATGTCCAGTCCACCGACACCATGATTTCCCTCGACCAGTCATTCGAGCGTGAGATCTGGGTCAAGGACTACAACGGGACAAGTTTCAAGGTTCTTGCCTCAAAAGAATAGCTTCCCCTATCACAAGATCATCGGGAGTCGTTATCTTGATATTGAACTTCTCCCCTTCTGTCATGTTTATGCGGATTCCGGCCCGCTCCGCCACCGAGGCGTCATCAGTAAAGCCCAACTCATACGGACGGCGGTAGGCTTCCCGTATATCTTCGGAGAAGAAGATCTGGGGAGTCTGGACGGACACCGTACGGCTCCGGTCAGGAGCAGGGATGGACGGGTCAGTGGATCGCAGTGTATCGGTCACCGGCAGCACGGGGATGAGTGCCCGGCAGTCCTCCCCCATCATAGACAGCATCTTCCCTATCAGTTCCTTACTGATAAAAGGGCGGACACCGTCGTGTATCATCACCATGGCCCCGTCAGGAATCCTTGTCAGCGCGTTGCGCACAGACTGGAAGCGGGTTATCCCGCCCTCCACGAGAAGTTGAGGGGAGTTGAACGTGTCGTCAAGACAGATGTTCTTCCATGTCCTGAAATGCTGCGATGGCAGCACCACGACAACCTTGATCCCCGGCACCGCATCCGTGAAACGCTCGATGGTGCGTTGAAGTATGGTCTTGCCTCCTATCCGGAGAAACTGCTTCGGCACGCCCGCCCCCATCCGGGTTCCGCTCCCACCTGCTACCAATATGACATATACATCCCTGTCCATTTTCAGATTCGTAAGTGTTTTCAAGACAAAAATATGAAAAATGCCGAACTTATTTCTTATTTTTGTCTTTTGACAAAAGAAGCACGAAAATGGCATTTTTGAATCAAGAACTCGCGATAGATCTGGGAACAGCCAACACCGTCATCTACCAGAACGGTCAGATAGTGCTCGACGAACCCAGCATGATCGCGGTAGACAACAATACAGGCAAGTGCATTGCACTAGGGCAGCAGGCGAAACTGATGGACGGGAAGGTCAACCCTGGCATCCGCACCATCCGCCCCCTCAGGGACGGCGTCATCGCGGACTTCCATGCAGCCGAACTGATGATCCGAGGTTTCATCAAGCAGGTGAGCAGCAAGCACCGCAGCATCTTCACACCGAACCTCAAAGTGGTGGTAGGAATACCGTCCGGCTCCACGGAAGTGGAAATCAGGGCAGTCCGCGACTCCACCGAGCACGCCGGAGGCCGCGATGTGTACCTGATTTTCGAGCCGATGGCGGCAGCGCTCGGCATCGGTCTTGACGTTGAAGCCCCACAAGGCAACATGGTGGTAGACATAGGTGGCGGAACCACGGAAATCGCCGTCATATCACTCGGAGGCCTCGTTCAGCAGGAGAGCATCCGGGTGGCCGGAGACGTATTCACGGGGGACATCCAGTACTACCTGCGCCAGCAGCACAACATCAAAGTCGGAGACACCACAGCCGAGAAGATCAAGTTCGCGGTAGGCGCAGTGATTCCGGATCTCGACGAGGAAGAACCGACACCGTTTATCGTACGCGGACCGAACCTCATGACCGCCCATCCTGTCGAAGCGACCATCACTCATCACGAGATAGCCCATTGTTTGGACAAATCTATCGCCAAGCTTGAGACATCCATACTGCACGTTCTGGAGAACACACCTCCGGAGCTGTATGCAGACATCGTCGAGAACGGAATCTATCTCTCCGGTGGCGGAGCACTTCTGCGCGGCCTCGCCAAGAGGTTCAAGGACAAGGTCAACATCGACTTCCATGTGGCGGAAGACCCTCTGCACGCGGTCGCTCGAGGCACATGCGAGGCCCTCAAGCACACCGACACCTATTCATTCCTGATGAGGTAGATGTCACAGGGCGGCAAAGTCTCCACGATTTTAGTGAACGCGGCAATCTTCATCCTGATGGAGGTTGCTGCTGTTGCTATGTTGAGAAGCAGTTCCACGATGCAGAACATCTGGCTCAACCGCATCTCGCACCGCACCGCAGCAGCACTTTGGGGCGTAGGTGAAGATGTGCGGAGCCACTTCTACACGCGACGCCTCAACGATGAACTTGCAGAAGAAAACGCCAGGCTCAGGGAAAGGCTCAAGACATTCGAGGACATGGACGAAGGCGGAGAAGGTACAGCGGTCAGACACAACAACGGTTTCCGCTATACCCCCGCAACCGTCGTCAAGGTCGGCCGCGGCACCGCACACAACTACATCATTCTGGACAAGGGTTCGGAGGACGGGATACGCCCGCAATCAGGAATAATCACAGACAAAGGCATAGTCGGGATAGTCAGCGCGGTAGACAGGCACTACTCCTACGGACTCACGCTCATCAACTCAAGCATCAGCGTAAGTGTAAGGATAGGAGATGATGCCGACGGCGTCACTGCACCACTGAAATGGGACGGCAAGAGCCGTGGCGGAGCAGTCGTGGGTGATATTCCGCCGCACCACCAGATAAACCCCGGGGACACGGTCAGGACAAGTGGATATTCCGCCATTTTTCCGGCGGACATCCCTGTCGGCATCACGGGAAAGACCCGGCTCATCGACGGCTCGTCACAGCAGGCCGATGTGCAGCTTTTTCAGGATTTCAACAGCCTGAGATATGTGACCGTGACGGAAAACGATGACAAAGATGAGATAACGGCACTTGAAGCCATCGGCAAGAAGAAATGAGACACTGGAACTTCACCGTCAAATACCTCCTGCTGCTTGCAGCCCAGATCCTGCTGTGGAATTATTTCAATTTCACGCCTCTGCTGATGGTCGCCATCCTGCCGGTGATGATTCTCTGCCTGCCGCTGAGATGCAGCACAATCGTGACCATGCTCATAGCTTTCGCTTCCGGCTTCGCGGCGGACTTCCTCGCAGCCGGCCCCATAGGTCTCACCGTACTCTCGCTCGTTCCGGTGGCTTTTCTCAGGCGTCCCCTCCTCTCGCTTGTGTTCGGCGGCGAGCTCTTGTCACGCGGCGAAGAGGTCTCATCACAACGGCTGGGCAGAAACAAGATGCTCATCGCGAATACTCTCGCCACAGCACTGTTCCTGCTGGTCTACATCACAGCCGACAGCGCCGGCACCAGCCCGTTCTGGGCAATGGCAGTAAAGTTCTTCGCCTCACTCACATTGAGTTCGGCGATATCTCTCCCTCTTGCAGACCTTCTCTGCCCTGACACCGAGACGAAATGGAGATAAACCGCAGAAACAAGCTCCTCATAGGACTGGCCGCAGCTGCCGTCATACTGCTGGCCAGACTTTTCTATATCCAGATAATCAACGACGAATACAAGAAGGACGCATCCAACAACTCCATGGTCTACGCCACCATCTACCCGCCGCGAGGGGTGGTCTACGACCGCAACGGGGAGATTCTGGTCGGAAATGCGGTGTGCTACGACATCCTCGTGACCCCGCGCGATGTCAAACAGCTCGACACGGTGGCACTTGCCGCCGCACTTGACACGAGCGTAGCCTATGTGCGGAGCAAGATGAACTACTACCGGACATACAGAAGCAGAATAGGCTACCAGACCCAGACTTTTCTCAAGCAGATCCCGCCGGAGACATACCAGAAATTTGCAGAGCAGGAATATCTCTTCCCCGGCTTCAGGGCACAGATGAGGAGCATCAGGGAATATCCTTTCAATGCCGGAGGCAACCTCCTCGGCTACATTTCCGAAGTGGATGCGGACTATATCAAGAAGCATCCCGAGTACAAATCCGGTGATTATGTGGGACGTACTGGCCTTGAAGCGGCGATGGAGGACAGCCTCAAAGGCGAGAAAGGGTACCACATCTTCCTCAGAGATTCGCGCAACCGCCTTCAGGACGCATACCAGGACGGCCGGGAAGACAAGGCGGCCATACCAGGCAAAGACATCGTCTCCACAATAGATGCACACCTCCAGCAATACGGCCAGAGGCTCATGGAAGGCAAGGTAGGATCCGTGGTGGCCATAGAACCCTCGACCGGCGAGATCCTCGCGATGGTGTCCAGCCCCGGAATAGATGTGGACGTTCTCTCCGACATCGGAAAGCACTATGGAGAGATCGCACGCAACCCGCGCAAGCCGATGTTCAACAGGACCGTGATGGCCTCCTACCCGCCAGGCTCGGTATTCAAACTGGTCAACGGTCTCATCGGGCTGCAGGAGGGAGTGCTCAAGCCGTCATATTCCTACCCCTGCAACGGAGGTTATTACTATAGCGGCAACCACAAGCTCGGCTGTCATGCGCACTCCTCGCCGCTCCAGTTCAAAGACGCGATCGCGACATCCTGCAACGGCTACTTCTGCTATGTGATGCGCAACATCCTCGAGAACAAGGCCTATTCCAGCACAGCCGAGGCCCTCGACGCATGGAGGGACTATGTGATGAGTTTCGGATTCGGACACAAACTCGGGAGCGACTTCCCGTCGGAACTCGGAGGGAACATCCCCTCAGCAAAATACTACAACCGCGTCTACGGGACTGGACGCTGGAGATTCCAGACTGTGGTTTCCCTGTCAATCGGGCAGGGGGAAATCGGTGCCACCCCTCTGCAGATAGCCAACCTCGCGGCCATCATGGCCAACAGGGGGTTCTACTACATCCCCCATATCGTCAAGGACTCCGACGGGGTGACTATCGACAGCCGTTTCCACGAAAGGCAGTACACCAAGGTGGACACATCATACTTCAAAGTAGCCGTGGAAGGCATGTATATGGCGGTCAACGGAGGAGGTTCTGCTGGGATGACGGCCCGTGCAGCAGCGATACCGGGGCTTGACGTGTGCGGAAAGACCGGCACCGCCCAGAACCCGCACGGCAAAGACAACTCCGTATTCATCTGCTTCGCACCCAAGGACAACCCGAAGATAGCCGTCGCCGCCTATGTGGAAAACGCCGGATTCGGGGCCACTTGGGCTCTTCCGGTAGCTTCGCTGATGCTTGAGATGTATCTCAACGGGGAAATCTCCGCGCAGCGAAAGTACCTTGAAGACAGACTTCTCACGACAAGATTCTTCTGAACATGGGCATATTCAACACAGGAAACCGGCCATTTGAGAGAAACCTTCGGCAGACTGTCGACTGGAAACTCGTCTTGTGCTATATCGCCCTCGTATTGACAGGATGGGTGAGCATCTACGCCTCGATACACTCCACGGAGCCTTCCTCAATATTCGACCTCGGGTGCAGAAGCGGCAAGCAGTTCGCCTGGATGGCGGTGGCGCTGCTGTTTGATGCTCTCATATTGTTCGCCGTCAACCCGAGAATCTGGGAGGCCATCGCTCCGGCAGGCTATCTCGTCGTCTTTTTTTTGCTGGTGCTGGTGATTTTCGTCAGCAAAGATGTCAAGGGTTCGCACTCGTGGTTCGAATTCGGCCCGGTGAAGTTCCAGCCGGCTGAGGTGTCGAAAATAACAACCTCGCTGATGCTGGCGCTGGTCATGAGCAGGCAAGGGTTCAGGCTGACAACAAAAAAAGGATTCATGGCGGTTGCTGCGGTCATAGGGCTGCCGATGTTGGCGATCCTTGGAGAAAGCGAGACCGGCTCCGCCCTCGTATATGTCGGATATCTGTTCGTCCTCTACAGAGAGGGACTCTCGGGGTGGTGGTTCATATTCCTCGGGGCGGCTATTGTCTTGTTCATTCTCACTCTGACGGCTCCATGGTGGGCGGCGGCCTCGGTTCTCGCCCTGCTGTGCGCCGTATTTTTCTTCTATGGGTCCGGATTCCGGCGAGGGCACAGCATAAGGATGAGCCATATCACACGTACTGTCCTCGTCCTTGCAGCCGGAATCACCATGATATTTGCAACCGACTTCCTTTTCAACCATGTCCTCCAGGATCATCAACGCAAAAGGATAGAGGTTCTGCTCGGGCTGAAGGAAGATCCGGCAGGAGTAGGATATAACGTCAGACAGTCAATGATCGCAATCGGTTCCGGAGGGCTGACCGGGAAGGGCTTCCTCAACGGGACACAGACCACATACGGGTTCGTGCCGGAGCAAAGCACTGATTTCATTTTCTGCACAATAGGCGAAGAATTCGGATTCATCGGCTGCCTCGCCCTTATTCTGATATATGTATGCCTAATATATAGGCTGATCACTGACGCGGAGAAAAGCAGGGAGGCGTTCACGCGGATCTACGGCTACTGCGTGGCGGCATGTCTTTTCATGCATCTTTTCATCAATATCGGAATGACCATAGGGCTGATGCCGGTAATCGGGATTCCGCTGCCGATGCTCAGCTACGGAGGGTCTTCGCTGCTGTCGTTTTCGATGATGATATTCATTTTCCTGGCGCTCAACAGGCAGGAGAAGAAATATTTTTAGAAGCTGTTTTGAATTTATTTGTCATAAATTTTATGAAGATTTTTCTGTCAGAGTTTTTTCTGGATTTTGAGAAAGATAGTAGAACTATCTGACCGAATAATCCAGGGAAAACTATGGCGAAAAAGCAAGTAAAAGAATTTTCAACATAAATCAAAACGGCTTCTTGGTTTTTTGCGTATCTTTGCGAAGATGCCTTGGTGGTGGAATGGTAGACACGAGGGACTTAAAATCCCTTGGACAGCAATGTCCGTGTGAGTTCGAGTCTCATCCGAGGCACTATATTTACGGGGCATATCCCCGAAACCCCTGCGGCGCTCAAGTCGCTTTCCGACTTTGCTGACGCAAAGTCCCACGACCGCGCCGGTGCTCTGATGAGCACTTTCGAGGGCATATCCCCGAAACCCCTGCGCTTGCTGCGCAAGCGCGGCTTTCTCAACCCCAGTCTGCTTCGCAGACAGCCCCTTTCAGGGGCATGCCGGCTCGGCAAGCCTTCGCCGGGCGTCTTCGCTGCTTCGATGTCTTTGACATCTCGCTGACGCTCCGCCGCGCCGCTGACGCGACCCTCCGGAAATCTCTTTCCGACTTTGCGGGACAAGCACATTTCTACTACTGTCGTCACGCGTCTGTCTCTGCTTGATGCAACCCGTCAAACTCGGCCACGAGTAACCGTCTCTGGTAGCGTTATAGTTGCGTCAAGCGTGACCGACGTACCCTGAGAGGCCCCCTCGGTTATGCATACCAGCCATAGAGGCCCGTGCAGCCCATGATATCATGACCGAGATTGACGAAAAACCGGGTTTGTCGGAGGTTGGTGCCAACGATGCATGGCAATCTGCCCAGTTAAACCGGAAAATGGCGGACAAAAAAAGGCTTGACTCCAAAAAGTCAAGCCCATCCATTATAACACGATTGTTATTCCGCAGGCTCGAAGCCGAAGTAGCTGCCCTTGCGCTGGTGAGGGATGCCCGTCTTCATCCAGGCAGGCTCAGGAGCGCCCTGCAGATAGTAATCGAAGAACTGTTGAAGCCTGCGGGAGAGGTCCTTGCAGTTGCGCCGCTCCTTGAGGTTGTGGGCCTCGTCGTTGTATTCAAGCAGCCATGCCGGTTTCCCGAGGCGGCGGAGAGACATGAAGAACTCTATGCCCTGGTACCATGGCACAGCGCCGTCGGCATCGTTGTGCATGATGAGGACAGGGGTTTTGACTTTCGGCGCGAAGAATACCGGGGAGTTCTCGATGTAGAGATCCAGCCCGCCTTCATCCCAAAGGGTCTTGCCGATGCGGCTCTGCCCGTGCTCGTACTGGCTGATGCGGCTGTTGCCTGACTCCCAACGGATTCCGCCGTAGGCGCTGGTCATGTTGCCCACAGGAGCTCCGGCTCCCGCCGCAGCGAACATGTCCGTACGGGTGACAAGGTAGGCCGTCTGATATCCGCCCCAACTCTGGCCCTGGATTCCCATCTTCGACTTGTCGATAAAGCCGAACTGCGCGCACATGGCCTCAGCACCCGAACAGATGCAGTTGTAGGCACTCTCCCCCGGGTGTCCGTCCTTGTAGACGATGTCAGGCACGAAGACCACGTAACCACGGCTGACGTAGAACGGGATGTTGATTATCGAGCGGCTCGGGGCCGGCTGGATGTAGTTGTAGAGCGTCTCTGAGTTCTTCTCGTAGAAGTAGATCAGCATAGGGTACTTGTGGGAAGCGTCGAGGTTGTCCGGGGTGTAGAGCAGGCCTTTGAGCGGGGTTCCGTCATAGGCGTTCCAGTGCACCAGCTGAACATCACCCCAGTTGTAGCCCGCCTGCTGGGGGTTGAGGTCCGTGAGGCGGTCCGAGGTCTTCCACTCGTCCTGTGTGACGTAGACATTCATCGGGTTGCGGAAGTTGCCCTTGAGATAAACTATTGTCCCGGCATTCTGGGCCTTCATGGTCGAAGAGAAAGACCATTTGTCCGTAAATCCTTGAGGGGCAGAAGGCTTGGCAAGATTGGCGATGGCATACCCGTTCTCGGAAGTGTCCTCATTGAAAGCGGTAAGGTAAAGCTTGCCTTTCTTCTGGAAGTTCATCGGGTTCTGGTAGAGGTAAGGGTCGTTATGGCGGCCGATGTCAAGGATCTCGTAGCGCACATGGTTCTTGCGGCCCTGTCCGGAGGTGAGATTCTCGATCTTCTTGCCGTCTGGGGAGAACTTCCAGATGTCATAACGGTCCCCGATCAGCAGGGCTTCGTCCTGGCCGATCCAACGCGGGTATGAAACAGGGATGAAGCAGCCGAGAGGATGGTCGTCCTCCTCATCGAAGAAGGCCACGTCCAGAACTCCGGTGAGGTTGACCATCTCCCCGGTGGACAGGTTCCAGCTGTACCAGTCCCCGTCTTTGGGGTCGAACCACGCCATATATTTCCCAAAAGGAGAAAGGGCTGTGGTCCCCTCCAGCGCGTCCTTGAGCGGACGGCGGCTTCCGTCCCGGAGATCCACCATAGAGTAGTCAGATTTGTTGTTGACTGCCCACAGGGACTCAAGCATATAAGGATCCGAATCCCGGGATATGGCGTAATCACCCTCGGCACCGTCGGAGAAACTGATGCGGTCGTTGGCATTGGCGGAGAGCACGAGCAGATCAGTGGCCGAAGAGAGGTTGACGACAGCAGTACGGGTCTGCTTACGGGCTCCGGCTTTCGCCATAGGAGGGAGGGTGTAGCTGTCCCAGTTCCAGATGTCCAGCCCGGCAGTCTCGAAAGACACGAGCGTGGTGTCCTTAGGAGGGAAATACTCGGAGAGGTTCAGCACGAGACGTGACGACTTGTTGGAGAAGCGCGGACGGGCAGTCTTGGTTATCACCCAACCCTCAGGCAGTGACGCGCAGTCACCCGGCACCACAACCGATGCGCTGAACTCCTTGACAGCAGGAGTGCGGCGCGTGGCCTTCTTGAGAATTTTCTCCTGCCCGAGCCATACGGAATATCTCGGCGTGCCGTCAAGTTTCTCCTCCTGGTCGGTGGAGAGGAAGACAAGCTTGTCGCCAGTATCATTGAAAGAGAGCCCGCCATAGGCCTTGCCGCCCTCGGCAAGTTCCTTGACGGTGCCGGCCGCGAGGTCATACACGGCGACGGAGTTCTTGGACAGTGAGTCCTTCTTCTCCTTGCCGGTGGCCACGGCGAGCTTGTCCCCGGACTTGGCCACCTCGAAGGAGGCGATGTTCTTGAGTGTGTCGATGTCCCCGGTGGCGGTGTCAAGGACAAGCAGGGATTTGGTGTCCTTCCTGTCTTTTACCTCCTGGCTGACGAAGATGAACGGGGCGGCGTCGAAGCCGAGCTCGGCCGAGGAAGCGTCCGGGATGCGGGTCAGTTCAAAAGTGCGCAGATTGATGCAGGCTATGGTGTCCTTTGGCATCTCGTCCTTTTTCTTCTTGTCGATCTTGGCCTGGCGCGTCAGAGCGAACGGCGCGCTGATCTTGCAGACCCCGAAATCGGCGGCCTCGCTCATGTCGAAGCCGGAAGCCCTCTCGATGGTGAGCTCCTTTCCCGTCTTGAGATTGCGGAGCACAAGGTATCCGTCCCCCTCCTGCGGCGAGACCTGCCACACAAGCAGGCCCCCGTCGTTTGACAGCCGGAGGGCGGACACCCTCTGCCACGCATCGTATGCATCGTGGTCAAGCGGCTTCTTCTGGGCATAGACTCCTCCGGCAGACAGCAGGAGAAGCGCAAAAAACATCAGATTTTTCTTCATATAATACATTTACTAAGAAGTCCCCGGTCTAGCGCAAAGGCCGGACCGGGGAGCAATATACGAAAAAAAGCCGAAAACTATTCGTGCGAGGCAAAACGGCTCTCTGCCAAAGCCTCATATTTTGTCCCCGGTCTCCCGTAGTTGGCATAAGGGTAAATGGATATTCCTCCGCGAGGGGTGAAGAGTCCGGTCACCTCTATATACTTGGGATCCATCAGTGCGATGAGGTCCTTCATGATGATGTTGACACAGTCCTCGTGGAAGTCTCCATGGTTGCGGAAACTGAACAGGTAGAGCTTGAGGCTCTTGCTCTCCACCATCTTCACGTCCGGGATGTAGCTTATCCGTATCTCGGCGAAATCGGGCTGCCCGGTGATAGGGCACAATGATGTGAACTCGGGACAGTTGAACCTCACCCAGTAATCGTTGCCCTGGTGCTTGTTGACGAAGGTTTCCAGGACCTCGGGGGCGTAGTCGTCCCTATATCTGGTCTTCCGCCCGAGAGCGGACAGGCCTTCATTGTTTCTGTCACTCATATATCTGACAATCTGAAAGGGTTATAAGAAATGTTTACATCGTAAGCATCCTCCCCCTCCTTCTGCTTCAAGCGCTTGACTATCAGCGAAGTGAGCGGCAGGACTATAAGTTCGTAGAGCGTCTTGACGCAGACCTGGGTGAGGATGATCCCGAGTATCGCCTTCGGGCTCATTATCCCCCAGAACGCAATCGGGCAGAAGATGCAGGAGTCCAGAAGTTCCCCTCCCAAAGAAGACACAATGGCCCTCATCCAGAAAGCCTTCCCCTGCGAGGCGACCTTCATCTTGCTCATGATGAACGCGTTGAAATTGGATCCGAGCACAAATGCCAGCAGCGATGCGACGGTGGTCTTGGGTACCATCATGAACAGCGAATCGAAACTGTCCGCCACAGCCCGGCTGCCCTCTTCGATCGGGGGCGGAAGCAGACAGACAAGGGTGGACATCAAAGCCACGAAAGCGCTCAAGGCAAAAGCCAGGAAGATGACAAGCCTCGACTTACGGTAGCCGTAGACCTCCGTGAGGCAGTCGTTGAGGATGTAGGAAACGGGAAAGAGAAGTACCGCCCCCGACAGCTGCAACGGCAGGTGGCCAACCTGCCATACGCGTGGTACAAAGAAATTTGAGGTGATCAAGCAGACCGCAAACAGGACCGCCATCACCAGGAATCTGGTGCTGAATTTTTTTGACATTTTCTTGTTTTTTAACGTGGTTTCAAGAACACAGGGCCCGCCCCGTCAACAGGCGGGACCCTCTATAAGCCTATACTTCCGGAGCGGACTCGAACTCCGACAGGAAACGCATGTCGTTTTCGAAATAATGGCGCAGGTCATTTACCCTCCACTTGAGCATCGCGATGCGCTCAAGCCCCATGCCGAAAGCGAAACCGCTGTACTTCTCCGGGTCGATACCGCTGGCCTTCAAGACATTGGGGTCAACCATGCCGCAACCGAGAATCTCCAGCCAACCGGTGCCTTTACAGATGTTGCACCCCTTGCCGTGGCAGATGTTGCAGCTCACGTCAACTTCGGCGGAAGGCTCGGTGAACGGGAAATACGACGGACGCATACGGATCTGTGTCTCCGGCCCGAACATCTCGCGGGCAAACAGGAGAATGGCCTGCTTGAGGTCCGCAAAAGTCACACCCTCATCTATATAGAGACCTTCTATCTGGTGGAAGATGCAGTGGGCGCGGGCGCTGATGGCCTCGTTGCGGAACACTCTTCCAGGACAAACGACCCTGATAGGAACTTTCTGGGACTCCATGGTGCGTACCTGCACGCTTGATGTATGTGTGCGGAGAAGCAGCGGATTGGGATGTCCCGTGGACACGAAGAACGTATCCTGCATGTCACGGGCAGGATGGTTCGGAGGGAAGTTCAGGGCCTCGAAGACATGGTAGTCATCCTCTATCTCCGGACCCTCGGCGACATCATAGCCGAACTTGCGGAAGATGTCCACTATCTCCTGACGGACGATGGACACAGGATGCCTCGAGCCGAGCTTGTACGGATCCCCGGGCATCGAAAGGTCGTCTTTGCCCCCCTCGACCGCGCCGTCTTCCGACACGCTGTCACGGAGCTCCTCGATCTTGGAGAGAGCTGCCTGCTTGAGTTCGTTGAGCGTCCGCCCGAACTCCTTCTTCTTCTCCTTGTCCACAACCCGGAACTCATCAAAAAGAGCGGTAATCACACCTTTTTTGCCAAGAAAACGCACCCGCGCCTCCTCAACTTCCTTCTGCGTCCTGCACTTGAGCTCCGAAAGCTCCGAGAGGACTCTGTCTATATCTTCTCTATTCATAATCTATTTCCTTTTCGCGGCACGCTTGTCGCGGGCTTTCTTGTCTCTCCCGGCCCCCGACTTCTGGTACTTGGCCCACTGATCCCGGTCCAGAACCTTGTCAAAAGCCTGATACATCTTCTCCATCCACTTGTCCTGCACCATCTGGTAGGCATCGGCATTGCCCACCTTCGCTTCGCTCAGGGACTTCACCTCATCCCTCATCGCGGTGTAGTCATGGGTCATGATGGAGTCCAGATAGAAAACCTGCCAGTCCTCAAGTTTCAAAGTCCTGGTATATGTCTCTATCTGAGAGTCTATAGCCGTCCGCATCTGCTTCTCTTCCTTTTCAGGGTCGGTCTGGCTCTGCTGGGCCGAGAGGCAGATAGGCAAGCACAACAAAATGATAATCCCAAAAAATTTCATAGATTTGTATCTTGTCAAACCGCAAATTTAATAAAGAAAAGATAAAATGAGAAAAATTCTGCCACTCTTGCTTCTGGCTATGCTGCTCAATGCGAGCCGCGCCGAAGCCTGCACCAACGTCATCATCACGGCGGGCGCGAGCGCCGACGGCTCCTGCATGGTCTCATACGCCGCAGACTCGCACCTGCTCTATGGAGAGCTCTACTTCACGCCTGCCGGACGCTTCAAGCCGGGCAGCATGCTGGACATCTACGAATGGGACACTCAGAAGCCGCTCGGGCAGATCTCCCAGATTGCCAAGACATATCAGACCATGGGCAACATGAACGAGCACCAGCTCATCATCGCCGAGACCACCTGGGGCGGACGCGAGGAGCAGGCCGACCCGGAAGGGATAATGGATTATGGTTCATTGATCTACGTAACTCTCCAGAGGGCGCGCACAGCCCGCGAGGCCATAGAGACTATAGTCTCCCTTGCCAACACCTACGGCTACCCGTCCGAGGGCGAGACATTCTCAATCGCCGACACCAAGGAAGCCTGGGTGATGGATCTTGTCGGCAAGGGAAAGGGCAACAAGGGCATCGTCTGGGTCGCAAGGCGCATCCCCGACGGGTACATCTGCGCCCACGCCAACCAGGCACGCATCACCCGCTTCCCCCTCAACGACCCGGAGAACTGCCTCTACGCCCCTGACGTGATCAGTTTCGCACGAGAAAAAGGCTGGTTCAGCGGCGAGGACAAGGACTTCAGCTTCCGCGACGCCTACAACCCGCTCGATTTCAGCGGAGCCCGCGCCTGCGAAGCCAGGGCCTGGGCCGCATTCAACATCCTCGGCGACGGCAGCTTCACCTACACCGCTGAAGACGGCGCCCTTACGACCCGCCCCGCCGCGGACTGGACAGACTACGCCATGGGGTACGATCTCAAGGGGGAGATGCCCCTCTTCATCAAGCCGTCCAGGAAAATCACGATGAAAGACGTGGCAGACGTGATGCGTGACCACTTCGAGGGCACCCCTATGGACATGACCACCGACATCGGAGCGGGCGGCAACGCCCTGCCATACCGCTGGAGGCCGATGAGCTTCGAGTACGACGGCAAGACCTACGTCAACGAGAGGGCCATCGCCACGCAGCAGACAGGATTCTGGTTTGTAGCCCAGTCACGCGGATACCTCCCGGACGAAGTCGGCGCCCTCATCTGGTTCGGCTGCGACGATGCCGCCACATCATACCTCACCCCTATATATGTCAACGCCAGCGAAGTCCCGGAATGCCTCAGCGAGGGCAACGGAGACATGCTCCACTACAGCGCCACATCCCAGTTCTGGATGTGCAACCGCGTAGCCAACGCCTGCTACAAGATGTACAACCAGATGGCCCCGGTGGTACGCGAGGCCGCAGACAAGTTCGAAAACCACCAGATGACGGCAGCCATACCGGAAATGGACCGCAAGGCTGTGGCCATGCTCGACGGTGGCAAGCGCAGCAAAGTCATCAGACTGCTTACCGAATACTCGGTCAATACCGCCCAGACACAGTTTGCGGACTGGACGAAACTCGAAGAACTGCTGCTCGTCAAATTCATTGACGGGAACGTCAAGGCGCAGGACGCAGAGGGCAATTTCCTCCACTCCCCTCACTCCAAGGGCATCCCTGCCGGCCTGACACAGCCGGGATACACCGAGAAGTGGAAAGAGGCGGTCGCCAAAGACAACGGTAAAACACTTGAATCAAAATAATGAGTAAAATCACGAAATTCGGAGCCGCCCTTGCCGCCGGCACAGCCATAGCCGGCTGCGGGCAGAGCGGAAAAGTACAGACCAAGCCTAACGTGGTGTTCATCCTGGCCGACGACCTCGGCTGGGGAGACCTCAGTTGCTACGGACAGCAACTCTTCAGCACACCGAACATAGACGCCCTGGCCGGCAACGGCCTGCGCTTCACACAGTGCTACTCCGGCACCACCGTGAGCGCCCCGTCCCGCTCGTGCCTTGTGACCGGCACGCACAGCGGACACACATATATCCGCGGCAATCTCAAAGTCCCGCCGGAGGGGCAGTTCCCGCTCCCGGAGGGCGCGCAGACCATCTTCCACGACTTCAAGGACGCAGGCTACGCTACGGGAGCATTCGGCAAATGGGGTCTCGGCCCTATAGCCTCAACCGGAGACCCGAACGAGCAGGGGGTGGACAAATTCTACGGCTACAACTGCCAGACGCTCGCCCACAGCTACTACCCTGACCACCTGTGGGACAACCGTGAGAAGGTGATCCTTGCAGACAATGTAGACGAGATCCCATACGGAGAAGGCACATACTCAGCCGACCTGATACATGATGAGGCCTTGAAATTCATGGAAGCCTCCGTAAAAGACGGCAAGCCGTTCTTCCTCTGGTATCCTACAACCATTCCGCATGCAGAGCTCATCGTGCCGCAGGACAGCATCATCGCGAAATTCCGCGGAGCCTTCCCCGAGACCCCGTACAAGGGTGAAGATCAGGGGCATCCGCGCTTCCGCATAGGAGGCTACTGCTCCCAGGAATACCCTCACGCCACCTTCGCAGCCATGGTGACAAGGCTTGATGTATATGTCGGGCAACTCGTCGCCAAGCTCAAGGAACTGGGAGTCTACGACAACACCATCATCATCTTCTCCAGCGACAACGGCCCGCACCTCGAAGGCGGGGCAGATCCGGATTTCTTCAACAGCAACGGCCCGTGGAGAGGCTACAAGCGCGACCTCTACGAAGGAGGCATCCGCGTGCCGATGATAGTCCAGTGGCCGGGCCACATCAAGGAAGGAGAACAGACCGACTTCATGTGCTCGTTCTGGGACATGATGCCTACATTCAGGAGCATCATCGGCACGCAGACACAGGAAACGATGGACGGAATCAGCCTCCTGCCTCTGCTGGAAGGCCGCAAGGGCCAGCAGGAGCATGACAACCTCTACTTCGAGTTCGCGGAGAGAAGCAGCCAGGCGGCACGCAAGGGCCCATGGAAACTCATCCGCCTGGACATAGAGAAACCGGGAGACCACTACGAGCTCTACAACCTCGACTCCGACCCCGGCGAGACCACCGACCTCGCCGCACAGAAGCCCGAGAAAGTCGAGGAACTCAAAGCCTTAATGACAGAATCGCATATTCCGAATCACAACTTCCCCCTGTTCAAGGGAGAATAAAACTCATCAGAAATGAAAAGAATCATCACGTCTATTCTCGCTCTCTCTCTGGTAGTCGCAGGGTTTGCCCAGACTCCGGGGAAAGAAGTGAAAGCAACGGCCGGAGAGGCCCATGTCAAGCAGCAGAGCAGCTACACCCCGTCATTCAAGAACGACGGCAAGGAGACGAAAGTACGCAATGTCATACTCCTAATCGGGGACGGAATGGGTGTCGGAGCGGTCAATTCGGCCATGTACGCCAACGGCGGCACACTCACGATGACCAACCTCAAGACCTGCGGTTACGTCCGCACACAGTCCGCCGACAACTTCACCACCGACTCGGCCGCCTCCGGCACAGCATACGCTACCGGTGTCAAGACCAACAACGGCTACGTCGGTATGGACACTGAGCGCCAGCCTCTCCAGAATCTCCCGGAGAAGCTTGAGCCGCTCGGATTCGCCTGCGGGGTGGTTTCCACCGACAATCTTGACGGAGCCACCCCGGCTTCGTTCTTCGCTCACCAGACCAACCGCAGGGCCGCAGAAGCCATCTGGGCAGACCTCCCGGCAAGTCACCTCGTATTCGCCTCAGCCGGCTCCAGCAAAGTCTTCGAGGGCCTTCCTCTGAAAACACAGGAAGAGATAAAGGCGCAATTTGATGTGATCTACTCTCCTGAAGGGCAGGAAAAAGTCCTTGACAATAGCGACAAGCTGGCTTATTTCCCGCCAAGCGTGACTCTCCCGGAGCGTGGCGACTATCTGCCGGCCACCACACAGATGGCTATTGATTTCCTCTCCGCAAGATCCAAGAAAGGTTTCTTCCTCATGGTGGAGGGCGCACGCATCGACAAGGAAGAGCACAAGAACAATTATCAGGGAATGGTTGACGAAGCCCTTGACTTCGACAAGGCCATCGAGGCGGCCATCCGTTTCGCGGAGAAAGACGGGCACACTTTGGTGCTCATCAGCGCTGACCACGAGACAGGAGGCGTCACCCTATCCAGAGGCGTTCCTGAAGAGGGCCTCATCCAGGGTGTGTTCGCATCCAAGGGACACACTCCCATAATGGTTCCGCTTTTCGCCTACGGGCCTCACTCCCGCGATTTTGCAGGCACCCAGGAAAACAGCGACGTCAGCAACAAGATCTACTCCCTGCTGACTGGCAAGAAGTAAGAGCCGGCAAAAGATATTTGCAAAACAAAGATTTTGTTGTAACTTTGTCGTCCAGCCTATAGTCAGGGGCTGGACACCGGGGAGAGGTGGGTGAGTGGCTGAAACCACCAGTTTGCTAAACTGACGTACGGGTTATTCCGTACCACGAGTTCGAATCTCGTCCTCTCCGCAGCAAAAAAGTCTCAAACTCTTGATTTTCAAAGAGATTGAGACTTTTTCTTTTGTGAAGTCTTTATTTCTTTTCTATAAGCGCCTTCAGTTCCTCCTTGTTCGGCAGTACTGTTTGATATTTGCTGGCGAATATCGGGTTCGTCTCATCTGGGAGAGTCATTTCCACCAGGGCATCTTTCTTGTCTCGGCAAAGGACAATGCCGATGGTCTTATTCTCGTCTGGCAGTTTCACGCAGCGGTCGTAATAATGCACATACATCTGCATCTGTCCCAAATCCTGATGCTTCAGCTGACCTATTTTCAAATCAACCAAGACGAAGGCCCTGAGCAGCCTATTATAAAACACAAGGTCAACGAAGTAATGATCTTCCTCAATCGTTATTCGCTGTTGCCTGCCGACAAATGTGAATCCTTTTCCAAGTTCGAGAAGAAATGATTGAAGTTCCTCTATAAGACTTTGTTCCAGCCTGCTTTCGTTATATTCCGGCAGTTCCTTGAGGCCAGTGAATTCAAGTATATAAGGATCTTTTAATATGTCCTCCGGCTTTTCGACAACTTGTCCTTTCTTTGATAATTCAAGAATCTTGTCCTTATCGCGGCTCAATGCGAGTCTTTGATAAAGAGCTGAATCAAACTGACGGTTCAGTTCTTTCACACTCCAGTTGTTATTTGCAGCCTCAATCTCGTAGAATGCTCTTTCTTTCGGATCGGATATCCGCATCAGCCTTATGTAATGTGTCCAACTCAGAGATTGCGAAATCGTCGATTTCGCAATCTTATATGTCAAGTAGAACTGTCGCATCAGTTCAAGGTTTCTTTTTGAAAATCCTTTCCCGAAACGCCCAGAAAGAGACTCCGACAGGCGCACGAGCAGATATTGCCCATAATCCGCTTGACTTTCTCCCTTCTGTTCCTGCTCGACAATCCTGCGGCCGATCTCGAAGTATGTCATCAGCATAGTGGTGTTCACCTGCTTGACTACATTGTTTCTGGCCGCCTCAAGCAATTCCTTGATGCCATCTATAAACTGCCCCTCTGTCATGGCGTGTTGTTCTGCAACATCGTTACAACCCATAGTTTATGTAATTATAATTGCAAAATTAAACATTTCATGAAATTTCGGCCGACTATTGTTGCCTTTTGATAAAACCAGTTTGCTAAACTGACGTACGGGTTATTCCGTACCACGAGTTCGAATCTCGTCCTCTCCGCAGCAAAGCGGCCCGCAGAAAATCTGCGGGCCGCTTTCGTATTTCGTTGATATCTAGTCCTTGTGCAAGGTCAGCGAAGGATTGTCGGTGGCGGCCTTGTAGCTGCGGAGCGTCACAACCACCACGGTGACAAGCAGCGTCACGGCAAGCGCCATCACAAACACCCACAGATACATCGGCACCTTGAAGGCGAAGCCCTGCAAGTAGCGGCTGACGACAAGATAACTGACAGGTGCGGCAAGGACAAAGCAGACGAGCACTATCCTTATGAACTCCATGTTGAACATCTGCAGGATGCTCCCGACCGTGGCCCCGTTGACGCGACGCACGGCAATCTCCTTGCGCCTGTGCTCAGTCTCGAACATCACCAGTCCGAACACACCCATCAGCGAGATGATGACAGCAAGCAGGGAGAACAGTCCGATCTGCGTGGAGAGCATGGACTCCTGCCGATACTGCTCCTGTATCTGCTGATCAAGCATCTGAATGTCCATATCCTCCGGAGACATGGAAGGATCCGTCTTCTCCACTATGCCCTCGACATATTTCCTTACCGTAGGAACATCTGCGTTCTTGACTGTGCGCACAAGAAGAGTCCTGAAGCTGCGCCAAGGATGCTTCCCGAACACATACAGGCACAGAGGCGAGACTCCGTCGCGCAGCGAGCGGAAGTTGAAATCCCGGCAGAAGCCGGCAATCTCCGCCTCTTCCCTATGCCCTTCTACCTTATCATCCAAGGTCAGCCCGAACTCCTTTTTCGCCGCCTCATTGAATATGAAGACACCGTTCTCGCTCTGCTCGTCGGCCTCCGTGAAGTCGCGTCCCTCCACTACCGGAATTCCCATGAATCTAAGGAAATCCCACGACACAGGATAGCACTGGAAACTTATCTGCTGTCCTTTGAAGGATCGTCCCCAGCCCATCCTGCTCGGGCGCACGATATCTCCATCGGCCCAAGTGACCGCCTTGATCTGAGGGTTCTCCAGCAACTGAGCCCGCACTGCGGCGGAAGATGCCGCCACCGTATTGCTCACATTCACTACGAGAAGTTCCTCCCGGTCAAAGCCCATGTCGTGCTTGACCATATAACTCCTCTGCAAGGTGATGAATGTGGCACAGATGATAAGGGACATGGAGATGAAGAACTGGACTCCCACCAGAGCGTAGCGGAACACCCTGCCCCTGCGGCTCGCACCGAAACTCCCCTTCAGGGCAAGTGCCGGAGAGAAAGAGGTGATATAGAATGCGGGATACAGGCTGGCAAGCACCGCCACAATGAGTCCGAGCCCCACGGCAAACAGGGCAACCCCGGGGTTCGCCGCAAACGAGGTGGAGCAGGAAATCAGAGAAGCGAAACTGCTGTGCTGGAACAGGAGCACAACTCCGGCAGACAGCACCAGCGACACGGCCACCATCAACACTGCATCAATGACATAAGAGGCAACAAGGCTGCTCCTCGAAGCCCCGAGCACCTTGCGCGTGTTGACGGAATGGATCCTCAGCGGCACAAGGGCGAAGAAGAAATTGATGAAGTTGATGAAAGCGATGACTATGACCAGAATCGCCACGGCCAGAAGAGTCATGGTGGTGGTCTTGTTGCCAGTAGCTCCGGGAGCATCAGATACCGACTGGTCGAAATAGCTGTTCTCCAACGGGATCAGATGGAGCCTGAACCTCTTGGCAAGCCCAGCCTTATCCTCTTCGGAAGCGTCTGCATCCTGTCCCAGAATACCAAGAAGCATCTCTCCTCCGACCTTTTCAAGATCGTCTTTGGAGACACCTTCTCTGGCTTTGATGAAATAGTTGTAACTCCACTCGCTCCAGTTGTCTATGCTCTCATCCCCGATGGCAACGAACATCTTGAATGAATCAAGGTCCGTATTACGCGGAGCATCCTTGTAGATGGCCTTGACAGTGGATCTGAAATTGATGTTGCTTCCATGCTTCAATATGACCTCGCTCCCGAGATGCAGCCCCAGACGGGCAGCTTCGGACTCGGACACGGCAAGGGTCGCAGAGGAGATGAGGTCATCGGCGCTGCCGCTGACAAACTCCACACCCAAGGCCTTCGCCGCACCGGGGTTGAGGCTTGACACGTCCGTTGACAAGGCCGGCTCGTCTCCTTCCGGGGCAGAATCCCCCTTCCCTACAATAATCTTGTATTGCTGTCCGTAGATATGGCCAGTCCCGCCAACCTCAATGTCCGAGCAGGAAGATATGAGCTGTTCAAACGGGGGACGGTTCACCCACGTCATATACTTGCCTTCCTCGTACCAGTCCGGCAGGCTGACGATGTATACCCTGTCGGCGTCCTTGACCCCGCGGTTGTAACTGAGGTCGTGGTGGACTTGCACCAGGATGATGTAGAAAGCGGCGAAAGCCACCGTCATCCCCAAAATATTGAGGATGGTGGAGACCCCGCCAGAGTTATGCCGTCTGAAAAAGTTCATTTTTTACAGTTCATTTTTTACATCGCTCACGATCTGGCCGTCGAAGAGGTCGATGGTGCGCTGTGCCACGGCGGCGTCCCTTTGGGAGTGGGTCACCATGACGATGGTCGTGCCCTCGGAGTTGAGCTCGCTGAGCATGTCCATCACTTCCTTACCGTTCTTGGAATCGAGGTTACCGGTAGGCTCATCGGCCAGGATCAGCTTCGGCCCGGCTACCACGGCCCTGGCTATCGCGACCCTCTGCTGCTGACCTCCGGAGAGCTGCTGCGGGAAGTGCTGGGCACGGTGGCTGATGTTCATCCTCTTCATTATCTCCGTGACCTTGGCCTTACGCTCGGCGGCTGAGATGTTCAGATAGCGGAGAGGCAGCTCGATGTTCTCGTAGACATTGAGTTCATCAATCAGGTTGAAGCTCTGGAATACGAATCCGATATTGCCCTTGCGGAACTTGGTGCGCTCTTTCTCCTTGAGGTTGGCCACCTCCACCCCCAGGAGCTCATAGGAGCCGGAAGTAGGGTTGTCCAGCAGGCCCAGGATGTTGAGGAGCGTTGACTTGCCGCATCCTGAAGGGCCCATGATGGCGACGAATTCGCCGTCCTTGATTTCAAATGAAACACCGTTGAGAGCCGTTGTCTCGATTTCCTCAGTTCTGAAGACCTTGGTAAGATTTGTAACTTTAATCATGTTGCGTATTTGTTTGTTCTTGTTCCTTTTGTGCACCGCGCAAGGATGACCTGCACGGGGACACGGACAAATAAACACTCTTCGTGCCAACACACATAAATCGCTTGTTTTAAATAGTTTAGCATTATCGGCACTACTTTCGTGATGTAAAGAATCTTTACAACAGATGTAAAATATCTTTACAACGGGGCAGACGGGGCCCCGACAAGGCAGGCAAAAAATCCGTATCTTACACACTACAAACACAAAACTGCACATGAAAAGAACACTAATTCTGACAGCCCTGCTGGCATTGAGCCTGCCCGTAAGCGCCAAAGACCACGATGGACTCACCTTCCCGGAACTGAACGGCGCACGTTTCACCCTCATAGAGGAGGGCACGCCGCTACCAATCATATACGACAAGAACGACTACGAAGGCATACAGATCGCAGTGCGTAATCTGCGTAAAGATTTCGGACGGGTCTGCGGCACCGAGCCCCCGTTCGTAATGACACCCGGCAACAACGCCATCATCATCGGCTCCGCAGGCAGCAAACTCATCAAGGACCTCGTCTCTTCGGGCAAACTGGACATCAGCGCCATCAAGGGCAAGCGCGAGACATACATCATCACCACGGTCAAAAATCCAGTCGAGCAGGCCAATGAAGCCCTCGTGATAGCCGGAAGCGACAAACGCGGCACAATCTACGGCATCTACGAACTCTCCGAACAGATCGGGGTGTCCCCTTGGTATGACTGGGCCGATGTCCCCATCGAGCATCACGACAACCTCTCCATAAAGCGTGGCACCTGGACAGTGGACGAACCGGCCGTCAGATACCGCGGCCTCTTCCTCAACGATGAAGCACCCTGCCTCACCTCCTGGGTCAGAAACACCTACGGGACGGACTACGGCGGGCACGAGTTCTACGCGCGCGTATTCGAACTCATCCTCCGCCTGAGAGGCAACTATCTCTGGCCTGCAATGTGGGGCTGGTCCTTCTACGCGGACGACCCGCTCAATAGCAAGACAGCCGATGAGATGGGCGTCATAATGGGGACATCTCACCACGAGCCGATGGCCCGCAACCATCAGGAATGGGTAAGGCGCCATGGCGCAGACGGACCGTGGGACTACGAGACCAACCAGAAGGCACTTGACCGTTTCTTCCGCGAAGGCATCCGGCGCGCAAAGAACACTGAAGACATCATCACCATCGGCATGCGCGGAGACGGTGACGCGCCGATGGGAGGCAGGGTCGGGCACGATGACGAATATGTGCCGCGGGACGAGGAGACCATAGCCCTCCTTGAGCGCATCATAGCCAACCAGCGGAAAATCATCGCCAAAGAGACCGGACGGCCGGCAAGCGAACGTCCACAGCTCTGGGCCCTGTACAAAGAAGTCCAGAGCTACTACGACAAAGGGCTGCGTGTCCCCGACGATGTGACAATCCTCGTGTCAGACGACAACTGGGGCGATGTCCGCAAGCTCCCGAACGCCGAAGAGAGGAAACGCAGCGGCGGTTGGGGCCTGTACTACCACGTCGACTACGTGGGCGCGCCGCGCAACAGCAAATGGCTCAATGTCACCCCGATACAGAATCTATGGGAACAGCTGCAGCTCGCATACGGCTACGGTGTGGACAGGCTTTGGGTGCTGAATGTCGGAGACCTCAAACCGATGGAATACCCTATCACGCTATACATGGACATCGCCCGCAATCCGGAGAAATTCTCCGCCGCCAACCTTCTCGACCATACAGTAGAGTTCTGCCGCCAGCAGTTCGGAGACGCCCAGGCAGAGGAGGCGGCCCGGATACTCAACCTCTACAGCAAGTATGCGGGGCGGATCACTGCCGAGATGCTGGACAGCAGGACCTATAACCTCAAGACAGGGGAGTTCAAGCAGGTCACAGACGAATTCAAGGGCCTTGAGACCGACGCGCTCAGACAGTATCTCTCGCTCAAGCCTCAATACCGCGATGCCTACAAGCAGCTCATTCTCTTCCCGGTCCAGGCCATGAGCAACATATATGAAATGTACTACGCCCAAGCTATGAACCGCTACCTCTACGAGCACGGTGACCCGGCAGCCAACATCTGGGCGGACAAGGTGGAAGCCTGTTTCAAGCGCGACGCCGAACTGGAACACGACTACAACAAGGTGATGTCCGGGGGAAAATGGGACGGTATGATGACCCAGAAGCACATAGGCTACACGAACTGGAATGACGACTTCCCCGCCAACACGATGCCTGAAGTCAAGCGCATGGACGCAGGCACTCCGGGAGGATTCAGCTTCGGCCTGACAGGCACCGGATACACCGCGATGGAGGCCGAGCACTATTATAGTGCCACCGCCACAACGGGCACAGAATGGACAGTAATACCGTACATGGGCAGGACCCTGAGCGGGGTGGCGCTGATGCCATATACACAGCCGGCAGAAGGCGCGGAACTGCGATACAGGCTGCGGCTGCCGGAAGGAACAAATGAAGTCAAGGTACACATAGCCGTGAAAACGACCCTCGCATTCAAAGGCACCCCACACAGATACGAAGCCGGATTCCAAGGCAGCGCCTCAAAAGAAGTGAAATTCAACGAACGGCTCAATGAGAATCCTGAAAACATCTACAGCATATACTACCCTACCGTGGCAAGGAGAGTGAAGGTTGACACCGTCACCCTGCCTGTTACAACAGGACCTGACGGGCTCGCCGAACTCTGCATCAGGCCGCTTGACGAAGGAATCGTCTTCGAGAAAATAATCGTCGATTACGGTGGCTACGAGGACTCCTACCTGATGATGGACGAATCGGAATACCAAAAGGAATGAAAGTTCCTTGACGCTCTATTTCTTCTTGATGTCCTGGGCGCCTTTGCTTTCATCCTTGCCGATGACAGGGAATGAGCCATCGACGTTGCTGTAGGAGCAGTTCTTTGTCTGGAAGACTCCGTCGGCATGGCCGATGAAGATGCCCACGGCTCCTGTTCCGACATCCGGGATGTTCTCTATCTTGCCACCGAAATGGACTCTCTCGTGACTACCTACGGCATAGCCGTATGCACCACCGACAAAATTGTTTTTCTTCCCATGTACAGTGCCATAGGCGGAGCTGTTCGTGATCTTGCTGCCGGCTCCGACAGTACCTACAAGGCCTCCGACATGCACCTCATTTTCAGACGTGGAATAGATCTCGGCATAGGACGTACAGTCCATGACATTTGCAAACGCAAGTCCAGCCACGCCACCAGCATGGAAGTCGTTCACGCTCTCTGACGGATCCTGATTGCTCACTGTAACAGTGCCTCTGACGGTACAATTGGTTATAGTATTATCATGCTCATTATTAAAAGAGATGTCCCCTATCAACCCTCCCGCTGCCACTGAAGACTTCGAAGTTGATGCCGGAGCATTGACTGTCACATTGACATCTGCGCGACAATTTATTATGCTTGGATCACCGGAGCCTACGATTCCTCCTGCACAATACGCGCTTGTCACTGATCCATCAACCCTGCAATCGATAATGTCGAGGAATGAAGTAAAGCCGACAATGACCCCGGCATCACGGCCTCCGGTTTTAACATCAGCGTTCCTTATGGTAAGATTCCTTACAAGCGATTTTTCTGTGGAGCTTGTACCGCTAAGCCAATAGAACAGACCTGCATATCCATCGCTCGCATCCACCTTCAGATTGATGATGCTCTTTCCGTTTCCGTCCAGACGCAGATGAGGGAAATGAGTATTGTTACCGATAGGTGTCCACGGCTTACTTGCAAGGTCTATGTCTTTCATCAACTTAAAGTACTTGCCCTTATATTCATAATTATCATTATTATTGATATTATATGCTAGACCTGCCAATTGTGCGGCCGACTCTATGAGGTACGGGTCAGACTCCGAACCGGTTCCATTTGTGATAGATTCTGTGGATGTTCCGTCCCAGACAGAATAGTCTTCAATATAGCTTTCCTTCTCGCCCAACTCTTTCTCCGGCTGCCATTCCATGACATTGACGCTTCCAGCCTCTGTTTTATCCTTTCCCACCTTGACATTCATGGTATAAGCGTAACCACTGTTTAGCTCCAAGCCACTGTCAAGAGTGACATTGTACGCCTTGCTGTCGGACATCACGACCGTAAGCATCCGCGCTCCGCTTTTCTGTCCTTTACCCGGGAAGAATATGGCCTCGTAAACATAGTCTGACGTATTGCACATTGATATGTCATTGGAGGACGACTGATCCAGATCAGAGACCGTACTGCCAGCAAGGTCACATTTTATCTTGCTCGAAGTCCCGTTCAACACCACATCCTTGACAGAATGCGAGTCACCGAACTCATTTCCAAAAGTAAGATTGACTTTCAGCTTCACCAGCACATGGCTGAAATTTATGTTCAGTTTCTTGTTGTCCAGGCCATCGGCAGGGACAAAACCGGGCATGCTGCACCAAAGGAAATCAGCGGAGGAAGTGCCACCAGTCTGATTCGAAGGGATGGAGAACTCGACACCTGTATGATCATCCGCCCCGCTGATGTGCGGAGCATAGGCGAATATGCCGACCGGACTTTTCGCATTCTTCCAGAGGACCTGGCTCTCAGGAGTCCATGTGCCGCTATTGTTAACCCAGCGGACATTGTCCTTGCTATAATTATCGCCGTTACCGTAATCAACAAACAGCCCAAGATCGCTACCGGTATATCCGCTATAAGGCAAATCGGCTTTGGTCATCAGTCCACTTACAGAGGCGTCAATCCTGACGACTCCGTCCGCAGGAAAATTCTCGCTGATAGAATCGAGGTTCTTTTCGCAGGAAACAAGAATCAGCGCAGCAGATGCGGCCAATGCGAAGATAGGATTCTGTGGAAATCTCATATAGGTTATCATTAAATGTTCATCACTCTTCAATACGTTCCACTAATGTACAGAATCATTTTAGAATATGCAAGTTACCCGGAAAAACATGATTCTTATATACGACAACGCTGCGGCAACTCTTGAGAAGTGCCGCAGCGAAGTTGTGGTCCCTGCAGGGCATGATCCTGCGACTCCCTGATTATGAGTCAGGTGCTCTAACCAACTGAGCTAAGGGACCGGTAGGCGGTCTTGATACCGCCTGATATCAGACTTTGATCTCTACTTCTACACCTGAAGGCAGTTCGAGCTTCATAAGAGCGTCAACAGTCTTGGCGTTGGACTCTTCGATGTCGAGAAGCCTGCGGTAAGAATCGAGCTCAAACTGCTCACGAGCTTTCTTGTTGACGAAAGTGGAGCGGTTGACCGTGAAGATCTTCTTGTTGGTCGGAAGAGGAATAGGACCATTCACCTTCGCGCCTGTGGCCTTCACTGTCTCCACGATCTTGGCTGCGGACTTGTCCACAAGCATGTGATCGAAAGACTTGAGTTTAATTCTAATTTTCTGGCTCATATTGAAATGATCTTTTTTCGTTAATTATTCGTCGTCGGACGGGAGCTTGTAGCCGCTCTTCTCGATGATGTCCTTGGCCATGGAGGCAGGGACTTCAGCGTAGTGGTCGAATGACATGGTGCTGGTGGCACGTCCTGAAGACAGGGTACGGAGTACAGTCACATAACCGAACTGCTCGGAAAGAGGAACATAAGCCTTGACGATACGGGCACCATTTGAAGTCGTGTCCATAGCGACAATCTGTCCGCGGCGACGGTTGAGGTCACCGACAATCTCACCCATATAGTCCTCAGGGGTCACAACCTCAAGGTGCATGATAGGCTCGAGAAGGACCGGATGGCACTTAGGGCAGGCGTGACGGAAAGCCATGCGGGCCGCAAGTTCAAATGACAGCTGATCGGAGTCCACAGGGTGGAAAGAACCGTCGATAAGAGTAACCTTGAGAGAAGGAACCTCATAGCCGGCAAGTACACCGTTGGCCATGGCAGCCTCGAAGCCCTTCTGTACGCAAGGGATGAATTCCTTAGGAATGTTACCGCCCTTGACGACATTCTCGAACTGAAGTCCGGTCTTGCCCTCATCGGCAGGTCCGATCTCGACGATGATATCGGCGAACTTGCCTCGACCACCAGTCTGCTTCTTGAACACCTCACGATGCTGGACAGATGTGGTGACAGCCTCTTTGTAGTTGACCTGAGGAGCGCCTTGGTTGATCTCTACACCGAACTCACGGCGGAGACGATCCACGATGATGTCAAGGTGAAGCTCACCCATACCGCTGATGACGGTCTGACCTGTGTCAGGGTCAGTCTTTACGGTGAAAGTAGGATCTTCTTCGGCAAGTTTAGCAAGCGCCATGCCGAGTTTGTCAAGATCCTTCTGGGTCTTAGGCTCCACGGCGATACCGATAACCGGATCAGGGAACTCCATAGACTCAAGAGCGAATTTGCAGTTCTCGGCGCAGATGGTGTCACCTGTACGGAGATCCTTGAAACCTACAGCTGCACAGATATCTCCAGCTTCAACAAACTCGATAGGGTTCTGATGATTGGAGTGCATCTGATACAGACGGGCAACTCTTTCCTTCTTGCCGGAGCGTGTGTTGAGCACATAAGAGCCGGCATCAAGATGACCGGAATAAGCCCTCACATAAGCCAGACGGCCGACAAACGGATCTGTAGCAATCTTGAATACGAGTCCGCAGAACGGAGCGTCCGGAGACGGCTTAAGATCAACTTCCTCGCCAGTGTTGAGATCGGTAGCCTTGGTGTCACCGATGTCAAGAGGAGACGGAAGATAGCGCATAACCGCATCGAGAAGGAACTGTACACCCTTGTTCTTGAATGATGAGCCACAGCATGCAGGTACGATCTGCATGGCGATGGTCCCTTTGCGGAGAGCAGCGATGAGCTCATCGTCAGTAATAGACTCCGGATCCTCGAAATATTTGTCCATCAGAGCCTCGTCACATTCGGCGGCAGCCTCGACGAGTTTGTCTCTCCAAAGGGCGACGGCATCCTGCATATCGGCAGGAATCTCCTCGAACTTGTAATTCACAAGCTCCTCGCCGGAATCATATATGATAGCCTTCTTGGCAATAAGGTCAACGATACCTTGGAATTTCTCTTCAGAACCGATAGGGAGACAGATTGGAACAGCGGTAGCACCGAGCTTGGTCTTGATCTCCTCGACGCAGGCCAAAAAGTCTGCACCGACACGGTCCATCTTGTTGACATAGGCAATCTTCGGAACACGGTACTTGTCCGCCTGACGCCATACGGTCTCAGACTGAGGCTGCACCCTGCCGACAGCGCAGAAAGTAGCCACAGTACCGTCAAGAACACGCAGTGAACGCTCAACCTCGACAGTGAAGTCAACGTGGCCCGGAGTATCGATCAGGTTGATCTGATAGACGTGTCCGTTGTAGTGCCAAAATGCTGTGGTGGCGGCAGAGGTGATGGTGATACCCCTCTCCTGCTCCTGAACCATCCAGTCCATTGTCGCGGCACCCTCATGAACCTCACCGATCTTGTGTGTCTTGCCGGTGTAGTAGAGGATACGCTCCGACGTGGTCGTCTTGCCGGCATCGATGTGGGCCATGATGCCGATGTTCCTTGTATAGTTAAGATCTCTTTTTGCCATCTGACGTCATCAACTAAAAACGAAAGTGTGCGAATGCCTTGTTGGCTTCCGCCATTTTGTGCATATCCTCCTTGCGCTTGAATGCACCACCTTCATTGTTGTAAGCGGCAACAATCTCTGCACAGAGCTTCTCGGCCATGGAATGGCCGGAACGCTTGCGGGCGAAGGCTATCATATTCTTCATAGAAAGCGAAATCTTCCTCTCCGGGCGCAACTCAGTAGGCACCTGGAAGTTGGCACCGCCGATACGGCGTGACTTCACCTCAATCTGAGGGGTCACGTTCTCGAGAGCCTTCCTCCAAATATCTAAAGGAGCCTTGTCAGAATCTTTCATCTTCTCGCCTACCATGTCAATGGCATCGTAAAAAATAGAATACGCGATACTCTTCTTTCCCTGCAACATAAGATTGTTCACGAAACGTGTAACCTGCGTGTCGTGGAACTTAGGATCAGGAAGTAGAATCCTCTTCTTAGGCTTTGCTTTTCTCATTACTTGAAAAAATTAATAATTAAACCATCCTTCAGGCAATTACTTTGGTCTCTTGGCACCGTAGAGAGAACGTGACTGAGTACGTCCTTCAACGCCGGCGGTATCCAAAGCTCCTCTAAGGATGTGGTAACGTACACCTGGAAGGTCCTTTACACGACCGCCGCGGACGAGCACGATTGAGTGCTCCTGGAGGTTGTGGCCCTCGCCAGGGATGTAGGCATTGACCTCTTTTGAATTCGTGAGACGTACACGGGCAACCTTACGCATCGCTGAGTTAGGTTTCTTCGGGGTCGTAGTATAGACCCTGAGGCATACGCCACGCTTCTGAGGGCAAGCATCCAACGCACGAGATTTTGATTTCACTTCAATAACCTCGCGTCCTTTGCGAACCAATTGTTGAATTGTTGGCATAAATGGTTGTTAACAAAAATTATAAAAGCCCCCGGTAAAATCGGGGGCTGCAAATATACGCAAATTTAAACTATTTGCAAAAAATATCTCACAACTTGACTATCTGTAGTTCGCAAACTCGACATCCTTCTCGGCACGGGCCTTGAATGCAGGGTTCTTCTTTGCGACCTCAAGATACTTGGCCACGTCGGATGCGTTGCCCTTGCGTGCGGCGATGATGGCGCGCAGATAGTTGCTCCTCGGGCAGTTGCAGGTGATGGCGGCAGAAGCCTTGTCAAGCTGGCCAGCAAGGATGTAGGCAACAGCAGTGTTGTGGCTGCCGGTACCATCAAGCTCTGCAGCAGCCTGAGAGTAATTGCCCTTGAGAAGATCAACAGTGCCGAGGTTTGCCTTGGCCTCTGTGGTGCCAGACTGCTTGAAGAGCTTGGCGGCAGCGTCATAGTTGCCCTTGCGGAGCTCGCATACACCCTTGGCGTTGACCACATCCGCATCCTGATCCTTGACAGCGTCGAGATACTTGGCGGCATCGTCAACTTTGCCCTCATTGAGAGAAAGCACGGCGAGGTTGAAGTTGGCCCTGTCTGAGCCGAACTTCTTGACAGCAATCTTGTAAAGCTCAGCCTTGCGGGCAGCGTCGTCAGACTTTGCGGCAACCCTCAGGAGAGCCTCCTCGTCGAGGACATCGATGGCCTTGCGGGAAAGTTCCTCAAGCTCAGCCTCCGAGAAGTTCTTGTAGTCAACATCGGCTATGAAGCGTGCACGACGGAGCTCAGGGAAGACGTTCTTGTTGATTTCGGTGTATACCTGAGACATGTTCCTTATCTCGCTCTCACGTACTGCTGGATCGCTGTACATTGAAAGGACGCGGAGGATAAGATCCTTGTCGGAGATGTTTGACTTCTGCACAGCCTCCTGGAATCCCTCCCAGTCCTGGCCCATGCTCTTCACCTCAAGGTTGTCAGCCTCCATGCCTCCGGTGACTTTCTTCCATGCCTTCTTGGCGGAAGCGGCACGCTTGTCAGAAAGCTTGGCATTGTACTCCTGTCCGCCTTCCGGAGAAGCGTATGCGACAATCTTGGTGGCTGTCACGGTGTAACGAGGATCGGACTCGATCTCCTCAAGGGCAGCCTGAAGCTCCTTTACTGAATTGGAACGGAGCTGGCTGTTCTTTACATTGGCAGAATTGTAATCATAGAGAATCTGGCCCTCGGCGCTCTCCTTGATGACATCCTGATATGCATCTTTCTTGAATTCATACTCACCGCCGGTGGTCGCGAGCATCTGGGTGACATTGCAACCGTCAGCCACCTTGATGGCAGGGATCTCGATAGGCTTGCCCTTGTAGTAAGCTACGCTGCGAAGTTCGAGATAAGACTTCTCGACACCCTTCACATACTTGAAAGACACGCTCTCCTTGACAGTGCCTCCGTCATAGGCAACCACGGTGTAGTTGTCCTGGACTTTCTCTCCCTGATAGGTGAAAGTCTGCGCAGCCTGCTCTCCGCCCTCGTAAACGAGAACCGGGGTCACCTCAAGAGTGGCCTTCGGGTGGAAATACTTGGCCGGATAGGTAACGGTGATCTCCGCAGGAATCTTGTCTCCGACGAGAGCAAGAACCTCCGGGGTGCAGCTGACCTTGACATTCTCTGCCAGCTTCATCTGCTCAGCCCTGGACTTGGAGCAGGACGCGGCTGCGACCACAAGGGCGCAGAGCGCGAAAATCTTAAAAATCCTTTTCATAATAGCGATAGAATAATATTCGTAAATTTCAATCTATACACAAAAATAAGGAAAAATCCTTAACTTTGCTAAATATGGATGCACAAGATCTGCAAAGATTAAAGAACAAGTTCGACATCGTAGGGAACGACCCCGGGCTCGTCCATGCCCTTGAGACAGCTGTAGCGGTGGCGCCCACCGACCTGACCGTGCTCATCACCGGCGAGAGCGGTGTGGGCAAAGAGGTGATTCCACAGATTATACACCAATTCAGCCGCAGGAAGACCGGCAAATATCTTGCCGTAAACTGCGGTGCCATCCCGGAGGGGACGATAAATGCCGAACTTTTCGGCCACGAGAAAGGGGCGTTCACCGGAGCCATCGGAGAGCGCAAGGGATATTTCGAAGAAGCCGACGGAGGGACTCTGTTCCTGGATGAGATAGGAGAGCTCCCGAAAGAGACACAGGCGCTCCTGCTGCGCGTTCTGCAAAGCGGAGAGTATATAAAAGTCGGCTCATCAAAGGTGGAAAAAACCGACGTGAGGATTATCGCCGCCACCAATGTCAATCTGTCATACGCTGTGGCGACCGGCAAATTCCGCGAAGACCTATATTATAGGTTGTCCGGGATACAGATCAAGATGCCAGCCCTGCGCGACCGCAACAAGGACGACATCTACCTGCTGTTCCGCAAGTTCTCTTCGGATTTCTCGGAAAAATACGGACTCTGCAAGGTCAGCCTCTCCCACGAAGCGATAGGAGAGCTGACGTCGTACAGGTGGCCCGGCAACATCAGGCAGCTGAAAAACATCGCCGAGACCGTGACCGCCCTTGAGTCCAGACCCGTAAGTCCGACCTCCGAAAGGGTCGAGATCGGCCCGGAGACACTTATAAAGTATATCCCCCAAGACCAGGGGGCCATCATGATTCCGACACGCGGCGCGGATCCCGCAGCACTCTCGGACGATGAGAAACAGCAGCTGGTCAAGGCCCTCCACTACCTCAAGCAGGAAGTGGACGCGCTCAAGAAGACAGTCGAGGAGATGAAGGCGTCAACCGGAAAAGCCCAGCAGGGCGGAGCCGGCCCTAAACTCATAGACCTGTCACGTTTCGACAGAGAGGAAGATGGCAGCCAAGCCTCCCGAGAGCCGGAGAATTCCCCGGAAATACGCCCCCTCAAAGAGTCCCAGGACGACATGATAGAGAAGTGTCTGGCCAAACACGGCGGAAAAGTCAAGCCGGCGGCAGCCGAGCTCGGCATCTCCGAGAGGACCATATATAGACGCATAGCTGAGAAGAAAGGGAAATGAGAAAACTCCTGTCACTGCTTGCCTTGATGCTCGCCGTCTGCTCGTGCGGGATCTACTCGTTCTCCGGCACGTCCATCCAGCCTGATGTCAACACCATCACAATCAATTATTTCGAATACAAGGCTCTCAAGGTCAACCCGTCATTGAGCAATGAACTGACGGAAGCCGTGCGCACAAGGTTCCGTCAGATGACACGGCTCGAACAGGTGGACACTGACGGGGACCTGGAAATAACAGGAGAAGTGACGGGGTACACGGTAGCCGCCTCAGCCATTGCGGCCGGAGATGTGGCATCAAAGAACAGGCTGACCATAACCGTCAAAGTCACATTCACCAACAGGAAATACCCCGAGGACAACTTCGAGGACAAAAGTTTCTCGGGCTATGCCGACTATGACTCGACCCTGTCCCTTGACTCGGTGGAGGCCGGCCTCACGACAGAGATCGTGGATAAGATCGTCGAAGACATATTCAACGCTACAGTGGCACAATGGTAAAGCCTATAGACATACATGCCCTGACGTTGGAAGAACTCTCCGGAGTCGTATCGATGTACCCGTGGTATGCCGGGGCAAGGGTGGAATTGTGCCGCAGGATGTCGGAACTGGGAGCATTGTCCGAGAGTCAGCTTTCCGAAACGGCCCTATATGTCGGTTCAAGAAAGCTCCTCTCCGATCTGGTGAGGGCCGGACGCAATGTAGACTGCACCGACAAGGATCTCGAGATGCTCGCAAAGACCTATCTTCCGTCTCCACAAAAAGAGGAAAAGAAGGTCTACGTGGTCGGAGGCGACTACTTCTCGCAGAACCAGTACAATGAGGTGCGCAGGTCGGACGACGGGATTTTCTCCCGTTTCGCCAGCAGGGCGCGAGAAGAAGGCTACACGGATCCGGAGCCAGAAGAGCAGGCCGATTTCTGCACCGAGACACTCGCAAAGATTTATCTTGAGCAGGATTACACAGAGCAGGCAATAGACATTTATTCCAAGCTAAGTTTGCGATATCCGGAAAAAAGTGTTTACTTTGCAACCCTTATTGAAGAAATAAAACAAAAAGACAATAACAAATGAATACCGTATTTGTAATCTTGACCGTTCTCATCATCCTTGCAGCGATCCTCCTGATCATCGTAGTGCTGCTCCAAAACGGCAAAGGCGGCGGGATGGCCAGCAACTTCGTTGCGGGCAACCAGACATTCGGTGTACGCCAGACGGCCGACTTGCTTGAGAAGGTCACATGGGGGCTGGTAGCCTTCATTCTTGTCGTCTCCATCATCACTTCCTTCACAACGGGAAGCAGCAATGGCGCCGATATGGATGTCACCAAGAAGATAGAGAATACAGCCGGCAACCAGCAGCCTGCATTCCCTTCCGCTCCTGTACAGCAGGAGGCTCCGGCCACAGAAACGCCTGCCGAATAAGGGCCGTCCACATCACTGACATATTGTCAGTGGAATATATTTTGAGATTTCTTTCACCGGTCTCCAAGCGAGGCCGGTGATTTTATTATGGAAAACAGCAAGTACGAATTCTTAAGCAAGTATGCCATAGACCTCAATGAGGCTGCGGCAAACGGAAAACTTGACCCGGTGATCGGGCGAGACGAGGAGATCCGGCGCGTGCTGCAGATTTTGAGCAGGCGCACGAAAAACAATCCGATTCTCGTAGGTGAGCCAGGTGTGGGCAAGACGGCAATTTCCGAAGGCATCGCCACGAAGATCGTCAACGGACAAGTGCCTGAGAACCTCAAGGACCGCAAGGTCTTCTCCCTTGACATGGGTGCGCTTATCGCAGGTGCCAAATATCAGGGCGAATTTGAGGAAAGACTCAAGGGAGTGGTCAAAGAAGTCGTGGACAGCGACGGGCAGATCATCCTCTTCATAGATGAGATACACACGCTTGTGGGCGCAGGCCGCTCTTCTGGCGCAATGGATGCCTCCAACATCCTCAAACCTGCATTGGCAAGAGGTGAACTGAGGACCATAGGTTCAACCACCCTCGACGAATACCAGAAGTATTTCGAGCAGGACAAGGCTCTGGAGCGCCGTTTCCAGAAGGTCATGGTGGACGAGCCGAGTCCGGCAGAGTCAATCGCCATACTGCGTGGTCTTAAAGAGAAGTATGAGAACCACCACCGCGTCAGCATCGAGGACGATGCCCTGATCGCAGCCGTGAACCTCAGCCACAGATACATCAACAACCGTTATCTCCCGGACAAGGCCATCGACCTTGTCGATGAGGCGGCATCCAAGCTGCGTCTTGAGATGAACTCCGTACCGGAGCCTATCGATGATCTCAACAGCAAGATACGCCAGTTGGAAATCGAGAAGGAAGCCATCAAACGCGAGGGTACAAGCCTGAAGTCAGAGAAGCTTGACGAGGAACTGAAGAAATGCAAGGAGGACAGGGATGCCCTCACCAAGCGCTGGGACGAGGAGAAAGGCATCGTCACAGAGCTCAACAACCTCCGCCAGAACATCGAGGACTACAAGCGTGACGCGGCCATTGCCGAACGCGCCGGAGACTATGGCAAGGTGGCGGAGATCCGCTATGGCAAGATGGCCGAAGCCCAGAAGAAGGTGGAGGAACTCAGCGCCAAGCAGGCAGCCATCAAGAATCCTATCATCACCGAGGCGGTCACCCCAGAGGACATCGCCGAGGTTGTGGCCCGTTGGACCGGCATTCCTGTCAATAGAATGCTGGAAAGCGAGAAGGAAAAACTTCTGCGGATGGAGAGCGAACTCCACAAGAGGGTCGTGGGTCAGGACAAGGCCATCGAGGCCGTATCCGATGCCGTAAGGCGCAACCGCGCCGGACTCTCCAACGAGCACAGGCCTATCGGTTCATTCCTCTTCCTCGGTACGACAGGTGTGGGTAAGACCGAGCTGGCAAAAGCCCTGGCCGAGTTCCTGTTCAACGACGAGAGCATGATGACCCGTATCGATATGAGCGAGTATCAGGAAAGCCACACAGTCAGCAGGCTAATCGGTGCGCCTCCGGGATATGTAGGATACGATGAGGGCGGACAGCTCACCGAAGCCGTAAGGCGCAAGCCTTATTCAGTAGTGCTTCTGGACGAAATCGAGAAAGCCCATCCGGATGTGTTCAACATCCTGCTTCAGGTGCTGGACGATGGGCGTCTGACGGACAACAAGGGTCGCACCGTGGACTTCAAGAACACCATACTTATCATGACCTCCAACCTCAAGGAGGAGGATCTGAAGTTGCGTATGCGTCCTGAGTTCATCAACCGTATCGATGAGATCGTCACCTTCGACCCTCTGACCAAAGACGACATCCGCAAGATCGTCAGGATGCAGATGGAGATACTCCGCAAGAAACTTGAGGAGGACAATGTCTCTCTGACCTTCACCAAGGCGTTCGAAGACGACATGGTCGAGAACGGTTATGACCCGGAGTTCGGTGCCCGTCCTGTCAAGAGGCTGATACAGAGGGAACTTGTCAACCAGCTCGCGAAGGAAATCCTCGAGGGCAAGGTCCACAAGGATTCAGTGATCGAAGTGGACAGTGTGAACGGACAGACGGTTCTGAAGAACAAATAAATCAAAATTTGTTCTGAAATTTTTGCAGAAACAAAAAATCTGACTACCTTTGTAATCCCAAGCCGATGAGACTTGGGATTTATTGCGGAAATAGCTCAGTTGGTAGAGCGCAACCTTGCCAAGGTTGAGGTCGCGGGTCCGAGTCCCGTTTTCCGCTCAGAGATCAGTCACCTTCGGGTGGCTGTTTTTCGTTTACGGTATACCTGCATGGCCCGCGACCTCAACTGCTCCCCTGAGGGGACGGCGGCCTCAGCCGCCAGGGGGTCAGACAAAAGGTTTGACGCAGCAAAGCTGCGTCGCGGGTCCGAGTCCCGTTTTCCGCTCAAGAGATCAGTCACCTTCGGGTGGCTGTTTTTCGTTTACGGTATACCTGCATGGCCCGCGACCTCAACTGTTCCCCTGAGGGGACGGCGGCCTCAGCCGCCAGGGGGTCTTCATTCCTCTCCGACGAAGGCAAGGGTGGCGGCCGAGATTCTGGTCTGCGGACCGAAAATCTCACGGAGAGCCGAGTGGCAGGAGGCTAAAGTTGAACCGGATGTGAAAACATCGTCCACGAGAAGAATGTGACGCGGGATTACAGCCGGACGGCGTGCAGCGACAAATGCGCCGGAGACATTGCTCCGCTTCCCTTCTCCGGAAAGCCGCGTCTGGGTGGAAGTCCTGCGGACACGACGCAGCATATCTGGCATGCACACACAACCAAGACATCCTGCTACTTGTCCAGCAATCACTTCCGCCTGATTATATCCCCTCTTCCACCTCCTCAGCCAATGAAGCGGCACGGGTATCACCATGCCCACATCACCAAACAACTCCGACTCCGAGAGCCTCTTCCCGAGCATGGACGCAAAAAACTTCCCGGCACCGAAATTCCTCTCATACTTGAGAGCTTGTGTGATATGAGTGTAGCCGTTGTCCGATGTATAATAAAAAAGAGCCGCAGCATACGCATACGGCTCATATTCATCGCTTTCCCGAGCAGGACTTGACAAAACGGAGATGGCGCGGTTGAACCTGTCCGCCATCGGGTTGTGACTTTGCGCAACAAAACCAGTCTCAGGCATATCCGCCATACAACAAAGACAGATATGCTTCTCCTGAAGCAGGAGAGGTCGTCCGCACACCACGCACACTCTCGGCAGGACAATGTCCGCAAGCGCCAAGAGTGAAGTTTTCAAGTCAAGTCCGGTCAGGCGCGGATCCATCAGCAGTTCATCGCGCCGCAGCAGTTGATGACCTGCCCGCTGACATAGGAAGAGAGATCACTCGCGAGGAAGAGAGCGACTTTGGCCACATCCTCAGGAGTGCCTCCGCGGCGGAGAGGAATGCTCTTGACCCATGCCTCACGCACCTCCTCCGGAAGAGCGGCGGTCATGTCAGAGATGATGAAGCCCGGAGCAATGCAGTTGGCGCGTATGCCGCGCGGCCCCATCTCCTTGGCGATGGACTTGGCAAGTCCGATGAGTCCGGCTTTGGAAGCGGAGTAGTTGCACTGTCCGGCATTGCCGCTTACTCCCACGACGGACGACATGTTGATGATGCTGCCGCCCCTCTGGCGCGCCATGATCGGGGTGACGGCATGGATGTAGTTGAAAGCCGATTTGAGGTTGACATTGATGACAGCGTCCCACTGGGACTCCTCCATGCGGAGCATGAGTCCGTCGCGGGTGATGCCGGCATTGTTGACGAGGATGTCGATGTGCCCGAAATCCTCGTGGATTTTCTCCACTGTAGCCTGTGTATCAGCGAAATCGGCGGCGTTGGAGGCGTATGCCTTTACCTTGACGCCAAGATCTGAAAGTTCCTTGACCGTATCTTCGTTGACTTTGATGTCGGTGAAAGCGATGTCCGCACCTTCAGATGCGAACTTCAGGGCAATGGCCTTGCCGATGCCCCGGGAAGCGCCCGTGATGAGGGCGACTTTTCCTTCGAGTAATCCCATATACTAACTGTTTGACATTGCGGCTTCGACCTCATCTGCGGCTATTGGCAGTCTCTTGTCGCCAAGACGGCGCGCGCCGTCCGCAGTCACAAGGACATCATCCTCAAGCCGGATGCCGCCGAAGTCAAGATATTCTTCCAATCTGGTGTAGTTCACGAACCCTTTGTCCGTCCCCTCACGTTTCCACTCTGCGATGAGCGCGGGGATGAAATATATACCCGGTTCGTCAGTGATGACATTGCCCGGAACAAGACGCCGCGCCATCCTCAGGCTGCCGAGGCCGAGCTGCGGAGAGCGGCTCTGGTCATCATCGTAGCCCACAAGGTCCTCCCCGAGATCTTCCATGTCATGGACATCAAGGCCCATGTTGTGTCCGAGCCCGTGAGGCATGAAAAGTCCGGCTATGCCCTCGTCAACCATATCGGCGACATCACCTCTGACAAGCCCGAGAGACTTGAGGTTCTCAAGCATGTGTCCGGCCACGGCCAGATGTACGTCGCGATAAGCCACGCCCGGACGGATAAGGCTGAAAGCAAGTTCGTTGCACTCATGCACGGTGTTATAGATATCCCTCTGCTTTGCGGTATACCGTCCCCCTGTCGGATAGGTGCGCGTGAAGTCCGACGCGTAATGGACATTGCTCTCGGCACCGGCGTCGATCACCATGAGTTTTCCCGGCTCTATGATGCATTCATGACTGTGGCAATGGAAAATCTCCCCGTGCTGGGTGAGGATGGTGGCGAAACTGGTTCCCCAGCCCTTGCCGAGGGTGACGCCCTCCATCTCCCCCACAATCTCCTGCTCAACGCGCCCCGGACGGATTCCGCGCCGGGCCACGGTATGCATCTCATATCCGAGGTTGCAGGCCTGGTCGATAAGGGCTATCTCCCTCTCCTCCTTGACGAGGCGGAGCGAGACCACCGCTCTCACCAGTGCCTCTGATGCCGCTGCGCAGCCTTTCTTGCCTGCAGAGAACACCGCCGACGGGTTCAGCCCCAGCAAAGAGGAAAGATATGAGGCGTTATAGTATCTGGAAACAGGAAGAAAATGCACTTTGCGGCCTTTCAATGCCCCCGGAAGGGCATCATACGCGGCGGTCTTATGGACACCGGCCGCTTCGGCAAGCGATTTCACGGATGGCATCTGACCCATCCAGATGATGTCATCGAGGCTGAAATCATCGGCGTAGATGACTTCATCTCCGCTCTCCAGATCGATCGTGGCAGCAAATCGCGGCTCATCGATGCCGAAGAAATAAAGCCAGTTGCTGTCCTGGCGCCATTTGTAGCAGTTGTCCCGATACTGTGCGGGAGCATCAACATTGCCAAGAAAGAGAATGATTCCCTTCTCATCGCGGAGCCTCTCCACGAGCGCCTTGCGGCGCGCCACATAGACTTCTTTTTCAAACATAAGGCATCTGCTGTCTGCGTCAAAAAAACAGGCATGCCCGGCAAAGGTAAGAAAATTCTGTATATATTCGCGGCGGGTTTCCCAAGCGCACCCCCAGGAACAACATGTTAGAAAAAGTTATCTACATCGTCAGGCAGGCCGCCTCCCTGATGGACACCTCCCACATCCAGATCAAGGAAAAGGACGGGCTGGAGAACATCGTCACCTCCGCAGACATCGCCGTCCAGCATTTTCTCACCGGCGAGCTCGCGGAGATCCTTCCCGGCAGCGGCTTCCTATGCGAGGAAGAGGATTTCAGGGATACGGCAGAAGAATACGTATGGATAATCGATCCCATAGACGGCACGGCCAACTTCTCGCGCGGCATTCAGGACTGCTGCATCTCGGTGGCCCTGGCCCGCAAAGGCGTGCTTCAGCTCGGGGTCGTGTACAGTCCGTGGAGGCGCGAACTTTTCACTGCCGAAAAAGGACGTGGCGCTTTCCTCAACGGCAAGCCGATAAAAGTTTCAGAACGCCCTTTTGAGGACGGCATCTTCTGCACAGCGATGAGCACCTACCACAAAGAGTGGGCAAAATTCTGCTCCGATGTGATATTCGACATCTATATGCGCTGCAATGATGTGCGCAGGTTCGGCTCGGCGGCTCTGGAGATATGCGATCTCGCAGCCGGCAGGGTGGAGCTATACTTCGAGAGACAGCTCCAGCCATGGGACTACGCCGCCGCGATGCTCATCCTGCTCGAAGCCGGCGGTGCCGTCTGCGGACCGGACGGATGCCTCCCGCCACTGGACGGCCCCTCAATGGTGATTGCCGCCAACACGGAATGCAGCCGCACAGAGATTCTGCGCACCGTCAGGGCACATCAGGAACATTTGTAAAGGAATTTTACATCAAGTGTAAAAGAACTTTACATAAGCCGACGCAAGGACTCACTAGCAAAATATTAACAATAAATTAGTTACGCTTTTAGGCACGGAAGTGGATAATCTCATTTGCGACAAAAAAAAATGCAATGAAGAGTTTTTTCAACTTCCTTAAGCGCAACAAGCTTTACTGCGCGATCAACATAATCGGATTCAGCATCTCGATCGCTTTCGTGATGCTCCTCGGCATCTATGTAAGCCGACAGCTCAGCACCGATTCTTTCCAGAAGAATGGAGACCGAATATATGCCGTGGGTGGAGGCCCGCATCTGTCTTCCGCCTACTACATGCCCCGATACCTCAAGCAGAAATTTCCCGAGATCGAGCGCTCCGCCTCATACTCGGAGGGAGGCAGCAAAGAATACAGCCTCAACGGGCAGACAATCTACGCCACGACAGCATACGCCGACAGTTCGTTCTTCGACATGTTCAGTTTCCGGATATCAGAGGCTGACAAGGAGGCGTGGAAAAGCGGGGAAGACAAGATTCTGCTCAGCGAAAGTTTCGCGAAAGCCAACTTCCCGGGCGCAGATCCGCTCGGGCAGGTTTTTCTCCGTTACGGACGAGAGCTGACCGTAGCCGGCACATACAAAGACATCGAAAACTCCGTCATCAAGCCGACCGACATCATCGTCAGAGGTGAGCAGATGGAAAAAGAAAACCGGTCCAACAACTCTTCCATGAACAATGCTGCGAGCTCAATCTGCTTCGTAATGACTTATCCGGGGACGGATCTGCGTTCCCGCACGGATGACATCTTGGAGTACTACAAGGAGATTTTCTGGCCATACCGCAACGCCGGGATATGGGACAGCGTGGAGGTAGTGCCGCTCAAAGACATATATTTCCACTCCTCCGGCCTTTCTGACCCTACAGGGAGCCTTCTGCGCGGAGACCTCTCGATAGTGGAGATCCTTCTCACCATGTGTCTGCTCCTGCTGCTCTTCTCCGTGCTCAACTATGTCAACATGACCACCGCCCTCTCAGGCTTCAGAGCCAAGGAGATGGCGACACGCAGACTCGTCGGGGCAAGCAAAGGGGAGATTTTCCGGACAAGCATGTTGGAGAGCCTCGTCATCTGCGGAGCATCGACCATAGTGGCTGCCCTGCTCGCCCAGACCATTTCCCCTGCCATGAGCAGGCTGCTTGAATACAACATCTCAATCTTCAATTCGCTCAGTCCGGAAACCATCGGAGTGTGCTTGATATTCACAGCGATTGTCAGCATAATCTCCGGACTTGTACCATCCCTCATGACAAGAAGGGTAAAGCCCATCGAGATCGTCCGCGGAACTCTCAAACTAAAGACAAAGACCCTCTACAGCAAAGTCATAATAGTGGTGCAGTGCATCCTGTCGGTAGTGATGCTGACCGTTGCCCTGACGATGCAACTTCAGATAAAGCATCTTATCGATGCGCCTCTCGGCTATGACATTTCCGACCAGCTGGTCATCGACAATGCATTCGGCAATGCCGATGCCGTAAAGCCGCTTGTTGACAAACTTCAATCAGACCCTTCTGTAAATGCAGTGGGCCTCGGCGATGGACATCCGCTGTCTTTCACCAACAACCAGACGATGGAGCTCGAGAACGGAGACTGGATATCGTTCCAGATGATCAAGGGGGACAAGGCATACTTCGAGATATTGGGTTTGAGAGAGAAGCTGGACAACCACCTCGCAGACGCATGGTCATTCAACGAAGAAGCCCTGAGAGAAGCCGGTCTGGACGATGATGCCAAGGCTATCTATGTCAAGGACAGAGAACCTATGGCCATAGGCGGCATCTGGTATGACTTCCGCATCGGCAACATTCTGAACGCACAGAAGCCGGCGATGCTCAAACGTTTTGATGACGGTTACTCGGGAAAAGACTGGCCGTGGACCATCGTCATCAAGACAGTCGGAAACCACAAGACCGCAATGGAAAGAGCAAGGGCAATCTGCTCGGAGATGTTCCCGGACAAGCTGTTCGATGTGGACTGGGCAGAAGACATTCTTAAAGAGCATTTCGCCAAGGAAAGGCAGGTAAGCAGCATCATGCTTCTTTTCTCCATCCTGTCCATCTTCATCTCCGCTCTCGGACTGGTGGCCATGAGTTCATATTACATGCAGCAGGAGAGAAAGACCGTATCGCTCAAAAAAGTCTTCGGGGCATCGTACAAGAAAGTGCTCATACAGCTCGTACTGTCATTCATAAAGCTCGTAGGTGTAGCATTCGTGCTTGCCGTCCCAATAGGCTGGCTCCTAATGAACCGTTGGCTTCAGAACTACAGCTATCATATCAGTCTGTATTGGTGGATATTCGCCCTTGCCGGACTCGCAACCGCCATCATAGCGGGAGTCTCTGTCCTCTGGCAGAGCATACGCACGGCCCGCACAAACCCGGCCACTGAACTAAAGAAAGAGTAAAATGAAATCCTACATCAAGTTTCTCAGCCGTAACAGACTTTACACCATAATCGAAGCCTTCGGGCTCACAGTCAGCCTGTGCTTCACAATACTGATCGGCAGTTACGCCTGGCAGCAGTACAGCATCGCCTACGGAAATCCAGACTACGGCAGGATCTATTCCCTCAGCGCCGAGGACATTGTAGCCTTGAGTTTTGATGACAAGGATGCCCTGGAAAACGAGGTGCCCGAAGTGGAGATGGCCACCAGATACCGTTGGGAGGAAAGCACGGCGCAGGTGGCTGACAACCACTACAATGTCCACACCACCAGCGTGGACAGGGAGTTCTTCGAGATGTTCCCGACCGGTGTGGACAAAGCCCTCATCGACGCCCTCGAGAGCAAAGGAAACATACTTGTCAGCCGGACTTTCGCCAACACCATCTCCGGCTCCGGGGAAGATATCATCGGCAAGGTCATCTTGTTCGATGAGGAGGAACATGTGATAGCCGGTGTCTTCGATGATTTCAAGGACTCCATATTCCCTTATTGTGACATCCTGCTGAACATACAGAATCTGAATCCAGTATACCGCGGAGCGCGCAAGTTCTCCGTGATCGGGAATATAATGACCCTTTTCTTGACCCGGGAAGGCGTCGACAGGAAGACCATAGAAGAGAAGACCGCAGCTCTGTGCGAGAAAAACTATTCAAGCGGCTGGATACGTCCAAAGCTTCATCGCCTTGATGAACTTTATTTCCTTGATGACGCTTACATATTGAAACACACCAGCAAATCGATGCTTGAAGTGCTGACGATTGTGGCTCTGGCTCTGCTGCTCTCATCTGTGTTCAACTACATCAACCTCAGCACTGCCCTCTGCGGCAAGCGGGCCAAGGAGATGGCGGTTCGCAGGCTGCTCGGTGCCGGAAAAGGGAAAGTTTTCTTCTCCAGCGTGGCTGAGTCTGTGGCGTTCACCGCCGTCTGCTGCATAGCCGGGCTGCTGCTTGCTGTAGCACTGACTCCGGCTATGAACTCGCTTCTCGTAGGAGAGGATGCGGCCCTGTTCTCCCCTCTCTCCATCGCCTTCAGCCCCGGCAGCATAGCCATCTACCTGCTGCTCATCCTGGTACTCGGTGTCCTGGCGGGATTTATCCCTGCAAGAATCATCTCGCAATACAGCCCGATCGATACTGTCAAGGGAGGGTTCAGAGTGCGGAGCAAGATGGTGTTCAGCAAGATTTTCATCGTGATTCAAAGTGCCCTTGCCGTGGTCCTGCTCTCCATGGGGCTGCTGATGGAGCTACAGATGAAGCACATGATGGAACGGCCTATGAATGCGCAGACTTCCAATCTGTACTATCTGGACGCTTCTTTCCGGGATGCGGCATCGGCTTCAGTGCTTGCCAACAGGCTCAAGGCCCTCCCGGAAGTGAAGAAGATCGGCCTGGGCAACGCCGTACCGGGACACTTCAATTTCGGCATAGGCATGAAGGATGCCTCTGACAAGACCATCACCGTACAGCTGATGCTCTGCGACTCGACTTTCTTCCGCATGTCGCAGCCTGTGGTGATTGAAGATTTCGGACATCCTTTCGAACGCAGCCTGTGGCTCGGGGAAACCCTCTCCAAAGCCATCAGCCTCACCGACAGTACGGAAGCCTACTACGCCCGCAAATTCAGCGGATTCAACAACTCCAAGGTCGAAAGCATCGGCGGTATCATCAAGGACATTCCGGTGAGCGGCGCATCCGATGGAAATCCCAACCCGTATATGGCCATCTCGGTGCAGAGAGACGAAGACCTCACATACGCCTGCGGCCTGCTGATACAGACTCTGGACGAAAGCGACAACACCGCCAGAGCGATAGACTCGGTTTTCCGCAAGTATCAGGAAGATGAGGGAGACTATGACGAGGCGAACTGCAACTGGTTCATCTCCGAGAACACGCGCAGCGGCCTTGCCCCGGCAGTGCGCACGATGAGACTGGTGGAGATATTCATGGTCCTTGCGATCATCATAGCCCTGCTCGGGCTCATAGCCATGAGCACCTGGTACTCAGACCAGAGGGCCAAGGAGATCGCCGTCCGGAAGGTGTTCGGCAGTACCGTGGAGGCGGAGACCATAAGCAGCGTGAAGTCTTATCTCATCCTTACACTGGCGGCCTGCATCATAGGGGTGCCGGTCGCCGTTTTCCTCGCCGGGAAGTACCTGCAGGGATTTGCCTGGCGGATCAGCGGCTACTGGTGGATATTCGCCCTCGCCTGTATCATCTCGCTTGTCATCTCTTTCCTGTCCGTACTGTGGCAGACTCTTCGCGCCGCCAGGACCAACCCTGCCACGGAACTGAAGAAAGAATAATTTTTCCTACTTTTGTGTAGTATGAAAAAGGATGGAAAAATACTTGTAGTCGATGACAACGCCGGCATCCGCTCGACTCTGAAGATACTGCTGCCCCTGCACTTCGCCGAAGTGGAGCTGCTGCCCTCTCCGGTGAGCCTTGTCAGCACGGTGGAGAGATTCAAGCCTGATGCTGTGCTGCTGGACATGAACTTCAACGCCGACATCAACACCGGCAATGAGGGACTGTACTGGCTCGGGGAGCTAAAGAGCCGTTTCCCGGAACTGAAAGTAGTTCTTTTCACTGCTTATGCCGATGTCCAGCTCGCGGTGGAGGGGATGAAGCGCGGGGCGTACGATTTCATCCCGAAACCATGGGACAACGAAAGGCTTATCTCCACCCTGCGCTCCGCATGCCAGGCCGCGAAGAAAGCCCGCAAGTCCGAAGAGAAAGACTCCATCGTACATATATACTGGGGAGACAGCCCCCAGATGGATGCCATCCGACGGACAGTAAGCAAGATAGCTCCGACGGACGCCACCGTGCTGATTACGGGAGAGAACGGCACCGGAAAAGACGTGCTCGCCTCAGAAATACACCGCTCATCGCTGCGTGCCGCCAAACCGCTGGTGAGCGTGGATGCCGGCGCCATCCCGGACACACTTTTCGAAAGTGAACTTTTCGGGCACGTCAAGGGGGCGTTCACCGATGCGGTAAGCGACCATCCGGGCAAGTTCGAGCAGGCATCAGGCGGGACGCTTTTCCTCGACGAGATAGGCAACATCCCGCTGGCCTCACAGGCCAAACTCCTGCGCGTGCTCCAGAACCGCAGCGTCACCCGGGTCGGAGACACCAAGAGCATCCCGGTGGATATCAGGCTGATATGCGCCACCAACATGAACCTTGAGCAGCTCGTGGCCAAAGGCGCTTTCAGAGAAGACCTTTACTACCGGATCAACACCGTGCACCTGTCCATCCCGTCCCTGCGCGAACGCCCGGACGATATATGCCACCTTGCAGAAGTCTTCATAGCACGCTTCGCGGAGCAATATCACCGGGACGTGACCGGTCTGGACAATGACGCATTATCAGAACTGAAGCACTACCCTTGGCCAGGCAATGTGCGCGAACTGCAGAACTGCATCGAGAAGGCTGTAATCCTCTCCGAGGGGAATCTCCTCAAGAAAGAAGACCTCCAACTGCCTTCAACTCCTGTCCTGAAGACCTCTGACTCGGTCGGGACGCTGGAAGAAGTCGAAGAAAGGACCATCCGGGCGGCGATGGACAAATATTCCGGCAACCTCTCCATGGTGGCCAAGGCTCTGGATATCAGCCGGCCCACCCTCTACAGCAAACTGAAAAAATACGGGATATGATCCCGTGGCCGGCCGTCATATTGGTCGTGGCGCTATCGGTCATCGTCGCCACCTTCCTCTCCGGAATCTTCTTTACGGGAAGAGTCAAACACAAGGTGGACTACATGCTCGACGCACTCGACGACGGGGAGACCAATTTCCGCTTCGGACGGGGACATCTGCTCAACCGCGGGCTCAACCGTACTCTGAACAGGCTCCGTGACATATTCGACAAAGAGACCAAGTACATCCGTGAGACAGAGCGCTACTATGGACGGATGCTGGACAACGTCTCCACAGGAGTGATAGTCTCGGAGGTCAAGACCGGCCGCGTAGCATATTCCAACAGGATGGCCCGCAGCCTGCTGGGTCTCTCGAACATCAACGCCATCCGGCAGTTGAGCAACATCAGCACAGAGGTCTACGAGGCCTTTCTCTCCGTCGAACACGGCCAAGACAAGCGGGTATCGTTCTACAGCGAAAGCTCACAGCACCGCATAGTCCTCTCCGCCACTTCTGACAGCATCAACGGCAAGGATGTGAAAATCATCGTCTTCAACGACATGAGCTCCACCCTCGAAGAAGCCGAAAGCGACTCATGGACACGCCTTATCAGGGTTCTGACCCATGAGATCATGAACACGGTATCCCCTATCGCCTCACTGAGCGAAGCATTGAAAGACGTGAAGGGAGAAGAGCTCAAGGCCGGCCTGGAGACCATATCCTCCTCTTCCCGAAGCCTGATAAAGTTTGTGGAATCATACCGCAACCTCACCCGCGTGGCACCCCCGGTCAAAAAGGCATTCTACGTGCGTGACCTCGCCGCAAAGGTGATCGAACTCAACGACAGCTTCCTCAAAGAGCATGGGGCAAGTGCAAGTTTCACCGAGAAGCAGAGCGACATCCTCCTCTACGCCGATGAGGGGCAGATCTCCCAGATTCTCATAAACCTGATGAAAAACGCCGTACAGGCCGGTGCAAAGCACATAAGCATCACCGCAGACATAGACGAGAAGGACTGCACCACAGTGGACGTGGGCAACGACGGCCCTCCTATCAGCCCGGAAAGCCAGGCCCAGATATTCGTACCGTTCTTCACCACCAAACAGGAAGGCACCGGAATCGGCCTGAGCCTCTCACGCCAGATCATGCGCCAGCATGGGGGCAACCTGCGTCTGCTGCGCAGCGACGAGAACGGCACAATGTTCTCTCTGGTCTTCAAATAAGCCCCGTGTAAAGTTTTTTTACACAAGGTGTAAGGTTTCTTTACAAGACCCGTCCAGACCACATAGCACAAAGTCTTAGCAATCAACATATTACATTTTTGGCACAATCACTGATACTGTTTCAAGTGTCAAGATAATTCAATATGGACATGATAAGACATAGTATACTCACCATTCTGCTTGCAGGCCTCGCCCTGCAGGCTCCGGCCCAGGACGCGGAAGTCATGGGACTGAAAGAGTGCATGGAATATGCGGTATCCAATTCGACCAAGGTCCGCATACAGCAGGCTGCGGTCGGGGATGCCAGACTGGACCGCCGCGAAGCGATCTTAAGCGCATTCACTCCTCAGGTAAGTGCAGGTGTGTCAGCCTACTACAACTTCGGACGTGCCATCGACCCGCAGACCAACACCTACATCAACACGACCTCGTTCCACAACAACTACAGCCTCTCAGCCGGCATCACCGTCTTCGACGGGTTCTCCGCTCTCAACAACATCAAGATAGCTAAGACTTCCCTCGCGATGGGCAACTCACAGGAAGACCAGGTCGAAGCCGACATCTGCCTCGCCACGATGGAAGCCTACTACAACGCAGTGTATTACACCAAGATAAGTGAAATATACCGCAGCCAGGTACAGACAGCACAGAAGTCTCTGGAACTTGCACGCAGACAGGAAAAGCTCGGCGTGAAGGGCTATGCGGACGTTGTGCAGGCGGAAGCTGATCTCGCAGACAGGCAGTACAACCTGACCAACGCCGAAAACATGCGCGGCGATGCCATGATGACCCTGCAGGACGTGATGTTCTGGCCTCTCGACTCCACTCTTGTGATAGACACAGCCTTCGCCGACGGGGACGCCCTCGCCACCAGCCCGGACGAAGACGAGACAGCAATAGTAGATTTCGCCCTTGCCAACCAGCCTTCCGCACTTATAGCATACGGTGCCATGGAGAATGCCCGTCTGGCTCTCAACACTGCCAAATGGCAGCTCCTGCCGACAGTCAATCTATACGCCGGCTGGTCAACTACATATTTCGAGTACCCGGGACTGAGGGAGACCGACCCGTTCCAGACACAGTTTACAAACAACGGCGGTGAATACATCCAGGTCTCTGTCAGCATCCCGATCTATGACCGCCTCAAGAACATAGGCAACATCTCACGCAAAAAGCACGCATACCAGAAAGCCTCTGCCGAATACGACCAGAAACTCCGGGACATAGAGTCCGAAGTGCGTAGGGCGATACAGGACCGTGACGGGGCCGCATCAGCCTACATGCAGGCAGAGCGCAAATCAGAAGTACAGGAAGAATCATGGCACCTCAACAGCCGCAAGTACGAGCAGGGGCTCATCTCCGGGATTGAATACCAGACAGCCACGGACAATTACCTCGCGGCACGGGCAGACAGGCTCAACTCCATGTTCAAGTACCTTCTCAAGAAGAGCGTAGTGGAATACTACGGAGGAATAAAGTATATCGACCAGAAATAAAGAAAGATTCAATATGGACAAGATCATCGAAAAGAAAACCGGCTGGAAGGCCGTGTTCACCAAAAAAGCCCTGCCTTACTGGCTCGGAGCCGTGGTTGTGGCATTTGTGCTCTACTTGGTGTTCAGGGACAACTCAAGCTCATTCAGGGTAGACAAGGACACTGTCAGCATCAGCGAGGTACAGAGAGGAGAGTTCAACGACTACATCAGGGTAAGCGGCCAGGTGCAGCCTATGACAACCATCCAGCTCAGCCCTCAAGAAGGCGGTACGGTCCAGAAGATCCTGGTCGAGGAAGGCTCCATGGTGCACGCCGGCGAACCGCTGCTGATACTTAGCAACGACAACCTCGACCTTGAGATCCTCAACTCCGAAGCCGAACTGGCCGAGAAGGAAAACATCCTCCGCAACACAATGATACAGATGGAGCAGCAGAAACTCTCAGTCAGACAGGACGAGATGACCTACGAGATGGACGTACGACGCAACCGCCGCAACTACGAGCAGCAGTCAGCCCTCTATCAGGACAAGCTCATAGCCAAAGAAGAATATCTCAAGGCCAAGGAAGACTATGACCTGTCACAACAGAAATACACCCTGATCAAAGAAAGATCCGTGCAGGACAGCCTTTACAGAAGCGTGGAAATCACGCAGATGCAGGAAAGCCTCGACAACATGCGCCAGAACATGGCCATGATCCGCAACCGCAAGTCAAACCTGACCATAAAGGCTCCTATTGACGGTGAACTCGGACTTCTGGATGTGGTGCTCGGACAGAGCGTGTCTTCCGGCATGAAAATAGGTCAGATCAACTCTGTCGGAGACTATAAGGTGGAGGCCAAGATCGATGAACACTACATCGACAGGGTCACCGCAGGGCTTCAGGCCACTTTCGAGCGTCAGGGCAGCGACTTCGCAGTGCGTCTGCGCAAGGTGTATCCGGAAGTGAGGGACGGCAAGTTCCAGGCGGATTTCAAGTTCGAGGGCGAACAGCCTGACAACATCCGCACGGGACAGACATACTACCTCAACCTCCAGCTCGGACAGCCCGAAGAAGGCATCATCATACCGCGCGGCACTTTCTACCAGAAGACAGGAGGCAAATGGATCTATGTGCTGACACCAGACGGGTCTAAGGCCGTCAAGAGGGAAATCCGCATCGGCAGGCAGAACCCTAAATACTACGAAGTGCTTGAGGGACTGGAGCCTGGAGAAAAAGTCATCACCTCCTCATACGACAACTACGGAGACAGCGATGTGCTGATATTCTAAAAGTAATACGTATATCTCATATCCACCATACGGGGGGAATAGCGGAACTCGGAACCGCTGTTCCCCCTTTCCGTCATCCTTATGTCGCCAAGGTCAACGAAACGGATGGAGAAAGCTCCATGATCCGAGAATCTCATGCCTGCGCCAACAGACAAGGCGGGAGCAAAACCGACATTGTAGCGTACCGTGTGCCTTACGCCACTCTCGTCCGTGAAGACTGCCCGGGTGAGCGTGGAGGCGTTGGCCCCGGCTTTCAGCTCGATAAAAGCATGGTGCGAGGGGTTGATGAATCCCTGCCCGTCGAAGTCTATCTTGACGGACAGACCGGCCATCAGAGGAAAATTGAGATAGGACGGATAGTTGGCGTAGTTGTATCCCATCTGGGCTTTGGCCATCTTCCCCTGCCCGTGACGGATGAAATCAGCGCTGACCACCGCATCGAGATACCTGTTGAGACTTATGTTGTACTGCGCTCCCACATCAAAGCCTATACGTAGTCGGGCGTAATAGTTGTCATATCCGTTGTCCACATATACGGTTCCGGGAAAAGAGGCCCCGAGGCTGAGCGCAAACTGGGCATCTGCGCGCTGGGATGCCGCAAACAGGGCGGCAAGGCAGGCAAAAAGAATCTTGATTCTGTCCATCAGTCAAAGTATCTGCACAAAGTTATCGATTCCGTATAACAAAGACAAACGGCGGCTCCGGCCATTGCCGTCGCCGCCGTCATATCGTCTGTGTTACTGCTAGTCTTCGTCAGCTTCCGCCGCCGCATATTCGGCGAGCAGCTTGGTCTGTACATCTCCAGGAACAGGCTGATAGTCAGCAAAAGACATGGAGAAAGTCGCAGCTCCCGATGTCAGTGAGCTGAGAGTCGTCGAATAACGGTAAAGCTCTGCAAGAGGCACGCGGGCCTTGAGGATGGAGAAGCCCTTGTCCGCTCCCATATCTCCGAGGATACCGCGGCGGTTCTGGAGATCTGACATGCAGGCTCCCTGATAGTCTGCCGGGGTCATCACCTCGACATTGTAGATCGGCTCCATGATCTTTGGCCCGGCATTGCGGAACGCTTCCTTGAAGGCGTTGCGCGCAGCGAGCACGAACGATATTTCATTGGAGTCGACAGGGTGCATCTTTCCATCATATACATAGACGCGTATGTCGCGGGCATACGAGCCGGTAAGAGGGCCCTCGGTCATCTTGTCGTTGATACCCTTGAGGATGGCCGGCATGAAGCGTGCATCGATGGCACCGCCCACGATACAGTTGTAGAACTCAAGTTTGCCGCCCCACTCCAGGTCAAAGGACTCTGACGACTTGATGTTCATCACCATGTCCTTGCCGTTGATCTTGAACACTTTCGGAGCCTCGACACCTTCCTCGTAAGGGCAGATGAGCAGGGATACTTCTCCGAACTGGCCTGCCCCGCCGGACTGCTTCTTGTGGCGGTAGGTCGCACAGGCAACCTTGGTTATGGTCTCGCGATAAGGTATCTTCGGGGCGAAGAGCTCGACTTCGACCTTGAACTCGTTGTTCAGGCGCCACTTGACAATGTTGATGTGCTGCTCGCCGTTGCCGCTGAGGATGGTCTGGCGGAGTTCCTTGGAATACTCGACAATCACAGTAGGATCCTGAGAGGCTATCTTCTTGAGGGCATCGCCGAGTTTCTGCTCCTCCTGCTGTACCTTAGCCTTGATGGCACAGCGGTATTTCGGCGCCGGATAGACGATCTTGTCCCATTCGAGGCCTGATCCCGGGGCGGAAAGGGTGATGTTGGAACGTCCGTTCTTGAGTTTCACGGTACATCCGAGATCGCCCGCCTTGAGCGCTGTCACCTGCTCCTTCTTCAGTCCGGCCACGGCATAAATGGCGGAGAGACGCTCCTTGTTGCCGGTAGACGGATCCTCCAGATCCATCCCCGGAGTAATGGTTCCGCTCATCACCTTGAAGAAAGAAACTTCTCCGAGGTGCGGCTCGACATCGTTCTTGTATATGAAAAGGGAAGCCGGTCCGTCCGGGTTGCAGGACGGGGCCGGAACTACGTTCTTCGTGAACTCGAGAAGCCTCTTTACACCTATGTCCTTCTTGGCGCTGACACAGAACACAGGATAAGCCTCACCTGCCACGATGCCGCGGTTGAGTCCCTTGCGGATTTCGTCCTCGGTAAGGCTACCCGCCTCGAAGAACTTCTCCATCAGGGTATCATCATATTCAGCGGCTCTTTCTATGAGCTCCTGACGCATTTCCTCGGCCTGCTCCTTGAGGTTCTCCGGGATCTCAAGATCCTCGCGGGTGCCGTTGGCATCCTTGAAATGATAGTATTTATTGGTGAGCACGTCCACGAACCCGTCGAATGCTGGACCGACATTGACCGGGAACTGGATATAGACAAGTTTCTTGCCCATAGCTTCCTGAAGCGAAGACTGCACGCTTTCCCAGTCGGCCTTGTCCGCATCAAGCTGGTTGACAGCCACCACGAGAGGGAGCTTCTTGTCCGATGCAAGACGGATGAAGTTCTCGGTGCCCACCTCGACTCCCTGCTGGGCGTTGACCACGAGCAGGCCGCTTTCGCACACTCTGAATGCTGAATACGCTCCCCCGATGAAGTCATCAGCTCCCGGGGCGTCTATTATGTTGACCTTTGCTCCGAGGAACTCGGCATACAGAGGGGTGGCGTAGATGGATCTCTGGTTGATCTTCTCCAACTCATTGTAGTCGGAGACGGTGTTCTTGTCTTCCACGCTACCGCGTCTGTCGATGACCTTGCCCTCATAGAGCATGGTTTCAGCCAACGTGGTCTTGCCGGACTTTGTCGCTCCGAGAAGTACCACGTTGCGGATTTCTTTGGTTGTGTATTCTTTCATTGCTTGGCGTTATTAAAATTATTTGGTTTTTAATGCAAAGTTCACAAATCTAATAAAATTTGTTCCCAATGTCAATAACCTTTCTGCCATAAACAGCAAAAAATTCCTCTCCGGTAACTCCAAGTTCTTCAAGAAGGATCTCATCCAGCTCATACGGGCGCACTCCAAGCTCCGACCGGCACATGTCTGACATGCTTTTCAGGCCGGCAGGATCCGGATGCCCGCCGTCAAACAGACGCTCAAGTCTCAAAAGAAGCATTTCTCTATTTTTGTCCATGCCGCTAAATTGAATCTTTGTCCACAAATAAACAACACAGAAAGACGAAGCAGGCTGACAATTTTATCTTTTTTGTGCATTTTGTTTATTTTTTATAGACATAGTACAATAATTCCGTCATCTGTCATCATCGCATCCTGACTATTTTTGCGGCGATGCCAGTTGACAAGACACATATAAACATAAGACGAATCAGGGAACATGCCGGACTGTCACAAGCGGCAATGGCCGATGAACTGGGCATCGGACGCACCACCTATATCAATTTTGAGACTGGCAAGACCAACCTGTATTGCAAGACTCTCAAGAAGTTCGCAAGTCATTTCAAAATGAAAGAAGCGGACATAGTCGCATCAGACCGGGAAGACGGCCTTCTGGAAGACAAGCATAACTTCGATGAGCAGAAGAAAGAACTTGTGCGCGACTATGAGGGACGTCTCGAAATCCTCAACGAAAAACTCCGGGCAGCGCAACAGCTGATTCAAGCACAAGGCCAGGCAATAAAGACCCTCACTCAGACAAATACGTTCTTGATGTCCCGTCTTAAAGACGAGCAGTAAGAGGGAAAATCCCGAAATGTTTTTAAATTTGTGGTATAATGCCACAAGAAATCCATCTATCGGGCAACATGCACCCGGATCTCATCGAGGCCGGCTGCGATGAAGCGGGACGCGGCCCTCTGGCGGGGCCTGTGTTTGCCGCAGCTGTGATTCTGCCCCCGGACTTCACTCATCCGCTGCTCAACGACTCCAAGCAGATGAGCGAAAAATCTCGTGACATTTTGAGGGAAGTGATAGAGAGGGAGGCCGTGGCATGGGCCGTGGAAGAAGTCTGCGCAGAAGAAATCGACACTCTCAACATACTTTGGGCGTCAGTGGAGGGCATGCAGCGCGCCGTGCGCAAACTGAGTGTCAAACCGGACTTCCTGCTGGTGGACGGCAACCGCTTCCGCCCCATGGAGGGGTATAGCTATGCCACCGTGGTGCACGGGGACGCCACCTACGCCTCGATAGCGGCGGCTTCAGTGCTTGCAAAGACCTGGAGGGATGAGAGGATGAGGGAACTGGACAAACTCTACCCCGGCTACGGTTGGGCACGCAACATGGGCTACCCCACCAAGGAGCATATCGATGCGATACGCCGCTTCGGTCTCACCCCGGAGCACCGCCGCTCCTTCCACCCCAAGGCCCTCGAACCAAGTTTATTTGAAATTCAATGATATGAAGAAATTTTTGCTCACTCTCGCCGCCATTGCGGCGATGATACCATCGGCCCTGGCCGATGAGGGGATGTGGATGCTGCCGCTGCTTGAGAAAATCAACAGCGACGCCATGCGTAATCTTGGATCCAGGCTCACGGCCGACCAGATCTACAGTGTCAACCATTCATCCATCAAGGATGCCGTGGTCCAGTTCGGCGGCGGCTGCACCGGGGAGATCATCTCCGGAAGCGGACTGCTCGTGACCAACCACCACTGCGGCTACAGCAGCATCCAGGCGCTGTCCTCAGAGGAGCACAATTACCTTGAGGACGGCTACTGGGCCTCCGACCGCAGTGAGGAGATACCGGTACCGGGACTTACCGTGAAGTTCCTCCAGAAGATGACGGATGTGACTGGCAAGGTCAAGGACGACAAGTCCCGCGAAGCTCTCATCCAGAAAGCCATCAAGGAAAACCCGCACTGCACGGCACAGATTGTCAGCTTCTTCAATGACAATGTCCAGTACCTGATAGTGTACAAAATCTACCGCGACGTCAGGTTCGTGGGTGCTCCGCCGGCATCCATGGGCAAGTTCGGAGGTGACACCGACAACTGGATGTGGCCGCGCCACACCTGCGACTTCTCGATGTTCAGGGTCTACGCCGGACCGGACAATGAGCCGGCAGACTACTCAGAGAACAACGTACCGATGACCCCGAAGCAGTTCCTCAATGTCTCACTGAAAGGGATTCAGGAAGGCGACTTCGCGATGATAATGGGATACCCGGGCCGCACCCAGCGCTACCAGACCGCTTCCCAACTCGAAGACATGCTCGAAATCAACGACATCCGCATCGCCGCACGTGGGGTCCGTCAGGATGTACTGTGGAAAGAGATGAGGGCGGACGACAAGGTCGGCCTGCAGTATGCAAGCAAGTACGCCTCCTCCTCCAACGGGTGGAAAAAATGGATCGGCATGAAAGAGGCCTTCGCCAAACTCAACGTCATCGGACGCCAGGAAGAAAAGGAAACCGAACTCGGAGCATGGATAAACAGCAAGAAGAGCCGGATCAAGAAATACGGAGATCCCGTTTCCGGTATCGCTGCGGCTGTGGAAGGGCGCAAACAGGCTTACAAGGACTACACACTGCTCTCAGAGACTCTCAACAGGATAGAACTGCTCGGCCTCACAAGGGCAAAAGACGCTTCCGCATACAAGGACTACGATGCCGGCGTGGATCGCAAGGTGGCTCACGCGATGGTTCGCCACTACCTGCAGAACGCCGCCCCGGAAGGCAAGGTGGAAATCTGCGAGGAGATGGTGGACAAGATGTTCGATGAGAGCGTGTTTACCTCATACGAGAAACTTGAGGCAGCGCGCGCTGCCGGGACAGATCTCGAGAACGATCCGGCCATGGTGCTCCGCACCGCCATAATAGACAAACTGGGACCTCTGTACGGGGAGGTGATCACATGGGCGGATTCCCTTGAAGCCCCGTCCAAGGCGTACGCCGCCGCCCTGCTCGAATGGCAGAAAGACAAGCCGAGCTACCCGGACGCCAACTCCACCTGCCGCCTTACCTACGGGACAGTCAAGGGTTATGAGCCGAAAGACGGAGTCATCTACAAATACTATACGACCCTCAAGGGTGTCATGGAAAAGGAAGACCCGTCCAACTACGAGTTCCGTGTCCCGGCAAGGCTCAAAGAACTTTACAACGCTCAGGACTACGGCCAGTACGCTGACGCGGAAGGGGATCTGGTAACCTGTTTCCTGACCAACCTCGACATAACCGGGGGCAACTCCGGAAGCCCGGTGATGGATGCCGACGGCAACCTCATAGGTCTCGCGTTCGACGGCAACTGGGAGGCGATGAGCGGGGATGTAATCTTCGAACCTAACCTCCAGAGGTGCATCTGCGTGGATATCAGATATGTGCTGTTCATGATGGACAAGTTCGGCGGAGCCGGATGGCTCCTCGATGAAATGAATATAGTAAGATGATAAAAGAGGGAGATATACTCAGGGCCCTTCGCGATGTCAAGCATCCAGCAAAAAAGGATGCTGACATCGTGGAACTGGGCATGGTCAACAAAATAGATATAGCGGACGGTTCCGTCACTGTGACACTGGCCTTTCCTAAAAGGCGGGATCCTCTGTCGGAATACCTCATAGGAAGCGCCCGTGCCGCGCTCATCCGTCATCTTCCGGAGGGTTTCAAATCTGAAGTAAAGACTGTAGTGGTGGACGAAGTGACCCCGAAACCCAAGAAGAGCGGCATCGATGAACTCGGACTTGATCAGCTCCGTAACGTGCGTCACATAATAGGAATAGCCTCCGGGAAAGGCGGTGTGGGCAAATCCACCGTCGCCGTCAATCTCGCCTGCGCCCTCGCAAGGCTCGGCTACAAGGTCGGGCTTGCTGATGCCGATGTATACGGACCTTCCGTCCCGACAATGACCGGAACGGAAGGCGTGACTCCGCAGGCAGAAGGAGAAGAGGGTAAAGAACTCATCATCCCGATAGAAAAGTACGGAGTGAAATGGATGTCCGTAGGCTACTTTGCCCAGAAGGGACAGGCTCTTATATGGAGAGGCCCCATGGCCTGCAACGCCCTCAAGCAGATGATCCTCCAGGTCAAATGGGGAGATCTAGATTTTCTTCTCATCGACATGCCTCCGGGAACCGGAGACATCCATATAAGCCTCGTGCAGGACATACCGATGGAAGGGGCGGTCATAGTGACGACACCACAGGCCGTAGCTCTTGCTGATGTGGAGAAGGGTGTGGACATGTTCCGCAACAAGAACGTCAACCGCCCTATATTCGGACTTGTGGAAAACATGGCCTGGTTCACACCGGAAGAACATCCCGATGAGAAGTACTTCATCTTCGGCAAAGACGGAGGTGCCGACATGGCCAAAGACCTCGGTATAGAACTTCTCGGACAGATTCCGCTTGTCCAGAGCATCCGCGAGAGCGGTGATGCCGGTGAACCGGCGGCATTGAGTTCACGCCCGGACGGTGTGGCATTTGTAGAATTGGCGGCAAAACTCGCCGAAAAACTCGGCTGAGAGAATGGAAGTCAGAGCGAAAAAGGCGCTGGGCCAACATTTCCTGACCGACCAGAGCATAGCACGTACCATAGTCTCCTCCCTTTCCAAGGGCGGGGACAGGGACGTGCTGGAAATCGGGCCGGGCATGGGGGTTCTTACCCGCTACCTGCTTGAAAGAGAAGACATAGACCTGAAACTTGTCGAAATCGACAACGAATCCGTGGACTATCTTCTCACACATTATCCATCTATCGAGGGCAGGCTTTACAGCGCTGACTACCTCAAACTGGACATGCGGGAAATCTTCAGCAGCAACTACAGGGTGATCGGCAACTTCCCCTACAACATCTCTTCACAGATATTCTTCAAGATCCTCGACGACAAGGACAGGGTACCTGAAGTAGTCTGCATGATACAGAAAGAAGTGGCTGACCGCATAGCGGAAAAGCCAGGTTCCAAGACATACGGAATCCTGTCAGTCCTGCTCCAAGCCTGGTACGATATCGACTATATCATCTCTGTGGGCTCGGGAGCTTTCTTCCCGCCTCCGAAAGTGCAGTCAGCCGTGATACGGCTCAGGCGCAACTCCCGCACGGAACTCGGCTGCGACGAGCGCCTGTTCCGGCAGGTGGTAAAAACCGCGTTCAACCAGCGAAGGAAAACCCTGCGCAACGCCCTCAAGCCTATGCTGCCGGAGGGTTTTGACTCTTCGGATCAAGTCTTCGACCTCAGGGCCGAGCGGCTGTCGGTAGAAGATTTTATCGCTTTGACACAACAGATATCCCGTTCACAGCAAAACCGGACGCAAGAAGGACCACAATCAGAATAAGTATGGAACTCGCGCGTGACACCCTCTCCCCTACTCGATAGGATGGAGGGTCGAAACGCATCACAAGAGTGTGCTCCCCGGCCGGAACCTCCGCCGCGCGGAGCACTTTTCCTTCCGGAATTATCCCAAGATTTTCCCCGCTGTCCTCCACTTCAAGCGTCCATCCTACCGGATAATAGACCTCGCTGAACACCAGCTTGCCGCCATCTGCTGAAGAATACTTGTAACGCAGCTCATTTGGCGCGTAAGAGAGCATCTCCACTTCCCCGGCGGCAGGATCGGCAAACCAGGCCGGGCCCTTGGCATGAGAGTACTTCAACGGAGGATACTCCCCTCCTACTATTATATAGCGGCAGTTCATCTCCGCCAACCCCGGAAGATAAGGCAGGGCCTGCTCCATCTCCTGAACTGTCTGTTTTCCGGAAAGCACTGAATACAGGCTGTTTATCTCGGACGTGAGAGTGTCCGTGATGAATTCCTGATACCTCTGGAGCTTGGCGGGAGAATAGCCTCCGATGTTCTTGTGCCAGTAAGACGGATGAGAGTCATTGAACACATTGACAGTCAAATCCAGAACCCTGTAGGACGGATCCTTGTCCTCAAGTATCGCCTCATCAACCGGACGCTTGTTGAACTGGCTCTGGAAAGAACGCGGAGTGATAAAGTCATCAGAACTCAGGTATCTCTTGTCCAGGATGAAAAGATCACCGAGGACAAGCAGGCAGACAAGCAGGGCAGCGGTACGCCGGCGCGCGAAGCCCATCTGAGGCTGGGTGGCGAAAGTCTTTGCCGCGGACTTCGGAACCATGCACCCCCACAAGAGCATCAGGTACGCTGCCCCTGTCAGAAGCGCCGAGCGAAGTGCATCCATAGCAAGCAGATGCCGCCTGTCAGAGGCAAGTGCATCCACAAGAGCATCCGGATAAGATGCATCAGAAGCCCCGGTGAACGAGCCGGCGATACCCGGGAACACCACACAGAGCAGACAAAATCCCCCCGTGACCGCAAGTGCAATCCAGCCCTTGGAACGGAACACGGCAGCACCTTCCTCTGTCCGGACAATTCTGTCCAGCATCAGGAAAGCAAGGACAGGCAGCGTAAACTGGAGCACCACAAGAGCCATGGACACAGTCCTGAACTTGTTGTAGAACGGCACATAGTCGTAAAACAGCTTGGTGAACCACAGGAAATGGCTTCCGAGCGCAAGAAAGACTGCAAGCAGGGTCGCAGCGGCAAGCCACCACTTCTCCTTGCCCTTGTAGAAGAAAAGCCCGAGCACAAAGAGGAATATTGTCACTGCCCCCATATACATCGGGCCGGCCGTGAACGGCTGAGGCCCCCAGTAAAGGGGCAGATTTTTGGCGGTCTCCCGCAGATTGCCCTGTCCGGCGGAGCGGAGCAGGTCAATGGTTGCCGAGCGGTCAGGATTGACAGCCCCGGCAGACGAGCCTCCGTTGAAATCCGGGATCAGCATATTCGGCAATTCCTGCCAACCATAAGACCAGGCTGTGGCATAATCGATGTCCAGTCCTTTGGTGCCGCTCCCGTCTTCAGAGGCGGCTGAACTGCCGCCGCGCATGGAATACGGGGTGTATTCATAGGTCGGCAGCAACTTTATGGCATTGGTCGCGATACCGGTCACTCCAAGCACCAGCAGCAGTGCAGAGGAAGCGAAAAACCGCCCGAGAAGGGACTTGCGACGGGTCTTGTCCATTAGTATCCAGACCACCATGACTATTACATACAGCAAAATCATAAGTGCCAGATAATAGGTGATCTGAGGATGGTTCGCCTTCACTTGGAAACTCAAGGCCAGACCGAAAAGCGCAGCCCCAAGACATGACAGAGGAAACCATCTGGCCTTATCCCCAAGCGCCTTGCGGTATGTGAACACAAGCGCGGCGAGCACCCATGGAAGGAAAGCTATGGCCTGCATCTTGGTGTTGTGTCCTACCTGTATGATCTGCATGTTGTAGGAGCAGAATGTGACAGCCACCGCCCCTCCTATGGCAAGCAACGGATGAACCCCGAACGAAAGCATGAGCAGCCATGCTCCGAGCAGGGAGATGAAAAGATACGTGGCCGGTCTCCTGCCGACAAGCAGAAAATCATAGATCTTTTGGGTCCAGTCGCCCTTTGTGGATGCGTGGATGGTCGCCGTAGGCATCCCCCCGAACATCGAATCCGTCCATGCCGTCTGGTCATCCGGGTGGGCCGAGTTCCAGTCCATCATCTCTTTGGCCATACCCTGCCAGCCAGATATATCGCTCTGGTTCACTATTTTGCCGGTAATCACTTCCGGTACATAGGCATAGGACAACAGGAGCAGTCCCAACACCGTGCAGATGCAATAGATTATTTTTTTCTTCATAACAATTCTACAAGTTGTGCCGTCAAGTTTCGTCGCGAATAACGCTCCGCTCCGTGCGGCGGGGTGTGCGCCGAGCAGATGAAATCCATCATCCCCCGGCCGTCATGCCAATCGAACATCTCCCCCGCCCCACTGTCGCTCAGGATATCAGCGGCAGCGCTGTCCACCTGACCGATGCCCAGAACCGGACGGCCCGAAGCCAGATACTCAAATATTTTGCCTGGCAGCACTTTTGAATACTCCGGCTCTTGCCGGAGAGGCAACAGGAGTATATCCGCGCTCTTCTGCTCCCGCACCGTCTCAGTATGAGGAAGATAGCCAAGATTGACCAGATTCCCGTCAAGGCCCCTGTCCCGTATCGAGGCAATGATCTGAGGGTCCGTCTTGCCGGCAAGCCTGATCTGGAGACGCTCTCTAAACTCCGCATCTTCAGCACATTTGCGAGATAGCGCATCCCACAAGCACAGAGGATTCCCGTCAGAGGCGAAAAGTCCGGTATGTACAAGAGTGAACTTGCCCGGATGAGGCTGAGGCTGAACCAGGCAGAAATCATCCTCATCGAAACCGTTGGTAATCAGACTTACAGGTGTAGAGGTCCTTGCCTCAAAATCGGATTGGACACGAGGTGAAACCGCAATCACCATATCAGCCTCATCCAGCACGCTCTGCTCAAGGCGATGATGTCTCCTGTCCGAACAGCGGGTCAGCGAAAGGTGCTTGTAGTAAAACATCTCTGTCCACGGATCCCTGAAATCCGCTATCCACTTCACGCCGAGCCGCCGCTTGAGCCCCAGACCGATAAGATGCATAGACTGCGGAGGTCCCGTGGTCACAACCGCATCCACCGGATGCTCGCGCAGATAGTCCGAAAGGAAGCGCACAGATGGCCGAACCCACGACACTCTCGGGTCGGGGACGAAAAGATTGCCTCTGAGCCACAACGAAATACGCTTTTTGAGAGACTTTTTCTGCGAATTAAGCGGGTTCACTTCAGCCCCGGCCTTGGAGCCGGTCAGACGCCGGTACAGTTCATAAGGCTCACATATACGGGTCTTTACCATCTCGGCGCAGTCGGGAATGTCTCCGAGCAGGCTCTCATCGTAAGCGAGACGCTCAGGATTCTCAGGCGTATATATGACAGGCTGCCATCCGAACTGGGGGAGATACTTGCTGAATTTCACCCATCGCTGCACACCGGAACCCCCAGTGGGCGGCCAATAGTAAGTGATTATCAGCAGTCGTTTCATGATGCCAAAGATAATGAATCATCGCCAAAAAACATTAATTTTGTAAAATATGCCAAAAAGCGGAGAAGACACACCGATGCTGAAACACTACTTCAGCATCAAAGCACAGAACCCTGAAGCATTGCTTCTGTATAGGGTCGGGGACTTCTATGAGACCTACGCAGACGATGCTGTCCTTGCCAGCAAAGTCCTCGGACTCGTGCTGACAAAGCGTTCCAACGGAGACAAAGGCAGCACACAGATGGCCGGCTTCCCGCACCATGCCCTCGAATCCTACCTGCAGAAATTGATACGCGCCGGCTATAAAGTAGCAGTGTGCGACCAGCTTGAAGACCCGGCACTGGTGAAAAACAAACTTGTCAAGCGCGGTGTCACGGAAATCCTCACCCCCGGCATAGCTTTCGGCGCCGGGATGCTCGAACAAAAAGAACACAACTATCTTGCGGGGCTGACGCTGGACGGGAACAACTGCGGAGCCGCCTTTCTGGACGCTTCTACCGGCACTTTCCAGGTCGCACAAGGCCCGGTGGAGTACATCAGCACCCTGATGTCCTCATTCGGGCCCAAAGAGCTTGTAGTCAAAAGAGAAGATGCGAAAAGGGTAAAAGAACTCTTCGGAGACTACTACCTGACATCTCTGGACGAATGGGCTTTTGTACAGGAAGCTGCGGAAGAAAGACTCAGAAACCAGTTCAAAGTCAAAAGTCTCAAAGGATTTGCAGTAGAGCAGTTTCCGCTCGCTCTTTGTTCCGCAGGTGCTCTTCTGGTCTATCTGGAGCAGACTCACCATGCAGGACTCGGCAACATCTGCTCCATCTCCAGGATAGATTCCGACAAATTCGTGTGGATGGACAGATTCACTTTCCGCAACCTTGAAGTATTCCAGAGCAATGCCGGCAAGGACGGGGTGAGTCTTGTGGACACGATAGACAGGTGCTGCTCAAGCATGGGTTCCCGGCTGCTCAGGCAATGGCTGTCGATGCCCGTCATGGATCTCAAGGAACTGGGATCGCGATACGACATTGTACAGTTTTTCATCGACAACAGTCAGGCTCTCTCCGGTATGCAGGAGGATATCAGCGAAATCGGGGATCTGGAAAGGGCCGTATCACGCCTCGCCACAGGAAAGATCCTGCCACGCGAGATGATCCAGCTCGCAAGATCCCTCAGACGGATGAACCCCATCATGGAAAGGTGCACAGAAAGCGGTTGCGAAGCGCTTGAAAAGCTCTCCTCTGGCCTGCGCAGCACAGACTCCGCCATGATGAGGATAGTGAGCACCCTGTCCGAAAACTCCGCAGCCCAGATAGGCAAGGGAGACGTGATCGCCGCTGGAGTCGACAGCAAGCTGGATGAACTACGGGAGATCTCCCGAGGCGGCAAGGACTATCTGCAGAAGATGCAGCAGCGGGAAATGGAACGCACCGGCATCAGCACGCTGAAAATCGGCTACAACAATGTCTTCGGCTACTATATCGAGGTCCGCAACTCCGCAAGGGAAAAGGTGCCCTCCGAGTGGATACGCAAGCAGACCCTTGTCAATGCGGAACGCTACATCACGACCGAACTCAAGGAATACGAAGAGCAGATACTCAATGCCGAATCCACCATCTATGAGCTAGAGAGCAGGCTCTACGCCGCCCTCGTGGCGGATGTGCAGAAATCCATCAAGGACATCCAGGGCAACAGCCGCATCATATCAAAGATAGATGTCCTGCAGGGCTTTGCACAACAGGCGCTTGACAGACATTATTGCCGCCCCGAAGTGGACAAGTCCTCCGTCCTCCAGATCAAGGCGGGAAGACACCCCGTGATAGAGACCCTGATGGAGCCGGGTGAAGAGTATGTCCCGAACGACATATCCATGGACAGCAAGGGCGACCAGATCATCATCCTCACGGGCCCTAACATGGCCGGAAAATCAGCCCTGCTCCGCCAGACCGCCCTCATCGTGCTTATGGCCCAGATCGGCTCGTTCGTCCCCGCGCAGGAGGCCAGATTCGGATATTTCGACAAGATCTTCACCCGAGTAGGAGCCACCGACAACATCTCCCGTGGAGAATCCACCTTCATGGTGGAGATGACCGAGACGGCGATGATAATGCACAACCTCTCCGCCCGCTCGCTCGTGCTTCTCGACGAGATAGGCCGCGGCACATCCACATACGACGGCATGTCCATAGCCAGAGCCCTCGTGGAGTACATACACAACGAAGGGAAAGGTGCCAAGACACTTTTCGCCACACACTACCACGAACTCAACGACATGGAAGAACAATACCCGAGAGTCAAGAACTATCATGTCGCTGTCAAGGAAGACGGGAAGAACATAATCTTCATACGAAAACTCGAACCCGGAGGGGTGGCACACAGCTTCGGAATACATGTGGCGAGACTGGCCGGAATGCCGCGGGAGGTCGTAGAATCCGCAGAAAAGACCCTGCGTCAGCTGGAAGCGCGAGAGAAACATGCCGGGAAGATGGAACTGGAAGATGACGGGAGCATGCAGCTGTCGTTTTTCCAGCTTGACGACCCCACCCTCTCCTCGCTCAAGGAAAAGCTGGAGGGGGCGGATCTCAACAATATGACCCCGATGCAGGCATTTGACCTGCTCAGGAGAATGAAAGAGGAACTCGGGATCTAAACTCTCCGCTTATAGACCACAAACTCGAAGCGTATCCCGCTCCGCTCATCCGTTAGGGTGTCGGAGCGGGACTGCTCTTCCCAGAGGGTAAGATCAATCTCAGGGAAAAAGGCATCAGCATCAGGTACGGTGGTATGGATACGCGTGATGTAGAGCCTGTCCATATCCCCGATTGCTTGAGCATAGACGGATGCGCCGCCCATTATGAAGCAGCGTTCCGCAGATCCGGCTGCCGCATACGCCTCATCCAGCGAGCCAACCCTCACCACCCCCTCCGGCAGAGAAATCTCACGACGTGAAAGAACTATGTTCTTACGCCCGGGCAGAGGACGGCCGAGGGACTCGAATGTGGTGCGTCCCATTATGACAGGGCAACCCATGGTCACACGCTTGAAATACTTCAGATCCTCACTCAGATGCCAAGGCATGTCTCCACCCCTGCCGATGGCCATGTCATCGGACACGGCCACTATAAGACATTTCTCCATGCTCATACAGCTACCGGGGCCTTGATGGCAGGCCATGGGTCATAACCCTCAAGAGTGAAATCCTCGTAGCGGAAGTCAAAGACGCTCTTCACCTCAGGGTTGAGCCTCATTTTCGGCAGGGCACGCGGCTCACGGGACAACTGCTCGCGCACCTGATCAAAGTGGTTGAGGTATATGTGCGTGTCTCCGGTCGTATGGATGAACTCCCCCGGCTGCAGACCGCAGCACTGCGCTATCATCATGGTCAGCAGGGCGTAGGATGCGATGTTGAACGGAACCCCGAGGAATGTGTCGGCGCTGCGCTGATAAAGCTGGCAGGAAAGCCTTCTGTCCGCCACATAAAACTGGAAAAGGCAGTGGCACGGAGGAAGAGCCATCTTGTCCACTTCACCCGGATTCCAGGCACAGACTATCATGCGGCGAGAGTCCGGGTTGTTCCGAATCATGTCTATCACCTCGGAAAGCTGGTCTATCTTTCTACCGTCAGGAGCTGGCCAGCTGCGCCACTGGTGTCCATAGACAGGGCCAAGGTCACCGTTCTCATCAGCCCATTCGTCCCAGATGGAAACACCGTGGTCTTTGAGGTACTTGATGTTGGTGTCGCCGCTTATGAACCACAGGAGTTCGTAAATTATGGATTTAAGATGGACTTTCTTGGTCGTCAGGAGCGGAAAGCCTTCAGAAAGGTCAAAGCGCATCTGGTGTCCGAATATGCTCTTTGTACCGACACCGGTACGGTCGTGACGGACCGTGCCGGTATCCATTATCGTCTTGAGCAGATCGAGGTACTGTCTCATTTCTTCACCCCGAATGCGAAGATTATGGCCTCATGGTAAACTTCTCCCGGTCTGAGCACGGTACTAGGATATTCAGGCTTGTTGGGGCTGTCCGGGAAGTGCTGGCACTCAAGGGCCACACCATAATAATCGTGGTAGATGCGTCCCCTCCTGCCCTCCGGGCATCCCTCAAGCCAGTTGCCTGTGTAGACCTGTATTCCAGGCTGGGTGGTGTATACCTTGAGTTCCCTTCCGCTCTGCTTTGAATAGAGTTCGGCCGCCTCCTGTAGCTGCCCGGGCACATAACCGTCTATCAGCCAGCAGGCATCGTAGCCCTTGCCGATTTTGAGTGCCGGGAAATCTTTCTTTATATCCCTGCCCAGCGTCTTGGCGGTGAGGAAGTCCATCGGCGTGCCGGCCACCGGCTCGGAGTCCCCTAAAGGAATCAGGCTGCTGTCCGTAGGCAGGTATTCGGAAGCATTGAGTTTGAGGTACTGCCTGAGCACGGAACCCTTGCAATTGAGGTTGAAATAGCAATGGTTGGTGAGGTTCACCACCGTCGGAGCATCACTCTTGGCTGAGAATGTAAGGCGGAGTTCGTTCTCTTCGCTCCACTCGTATCTTGCCACCACGGTGATGTTGCCGGGGTATCCCATCTCCCCGTCGGCTGCGCTGCACTTGAACTCGACTCCGTCCTTGTGCTTGCGGGACTCCCAAACCTTGTTCTGGAATCCGTCAGGCCCGCCGTGCAGGTGGTTCGGGCCGTTGTTTATCGGGAGGCTGTACTCCTTGCCGTCAAGGGCGAACTTGCCCGCGGCGATGCGGTTGGCATAGCGTCCCGGGCACTTGCCCATGCATGGGCCGTCCCCGAAATAACTCTCCGGCTTGGCGTAGCTGAGCACCACGTCACCCAGTTTCCCGTCTTTGTCGGGAACGTTTATCGACACGATGCCGGCGCCGATGCTGCACAGGGTCGCGGAGGCTCCGCTGGAATTTTTGAGAGTGTATCTGTAGACGGGTGTTCCGTCAGGGGTCCTGCCCCAAAGCTTACGTGTAATGCTGGTCATATTAGTGATAGTTTATTGATTTGTCTGAATATTGTCCAAGAACAGCAGGACTCTCTCCACCGGCGCGTCCTTATATATGACACGTTTCTGCGAGTCAAGAAGATAAAGGGACGGTATGGCCCTGACGTAGTATAGGGAGTCGCTGTTGATGACCTGGGAAAAATCGTATCCGTTGACCCAGTCGCGCGGGTATGATGGCTCGTATTCGCGCCATTTGTCCAGTTCATCGTCGATGTATATGTTGACTATGGCAAGCTCGCCCCGGCTTATCATCCCCGGCACATAGCTCCGGCTGCCTATCTGGTCTATGATCTCCTTGCAGGCGGTACAGCCGGGATTGCTGAAAAACAGCATAGTGTATCCGGCCTTTTCGCCGTAGAGATGGTGCATGCGCCCGGAAGCATCCTTGAACTTGAAATCCGGAACAGCGCTGCCGTAAGGGTTGAGCCGGCACTTCTCAAGTTCGAAGCGGTAGCCGGCAAGCCTGTCGGGACGTGTGAAACGGGAATTCACAAGTCCTTCCACTATCGGAAGATACAGGTCCTCGCTGCGTAGGGGTGAATTGGGGTCGTAAAGGCAGGAGGACAGCATTTCCGTAAACCGCATGTAAAACAGGGATGCCGTGTCCCGCTGCTGCCTGGATTCTATTTTGGAGAACGTGCCCCTCAGGCTCTGCTGCGCCTCCGGGACAGGCAGCTTGTCGAGAAGAGCCATGTATAAAGAAATGTTCTGCTCGACCTCCTTGTCAGGTACTCCGAGGACCTCGGCCGAGTCTGTTGGCCACTCTCCCGAAAAGAACGCATCCCAATAATGGTCAAGTATATAGTCGAGCTGCTCGCTCTGGTCGGTAATCATAGCCGGAACTTCCACTCGCGGAAAATGTCGGGTACGGGCGGTCTGCCCGGAACCCCCTTGAGGGCCGCAGGACAGAGCCATAATCAGCAACGGTGCGAATACCAGTATCTTTTTCATCAAACTCCAATGAAACAAGTTCTAAAGTTATACAAAAAATATTAGATTTGCCCACATGAGAATCAAAGAGATTTTAATCGCCTCCTCCCTGTGCTTCGCCGCGTTCAGTGCCAAAGGACAGTTCTACACCAACGGAACAGAGCCTTACTCTGTGAAATGGAGCCAAATACATACGGCCAACTATAAAGTGATCTACCCGCAAGGGCTTGACTCTCTCGCAATGGTATATGCCCGCACTCTTGAGCAGGCCGCACAGGTGGAGGGGAACAGTTCCGGATTCTCGCCGAACCAGAATTATACACGCAAGATGCCGGTGGTGCTCAGGCCCTATTCAGCCTATTCCAACGGACAGGTGACCTGGACTCCGCGCAGGATGGAACTCCAGACACAGCCCGACCCTTATGACCCGGAGCCTACCCCGTGGGAAAAGCAGCTCATCGTGCACGAATCCAGGCACTCCTCGCAGATGCAGTTCGGAGCCGGGAGACCTTTCAGGTTCTGGAACATCCTTACGGGCCAGCTAGCCCCCGGGGCGCTTTCCGCCATCTATCCGGGACCGGCATTTCTCGAAGGGGACGCTGTCGTCACAGAGACAGCACTGAGCAAGGCGGGAAGAGGCCGTACCGCAGACTTTCTCGAATACTACAGAGCAGCGTTCGCCGACGGCGACCAAAGGGACTTCTGGAAATGGAGATACGGCTCGCAGAAATCATACACCCCGGACTACTACCGCGCCGGATATGTGGCCATGGCCGGAATCAGGACACTGTACAATGCGCCGGACTTCACAGCAAGGTACTTCCAGCGCATCGCGGACAAGCATGGCTTCGCCCCCTTCAACCTCAACGGCACGGTCAAAGATGTGTCCGGTAAAAGTTTCAACAAGGCGTTCAGCGAGATAAGCGACAGCCTTGCAGCCTTCTGGGCAAGGGACGAGAAGTCAAGGGCCCCGTTCATCCCTTCCACGGCGCTGGTCAGCTCGCCGAAGCATTTCACCGAATATGGAAGTCTTGCCGTGGCCGGCGACACACTCTACGCAATACGCAAGAGCCTTACCGCCCCGGAAGAACTGGTCAGACTCGACAAAGACGGGAAAGAAAAGGTCATCACCCTGTTCAGTTCAAGCACCACAGGGCTGAAATACAGCCGCCTCACCGACAGGCTCTACTGGAGCGAATACAAGCCGGACATCCGCTGGGAGCAGAAATCCTCTTCTGACATCATGTACTTGACCAGGGCCGGGAAGACCGGGCGCATCAGCAGGGGCAAGAGATTCTACCACCCCGCCCCCGCCGGCCATGACCTTCTTCTCTCCGTCACAGAATATCCCCTGAAAGGCGGAAGCAGCGTCACCGTTATGGATATCGTGACCGGCATTGAATTCTTCCACTACCCCGCACCGGACGGGATGCAGGTCGTGGAAACTGTATGGGTCGAAAAAGATCTCTATGCCAGCGCCATCACAGATGAGGGTTTCGGCATCTGGAAAGTCAGTGACTACTCCTGCATCCTTGAGCCGCAGCCCGTAAAAATCAAGAGACTCTGGAGCCATGACGGGAAGATAATGTTCACCTGCGACAGGACGGGAGTAAACGAGCTGTATGCCCTCAATCCATCGGACGGCAGCCTTGCACAGCTTACTTCAACACGCTTCGGTGCCGACAACTTCCAGTTCAGCCAGGACGGAAAGACTCTTTATTACACCCCTCTGTCCAAAGACGGAAGGCTTGTGGCGGCCACTCCGGCATCGGAACTCATATATCGGGAGGCTGACTTCACTCAATTGCCCAAGTATCCTTTTGCTGACAGGCTCAGCTCCACAGAAGCGAAACAGCCCGATTACAAGTCCGCTGTGGAAGTGAGCGAACCCGAAAGTTATTCAAAACTCAAGAATCTCCTGCGCCTGCACTCATGGGCGCCTCTATACATAGACTACGATGCCGTAAGCAGCCTGAGCATGTCCGAGATCGGCTCCGCTGCAGCTCCGGGCGCCACCGTCTTCTTTCAGGATGACCTCGGAAGTTTCTATGGTTCAGCTGGATATAAAGCATGGGACTACAACAGCGGCTGGAGACATTCCGGACACCTCAACCTGACTTATAGGGGACTCGCACCGGTATTCGAGCTGAAAGTGGACCTCAACGACAGGAACTCCATCAAATACAGTTTAGACGATCTTGGCCGCTTCTCCGGCCGCAACACCGGCAAACCGATGCTCTATACAAGGTTGGACATGTATCTGCCCATTAATCTCTCGTCCGGTGGCTGGAACAGCGGCATAGTCCCGAAGATAAGCCTCGGCTCCACCAACGACTGGACAGACGCCTACGATAACCCGAGATACATAAGGAGAAACACTGTGAGTGTCCGGGCCTATATGATGGAACGTACAACTTCTTCCAGAATCTGGCCAAGGATAGGCCTCGGAGCCGAATTCGGCTATAGCGAGCGCACAAGACTCCTGTACCTCTTCAGTCCAAGCTATTATTTCCACCTGTACGGCTACGCCCCCGGCTTATTCCCTACCCACGGTCTGAAACTCAGCGGCATATATGAGATCAGACGCAAGGGCGGACAGTTCGCAGACAGTTTCGCCAACATGGTTCCGCGCGGTTTCCTTTCAGCTGTCAATTCCTATATATGCGGCCTCTCGTGGAGAACCAAAGTAAGTGCAGACTACGCAATCCCTTTCGCTGCGGTGGACTGGTCTTTCCTGTCCCCGCTGACGTACATCCGCAACTTCGAACTGATCCCGCACGCCGACTTGACACTTATGCCTTCCGACAGACATCTCTACAACCTCTATAGCATCGGAGCCGATCTGAAAGTCAGGCTCGGCAATCTGATATGGATTCCTTACACGACAAGAATAGGCCTCCGCTATGACTACAACGGAGGCAACTGTCTGGAGAGCATCAAAGCAGCGGGAATCCATGTGGAACGCCACAGCCTGCAGCTCATAATGAGCGTGGATATGTAATACTAAACTCCGCTGAAAGAGCTGAACCCGCCGTCTACAGGAAGCACGACTCCCGTAACGAAACTGGCAGCATCGCTGCACAGGAACTGCGCAGCCCCGTTTAGTTCTGTCAGATCACCGAAACGGCGCATCGGAGTCTTGGCTATCACCTTGACGGAACGCTCGGTAAGAGACCCGTCCTCGTTGAGAAGAGCGGCACGGTTCTGCTTGCCTATGAAAAAACCGGGAGCGAGGGCGTTGACACGTATCTTCTCCCCATATTTAATGGCCATCTCAGCAGCAAGCCAGCGCGTGAAGTTGGAGACCCCCTCTTTGGCTGCACCGTATCCGGCCACGCGGGTAAGCGCATCGTAGGCCGCCATCGAGGATATATTCAGTATACAGCCATAACCCTGTGATGCAAACACTTGCGTGAACACATGGCAAGGATACACGGTACCGTTGAGATTGAGGTCAAGCACCTTTGTCCAGTCTTCAAGCTTCATGTCCCAGAAGTTCTGGTCAGGCATCACATTGGCCCCGGCCACATTGCCACCGGCCACATTGATGAGGATGTCAACCCGTGAATACTTCTTTACCACCTCGTCTGCTATGGCCTTGACCGCCGCCGTATCCATGACATTGCAGGCATAGCCGCAAGGGTTTCCGCCAAGAGAGCGAAGCTGTTCCACAACCGGTGCGACCTGCTCTTCCCTATGGACAAGAGCCACCACATCCGCACCCTGAGAAGCAAAATGACGGGCGAGAGACCCGCCCAAAGCACCGGCGGCACCACTTATTACGGCCACCTTGCCCTTAACTGAATAGAGTTCGTTCATATCAATTTTTTGTCAAATTCGTCCTTGACGGCGGCCATCATCCCCTCTACCTGCCCGAGCGCGAGCATGCGCCCATGGAAACTGTAGCCGGGATTGTAGCCCTTGATGATGTCTCCGAGCATGTCCTTGCCGTGATCCACACGCATAGGTATGCACCGTTCCTGCCTGTCGAATATTCGGATCAGTTCGACAAGATTGACCCTCCCCGCGGTGTGAGGGGCCTCGATGAAGTTGCCGTCATCGAGCAATTTACATGTCCGCAGATGCACGAAGTGCGTACGCGGAGCAAACTCCCTGGCCATTGTGACGACATCGTTGTGGGCCCCTGCGGAGAGCGAGCCGGCACAGAAAGTAAGCCCGTTATGGAAATCATCCACCGAAGAGAGTATTTTGCGTATATCCTCAGCACAGCCGGCTATCCTCGGCATGCCGAACACAGGCATAGGCGGATCATCCGGGTGTATGCACATGTTCACTCCGACCTCATGGCACACAGGCATGACGGCTTTCAGGAAATATATCAGGTTGTCCAGAAGATCCTGCTTGCTTACTCCCTCATAACGGCTCATCAATGCCCTGAAATGTTGCACAGGTGCATGGTCTCCCTCTGAGATGTTGCCGTTGACAAAGCCCTGCGTCTTTACGATGATGGTATCGACGAGTTGGTGTTTATCTTCTTCCGTCAATATCTTGTCCAGATCTTCCACCTTGGCGAGTATATGCTCCGGATAATCTTTCTCTGCACCTTTCCTGCACAGAATCTTGATGTCGAAATATGCAAAGCGAGAATAGTCGAAATACAAGGCTGTAGTCCCGTCAGGCAAAGGATGTTCAAGGTCGGTACGGACCCAGTCGATCACCGGCATGAAGTTATAACACACCGTCTTGATGCCACAGCGGCCCAAGTTGCGAAGACTCACTATATAATTGTCTATGAGCCTGTCGCGCTCAGGTCCGGCATATTTTATGGCCTCGCAGACTGGGAGGCTCTCGACCACCGACCAGCGAAGTCCGGCGTCTTCAACATATTTCTTGAGAGACGATATGGCCTCTTCTGTCCAGATCTCCCCGTTCGGAACCTCGTGAAGAGCTGTCACTATGCCCTCGACCCCTATCTGGCGCAGCATGTCCAATGTGATGCTGTCCTTGCGCCCGAACCATCTCCAGGTTTTCTCCATAGTTTTATACATTGAACAAGAAGTGCATTATGTCCCCGTCCTGCACCACATAATCCTTGCCTTCTATACCCATCTTGCCGGCTGCACGCACGGCTGATTCCGTCTTGTATTTGACAAAATCATCATATTTAATGACCTCGGCACGGATGAACCCCTTCTCGAAATCGGAATGTATCACCCCCGCGGCCTTCGGGGCCTTGTCTCCGACTTTCACCGTCCACGCCCGGCACTCGTCCGCGCCGGCCGTGAAGAATGTCTGGAGACCGAGCAGCTTGTAGGCGCTCTGTATCAGACGTACCACCCCTGACTCCTCAAGTCCCATCTCCTCGAGGAACATCTTCCTGTCCTCATAGTCTTCCATCTCGGCTATCTCGGACTCCGTCTTGGCTGAAATCACAAGTATCTGGGCATTCTCGTCCTTGACTGCCTCGCGGACAGCATCCACATAGGCGTTGCCGCCCACTGCCGAAGCGTCATCCACATTGCAGACGTACATCACCGGCTTGTTGGTTAGAAGGAAAAGGTCATGCGCGATTACAGCCTCCTCCTCGTTGACGAGCTGCACGCTGCGGCAGGACTTGCCCTGCTCAAGGGCCGCCTTATAACGGGTGAGAAGGTCGGCGAGTTTCTTTGCCTCCTTGTCTCCGGCCTTGCCTGCCTTTTCGGCCTTGGCAAGTCTGGCATTAACCGTCTCGAGATCCTTTATCTGGAGTTCCAGATCCACCACATCCTTGTCCCTGACGGGATCCACGCTCCCGTCCACATGCACCACATTGCCGTCATCAAAACAGCGCAGCACATGCAGGATGGCATCGCACTCGCGGATGTTGGCAAGGAACTGGTTACCCAACCCCTCTCCCCTGCTGGCACCCTTGACAAGGCCCGCAATGTCCACAATATCCACAGTGGCAGGGATGGTGCGCTGAGGTTTGCATATCTCCGAGAGGACATCAAGCCTCCTGTCGGGAACATTGGTGGAGCCGAGATTCGGCTCGATGGTACAGAAAGGAAAATTGGCGCTCTGGGCCTTGCCTGAGCTCACACAGTTGAAAAGAGTGGACTTTCCCACGTTCGGAAGTCCTACAATGCCGCACTTCAGTGACATAAATCTAAAATTTAGTCTGCAAATTTACTCAAAAAACACCATATTAGCAGAATGAAACGGACTATGATTGCACTTCTCGCCATCTTGATGCCCATGTTATCCTATGCTCAAGGCGACACCCTCAGGATTATGTTCTGGAATGTGGAAAACTTTTTCGACTACCGCTCCGAGTCTGCACCAAAGTACTGGACAAGCGGAAGATTCCATGCCAAATGCAACGGTATCGCCAAGACCATCATGAGTTTCGCAGACAGATACGGGGGCGCGCCGGATATTGTCGGTCTTGCTGAAATCGAAAACTCTTTCGTGTTGAAAACCCTCGTCTCATCCACGCTGCTCCGAAAACTGGGCTACACCATTGTGCACTACGAATCCCCGGATCACCGCGGCATAGACTGTGCTATGCTTTATCGCCGCTCCAGACTGCATCTTGCCGAAAGTTTCCCGGTACATATCCTCGACAGCGCCGGCAGTCCCATGGCCACCAGGGACATACTGGTCGCACGCTTCGACAGCCTCACTGTGATGGTAAACCACCACCCTTCCAAAATCGGAGGCAAATCCGACAGGCGCAGGGCCGCCTTCTCGACAATGGAGGCGACAGCCGATTCGCTGATGGCTGCCGGTGCAGCAAGAATCCTGTCAATAGGTGATTTCAACGATGACCTGTGGCACGTGGACGGTCTCGGGACAATCAAATACAACGGAGAATGGGAAAAAATCGACGGTCATTTCATATACGGAAACGTCACCGTCACGGAGGACGTATTCGATTATCCCCCACTGATGACTGCCGACAAGGCTTTCGGCGGTCTGAAACCGCGCAGAACATTTGTCGGGCCACGATACGAGGGCGGTCTCAGCGACCATCTTCCTATTGCTCTAATGATTACTTTTTAATAATTTTGTGCAACGCAACAATTAATGCCACATAAAATGGAAATGAAGAATAAAATCCACGCCAAGTTCTCCGAACAGTTCGGAGAGAGTGGAACTTTCTATGCTGCCGCAGGCAGGGTCAACCTCATCGGAGAACATACTGACTACAACGGGGGATACGTGTTCCCTGGAGCCATCGACAAGGGAATCGTGGCCGAAATCAAGAAAAACGGCACCGCCACTGTCAATCTTTTCTCTATCGACTACAATGAGCCATGCTCATTCGGACTCAGCGAAGAAGACAAGCCTCAGACGACCTGGGCAAGGTATATCTTCGGCGTATGCCGTGAGACGCTGAAGAGAGGAGGAACAGTCGAAGGATTCGATGCCGTATTCGCGGGAGATGTGCCTCTCGGAGCCGGACTCTCTTCTTCCGCAGCTTTGGAAAGCTGCTTCGCCTACGCTATCAATGACCTGTTCGACAACGGCATCGACAAATTCGAGCTCGCAAAGATAGGCCAGGCCACGGAGCACAACTACTGCGGGGTCAACTGCGGCATCATGGATCAGTTCGCATCCTGCTTCGGCAAGAAGGGCCAGCTCATAAGACTCAACTGCAAAACGCTGGAATACAAGTATTTCCCATTCAGACCCGATGGGTACAAACTTGTTCTCCTTGACTCCTGCGTAAAGCACGAGCTCGCCTCTTCGGCCTACAACAAACGCCGTGCGTCATGCGAGAACGCGGCTGCCGCAATCAAAAAGAATCACCCGGAAATCGAGTGCCTCAGCGACTGCAAGAGAGTGTGGCTTGATGAGGTGCGCGGTGAGATTCCGGAAGAGGATTTCCTCCGTGCGGAGTACGTCATAGGAGAAGTTCAGAGAGTCCTTGATGTCTGCGACGCGCTCGAAAGAGGCGATTATGTGACAGTAGGTGAGATGATGTACCAGACCCACTTCGGACTCAGCCACCTGTACGAGGTCAGCTGTGAGGAATTGGATTACCTCAACGATCTCGCCCGCAAGATGGGTGTCACCGGATCACGCGTAATGGGCGGCGGATTCGGAGGCTGCACCATCAACCTCGTCAAGGAAGAACTCTACGAGCAGTTCATCTCCGAGGCCAAGACAAAGTTTGCGGAAAAGTTCGGTCACGAACCTAAGGTATACCACGTGATCATCTCCGACGGAGCAAGGAAACTGGAATAGTAAGTATCCTATCCTATATAGTTTGAGAGCCAGTCCGGATCGACTTTGACAAGTCCCCGGGCTGCTTCTTTTATGGACGGGTTGCGCTGGAGGATGCCGGCACAGTCTTCGTAGACATTGAACCCGACAGAAATCATCTCCATCTGTCCATCCTGCGGGTATGTGAAAGTCATCTCGGAGTCAGCCCCGTCCATCTTGAAAAACTTCAGGCGGACATCTTTATTCATCTCCTTGAGAGTCACGAATTTGCACATTTCGACAGCAACATCGTCCAGTCCGGCGTCGAATATCTTTATCTTTTCGATGAGTTCACCTGGACTGCTGACAATCCGCCCGGTATAGCCTTCAGGAAGCCCTTCAGCCTTGATCGTGGCATCAGTCATCAATATCATGAGCCTCTCCTGCGGGTCGTGATAGAGGAATGGTCCGTGAACAAGGTTGGCGCAGCCGCACTCCGGACAGCGCCACACGAAATACTCCCCGTTTTTGACCTTCTCTTTCGCTTCCGGACTTGCCAAGGCATCCACACTCCCCTCAAACTCCATCCTGTGTACCTTGCCGCAACGGCTGCATTTCTCTTCAATTATAGATTTCGGCATCTGATTATCTGTTTTGCTGCAAAGATAACAAATACATCGCTCCCGGCAGCATAAACTCACCGGCTGAGCTTGAATCCCACATCCACGCTCTTGGCGGTGGAAAGGAGGCTGTTGATGCTCTTTACGGTGGAGTTGGATGAGATCTTGGAGGCATATTCGGCAAGTTTCTTCGTGAACTCAAGGAACTTCTCACCATTGAAAAATACCTTGCAGCCGTCAGTAGTGGCAGTCACGGTACCGTCGAGCTGAAGATAAGAGAACACCTTTCCAAACTTGATAGTCACAGCACTGCCATTCTGTGTCCATGTACCCGGGAGATTGACTTTGCCGAACTTGAGGGCAAAAGAACCGTCCTGCGAGAAAGTGAGGGTGGCCGAGCCCTTCTTGAGGCCTATACGTGAAAGGGCCTTGTCCATCTTGCTCTCAACGGTGCTGATGGCAGCATTGCCGGCAGCTGCGGTCAGCATATTGTCGCTTTTGACGGCAGCGCCAACTCCCTGGTAAGTCCATGTGCCGGACAGATCCGCCGGGACAGAAATAACACTTGAAGCCACATTCTTGATGGCATTGAGGATATCGGAGCTGTTCTGCGCCCCGAGTGTCATGGTCACAAATGACATGACCACGATGATGATTGTCTTTTTCATCTTGGTTACCAACTTATATTGAATTATTTACACTACCAGCCCTGAGCCGATACGGGATGTTCCAGTCCGTCAGGGGTGACGAGCACGGCTCCGACCTCAGGACGGGCCAGATGCCCGATTATGTCAAAGCTGCCGAACTCTTTGCGGAAAGTTTCATACTCCCCTATCGGGACAACAAACATAAGACGGAAATCATCCCCTCCGTTCATAGCTGCAGAAACAGGATCAATATCAAGTTCCTTGCCGAGAGCGAAGCTGTTGCCCTCAAACGGGATCTTGTCAGCATAAACCTTGACCCCGAATCCCGAATCCCGGTTCAATCTCAAGAGAGCATCAGAAAGTCCCCGAGACACAAAATAAGAGAATGAAGGCATTATGCCGGTGGATTCCACAAGCGGGACCACTTCCGGGGACAGTTCCGGCTTGATATATGATCCCACGAGCATCTTGTATTTCTCAAGTTCATCCCTCTTGTGCTCAAGAACCTGCTGCCCGAGATAAGCGGCACCGAGGCTGCCGGACACACAGACAAGATCTTTGCTTGCGGCCGCAGGCCGGCTCATTTCCTTTCTCTCCCCTGAAGCGCAGAGACTGATGGCAAGCCCGTTGCGGGACGGCTCAAGTTCAAGTCCCAAAGATTTGTACCCGTGCTCCCTTGCAGCAAAAATGACCCCGGCCCAAAGTTCCTTGATCTGTTCAAAATCAAGTTTTGCAGACACACCAAGAGTCACCACAAGAGTCTCCGGATGCGCAAGAGCGGCGTACAGTTCCCCAGTGACACTTACAACACTCTTATAGCCAAGATGTTTGAGAGGAAAATAGACGAGATTGAAGTCTGTCCCCTCAAGAAGGAGGCGCGATGCGGACACGCAGGAGCCGCTGCCGCACTTGAAACACAGCGGCTCTCCGAAAGGAGTGTATCCGCTGCCTTCGAAGAGCTGCCGTATAGCCTCCACTCTGCCGAGTTCGGAGAATGTAGCCGCCATTACAGGTTTCTGAGAAGATTGTTGAGATTGACTTTCTTGTCTATCATGGATCTGAGTTCGCTGACAGGGACTCTCTCCTGCTGCATGGTGTCGCGATCGCGTACAGTGACACAGTTGTCATTGAGCGACTCATGGTCAATGGTGATGCAGTACGGGGTTCCTATTGCATCCTGACGGCGGTAGCGCTTGCCGATGCTGTCTTTCTCGTCGTACTGGCAGTAGAAGTCATATTTGAGCTCGTCCATCACTTTCTGTGCGAATTCAGGGAGACCGTCTTTCTTGACAAGAGGAAGCACTGCGGCCTTTACCGGTGCGAGTGGAGCCGGAAGGCTGAGCACGGTGCGGGTTTCCCCGTTTTCAAGCGTCTCTACCTTGTAAGAGTGGCTCAGCACGGCAAGGAACATGCGATCCACGCCGATTGATGTCTCCACGCAGTAAGGGACATAGCTCTCGTTGGTCTCCGGGTCGAAGTACTGGAGTTTCTTGCCTGACAGTTTCTGGTGGTTGCCGAGGTCAAAATCGGTACGGCTGTGGATACCTTCAAGCTCCTTGAAACCGAACGGGAAGTTGAACTCGATGTCCGTGGCGGCATTGGCATAATGGGCCAGTTTCTCGTGATCGTGGAAACGGTAGTTCTCGGCACCCATGCCGAGGTTGACATGCCACTTCATACGGTTCTCCTTCCATTTTTTGAACCACTCCATCTCCGTCCCGGGACGGACGAAGAACTCCATCTCCATCTGCTCGAACTCCCTCATGCGGAAGATGAACTGACGGGCCACGACCTCGTTGCGGAAAGCCTTGCCGATCTGCGCGATGCCGAAAGGGATCTTCATGCGGCCGGTCTTCTGGACGTTGATGTAGTCCACGAATATGCCCTGGGCCGTCTCTGGACGGAGGTAAATCTTGCTGCTTTCGTCTCCCACGGAACCGAACTGGGTGGAGAACATCAGGTTGAACTGACGGACATCGGTCCAGTTCTTGGTGCCGCTGATCGGGCAGACGATACCGCAGTCAAGTATGATCTGCTTGTATTCTGCAAGGTCGTTGGCTTGCTCGGCAGCCACATAGCGGTTGTGGACGGCCTCGTACTGGGCCTTCTCGCGGAGCACGTTAGGGTTGGTCTCGCGGAACTTGGCCTCGTCGAATGCCTCACCGAACTTCTTGCGGCCCTTTTCGACTTCCTTGTTGATCTTCTCTTCTATCTTGAGCAGGTAGTCCTCGATAAGGACATCGGCACGGTAGCGCTTTTTTGAGTCCTTATTGTCGATGAGCGGGTCGTTGAAGGCTGCCACGTGACCTGATGCGACCCAGGTCTTCGGGTGCATGAAGATGCAGGCGTCTATGCCGACTATGTTCTCGTTGAGACGCGTCATCGCGTTCCACCAGTACTGCTTGATATTGTTCTTGAGCTCAACGCCCATCTGGCCATAATCATAGACAGCGGCCAGACCGTCGTAAATGTCACTGGACGGGAAGATGAAGCCGTATTCCTTGCAGTGGGCGACAAGCACCTTGAATAATTCTTCTTGTGTCATATTTATTTTGTTTTTAATATTCAGCGACAACTCGCAAATTTAATCATTTCCTCTCTCTTGGTCAAATATCTCGCTCAGAGGACCCGTCACGAATTCACGCTCCCACATCATAGGATGCGGCACGGTAAGCTCCGGCGTATTGATCTTCTCGTCTCCGTAAAGCAGGATGTCAATGTCTATGATCCTGTCATGGTATATTCTGGAGCCGTCAGCAGCGTACTCGATCCTTTCCCGGCGGCCCATGTCATACTCTATCGACTTGCAAAGGACGAGCAGTTCATGCGGCAGAATATCACTCTTATAGAGAACCGCACAATTGAGAAAATCGGCCCCGTCAAAACCCCATGATTTTGACTCCATAATGCTGGAAAGAGCAGAATAATGACAGCCGATCCCCTCATCAAGAGCATTGAGAGCCGAAATGATATTCGCCCGACGGTCTCCGACGTTCGTGCCGAGAGACAAGTATATGTCAGTTTTCTTCCCCATCGAGTTCCGGATCCATCCCAAGAGCTATACGCGCCTCATCAGAAAGCAGGCTCTGATCCCAAGCAGGCTCGAACACAAGGTCGATCGTACAACTCTTGACACCCGGGGTCAATTCAACATTATGCTTGACCTCCGCCAACACCTCGTCAGCCATAGGGCAGTTGGGAGCAGTGAACGTCATCTTGATGTAGACTTCATGCTCCTTGTTGATATTCAACTCATATATAAGGCCAAGGTCATAGATGTTCACCGGAATTTCAGGATCATAGACCTGCTTTAGAGCCAGCACTACATTTTCATACAACGGAGCGAGCTCCTTGACATCTTCCGGTGTCAGAACCTCATTTTTCTCTTCGCTCATTTCAGACAGTTTTTACTTGCTATACTCTTGATGGTATCAATCATTGAAGCAAGACCGTTAGCCCTCGTCGGAGACAGATTTTCCCTCAAGCCAAGTTTATCAATAAAAGAAAAATCATCAGACGCTATCTCGCACGCTTCACGTCCCGAATATACACTTACCAACAGGGATATGATCCCTTTAGTGATTACAGCATCGCTGTCCGCATTGAAACTGACACGGCCATCATCGACTTTATAATCAAGCCAAACTCTTGATTGACAACCTTTTATAAGCTTGTCATCAGTCTTGGATTCAGCCGGAAAAGGTTCGAGATTATTGCCAAGTTCTATAAGATATTCATACTTGTCAAGCCAGTCATCGTACATCGAAAACTCTTCGACGACATCGGATTGAGCTTCTTTCAAACTTTTCATTTTCTATCAAGCATTTTTATAGCCTTATCAAGAGATGACACCAGATATTTGGCCTCATCAACGGTATTATAAGGGGCAAATGAAGCCCTGAGCATGCCGGTAACCCCGAACCTGTCCATTATCGGTTCGGCGCACATCTGACCGGACCTCACGGCAATACCCATCTTGTCAAGAATCAAAGCCAGATCCTCGTGATGGCAATGTTCCACGGAGAACGAAAACAGCGGCACCTTCTCATACCCGCCACCTGGCAATCCGTATAAATGAAAGCGATGATCAGATGTAAGCGTATTCAACATATAATCAACTACTTCACCCATATTTTTCCGTAGATCGGGACATCCGGCATCAGAAGCAATCCTAAGTGCCTGCACAAAAGTCGGAGTACCGGAAATGTTCTGGGTACCGGCCTCAAACTTGTATGGAGGAGCGGCATAACTCGTCCCTGTCCACTTTACAGTGGATATCATTTCACCCCCGCCCATATAAGGCGGCATCCTGTCCAAATAAGACTTTTTTGCATAAAGGACACCTGTGCCTGGAGCAGCATAAATCTTATGCCCAGAGAAAACATAAAAATCACAGTCAAGATCTCTAACATCGACATTGGAATGGACTATCCCCTGCGCCCCGTCGACCAGTACCGGACAATCTGCAGAATGGCAGATGGACACTATTTCTTTGACCGGATTTATCAAACCGAGTACATTGGAGACCTGAGCAACACAGACAAGCCGCGTACGGCTAGAAAGCATCTCCCTGAGTTTATCCAGTATGAGATGACCGTTGTCATCCACCGGCAAAACCCTAAGAACAGCCCCCTTGCGTTCACACAGCATCTGCCAAGGAACTATATTCGAATGATGCTCAGCTTCAGACACTATAATCTCATCACCACTGCCCACAAAAGCCTCTCCGAAACTGAAAGCGACAAGATTGATTGAAGCCGTGGTCCCGGAAGTAAATATGATTTCCTCCCTGCTGCCTGCATTGATATATTCCCGCACAGCGTCACGCGCAGACTCATATTTCTGCGTCGCGACTTCTGCAATATGATGTACAGCACGATGAAGATTGGCTGTATATTTCATTGACATCGCATCCCATTCCTTGATAACGCTAAATGGCCTCAAAGAAGTGGCAGCATTGTCAAGATACACAAGTTTCTTCCCATATACTGTCTCTGAGAGTTCAGGGAACTCATTTCTGAAGTCAGATAAATCCATAACACAAAAATAACATTTTTTGCGCAGATGTCTATTTATTACTTAATTTTGAGACACCAAACACAATAGAAATGATAGACTACATCTCAGGAAAAATCACAGAACTGACCCCTACTGCCGCCGTCATCGACAATCAGGGGATAGGTTATATCGTGGAGATTTCGCTCCAGACGTACGATGCAATCGTCGGTAAATCCGAAGCGACAATATACATACAGCGACAAGTCAACCAAAGGGACGGACAGGAAACCGATTATGGGTTCGCAACAAAGGACGAGCGGGACCTGTTTAGGAATATCACCAGCGTATCAGGAATGGGAGCATCTTCCGCGAGGATGATCCTCTCCTCGCTCTCCCCCGCTGAACTCAATGAAGCCATATTGTCAGAAAACATCACACGATTGAAATCCATCAAAGGGATAGGATTGAAGAGCGCCCAGAGACTTGTATTGGAATTGAAAGACAAAATCGTCAAAGGAGAAAGCGCCAACTTCGATACAATCATCAAAGCTGAAGCAAACAAGACAGCAGACGAAGCCGCTACAGCCCTGCTCAACCTCGGTTTTTCAAAGCCTAACATCACCAAAGCCATCCAGTCAATCCTCAAAGACAATCCTACTGCAAGCCTTGAGGACATCATAAAGACAGCCCTGAAAATGCTGTAGGTTTATCGTCCGAAATAAACAAGAAGGACAGAAACGTCCGAAGGAGACACTCCCGAAATCCTCATAGCCTGAGCGATTGTTCGAGGAGTGTATTTTTTAAACTTCTGACGGCATTCTGTAGAAAGCCCGTTAATCTTGTCAAAATCGAATCCCTCAGGGATAATCAAGCCTTCGAGCCTATGTATTTTCTCAGCAGATTGCAGCTCCCTGTCTATATAGCCGCTATACTTGATTGATATTTCTACGCTGTCCATTATTTCATCCGCCGATGTTCCACGTGGAACAATCTTCAATAATTCGGACAACTTCACTTCCGGTCTTGAAGCAATATCTGAAATCTTCTTTGATTCCGTTATCAGACTTGAACCTAAAGACTCCAAAAAAGGATTTGCAACGGCAGGACTTACATTATGGGTATAGCAATAAGCTTTCAGCGCGTCTATCTCCTCGTATTTTCTCATCATACGTGAATAACGCTCCTCACTTGCAAGTCCTATAGAATGAGACAGGCCAGTCAAGCGGAAATCCGCATTATCCTGCCTGAGGAGAATCCTGTACTCAGCACGGGAAGTAAACATCCTGTATGGCTCATCAACTCCCTTTGTGACAAGATCATCAATAAGCACTCCAATATAAGAACTGTCGCGACCAAGAATAAAAGGCTCACGCTCCTGGACTTTGAGGGCAGCATTAATACCAGCCACAATCCCCTGCCCGGCCGCCTCCTCGTATCCGGTAGTCCCGTTCACCTGACCGGCAAGAAAAAGATTCTCCACAATCTTCGACTCCAAGGTAGATTTCAACTGAGAAGGATCGAAATAGTCGTACTCCACAGCATAGGCCGGTCGGAAAATTTTTGCATTTTCAAGACCATTGATAGCGTGAAGCGCATCCAACTGAACCTGCAAAGGGAGCGACGAAGAAAAGCCTTGCAGATAATATTCATTAGTACTGCGCCCTTCCGGTTCAAGAAAGAGCTGGTGCGCATTATTCTCAGGGAAAACCCTGAGTTTATCTTCAATGCTCGGACAATACCTCGGCCCCTTCCCACTGATCAGACCAGTGAATAATGGAGACTCGTCAAAACCGGATCTGAGTATATCATGGACTTTCTCATTGGTATGGAGAATGAAGCATGGCATCTGCGGTGCGCCTGACTGAACAGAAGACGGGACATCCAGGTAAGAAAAGCGTGCGGGCACATCATCACCGAACTGGACAGGAAGAGAAGCCGTATCAACAGAAGATATGTCTATACGTGGAGGTGTACCCGTCTTCATCCTTCCGGATTTTATACCACGTTCAACCAACTGGGCAGTCAGGCCTTCCGAAGACTTTTCTCCTATCCGCCCGCCTGTCAGTACTGTCTGACCAATGAACAGTTTCCCGTGCAGGAAGGTTCCGGCAGTCAGGACAAGTGTCTGAGAATTAAAAATTGCTCCTGTAGATGTACGGACTCCTGTAATTTTTGAATTCTCAAAGAGAAAAGAAGTGGCAAAATCAGCGTAAATATCTAAATTACAGCACTTTTCAAGAAATTGACGCCACACAGCTGAAAACTGCATTTTATCGCACTGCGCCCGTGGACTCCACATGGCAGGCCCCTTGGATCTGTTTAGCATGCGAAACTGCAATGTACACTCATCAGTGACAAGCCCAGTATAACCTCCAAGAGCATCTATTTCTCTGACTATCTGTCCTTTAGCAATACCGCCAACAGCAGGATTACATGACATTTTCGCAAACATGGTCATGTCGGCAGACAGCAAAAGCACAGAAGAGCCGAGATTTGCTGCCGCCATAGCAGCCTCACAACCGGCATGACCACCCCCGACGACGATTACATCATAGTGCCGATCCATCACAAAAGAGACTTTCTCATTTCAAGGTAATAATTCTCCTTAGCCCTCATCTGCTTCACCTCCTCTTCCGTGTGGTCATCATACCCGATTAGGTGGAGAATGCCGTGCACGATGACACGGTTGAGTTCATCCTCAAAAGAAGTCCCATAAAAGCCTGCATTCTCTCTGACAGAATCTATGCTCACGAAGAGATCCCCGGAAAGGACATCCTTCTCACAGTAGTCAAAAGTGATTATGTCGGTAAAATAGTCATGTCCGAGATACTTGATGTTGACATCGAGTATGTAGTTGTCCGAGCAGAAAATGATGTTGATATCACCAATTCTGCGCATCTCGCTCCCGGCAACGGTCTTGAGCCACCTGTTGTTCAACAGTTTTTGTTTAAAGACAAACTTGATGTCTTCGTTGAAATACCGAATCATAGATGAGAAAATTTAAGCAAATCTACTACTAAAGAGCGGACTTTGAAAACAGTATGGAGAAAAAAGATGCATAGAACAAAAAAGGAAAACAAAGTTCTACTCCAAAAATTGGAATTAAATCGAATTCTTTATATCTTTCCATCTTTGACACTT
>DJOT01000006.1 GCA_002439095.1 Bacteroidales bacterium UBA6431 | reverse complement strand
TTGAAAACTACCACATTTTCTTGAAAGGATAGTGCGAAAACACTTTCATCAATATGTCCGTTTCAGATCTTATGATCTGAAACATTGTAAAGGTAGCAATATTTTCGAACTTTCAGCACTTTTTGAGGATTATTCCCGTAGGTTCGTCAACTTCTGTTGTCGGACAAGGCCGTCAAACCCCTTAATGGGGTTATAACATGAACTACTTTCTGAAGGCTTGTTCGTATCATACCTCCTCCATCCCATGTTGCTCCAAGAAGAAACGTTTTTGCTGTTCTATCTCCCTGCTCAGTTCTTCTTCCGTCGGCATATAGGCCATATATTTGGCTGCAAAAAGTTGTTCGCTGCCGTTAAGAACAGAGTACTTTGCCATCACCTTGTCAGTCTCGGTGCAGAGCAGTATGCCTATTGTAGGATTATCACTGTCGTCTTTGACAAGGTCATCGTACATCCGGACATACATATCCAACTGCCCCACGTCTGCATGTGTGAGAGAGTGCGTTTTAAGTTCCAACAACACGTAGCGTTTGAGTTTGATGTTATAGAACACAAGGTCGATGTAAAAGTCACCTGTGTCTGTATAACTGACTCTCGTCATATTTGCAGTCTTTACGGAATCCCAAGAATTCGGCAACTACAGGACTCCTTATATACTCCAATGGATCATTGGTTTCAATATCAGGAGGTGGTACGGTCAGCCCTTCCCTTACGCAAGCCATACGTCGACCATAGTATTGTGTGCCGATATTGCGGTTAAGTGTCCTTACGCTCCACATCTGCTCCGAAGCCTCTTTCACATACCATTCTCTGGCCTTAGGATCAGCGACCTGCATGATCGAGCGGAAGTGAGACCAAGTCAGATTGTGAACACGCGTGTTCACAATCTCCAAGTCTCTGAAGCACAAATAGAATTGACGGAAATAGTCTAAGTTGCGCTTGCTGAATGTGCTGCCGTATTTAGGCACCAGCTGTTCTGCCAATGTTTTAATCAACCGAGTACCATACTGCGCACGAGTTTCCCCATGCTGCTCTTCCTCCACTATTCGCCTCCCTATGTGCCAATAGGTAAGCACAGCAATCTGATTAGCTGCCGCATACGCCTTTTGGCGGCCTTGTTCTATGATACTCCGAATATCAGAAACCAATTTGTCAGTTGTCATACCACACTGCAGATTATTCTCCTCCATAAAATCAAGCATGGATAAACATAAACAAATAATCTTGGAACTCCAAGACCTTTCAACTTCTTCTACAAAAAGGCAGCGGACTAATTCTTCAGATTTCCATCAGGTTCAGCATAGCCCCCATCTGGCCGCTCATAGGCATAACCGCCAACTGTCGGACACCTGCCAGACATCAGTCTCACCGGTACGGCCCAGCACGCCTCCCTGACTACAGGTTGGGGTAAAAAAGTCGAAATTCACCCCAACCTCTGGAACGGATATCCCCCAAAGCGCCGCGCAAGGGCCATGGCCGTGAAAGGTAGGGGCAAAAACCGCCAAAAACACCCACACCTCCGGATGTCATCTAAGCACCAAAGGCTACCTGTGCCGGAAACATCCAGATGCAATTCGCTCCGGACAACGGGATCGCCTTTACTTCCTCCGGCGGCGGAGGGTGCGGAACAGGGAGAGCAGGGCGGCGGACCAGGCGATGACGTTCTTGCTCTTCTTCAGGTGGCAGCAAATTTTGAGATTAATGCCATTTTATGGGATAAACATTTTGAGATTAGTGCAAAATGTACTATTTTGTACCCGCCATCATAACGCTTTATGAAGACGATTTCAACAAGATAGATCCGACTGGCAACGCTTCAAAGATGTTCCGCCAGATTCCGGCACAACTGACGAGCAATGCTAACAGGTATCTGGCATGGAGTGCAACAGAAGGTACACGCAACTCCGAACTCGCTGAAATTATTTCTGAAATCAAGGAGTCCATGGTAGTCAATATGGCCTATCATGCCAATGACCCAAGCGCAGGAATGGCATTGCACCAAGACCCTGACAAATATAAAATGTTCGCAGGCGATACCGGACTGTTCGTCACTCTCGCGTTTTGGGACAAAAAGTTTACTGACAATACGATTTATCACAAACTGCTAAGTGACAAACTGACGGCCGACCTAGGATACGTCTATGAGAATGTTGTCGCCCAAATGTTGAAGGCAGCTGGACACGAACTTTATTATTACACATTCCCGACCGACAGCGGAAAGCACAATTACGAAGTGGACTTTCTGATTGCTGACGGAGACAAGATAAGTCCTATCGAGGTAAAATCTTCCGGTTATAAGGCACATGCTTCGTTGGATGCTTTTTGCAGAAAATTTTCCTCAAGAATAAAGCACAAATATCTTGTTTACACAAAAGATATACATAAGGATGAAGATGTATTGTGTCTTCCTGCATATATGACAATGTTCCTATGAGCATGGAAGGTATGTTGTTAAATATCTCCCGATAGCAATTTCAAGGTGACGCAATGACGAAGTCAGGAAAAGAGCGGAAACCGCCAGAAACACCCATACCTCCAGGCTCAACCTATTTCCTCCGGCGGCGGAGGGTGCGGAACAGGGATAGCAGGGCGGTGGACCAGGCGATGATGTTCTTGCTCTTCTCCAGGAAGCCGGCGGCCGTGCCAACAGGCGAAAGGCGGCCCTTGAGAGAGGCATAACTTGCCTCAAGAGCACCGCGCTGCGCAGAAAGGGCAGCCCGGGAGGCGGCGATGGCGGCATCCAACTGCTCGCCGCTACGTATATCAGAGCGCTTTCCCATCATCTTCAGAATCATAGAACACATCGATGAAGAGCTTCACGAACATGTCCCTGAAAAGCCTCTTGCGACACGCTACCAGCACCACAAGCGCCACCAGAAACACCGCCAGCACGATAAGAGTACCCCACGGCGCACCCACCAGGGCGTTGAGCCACTGGAGAAGGGCAAACGCAAGCAGCCCCAGCACTATCGAGAGCACCACGAATATCAGAAGAAACGAGAGCAGCCTCCCAAGGGCCGTGGAAAGCCCGCGGACAGCCTTGAGCTTGAACTCGTCCACACGCAGGTCGGCATAGCGTTTCGCGTCACGCGCCAGCTGCTCGAATCCGTCAAAAAACTCTCCCGCCATAGGCTACTTCCCGTCTGGAACCGGAGCAGGCGACGGCTCTTCCCACTCCTGCGGGTTCTCCTCGGCAGAGCCTCCGCAGAGATTGTCAAGCCCCTGCTTCACATATGATTTGACAGCTTCTTTAGCCTTGCGGCCTTCCTCTGTGCGGGCATAGGCGGCAAGCAACGCTCCAGCGGCCACTCCGGCCACAAAAGCGAAAAGTGAAGAATCCTTTGACATGGCTTATTTTGTTTCTATCAGTTCGTAGTCAAGCAGCCTCTGGTCGAGGTTGGCGTTCTTGACCTTGATTATCACCTCGTCGCCAAGGCGATAGACCTTGTGAGTGCGCCTGCCGACCAGACGGTATCGCGGCTCATCGTAGAAGAAGAAATCGGACTTAATCTCACGCAGAGGCACCATGCCCTCGATCTTCGTCGGCTCGATCTCCACATACATTCCCCACTCCGTAACTCCGGACACCGTACCCTCGAACTCCATGCCCACCTTGTCCTGCATGAACTCGACAAGCTTGTATTTCACCGAAGTACGCTCGGCATCGGCAGCGATCACCTCACGCTCGGAGGCATACTTGCACTCGGCCTCGTAGTAGTCCTTCTTCTGGCTCTCCCCTCCGGCCAGATACATGGCCAGAAGCCTGTGCACCATAAGGTCAGGATAGCGGCGGATAGGGGAAGTGAAATGCGTGTAGAACTTGTATGCAAGGCCATAGTGGCCGATATTGTCGGTGCTGTAGCAGGCCTTGGCCATAGCACGCAGGGCGAGGTTCTCCATCGCCTCGTGCTCAGGCTTTCCCTTGGCCGAGTCGAGCAGGGCGCTCAGGGACTTTGCCGCCCCACGCCCGGTGAGAGGCGTATCCTTGTCAATCTTATACCCAAAGCCTTTCGCGAATGTCATGAGACCTTCCATCTTCAACTCGTTAGGCTCGCCGTGGATACGGTAGACGAAGGTCTTGGCGTTCTTGCGCGCAAGTCCGTTCATCTTGCCGTCAGTGGCCACGAACTCGGCCACAGTCCTGTTGGCCAGAAGCATGAACTGCTCCACGAGCCAGTTGGCCTCTTTGGTTATCTTCTCGTAAACATTGATCGGGCGTCCCTGCTCGTCCACCTCGACCTTCATCTCCGGGCGGTCGAAGTCTATGGCACCGGCCCTGCGGGCCTTGGCCTTCAGCTTGAGCGCCAGCTTATTGAGTGTCTGTACCGCCTCCACGAGAGCATCTCCCGTAGGATTGCCGTCAGCCTCGATGTACTCCTGAGCCTCCTCGTAGGTGAAGCGGCGGTCGGAGCAGATGACGGTGCGTCCAATCCAGCGTGACTTGACATCAGCACGAGGGCTGATCTCGAAGACTGCGGAGAATGTGAGTTTCTCCTCATACGGACGGAGGGAGCAGAGCTTGTTGCAGAGCTTTTCCGGGAGCATCGGCACCGTGCGGTCCACCAGATAGACTGATGTACCGCGATTACGGGCCTCCTTGTCCACGAGAGTGCCCGGCTTCACATAGTGGGAGACATCGGCGATGTGCACGCCCACCTCATAGTTGCCGTTGTCCAGTTTCTTGAATGAGAGGGCGTCGTCAAAGTCCTTGGCATCCTTAGGGTCGATGGTAAATGTGAGCGTCCCGCGGAAATCCTTGCGTCCCTTGAGGTCTTCGGCCGTAATCTTTTCCGATATGTCATCGGCGGCATTCTCCACCTCCGGCTCGAAACGGTACGGGAGATTGAATTCGGCTAGGATGGCATGCATCTCTGTGTCGTTCTGGCCCGGCTCGCCGAGCACGTCCACGATGTGCCCGGACGGGCACGGGGACTTGCGCTCCCACTTGTCCACGACGGCTGCCACCTTCATCCCGGACTGCGCACCGAGGCGTGAGGCCTCTTCAGCGTCAACCTGGATATCGTAAGGCATGGAGCGGCTCTGCATAAGCACCCAGGCCTGTGCACCGACAGTATGGAGTATGCCCACAAACGGTTTGGTGGAGCGTTCAATAATCTCCACTACCTCGCCCTCGCGGCGCTTGTCGGAGTCCTTTCCCTTCTCGCGGGTCACTGCCACGCGGACCTTGTCCCCGTTGAGGGCATGCCGGGTCTTGGACGCCTTGACGAACACATCGTCTTCCTCACCGTCCACTATAACGAAAATGAATCCTTCTCTGGTCATCTGGACCGTCCCCGTACACTGCGGGAACACCCTGCGTCCGGCAGGGCGGGATTTTCTGTTTCTGTTCTTGCTTCTGTTGTTTCTTCTGTTGTTCTTCTTGTCCATAATGACTGAGAATTAATTGATTATCTCTCCGCAGAGAGAAGTTTGGCCTTGCCTTGCGGCTCCACCGTGAACTTTCCGTCGGACTGGAGGAGCAGGAGAGTCTCCCCGGCGTTGAGCCCAGCACAGCCCTTGTCTGTCCTGACAGTGCAGGAGCCTTCCATGCAGACGAGCGCCACGAAGTCGCTGCGCTCATCAAAACCGCGACTGAACGGCGCGTCAAGATCCAGCAGGCAGGTCCTGAAATAAGGACAGTCCACAAGGGTCACCTCGCTATCCTTCTTCGGCTCGTAATGCGTCCTGTAGTCCGGATAGACCCCATAATCGATAGCATCCTTGGCCTCCTGAGTATGGAGCTGGCGCGGCTTGCCGTCAAGTCCAGGGCGATTGTAGTCGTATATACGGTAAGTGATGTCGGAGGTCTGCTGGATTTCAGCCAGATAACAGCCGGCCCCTATAGCGTGGACGCGTCCCGCCGGCAGGAAAAAGACATCTCCCGGCTGCACGCTGTGCTTGGCGAGGACTGATGTGATCTCATCGCGGCTGACAAGCTCCACATACTCCTCCGGGGTTATCCGCCTGCTGAATCCGCTGATCAGACTCGCCCCCGGCGCTGCGCTGATGGCATACCACATCTCCGTCTTGCCGTGGCACGCATGGCGCTTCTGAGCCAGTTCCTCACCGGGATGAACCTGTATGCTGAGATCCTTGCGGGCATCGATGAACTTTATAAGAAGAGGGAAACCGGGCCCGTAGACTTCGCTGAGCGTCCGGCCCTCTTCAGGGCCTTCAGAAACGACAGACTCTGACCCGGGGACACCGGAGAGAACCCAGCTCTCGGTGCCCCAGACCAAAGTCTTCAGTATAGGTTCAAACTTGTACATCTCCCTATATGAGAGGTTCAGCGGTCATCGCCTCAGGTTGAGGGATTCCCATAAGTTTGAGGATTGTCGGAGCGACATTGCAGAGAGCCCCGTCCTTGACGGTCTTCACCTCGTCCCCGGCTCCTATCACGATGAACTGTACCGGATTGAGGGAGTGGGCGGTGTTAGGGGTACCGTCGTCGTTGACCGCATGGTCGGCGTTGCCGTGGTCAGCGGTGAGGAGCACCGCATAGCCATGCGCCAGGGCGCAGGTCACCACCACCTCCACACATCCGTCCACGCAGCCCACAGCGTTGCAGATGGCATCGTAGACTCCGGTGTGGCCCACCATGTCGCCGTTGGCGAAGTTGAGCACGATCAGATCCTCCTTCTCGCTGCGTATGGCGGCGCAGAGCTTGTCGGTCACCTCCACTGCACTCATCTCCGGCTGGAGGTCGTAAGTCGCCACTTTAGGAGAGTTGACCAGAATGCGGTCCTCTCCCGGGAACGGCTCCTCGCGGCCGCCGTTGAAGAAGAAGGTCACATGGGCGTATTTCTCCGTCTCGGCGATTCGCAGCTGGCGCTTGCCGGCCTTGGAGACAACCTCACCGAGGGTATCCTTGACATCCTCCTTGTCGAAGAGGATATGCAGTCCCTTGAATGAAGCGTCGTAAGGAGTAAGGCAGCAGTAGTAGAGAGGAATCGTGTGCATCCCCTCCTCCGGCATGTCGGTCTGGGTAAGCACTGCGGTGAGCTCACGGGCGCGGTCGTTGCGGAAATTGTAGAATATCACAGCATCACCCTCCTCGACCTTGGCGAGAGGGGCTCCGTCCTTAGTTATCACGACAGGCTTGATGAACTCATCGGTGACATCCGCATCGTACGAAGCCTGGATGGCCGCAGTGGCTGAAGTGAACTCGGCACCCTTGCCCTCCACAAGCATGTCATAGGCCTCCTTGACGCGGGCCCAGCGCTTGTCACGATCCATCGCATAGAAGCGTCCGCAGACAGTGGCCACCTTGCCGGTGCTCTGAGCCATCTTCTCCTCAAGTTCTTTGACGAAGCCCAATCCGCTGTGCGGGTCGGTATCACGCCCGTCCATGAAGCAGTGCACATACACATCCTCAAGCCCTTCCTGCTTTGCTACAGAGAGGAACTCATAGAGATGGTCAAGTGAGGAGTGCACGCCCCCGTGGGAGCAGAGCCCGAAGAAATGGAGCTTCTTCCCGCTCTTCTTGACATAGTCGTATGCCGCACGGATCTCCTTGTTGTCAAGGAGCTTGTGCTCACGGCAGGCGATGTTGATCTTGACCAGATCCTGATACACCACACGTCCGGCTCCGAGGTTGGTGTGCCCCACTTCGGAGTTGCCCATCTGCCCTGCCGGCAGGCCGACATACTCTCCACAAGCCTGGAGGTGGGAGAACGGGTACCTCGCACGAAGCCTGTCAATGTATGGAGCTCCCTGGGTATATATTGCATTGGAGTGATCATGGCGGCCTTCTCCCCAGCCGTCAAGTATCATCAAAAGTACTTTCTTGTTGTCCATAAATGTCTTAATTAGTCGATCAAACCTCTTCCGCGCAGCATGGCCGCAGAGTCCGGCTCACGTCCGGCAAAGGACTTGAAGAGCACCATAGGTTCCTCGGAGCCGCCCTTCTCGAGGAAGGTCTCCTTGAACTTCTTGGCAAGCTCCAGATCCCATACTCCCTTCGGCGAAGCCTCGAAGATGCTGAAAGCGTCCTTGTCGAGAACCTCGGCCCAAAGGTAACCGTAGTAACCGGCATTGTAGCCGCTGCCGCCGAAAATATGGTTGAAATAGGTGCTGCGGTAGCGCGGTGCGATCTCCGGGATCAGCCCCATCTGAGCGCATGCTTTCTTTTCGAAACTGTCAATATCGACACCCTCCACACTGCTGAGCTCGTGCCACTTCATGTCGAGGATGGAGGCGGCGCAGAGCTCGGTGGTCATGAAGCCCTGGTTGAACTTGAGGGCGTTGTTGATCTTCTCGACCAGCGCGGCAGGAATCACCTCTCCCTTGTCGTTCTTGGCGTACTGGGCGAGGAGTTCAGGCTGGAAAGCCCAGTTCTCGTTGAACTGTGAGAACATCTCCACGAAGTCTCGGGTCACGTTGGTGCCGCTCACGGAACGGTAGTGGCACTTTGAAAGGAGTCCGTGCAGGGCGTGGCCGAACTCGTGGAACACGGTCTGCACCTCATCGATGCTCAAGTACTCGGAGAGGTTGCCCACATTGACGATGATCGGGCGCACATCATTGCCCTCCGCGTCCACGTACTGCTCGCGGATGTTGTTCATCCACGCTCCGCCCCTCTTGCTCTCGCGAGGGAAGTAGTCTGTGGTAAAGATGCCGATGAGCGAGCCGTCGTCGGCCGTGACCTTATAGGTGACGACTTTCTCCGGGTTGTATGACGGCACGTCTTTGAGGACTTCCATGTTGACGCCGTACAGGGTCTTGGCGGCGATGAACACACCGTTCACCACATTGTCTATCTTGAAGTAAGGACGGGTCTGGGACTCATCGAGGTCATACTTGGCCTTGCGGACCTTCTCGGCATAGTACCACCAGTCCCAAGGCTCGATCCTGGAGCCGGCAGGGAGTTTGCCGTCCTTGATGTCCTGGTCCATGACGGCCTGCATGTCGGCAAGCTCGACCTGCGCCTTGGCCACGGCGGCCTGCATGATGCCGGCGAGGAAATTGTCCACGGTCTGAGGATCGTGGGCCATCTTGTTGGCGAGGGTGTAGGCGGCAGGGTTGTCGTAGCCGAGGATCTTCGCCTTCTGGATGCGCTTGTCGAGGAGTTCGAGGATGAGGGCGCGGTTGTCATTGGCGTTGCCGTTGTGGCCGCGCATGGTGTAGGCCTCGTTGTACTGGCGGCGGAGTTCGCGGTCTTCGGTGGATGTCATCTTATCCGGGTAGGATGAGACACTGAAACCGAACTTCTCGCTGAAGGCGTTGGACTCGGCGAGGATGTTGTTGCCTATCTTCTGGGTTAGCTCGGCCATGCGGGAGTTGATCTCGCGGAGTTTGGCCTGCTGCTCCTCAGGAAGTCCGATACCCTCGCGGGCGAAGCTGTCGTAGTGCTTCTTGAGGACCATCTGCTGCTCTCTGGTGAGGGCGGACTGGTCGGCGTTGTAGACTGCGGCCACACGGTTGTAGAGGGCCTTGTTGAACGAGATGTTGTCGCTGTGCTCGCTGAGCATCGGTATGGCCTCCTCCTGCACCGCGTCGAGAGCGTCGCTGCGGTCGGTCTCGCTCACATTGAAGAGCACGCCCTGCACGCGACTGAGGGTGCTGCCGGAAAGCTCCAGCGGAGCGATGGTGTTGTCGAATGTCGGGGCGTCAGGATTGGAGACGATGGCCTCGATCTCCGCGTTCTGCTCCTCGATCCCGGCTTTGATGGCCGGTATGTAGTCTGATGTCTGGATATTGTCGAACGGAGGGATTCCATAAGGGGTATCCCACTCCGCAAGGAACGGATTAGTTCTGCTGCAAGCTGTCATTGCCAATGCGATTGCTGCGATTGAAAGGATTTTTTTCATATACTTTATGATTTATTTCCACCATTTGTCCACGGCAGCCTCCACCTTGTCAGCCTGGTCCTTGCCGGCGACGGCAGGCAGGTTGACGAAGAAATCGATGCCGAGTTTCTCCTCAAGGGCGTCGATGGTCATGGACTGGCCCATGATGGCGCCAGTGCTGTTGTCATAGCCCTTGTGGTCAAACCAGAACGCGATCCCGAGATACTTCCCGGCTTCGCCGAAGCCTGAAGCCTTGTAGGCAAGCAGGGCCTTATAGTATCCGACCGGGACAGGAATCTGTGCGCCGACATTGTCACGAGCGTATTCCGTGGTGCCGCGCCAGTCGGCCCCTGTCACCACATAAAGGGTGTCGGTCTTGAAGCTCCAGTCGCGGACCATCCCTTCGAGGGTGGCCCAGGCGTTCTCATTGAGCTCACCGCGCTGTGGGGTCATGTTGGTGAAATAGAAAGTGGTCTCGTTGGCCCCTGGCAGATACCTGTCAGCTGACGGAAGCTGATGTCCTCGCTGATAACCACCGCCGAAGCCGCTGTAAAGCACTGGCTGGTAGGCCTGCGGCACCTTGGGGTCAAGTCCCCACTCATTGGTGCGATCGGGGTTGGAACCTCTAAGGGCCTTGTTGAGCGGATACGCCACCCACTTGGAGAGTTTCGCCTGAGGGTCAAGGTAGAATGAGTAGTTGCGTACCTTCCTGCCATTGAGGCTCATGTCGTGGGTGAAGTAATATAGGTCCTTATCGTCAGTGGCGGGAAGTTCGAGCCAAGCGGCCGGAGTATCCGGGACGAGTACTGTCGAATTGCGCTCCTGGGTCAGGGTGACGTTGAACTTCTTGCCGGCGCTGCTGAGAGTGACGGTGCAGCTGCGCTCGTCCCCCGTGTTGGCCTCCCATGAGAGTTCAATCCCGGAGACGGAACCGCTGCCCTCCGCCTGGCTGACCGAGGCCCAGGCCTCGGAGAGGGAAATGGCCCAGGAGGTATATGAGGTCACCTTGATGAACTGGGATCCGGCATCCGCCCCGAGAGCGGTGCGCGGCACAGAAAAAGCGACTTCTCCCTCCGTCTCCGGCTTGCTGCAGGAGACGAGAGAGAGAAGAAGCAATATTACTGTCGCGGTCTTATTCAGCGGCCACATAGATTACTTTTGAAATCTGGATAAAACCGTTCTTGCCCTCGCTGCTCATTTTGCAGTCGAAGGTGAGCTTGTAGTAAAGGCCGGCAGCCTGAGAGGCGGCAGGGACGGTGAAACTCATCTCGCCCTGGGTGATAGCGCCATCCGGGTCAAGAGTGCAGACCTCCTTTGCAAAATCCTTGTCAGAGTAGACAGCCAACTTGATGGAGTTGACATCAGCGGCAGTCACCTTGTCCAGACGCATCAGCACCTTGGTTACTTTTGCTGCAATCGGGGTCGTACCAGCTATGGAAGCCATAGACGCCGCTTTCTTGCGTCCGCAACGGATGTAAGTCCAACCGTCCCAATTGTAGTTATTAAAACCGGTCATAGTGAAAGAGTCCGTGCCGATCTTGGCTGTCCACGGATCATCGTAGCCGTTGACCTTGTTGTTCGCGCTGTTCTCATCCGGGAACGACAGTATGACAGTCCCGGCAGGATAGGTCTCACCTGTGCCAGCCTTGTGGGACTTGTAAATCGCAGGGGCACCGCCGGAAGTGGAGGAGCCGCCGCCCTGGGCTGTACCCTGATACTCTCCGCGGAGAGTCCAGATGGTGACGATGTCGCCTTCCTTGAGGCCTATTGATCCGAATGACTGGTCGTTCTCGCCGTCAGCCCACTCTTTGACAAGGCCATAGATGTAGACTTCTCCGGTCTCATCCTTGAGATAGAAGTTGCCGTAGGTGGCGCCGGCTATGCTGCTGATGCTTCCGGTAAGTTCATACCACACCTTTGAGCTGACTTCCTTGGAGAGGAACTCCTTGACAGTCACCTTGGTGGCAGACTCGGGCTTGGTGATCTTGCCGTCGTCCTCTGCGCCTTTCGCTCCTGTCTGCTTGAGGCTGAGGCTTGCCTTATGGCTTCCACCGGCGAACACTACTTCTGCGCTTCGGTCATAGCCGTCGTTCTTGAGAGCCTTGACCTTCACGGTCTGGGCGGATGCTGAGGCTGAGCCCTCTTCAGGGGCCACCACCAGCCATTCCTGAGCTTCGGCAGGGATCTGGGCTTTCCAGTCCACCGTCGCTGTAAGATTTACGGTCGCCTCGCCTCCGTCAGCCGGGAGAGAGACTTCCGCAGTGTTGATTTCTACTTTTTCAGGACCGAGATCCTCGGTCTTCTTCTGGCAGGCCACAAGCGCGGAAATGAGTGCCGCCGCGGCCAGGAAAAAATGTTTTGTCTTCATATTTTGTATAAAAATACAGTCTCTTGCTATCCAGTCTGCGAAGATAACTCTTTTTCGTCTTACTTTTATCACTTAAGCGAAATCATTGCGGCAGCGTCAGTTCCGGAATGACAAGGCTGCCTTCCGGGGCATTATCCTCTTTGAGAAACATCACATAATAGATAGGAAGATAGGTTATTCCGTTTTTCTCATGAACACTTTGTTCATTGCTCAAGACGACAGCCCTCTTGACATGATAGTCAGGAATTGAGACGAACGAATCAAGGGCACTGTGCACTTTATAGTCCTTCCCGGATTTCACTTCAACCGGAAGTACCGAAAGGGCATCATAGTCATCGACCAGGAAATCCACCTCTCCACGTTGTTTATTGTCATAATAATACAGAGAAAAGCCATGTGCATGGAGTTCCTGTGCCACTACAGACTCATAGAGCGAGCCAAGATTGACACTGCGCTCATCGCTAAGTATCGCATTGATATTCAGGCCATACAGAAGACCGGAAAGAATCCCCACATCACTCAGGTAAAGTTTGATGAGATTTTTGGTTCCGGATTCAATCAGAGGAAACTTCGGATTGCTTACCGCCTGCACAGAAAGCGCAACCCCGGAGTTGACAAGATATTCAAACTCATCGGCATAATCGCTGAATCGCCTGTGCCCGGCAGTCTTCTCTATATTCTTGACAACTATTCTCTTTTTCTTGTTCTCCATGTTTGACGGAATCATGTCGTAGACCTTCCTGATCACCAGTTTTTTTTCAGTGTCATACTGGGAAGCGTCAATACCGTACAAAGTATGGATGTCATTCTGAATCCGACGCACTTGAGCCATATTCCGGGTTTCTATGAACTTGTTCACAGCATCCGGCATTCCACCGACAAGAAGGTAGATTCTGAACTGCCCGAGCATATAATTATGCATGGAATCGTTTAGCGACTTCCCGGCCGAGAAATAATCACGTACCCCGTCTATCGTTTCCTGACCGCAGCCCATCGCCAGAAGGAACTCCTCAAAATCAAGTGGATACATCTGTTCCATGGCGATGCTGCCTATCGGCACAGATGGAGTTTGAGCCAAAGCAACCCCCAATTCAGAACCGCTGGCAATATACCTGAAACGACCATCCTCATTGAGAAACTTCAGCATGGTCATAAGATGCGGGTAACTCTGGATCTCGTCAAGAAAAACGAGAGTATCGTCACGACCACCAAGTTTATCTCCGGCAATGGCTCCCAACTGGAGATAAAAATCTTCCTTGCTCCGGACTGATGCAAAAATCCCTTCTCCTTCCTTGTCAGCCTTCAGGTTGATCTCGATGAAATTCTTGAAGAGGCTGCTCCCGACATACCTTATCAGATAAGACTTGCCGATCTGTCTGGCCCCATTGACCAAGAGAATCTTGTTCGGCTCATTGCGGAGAAATCCCTCCAGACGTGACGCGTATTTTCTGTATAACATTACGTTTTATACTATTTTTACAAATATACATAAAATCAGCACATTAGCCATACTATTGAGAATTATTCCGGAATTTGAAGCGGTTTTTTGAGAATAATTCCGCATTTTAAAGGGGTCAAACCGGGACTTTTTCGAGGATATGCCCCGTAAAAAAAGACCGGCCTTTTGAGGGCCGGTCTTAAAGGATTATGATGCGTCAGGAATTATTTCGCTGCCGTATGGGATACGAGGAAGGCGCTGCCTACCTGATCGGTAGTCACTCCGTCCTTATTGGTGTATGCGGCGCGAACGCCGACAATGGTAACGGTGTCGCCGTTCTTGATGCCGAGTTTCTGGAACTCCTTCTTAGGGCCGCCCCAGCCAGCGAGAAGGCCATAGACATAGACCTTGTCACCCTTGGCATCGGTCAAGTCGAAGTTGCCATATTTATCGCCGTCCTTAAGGCCGCTTACAGTACCGCTCAGGCGATAGTAGACATCACTCTTGACAGCTGCTGCGAGGAACTCGCTGACAGTAGCCCCGGTCACCTTCTTGAATGACTCCACGCTCACGTCCTTAAGCTGAGGACTGCCCTTATAGGACTGCTTAGGACCTACCACTGTGATGATGTCACCCTCGGAGATGCCCATAGCCTCGAATTTCTTGGACTCGCCCTTCTCGTTGAGAGTTCCGTAGACATAGACAGAACCGGTCGCATCAGCGATGTTGTAATTACCATAGGCAGTATTTGCCATCTTGCTGATGTATCCAGTGAGACGGTACTGGGTGGTGCCGTCCGGAGCCGCATTGATAGTGGCGGCATCAGCATCGATGATGGACCCTTCCTGCTCGATGGTGTACTTCACGGTAGTGGTGCCGGAAGTGAATGACAAATCGGAAGCGCGCTTGCCGGCCTCGTTGGCGCGGATGTCGAACTTGAAGGTTGTGGTGTCAGCAGGATTAGGGACAATCTTGGATGGGACGCCCTTGCTGAACTCGGCAGACACGTAGGAGATCCACTCGGTATCAGCCTCAGGGATGGACACGCGTGCTCCGCCCTCGCCCTTGTGGGCCACCTTGACCTCGACAGTCGCGCCGGTCTTGGCAACAGGCCCTTCGAGAGCCGGAGTGAGAACCTTGATGAGGGACTTAGTGATGCTTAGGACGGTTACATCCTTAAGTTGAGGAGAACCACTGTATGTGCTCCTAGGACCGGAAACTTCCAGCAAATCTCCCTCCTCGATCTTGAGGCTGGCAAAATTTGCCTGATTTCCTTTGGCATCAAGAGTACCGTAGATGAGAATCGTGCCTGTTTCGTCAACAAGATAATAGTTGCCGTACTTAGTATTGTAGAGATTTGTAACAGTACCCTTGATCTTGTAAGTTTTGCCATCAGTGCCGGCAAGAGCCTCCGCTACAGTAGCGGACACCGCGGCGATCTCGCCCTGACGGACGATGAGCTGCTGGGTATTGGAGCCGGCATTGATCTTGAGGGCAACCTCGTGGCCGCCAGAGACAGCGTCAGCGGAGAATGAAAGAGTAGTCTCTCCGTCTGATCCGGAGGTCGGAGTGACGGTAAGCCAGTCAGGAATCGTAGGCACATCCACTTCCTTGCCATCCTTGTCCTTTCCCTTCTCGGTCAGGACAAAGGCCCAGTCCTCAGTCGCATTGAGGGTGACAGTCACGGTGCCGCCCGCCTCAGGGATTGAGACATAAGTCTGAGAGAGGCTTATGTTGTCGAGCGATCCCACAGGCTCTTCTTTCTCACATCCGGCGAAAAGAAGCGCGGAAGAGAGGATCGCAGTGAATAAATATCTGAGTTTCATATTATTCTGCTCTGAAAATTAGTTAAACATATACTTGATTCCCACAGAAGCGTACCACCACTGGCCGATGACATAGTTCGGAGTGAAAGTCTCAAGACTTCCGCTGACGGCCTTAGGAGTAGAGAAAGTCGCATACCCCTCAGCGTCCGCACCCTCGTACTTGAGGATACGTGCATCAGTGATGTCAGGGTTGATGACTTTTCTCACACCCCAGTTGGAGTTGAAGAGGTTGAGCACGTTCTTGATATCGAGGTTGAGCTGCAGGGTGTTGGTGCTGCTGCCTACACGAACCTTGAAGTCATGCTTGTAGCTGAAGTCAAGCCTGTGGAACCAAGGAGAGTACACACTGTAAGCCTCGGCATATTCGCCCTGATGCTTGCTGAGGTAGCTGTCCTTGTGGACATAGTCCATGAAACGGGTCTTGTCATCCTCTGAGACGAAGCGGAACTCGTTGTTGGCCACCTGCTCGTCGGTAGGGATGTAGAGGGCGTCGTAGCTGTAGCCGTCGCCGTTCATGTCGTTGACAAGCATATATGAGTAGTTATAACCATAACCGCCCCTCTTGCCTTCGTAGATGAAGCTGTAGTGGTTGTTGCTCTTGTCATCGTAGGTAAGGGAAGCAACAACACGGTCCGGTGTCACGTTAGCTGAATTATGGAGTTTGATGTTGTTAGGTCCCTCGTAGGTAGGGACATAAGTGAATGCGGACTCGGCTGCGGAGCCAGGCATGCTGGTGATCTCCTTGGAAGCGGAACGGGTGTAGGAAGCCATGAAAGAGAGGTTCTCCACAGGGCGCATGTTGACAGTGAGACTGGCGAGATAACCGTAACCCTTGTTGGTGTTCTCAAGGACGAAGGCCTTGGTGCCGTTGCGGAACGGAGAAGGGAACACAGGACGGTTGTCAACGCCGTTGAACCTTGCGAAGCCCTCGACAGGCATCATGCTCCAGTCAGATACCATCACGCCATTGATAGTCTTGTTGAAGATACCCTCGGCAGTCACAGAGAACGGGAATGAGGTCGGGAAGCTGTAGTCGATGGCCAGGGAGGTCTTCCATACCTGAGGCATCTTGAAGTTAGGGTCAACAGCAGAGATTGAAGACGGCTTGGTGCCGGTTTCAGGGGTGATGGTGCTCGGATAGCCCATTGAGACGAGCTTGTCGTAGAGGGCGGCAGTGGTGGCCTTGCCGTTGGCGTCTGTAACGAGACCGCCGGCGAACTGGTTCATATCAACACTCTTGGCATTGAGCTGGGCCTGATACTGGACCATACCTGAGTTGGTCGGCATGTTGGTGAAGAACACGAGAGGCAGACGGCCTGAGAAGAAGCCTGTACCGCCGCGCACCTTGAGAACTTTGTTGCCGAAGACATCCCAGTTGAAGCCGACACGAGGGGATACGGTCACCCTGCCCTTCGGCCAGGTGCCGGTGTCGATATGGCGCTCGCCGCCCTTGCTGTCGTAGTAGGTGAGACCAAGGATGGCGTTGTTGGTCATCAGGTCGGAGTTGTCAAAGAAGAGACCGTCAAGACGGAGACCGGCGGTGAGCTTGAAGTTCGGGGTCACGTTCCAGTCGTCCTGAACGTATGCGCCGAGCTTGTTGAACCTTACGCGGGCTGCAGGATTGGTCTCGCCGTCGTAGCCGTAGGTGAGACATACAACCTCAGGGGCTGCACCGTTGATGAAGTCGTCTACGCTGGCGTAGCGGTAGTAACCGGTACCGTTGCGCATGTAGGCGTTGTCGGCCATCTGGTACTCGTAGCTCACACCGCCCATGATCTTGTGGTTGCCATAGTAGTATGTGAGGTCGTCCTTGATGTTGACCACAGTATTGTGCACAGCGTTGTTCTTGGTGAAGAGCTCGTAACCGAGAGACATGTACTGCACGTTATTGCCGCTGCCGTCCTGGATGTCAATGAACGGGAACTCGTCGGAGTTGGTGCCGCGGACATCGTCAAGTTTTGAGAAGGTGGCGAGGAACTGGTTGCTGAGCCTGTCGGAAATCTTGCTGTTGAGATCGAGGGAAGCGGTATGTACAAGATTGTTCATCGAGTACATGGAGTTCGCATACGACATGGAATAGAGAGAGGTACGTCCATAAGCGGAACGGGTACCGCCGTCCATTGAGGATGCGTTAGGAGCCTGCCAATAGGTGTTGTTGGTGTAGTTGTAACGCAGGGCAAGCTTGTTGTTGTCATTGATGTTCCAGTCGATGCGGGCAAGAAGTTTCTGATTGCTCTCATCAGAAGGGAAGTCGGTGTAGGAACCTGTGTCGTAGCCATACTTCTCCTTTACAAAAGCAGAAACTCTCTCCATATCAGCAACTGAGGCGTATGAGAGATATTTGGTCTCGTCACCCACGCCGTCCTCGGAAGCCCTCCAGCGCACTGCCACAGAAGGAGAGGTTGTGTACTCTGCGTTGACGAAGAAGAAGAGCTTGTTCTTGACGACAGGTCCGCCGAGGGTGAAGCCGTATGTCGTGCTGCGGTCGGTGTCACGGGCGCCGGCTATCTCTTGACCGGCGACAGTGTTGCCGCGCATGTTCTCGTTGTTATGATATACGTAGGCGGATCCCCTGAAGGTGTTGGTACCGGACTTGGTCACCATATTCATACCACCTCCGATGAAGTTGGTCTGGCGGACATCGTAAGGGGATATCACAACCTGCGCCTCCTGGATGGCCTCGATGGAAATAGGATTGCCGCCGCCAGGGAGACCAGAGCTGAGTCCGAAGTTATTGTTGAAGTCGGCACCGTCCACGGTGACATTGGCCGTACGTCCGTCTGAACCGCTGAAAGTCATGCCGTCGCCTCCGTAAGGAGAAAGACGGGTGAGATCGGTAAGGCTCCTGCTCACAGTAGGAAGAGCTGTGATCTGGCGGCTGTTGATGTTGGTTGAGGCGCCGGTCTTCTCGATTGCGAACTTGGAAGCTGCAGAAGAGACCACGATGGCCTCGGAGAGCATCTCCTTGTCGTCGTTGAGATAGGCGTCGAGCTGCGCAGGCTCACCGAGCTGGAGAGTGACGTCGGTGAAAGTCACGGTCTGGTAACCAAGGCAGCTCACCTCTACGGTGTAAGGACCGCCGGCACGCATACCGTTGATGAAATAGCGGCCTTCAGCGTTGACAATCGCATGGTACTGTGTACCTGAAGGCGTGTGGACTGCGACCACGGCCGCGCCCGGCAGAGTCTCACCCTTGGAGTCAGTCACCTGACCGTTCAGGGATGAGGTAGTTACCTGGGCCGAAGCCGAGATAACGAAAAGCATTGCCGCAAAAGACAGCAAAAGGCTTTTGATTGTTTTTTTCATACCGTTTTATAATAATAAAGTGATAGATTTTCCGCGCACAAATATACGAATTTATCGGTATTTTGACTTTCTTTATTCATCACTGCTAAAAAACGCCGCAAAGGTAGTGTTTCCCCGGCAATCGGCCAAACATTTCGGGCTGCGATATGTTAATTTATTGTTATATTTCCATCTTTGACACT
>DJOT01000019.1 GCA_002439095.1 Bacteroidales bacterium UBA6431 | reverse complement strand
ATAGCTACAAAGATAAGGAATTTATTTGACAAAAAAAAGAGGCCTCAGGCCTCTCCAGTGAAAATATCGGGAAAATCAGGTGTCAAACTTCCGAGCGCAATCATGCAAAGGTAGGCAATTTTTCTCGATGCTCCCAAAAAACTTATCAACATAGCAAATGTAGATAAATTGTCTTGCAGGGCACGATGCGAAGTTGTAAATTTGTGGCTTGTTAGAAAAAGTAGCAATGAAAGTCAGTATCATCATGGGCTCGAAGAGCGACTGGGATGTGATGTCAGCCGCCTGCGAGACTCTCGACGCTTTTGGTGTCCCTTATGAGAAAAAGGTGATCAGCGCTCACCGCACCCCGGATTTTTTCTGTGAGTATATGGCTTCCGCCGCCTCGCGCGGGGTTGACATCGTGATTGCCGGTGCCGGCGGTGCCGCGCATCTGCCTGGCATGGCGGCGGCGATGACTTCTCTCCCTGTGATAGGAGTCCCGATCAAGAGCGCCGCGCTCAATGGACTTGACTCGCTGCTTTCCATAGTCCAGATGCCTTCGGGAGTCCCTGTGGCCACGATGGCCATCAACGGGGCCAAGAACGCTGCCCTCTTCGCGGTGTCGATACTTGCTCTCCAGAGTCCTGAACTCCGTGCCTCCCTTGACGCGTTCAGGCAAAAGCAGGCGGAAAAGGTGCTCCAGACAGAACTGTAGAAATATGAAAGCATACCGTATATTTGTGGAGAAGTGTTCCGGGTTCCGGGTCGAGGCTGAAAGCCTGCGCAGAGAATTCAACGAAAACCTCTCCCTCTCCCTCCGTTCCCTGAGGCTGCTCAATGTCTATGATCTTTTCGGTTTCTCCGATGAGCTGCTCGAAAAATGCCGTTACACCGTCTTCGGCGAGAAAGTCACGGATCTCGTGAGCGATAACTGCCCGCTTGAGGGCCGCCGCTATCTGGCCGTGGAGTATATTCCGGGCCAGTTTGACCAGCGGGCCTCTTCGGCTGTGGACTGTGTGCACCTGATCGAGCCGTCAGCCGACGTGCGCATCCGCAGCTCGCGCCTTCTGATTTTTGACGATGACATGACGGACGAGGCTCTTGAGGCGGTCCGCCATTATTATATAAATGCTGTCGAGTCCCGTCAGAAAGACCTCTCCGTGCTCGAGTACAACCAGACGGCGGATGTCAAGCCGCTGGCTTCTCTGGCCGGATTCACGTCGATGGCTCCTGACGAGTATCCTGCGTTCTGCCGCAAGTGGGGGCTGGCGATGAATTCGGACGATCTCTTCGAGGTCGTGAAGTATTTCCGGAGCGAGCGCCGCGACCCGACGGAGACGGAGCTCCGCATCCTGGACACATACTGGAGCGACCACTGCCGCCACACGACCTTCACTACAGAACTGGAGGGCGTGAGCGTGGACGACTCGTTCATCCGTCCGGAGATCGAGGCCTCCCTTGCCGAGGTCGAGCAGATCCGCCGCGAGCTCGGACGCGAAGGTAAAAGCTTCTGCCTGATGGAACTTGCCACCATCGGAGCCCGCTACCTGCGCAAGAGGGGTCTTCTTGAAGACCTTGAGGTCAGCGAGGAGAACAACGCGTGCAGCATCTATGTCAATGTGGACGTGGACGGCAAGCCGGAGAAATGGCTCCTGCAGTTCAAGAACGAGACCCACAACCACCCGACGGAAATCGAACCTTTCGGCGGGGCTGCAACCTGCCTCGGAGGCGCGATCCGCGACCCTCTCTCCGGCAGGGCATACGTCTATCAGGCCATGCGCGTCACGGGTGCAGGGGACATCTGCCGGCCGGTGAGCGAGACGCTCCCGGGGAAACTGCCGCAGAAGCAGATAAGCCGCAAGGCGGCTGCAGGTTATTCGAGCTACGGCAACCAGATAGGCCTTGCCACGACCCATGTGCGTGAAATCTACCATGAAGGCTATGTGGCCAAGAGGCTTGAGGTCGGAGCTGTGGTGGGGGCTGTGAAGGCGGAGAACGTCCGCCGCGAGAGTCCCTCTCCTGGAGATGTGATACTGCTGCTCGGCGGCAGGACCGGACGCGACGGCATCGGAGGCGCCACGGGCTCGTCCAAGGAGCATACCGAGGCCTCCATCGAGACCTGCGGCAGCGAGGTCCAGAAGGGCAATGCCCCTGAGGAGAGAAAACTCCAGAGGCTTTTCCGCCGCCCTGAAGTGACACGTCTCATCAAGAAATCCAACGACTTCGGTGCCGGAGGAGTGAGTGTCGCCATCGGTGAGCTGGCCCCGGGGCTCGACATATATCTGGACCGTGTCCCTGTCAAATACAGCGGGCTCAACTCCACCGAACTCGCCATCAGCGAGTCACAGGAGAGGATGGCCGTGGTGGTCGATGCCGCCGACAGGGAAGAATTCGAGAAATACTGCCACAGCGAGAATGTCGAGGTGACCTATGTCGCCGATGTCACCGATAGCGGCAGGATGGTGATGTACAACGGCTCCGACAAGGTCGCCGACCTCAGCCGCGAGTTCATCGACAGTGCCGGCGCGAAGCATTATGCCGTGGCCGAGGTGCTGCCGGTGGAGGACAGGGATCCTTTTGAGGCGCATCCTGCGGGCATAACCATAAAGGAAAAGATGCTTTCTGTGATGGAAGATCCTAATGTGGCGTCACAGAAGGGACTGATAGAGATGTTCGACTCCACCATCGGGCGCTCCACCGTGCTCATGCCTTTCGGCGGTGTGACCCAGTCCACCGAGACCCAGGTCTCAGTACAGAAACTCCCTGCGGACGGCTATACTGACACGGCCAGCATGATGGCCTTCGGCTACAATCCGTTCCTGTCTTCATGGAGTCCTTATCACGGGGCGGCATACTCGCTTGTCGAAGCCTGCGCCAAGACAGTGGCCGCAGGAGGTGACTGGTCGGGGATGCGCTTCTCCTGCCAGGAGTATTTCGAGAGGATGACTTCCGACCCCCACAGCTGGGGCAAGCCTCTCAGCGCCCTGCTGGGATCCTTGAGGATGCAGCTTGCTTTCGGTCTTCCTTCCATAGGCGGCAAGGACTCGATGAGCGGCACGTTCGAGCACATCAACGTTCCTCCGACACTCATTTCATTCGGTGTCAGCACAGTGGACGCCTCCAAGGTGATATCCCCGGAGTTCAAGTGGGGAGGGGACAGGATATACCTCTTCCGCCACACTCCGCGTGCCGACAGGATGCCGGACGTGGAGTCTCTGAAGGCTGCGTGGACATATATCCATGACAAGATCATGTCCGGCGACATCACTGCCGCCTGGGCCGTAGGGATCGGAGGAGTGGCCGAGGCGCTCGCCAAGATGTCTTTCGGCAACATGTTCGGGGTTGATGTCAAAATATCTGAGAATGATCTTTTCGACTGCCTCTGCGGCTCGATCGTGGTCGAGTCCGAAAAGGAACTTGATTTCCCGGGGGCGCAGCTGCTCGGCACCGTCACGGACGGGGAGGACTGCTGCTTGCGGATCAACGGGGAGAGGATCAGCATTGACGAACTGCTTGAGGCCAACCTCAGACGCTATTCCAAGGTCTATCCGCAGAGGGTTCCGGCAGAGCACAAGTCTCTGATGAACGTCAAGTGCGAAGCCCCTGCATATAAGGAGCCCCGCTACAAAGGCGGCCCGGTGGAGCATCCGCTTGTCTATATACCAGTGTTCCCGGGAACCAACTGCGACTACGACACGGCCAAGGCATTCCGCAAGGCCGGTGCAGAGGTCCGTTTCGGGGTCTTCCGCAATCTCACGGCCACAGACGTGCTCGAATCCATCGCCGAGATGAAAAAGAACATCTCCGAGTGCCAGATACTCGCCCTCGCCGGAGGATTCTCCGCCGGGGACGAGCCTGACGGGAGCGGCAAGTTTATTGCCAATGTGCTTGAGAACAAGGAGATAGCCTCAGAGATCCAGTCTCTCGTGGACAGGGGAGGTCTCATCCTCGGTATCTGCAACGGGTTTCAGGCCCTTGTCAAGAGCGGCCTTCTCCCGTACGGCAAGGCCGGGGCGGTCACCAGCGATTCCCCGACCCTCTTCCGCAACGACATCAACCGTCACATCTCCTGCATGGTCACCACCCGTGTCTGCTCGACCCGTTCCCCTTGGCTTTCAGGGATGAAGGAGGGCGACCTGCACACCATAGCCGTAAGCCATGGAGAGGGAAAGTTCGTGGTAGGTGAAACTCTTGCCCGGGAACTCTTCGCCGCGGGGCAAGTGGCTTTCCAGTATGCCGATCCGGTGATGGAGCAGGTGACAATGGAGTCGCCCGCCAACCCTAACGGCTCTTTCTACGCCATCGAGGGCATAATCAGCCCGGATGGCCAGATCCTCGGCAAGATGGGACACTCCGAACGCTACGAGAAGAATGTGTTCAAGAACATCGAGGAGGAGATGTCCCAGCCTCTGTTCGACAATGCTGTAAGGTATTTCCGCAAGAAATAAAGATATGGTCAAAGGAGAATTGCTTGGCGAATCCAATGAGAAGCTGGTCTATGCGACCGACGATCCCGGCAAGGTGGTGCTCAGTTTTCAGGATGTAGCCTCTGCGTACAACAATGTCAAGACAGCCCTTTTCCCTGGAAAGGGAGCGGTGGACAACAGGATTTCCGCTTTTCTGATGGATTGCCTGCAGCGTGGGGGACTCGGAACCCATTTCATCTCGTTGCTTGGAGAGCGGGAGCAGCTTTGCCGCACCTGCACCTTGATCCCGCTTGAGGTGGTCTCCCGCAATCTGATCGCCGGTTCTCTCGCGGACAGGCTTGCCCTTGATGAAGGCGCGAAGCCGTCCGTGCCCATCTACGATCTTTACTACAAGGATGCGGCTCTGGGAGATCCGATGATCAATGACACCCAGGCCCTGGCTCTGGACATCGTGACCGGGGACGAGCTGTCTGCCATCTACGGCATGGCACGTAAGGCCAACTCCATCCTGACTGATGTCTTCAAGCGTGCCGGCATCACCCTTGTGGATTTCAAACTGGAGTTCGGAAAGGACGAACATGGGCAGATTGTGATAGTTGACGAGATAAGCCCCGATACCTGCCGTCTTTGGGATGCCGCCACGGGCAAGAAGCTCGACAAGGACCGCTTCCGCCACGATCTCGGCAACATAATGCCTTCATACGAGGAGGTTCTGCACCGCCTCGAATCCATAGAAAAATAAATTAACCATATATGGCAAAATCATACGAAAACGCCGGAGTCAATCTGGAAGCGGGCTACGAAGTGGTCCGCCGCATAAAGCAGCACGTGGCCTCTACGGTCCGCCCCGGCTCGATGGGCGGCATAGGCTCGTTCGGAGGAATGTTTGACCTTTCATCTCTCGGAGTCAGGGAGCCGGTGCTCGTCAGCGGTACTGACGGCGTGGGCACCAAGCTCAAGATCGCCTTTGCGATGGACAAGCACGACACTGTCGGCATCGATGCCGTGGCGATGTGCGTCAACGATGTACTCGCCCAGGGTGCAGAACCTCTCATATTCCTTGATTATGTGGCTGTCGGACACAACGAGCCGTCGAAAGTTGAGGCTATTGTCTCCGGAGTTGCGGAGGGATGCCGGCAGGCCGGCTGCGCCCTTGTGGGCGGAGAGACCGCCGAGATGCCGGGGATGTATGAGGGAGGCGAATATGATATCGCCGGCTTTACTACCGGTGTGGTAGAGAAGTCTGAACTCATCGACGGAAGCAAGGTCAAGGAGGGGGATGTGCTCGTGGGCATAGCTTCTACTGGTGTACATTCCAACGGCTTCAGTCTTGTACGCAAGATAGTTGCGGACAACGGCCTCTCGTACGGCGATGCCGTCCCGGAGTTCGGCGGCAGGACCCTCGGCGAGGTTCTCCTGACCCCGACCAAGATATATGTCAAGCAGGTGCTTGATGTCATCCGCAATTGCGATGTCCACGGTATCAGCCATATCACAGGAGGCGGCTTCGATGAGAACATCCCGCGCGTGCTCCATGATGGGCAGGGACTGGAGATCCATGAGGGGACCTGGGAGATACTTCCGGTGTTCAGGATGCTTGAAAAATGGGGTGGCGTGCCGCACAGGGAGATGTTCAACATCTTCAACATGGGTATCGGCATGGTCATCGTCCTGGACTCTTCAGAAGCGCAGAAAGCCATTTCCATCCTTGAGGGCCATGGAGAGAAGGCCTCTGTGATCGGCAAGGTCACCGGCACACCGGGTGTCAACATCATCTGATATGGGCGTGAGAAAAAAACTTGCCGTATTCGCCAGCGGGACCGGGTCGAATTTCGAGGCCATAGATGACGCATGCAAGGACGGGAGGCTCGACGCCGATGTCGTCCTGATGGTCTGCGACAAGCCGTCGGCGGCTGTCGTGGGCAAGGCTGCCGCCCGCGGCATCGAGAGTTTCGTGTTCTCGCCTAAGGACTATGCAAGCAAGGCTGACTTCGAGAAGGAGATAGTCTCCAGGATGGACGCGCTCGGTGTGGATCTCGTGTGTCTGGCAGGCTATATGCGCATCGTCTCGGATGTGCTTCTTGATGCATACGGTGGACGTATCATCAATATCCACCCGTCGCTTCTTCCGGCATTTCGCGGTGCGCATGCCGTGGAGCAGGCTGTCGAATATGGAGTCAAGGTCTACGGTATCACCATACATTATGTGAATTCCGAACTGGACGGCGGCCGCATAATCGCCCAACGTGCTTTTGAGTACGACGGGGATGACCCGGCGGAGGTCCACCGTCTCGGACAGAAGATAGAGCATGCGCTCTATGTGGAAACAATAGCAAGACTTATAAATAATTGAGATATATGAGCAAAAGAGCTTTGGTCAGCGTCAGCGACAAGACCGGCCTGGTGCCGTTTGTGGAGGGGCTTGTCTCTCTGGGTTGGGAGATAGTCGCCACTGGGGGTACTCAGAAACTGTTGGAGGACAGTGGAATCAAGACAATCGGGATAAGTGAGGTCACAGGTTTTCCTGAGATCCTTGACGGGAGGGTGAAGACTCTCCATCCGAAAGTCCACGGAGGCCTGCTTGCAAGGCGCGACCTTCCTTCCCACATGCAGACCCTCTCTGAGCAGGGGATAACACCGATTGACCTCGTATGCGTCAACCTCTATCCTTTCCGCCAGACTATTGCCAAAGAGGGGGTCACCATGGCTGATGCCATAGAGAACATAGACATCGGCGGGCCGTCCATGCTCCGCAGTTCGGCCAAGAACTGGAAGGACGTGACGGTGATCTGCGATCCTGCAGACTATGGGACCGTGCTCTCCGAACTCAAGTCCGCAGGGGCGACCTCGGATGAGACGAGGCTCAAGCTCTCTGCCAAGGCCTATACCCACACTGCCGAGTATGACATCTGCATAGCACGTTATATGCGCGCCCAGGCAGGGCTCACCGAGAAGCTTTTCCTTGAGTACGAGCTCAAGCAGTCCCTTCGCTACGGGGAGAATCCTCATCAGAGCGCCAAATTCTACGCCGGGGCGGAGAAGTGCTCATACGCGCTCCCGTTTGCTGAGCAGATTCAGGGCAAGGAACTTTCTTACAACAATATCCAGGATGCCAATGCTGCGCTCTGCGTGCTTCGCGACTTCAGCGAGCCGTTCTGCGTGGCGCTCAAGCACATGAACCCTTGTGGGGCGGCGGTGGGAGAGACCATAGAGCAGGCCTGGCAGGCGGCTTACGAGGCCGACAAGGTGAGCATCTATGGCGGCATCGTGGCTGTCAACAGGGAACTCACAGCCGAGGTGGCAGCGGGTATGAAGCCTATTTTCCTTGAGATTGTAATCGCTCCTTCATTCTCTCCCGAAGCACTTGAGATCCTCTCCTCCAAGAAGAACCTCCGTGTCCTCAAAGTGGACATGACTCCTGACACCAAGCCTCAGATGCAGTATATCAGCGTCTGCGGCGGCATGCTTGCCCAGCAACTCGACACTTGTGTGGAGAAGCTGACGGCGGACATGTGCGTGACGAAGACCAAGCCGACAGAGGCGCAGATGCGTGACATCGACTTCGGATGGAGGATAGTCAAGCACGTCAAATCCAATGCAATAGCAGTGGTGCGCGACGGACATACCATAGGCGTCGGAGCAGGACAGACCAACCGTGTGGGTTCTGCCGAGATAGCCCTCAAGCAGGCTCGTGAGGCGGGTTACACCGACGGACTGGTGCTTGCTTCTGACGGCTTCCTGCCGTTTGACGACACTGTGGCTCTGGCAGCGCAGTACGGGGTGAGCGCCATAGTACAGCCGGGAGGCAGCATCCGCGACAACGATGCCGTGGCCAAGGCTGACGAGTGCGGTATCACCATGCTGATGACGGGTGTGAGACACTTCAAACATTAGAAAATGAAAAAAGTTCTTGTAGTCGGCGGCGGTGGACGCTGCCATGCCATAGTGGACGCTCTGAGCCGCTCCACACAAGTGTCGCAGATCTTCTGCGCCCCGGGCAACGCCCTCATGGCGAAGCAGGCCACGCTCGTGCCCATATCGGACACTGATGTCGAGGCCCTCAAGGCTTTTGCCCTCAAGGAGGGCATTGACCTCACCGTAGTAGGGCCGGAGGCCTCGCTTGCCGCAGGGATTGTGGACAGTTTCCGTGAGGCCGGGCTGAAGATTTTCGGCCACAGCCGTGCTGCGACCATGATAGAGAGCAGCAAGGAGTTCGCGAAACGTCTCATGGAGGAAAACGGCATCCCTACCGCGGCTTACCGCTCTTTCACTTCCTATGATGAAGCCTTGGCATACGTGGATTCCCGCCCGTATCCGGCCGTCATCAAGTATGACGGTCTTGCGGCAGGCAAGGGGGTCGTGATAGCATCCGACCGTGCCGAGGCCGATGCGGCTCTTCGCAGCATGCTTCTGGATGGCGCGTTCGGGCAGGGAAAGGTGGTGATCGAGGACTGGCTTGAAGGGCCGGAGTTCTCATTCATGTGCTTCGTGGACGGGGAGAATGTCAGCCCGATGCCTCTCGCCCAGGACCATAAGCGCGCTTTCGATGGTGATGAGGGGCCGAATACCGGTGGCATGGGCGCCTACACGGGTCTGCCTTTCATTACCGAAGAAGACAAGGCTTTCGCCTACAATGAGATAATGGTCAAGACGGCCAAAGCCATGTGTGCTGCGGGCCGCCCTCTGTCAGGTGTGCTCTACGGCGGACTCATGAAGACTCCGCGAGGCATCAAGGTAATCGAGTTCAACGCGCGCTTCGGGGATCCGGAGACGGAGGTCGTTCTCCCTTTGCTGGAGAGCGACATATATGACATGTTCGAGGCTGTCGCGCTTTCTGCTCCGCTCCCGCAGCTCAAGTGGAAGGATGCGGTCACGATGGGGGTTGTCCTGGCATCCAAGGGTTACCCCGGCCATTATGACAAGGGGGCTGTCATCGAGGGGATTGACAGCATAGTGGACGCTAAGGTGTATTCCATGGGAACAGCCCTCAAGGACGGGCTGCTCGTCACAGCCGGAGGTCGTGTGCTGATGGTGGTGGCCCAAGGCCGGGACATCTTCGAGGCGCGCCGCAAGGTCTACGCTGACATCGCCCGCATCAAGTGTGACAATCTTTTCTATCGCAACGATATAGCCCATTTCGCAATGGAATTTTCAAGAGCCGCCGTCATAGACGGCAAGGCGATTTCTCTCGCCGTCAAGGACAGGATAAAGGAGCAGGTGCCGCTGCTCGAAGTCAAATATGGGCGCAAGCCTTCTCTCGCCGTGATCATAGTGGGGGAGAACCCCGCCAGCCAGGTCTATGTGCGCAACAAGGTCAAGGCTGCCACTTATGTCGGGATGAACTCCCGGCTCGTCTCCATGCCGGAGTCTGTGTCCGAGAAGGCCCTGCTCGACATGATAGCCTCCCTCAACGGGGACGACACCGTGGATGGAATTTTGGTTCAACTTCCGCTCCCTAAGCACATCGATGAGTCCAAGGTCATATACTCCATCGCGCGTGAGAAAGACGTGGACGGTTTCCACATTCTCAACGTGGGAGCCCTCTGGCTCGGGACTCCGTGCATCAAGCCGTGCACCCCGAAAGGCATCATCGAGCTCATCCGGAGCACCGGGGTGCCGATGGCGGGCAAGAACGCCGTGGTGGTGGGCCGGAGCAATATCGTGGGCAAGCCGGTGGCCAAACTCCTGCTGGACGAGAACGCCACAGTCACCATAGCCCATTCGCGTACTCCTGACCTCAAGGCCGTCACGCTGCAGGCGGACATCCTCGTGGTGGCTGTGGGCAAGGAGAATGTGGTCACGGGAGACATGGTGAAACCGGGGGCCGTGGTGATAGACGTGGGCATGAACCGCAACGCCGAAGGCAAGCTCACAGGGGATGTGGACTACGAGTCTGTCTCCCGCAGGGCGGGTTATCTCACGCCCGTTCCGGGCGGTGTAGGTCCGATGACGATAGCGATGCTGATGCAGAACACGATAGAGTGTTTCCTTGAAAGGATGAAAGACAAGGCCTGATGGCAGAATACAGATACACTCTCAAGAAGTTCCTCAAGGACTGGGCCCTCATAATCGGAATGGTGGTGGGGGCCTCGGCCTATCTTGTGTATGCATCGATTCCTGCGCTGCATCCGGCAGGGCCATTCCTTGAGTCTTTTATCAAGCATCTGCAGCCGGTGCTGATTTTCATAATGCTCTTCTTGAGTTTTGCCAGGATAGAGCCCCGTCAGTTGCGTCTGCACCACTGGATGCACAGGGTTCTGCTGCTTCAGTGTTCCGTTTTCGTCCTGCTCGCGCTTGTAATCGCTTTCGTTCCCGGACTGCCGCTGCGTTATTTTTTCGAGGCTCTCGCCCTCTGTGTCATCTGCCCGACGGCCACCGCCTGCGCTGTGGTGACCGGCAAGCTCGGTGGCAACATGGCCGGGGTCGTAACATACACGGTGCTGATCAATGTTGCGGACGCGATACTTGTTCCGCTTATGGTCCCCCTGGTGCACCCGGCGGCCGGGGTGTCGTTTTTCAGCGCTTTCATCAGCATTCTCGCCAAGGTTTTCCCGCTTCTTATACTGCCGGCGCTGGCAGCCTGGGCCGTGAGATTCCTGCTGCCCCGTTTCCACAAGTGGCTGCTCGGCTTCCCGAATCTGGCCTTCTATATATGGTCGGTTTCGTTGAGCCTTGCTATCCTGATGAGCACCAGGGCGATAGTGCATAACACTTCCGGGGTTTCTGCTGTGGCGCAGGTGTTCGCTGCATCGCTTCTGGCCTGTGTCTTCCAGTTCTGGGCAGGACGGCGGATCGGCAAGAAGTTCGCCTGTCCTGTCTCCGCCGGCCAGGCTTTCGGCCAGAAGAACACGGTGTTCGGCATGTGGATGGGTTATACCTTCTTCTCTCCGGTGACTTCCGTTGCCGAAGGCTTCTACAGCATCTGGCACAACTGCTATAACACATGGCAGATGTATCAGAAACGCAAGAGAAAAGAAAATAATTGATTAACTTTGCAAGTCATAAACAGTTCCGTATAAAATGTCATTTGTAGAAGAAAGAATCGCTATGGAGGGGCTTACCTTCGACGATGTGCTTTTGATTCCGTCATATTCGGAAGTCACGCCTCGTGAGGTCAGCCTCGGTTGCAAGTTCTCCCGCAACATCACTCTCAACATCCCTATCGTGTCCGCAGCCATGGACACAGTAACAGAAGCGCCGATGGCCATCGCAATTGCAAGAGAAGGTGGTATCGGCGTGATTCATAAAAATATGAGCATCGCCGCACAGGCTGCTCAGGTGCGCCGGGTGAAGCGTTCCGAGAACGGTATGATCAACGACCCGGTCACTGTCAACCAGGACCAGACGGTCGCTGATGCTCTCCAGCTCATGCATGACAACCGTATCGGTGGCATTCCGGTCACGGATTCGGAGGGAAAACTCGTCGGTATCGTGACCAACCGCGACGTGCGATTCCTCGAGGATACAAGCGCTCTTATCAGGGATGTCATGACATCAGAAGGGCTCGTGACTATTCTTGACAGCCGCACGGACCGCGAATATGTAAAGAGCGTGCTCCAGAAATACAAGGTTGAGAAGCTTCCTGTCGTGGACAAGGACGGGCGCATCGTCGGACTTATCACCTACAAGGACATTATCAAGGAGCGTCTGCATCCTAATGCCTGCAAGGATTCCAAGGGCAGGCTCAGGGTGGCTGCCGGTGTGGGCATCACCGCCGACGCGCTTGACAGGGTGGCCGCTCTCGCAGCCGAGGGTGTGGATGCCGTGGTGCTGGACAGCGCGCACGGACACAGCCGCAATGTCATTGAACTTCTCAAGAAAGTCAAGAAGAATTTCCCTTCTCTTGATGTGGTGGTGGGCAACATCGCCACGGAGGAGGGTGCACGCGCACTTGTGGAAGCCGGGGCTGACGGTGTCAAGGTAGGCATCGGACCTGGCTCCATCTGCACCACCCGTATTGTGGCCGGTGTGGGCGTGCCTCAGCTCAGCGCCATTTATGGAGCTTATACGGCTATCAAGGGATCAGGTGCCAGTCTTATCGCCGATGGCGGACTCCGTTATTCGGGCGATATCGTCAAGGCTCTTGCCGCCGGCGGGGACTGCGTGATGTGCGGATCGATGTTCGCCGGCACAGAGGAGTCTCCAGGTGAGACCATCATCTACAACGGACGTAAATTCAAGGCATACAGGGGCATGGGTTCCATCGACGCGATGGCTGCCGGCTCCAAGGATCGTTATTTCCAGGAGGACAAGACCGACCTCAGCAAGCTTGTCCCGGAAGGCATTGTGGGCCGTGTTCCATATAAGGGCACCCTTTCCGAGACCGTTTATCAGCTTGTGGGCGGACTCCGCTCCGGTATGGGCTATTGCGGTGCGAGGACTCTTGAAGATCTCAAGAAAGCCCGCTTCACCCGTGTCACCGCGAGCGGCATGGCCGAAAGCCATCCTCATGATGTGACCATCACCAAAGAAACCCCTAACTATACAAGAGGTGAATAAGATACTGATTCTCGACTTCGGCTCGCAGTACACCCAGCTCATCGCGCGCAGAGTGCGTGAAATCGGGGTGTATTGTGAAATATGGCCGTTCAACAAGATACCTTCCGACCTTTCGGAAGTCAAGGGTGTGATCCTGTCCGGAAGCCCTGCTTCCGTCAGGGATGCTGATGCGCCTCAGCCGGACTTGTCTGCCATCAGAGGCCGTATGCCTCTGCTCGGCATCTGCTATGGGGCTCAGTGGCTCGCGTACAACGGTGGTGGGGATGTGGCTCCGGCCGGTTCTCGCGAATATGGCCGCGCCACCCTCAAGGTTGCGGATGCTTCCGACCCTCTTTTCTCGGGGATTCCTGCCGAATCCACGGTATGGATGTCGCATGGAGACACAATCACCCGTCTGCCGGAGGGCACAAAGGTGATCGGCTCTACGGAAAGCGTGGAGAATGCAGCTTTCCGCTTCTGCGGTGAGCAGGTCTGGGGTATACAGTTCCATCCTGAAGTCCATCACAGCGAGTGCGGTACGGCGATGCTGCGCAACTTCGTGATAGGCATCTGCGGCTGCGCCGGAGACTGGACCGCCGAGAATTTCGTTGAATCTACAGTGGAATCGCTCAAAAAGCAGCTTGGGGACGACAATGTGATTCTCGGTCTTTCCGGAGGGGTTGATTCGAGTGTGGCGGCTCTCTTGTTGCATCGTGCGATAGGGAAGAGGCTTCATTGCATCTTCGTGGATTCCGGACTTCTGCGCAAAAACGAGTTTGAGGACGTGCTCCGCTCCTATGAGGGCATGGGTCTGAATGTCAAGGGGGTAAGGGCCGCTGACCGCTTCCTTTCCGATCTTGCGGGGGAGACCGATCCTGAGAAGAAGCGCAAGATCATAGGCCGTGACTTTGTGGAGGTTTTCAATGCTGAAGCCAAGACTATCACCGGTGCCCGCTGGCTTGCCCAGGGAACGATCTACCCGGACGTGATAGAATCTTCTTCCGTCAAAGGACCTTCCGCCACCATCAAGAGCCATCACAATGTGGGCGGTCTTCCTAAGGAGATGAACCTCAAGGTTGTGGAGCCGCTTCGGCTGCTCTTCAAGGATGAGGTGCGCCGCGTCGGCAAAGCTCTCGGGCTTGATCCTGCCATACTCGGCCGTCATCCTTTCCCGGGGCCTGGTCTGGGGATACGTATCCTCGGTGAAGTCACCCCGGAGAAAGTTGCCATCCTTCAGGAGGCTGATGCCATCTATATAGGTAAACTTCATGAGTACGGACTCTACGATTCGATCTGGCAGGCCGGCACAATCCTGCTGCCTGTGCGGAGCGTGGGAGTGATGGGCGACGAACGCACTTACGAGAGCACCGTGGCCCTCAGGGCTGTGACTTCAGTGGACGGCATGACCGCCGACTGGGTTCATCTTCCGTATGACTTCCTTGCCGATGTCTCCAATGAGATCATCCGCAAGGTACGCGGCATCAACCGCGTAGTCTACGACATCTCTTCCAAACCGCCTGCAACCATCGAGTGGGAATAACATTCATTATATATTATGGCTAAAGTACAAAAAGACCAGACAATCTACGATGCCCGCACCCTCGGTACGGGCAAGATGGCCATTCTCGGACTCCAGCATCTCTTCGCGATGTTCGGGGCGACCATCCTCGTGCCGGTGATCACCGGACTCTCCGTTTCCGCGACCCTGCTTTTCGCCGGACTCGGTACGCTCATCTTCCATCTTTGCACAAAGATGAAAGTCCCTGCCTTTCTCGGCTCTTCATTCGCGTTCCTCGGCGGGTATGCCGCTGTGACGCAGATGGGCATGGCCAAGGGGATGACTCTCGCACAGTCGCTTCCGTATGCCTGCATCGGAGTGTTCTGCGCCGGGCTGATGTATTTCATCCTTGCTGGACTTTTCGCCGCTTTCGGCGCCAAGAGGGTGATGCGCTTCTTCCCTCCGGTCGTGACGGGACCTATCATCATCGCCATCGGACTCACTCTTTCCGGCTCGGCTATCCAGAACTGCAACCAGAACTGGTGGATCGCCATCCTTGCGGTGGCCATCATCGTGGTATGCAACATCTGGGGCCGCGGGATGGTCAAGATCGTCCCTATCCTGCTCGGAGTTCTCGGTTCATATATAGCTGCCGCCTGCTTCGGCCAGGTGGATTTCACGCCTGTCAAGGAGGCCGCTTGGGTGGGGCTTCCTTTCCAGTGGCAGGACACGGCGTTCGCTGTCTTCAAGAATCCTGACTGGGGGCTTGTCGTCGCTGCGATCATCGCCATTCTCCCTATTTCTCTCGCCACGATGGTGGAGCATATCGGGGACATGTGCGCTATTTCTTCTACTACAGGTGTAAATTATCTTGAGGATCCGGGCCTGCACCGCACCCTTATGGGAGATGGTCTCGCCACTGCGCTGGCATCCCTTTTCGGAGCTCCGGCCAACACGACCTATGGCGAGAACACCGGTGTGCTCAACATCACCAGGGTCTTCGATCCGCGTGTGATCCGGATTGCTGCCGTGTTTGCAATCATACTTTCTTTCTGTCCTAAGTTCGCTGCAATAATCAGGGTCATGCCAGGGGCCACCATCGGAGGGGTCTCTTTGGTGCTCTATGGTATGATATCGGCTGTCGGTGTGCGCAACATCGTGGAGAACAGGGTGGATTTCACCGTGTCACGCAACCTTCTCATCGCGGCGCTGATCCTTGTCCTTGCCATCGGCATCAAATACGGTGCTGGCGATGCCATCAACATCGGCTTCACTTCACTCAGCGGACTTGCGACTGCGGCCCTTCTAGGCATATTCCTCAACGCCGTCCTGCCTGGCAACGACTATGAGTTCGGCAAGAGCAGCATGGGTGACCGTTCTGCAGATTTCGGCAGCGCCTCGCTCTCCGGCTCTGACGGTCCGGACAAAGACGCCGACAGCGCGAAGTAGAGCTACGCGATCTTCTTGAGAAGGGCGAGTTCGTGGTCGGCTACTATCTTGTCGATGATGGCCTTGACCAGACGGAACGCCTTCGAGTCTTCGGTGTAGACAGCCGGAATTGAAAAGCCTACGCGGCCCTGGTGCTTAAGCTTCAGGGCCGCTGCTTTTTTGCGCTCGTCAGCGGGGTTGTAGACGGCGATTGACTGCCCTCCGAACATGCCGACTATCTTCATGCAGGGCACGTCCGTGTCCCCGTCCCCGAAATAGATCATGTTGGAGAACGGGATGCGTTTCTTGTCGTCTGAGGTGGAGGCGTTGACGAGCTTGTTGTCCCTGGCACTGAAGATGCCCTTGTTGATCTTGAAAAGGTACTGGGTTTTCCCCGTGTAGTCTACGGCTATCCCGGGCCATACGGCCTCCCCTTTGTCGTCATAGATGAAGCTGCCGGCGAAGATGTGCTTGAATTCCCCGGCGATGGGGCTGCCCTCGATGATTTCTTTGAGTCCGGAGGAGTTTATGTAATGTTCAATTATGGCTCCGTGCTGTCTGCCGTATTCGTTGACCCGTCCGAACCATTCACGCACACCTTCGAAGAGTTGGATGTGCTTCCCGAAACGGCAGAAGTCCTCCTTGCGGAGTTCGATCCCGTTGCGCCTGGCCTCGTCGAACATGAGTTTCATGTAGGCCAGCACATTGGATGCGTCCTGGCCTATGGCGATGTTGTCACTCATCCTCCAGAACTCTTCGGCTGTCTTGCCTACGGCCTGGATGAATCCGAATTCCTGCATGTTTCCCGGGGACAGCGTCCCGTCGAAATCGTAGATCAGTGCTATGATAGGCTTCTTTTTCATCTCTCAATTCACCACAGATTAAACTCTTTTGCCACAAATATCGTAAATATCCGCCACTTTGCAACAGCGGCTATTGTCTTTGCGCGTGCGTGTGAGTACTTTTGCTCAAACATTTAACGAAAACAATATGGAACACTATCTGGCCTGTTTGGAAAACAGCATGAAGTCAGCTTGGGGCAAGCCTGCGCTCTGCAACTACAAGGGTGAAGTCTTCACCAATGCCGACCTTGCAAAGTATATAGTAAAATTCGGGATGATGTTCGAGAAGGCGGGCATCAATAAGGGGGACAAGATCGCGCTCTGCGCCAAGAATACCGCCCGTTGGGCCGTCACTTTCCTTGCTGTCAATGCTTATGGTGCTGTAATAGTGCCGATTCTTGTGGATTTCCATCCGGACAGCGTGTCACATCTGACCGATCATTCAGACAGTGTCCTTCTCTTCACTGACAAGGAGATTTGGGAGAAACTTGACAAGTCCGCCATGCCTAAGCTCAAGGGTGCGATCAATGTCGATGACTTTTCGCTCCTGTATGCTCCGGATGCGGAGTTCAAGGAAGCTTTCGAGAACATGGATTCTGATTTTGAAGCCAGATATCCGGATGGTTTGTCTTCTGCGGACATCTCTTTCCCTGTTGACAATTTCTCCGACCTCGCAGTGATCAACTATACCTCCGGCACCACGAGCGCACCGAAGGGAGTGATGCTCACCTACGGCAATCTCAGCGCATCCATCGAATACGGTCACAAGCATGTCCTCATCTACCCGGGTGACACCCTTGTATCAATGCTCCCGATGGCCCATGTCTACGGGATGGTGTACGAGTTCCTCTATCCTCTCACGGGAGGCTGCGCTGTCTACTATCTCGGCAAGACTCCGGCTCCGTCACTGCTCCTCAAGGCCATGAAGGATGTGAAGCCGTACATGATATGCACCGTGCCGCTTGTGATGGAGAAGATCTACAAGTCCTCCCTCAAGCCTGTGCTGAGCAAGTGGTATATCCGTGTGCTCGCTGCTATCCCTGGAGTTAACAAGATAATATTCAACAAGATGCGTTCCGGTCTGGACACCGCTTTCGGCGGTAAGGTCCGTACCTACATCATGGGAGGCGCCGCGCTCAACCCTGAGGTTGAGAAGTGGTTCAAGCGTATCGGCCTGCACTACACGGTGGGCTACGGCATGACGGAAGCCGCGCCTCTGCTTGCCTACGAGGACTGGTCACGCTATGTGCCCGGCTCCTGCGGCAAGGTGATCGACTGCATCGAGGCCCGTATCGACTCCGATGACCCTCAGCATATTGCGGGGGAGATCCAGGCAAAGGGCGCAAACATAACAATAGGCTACTACAAAAATGAAGAGGCCAACAAGGCCGCATTCACCGAGGACGGATTCCTGCGTACCGGAGACCTTGGCATTATCGACAAGAACAACAATGTCTTCATCAAGGGACGCAGCAAGAGCATGATACTCTCCGCCAACGGGCAGAACATCTATCCTGAGGAACTGGAAGCCGTGATCAATAATCAGGAGTTCGTCGCCGAGTCGCTGGTCGTTGACCGTTCAGGCAAGCTCGTGGCCCTTGTTTATTTCGACAAGGATGCCATCAAGAATGCTAGACTCGACGAAGAGGCTGTGTCCGACCTTCCGGAGAAGGTTCGTCTGGCTTCCAACCGTCAGCTTCCTGGATATAGCCAGATTTCCAAGGTCGAGACAGTGATGGTGCCGTTTGAGAAGACTCCTAAGATGAGCATCAAGCGATTCCTTTACAAATAATGCAACATGTTGCCATGCAACAGCATCTATTTGTCGTATGGTCAAATTCATGAAAATATTCGCGGTGCTTGCGGCAGTGGCTGCGGGCACCGTTGCCATGTCTGCCCAGACTGTAATTGTGCGTACTGAGCATACGGTGAGTACGGATCGCGGCAGATATGAGAGCCGCCGGGACTTCAAGAAGCGTTCGTCCCGTGACTTCTGGAAAAAAGAAAGATGGTCCGTGCGTGGTGGCATGGCGGTGCCGTCGTATACGATGGCATCGTTTGCCGAAGGACAGGATTATCTGCGGTCTTGGCCTATGGAGACCGGGACTCCGATCTCTGAAATATATGCCGACTATAATGGGCCGACATATTCGACCGGCGCTTTCTGCCTCGGGGCTGAATATATGGTGGCCCGCTGGTTTGCCGTATCTGCGGATCTTTCGGTCACCCCTGTGTGGCATGACCTGTACAGCAGCATCACTGAGCAGAAGACGGGTACAAGATCCGGTGTGGCTTTCTGTCTGGTTCCCCAAGCCAAGTTTGTTTTCCTTAACCGTCCTTGGGTGCGGCTTTATGGAAAGTTCGGCATAGGTGTCGTCAAGTATTTCGGCTTTGACATGAGAAACAAGAAGAGTTTCAACTTCGATGTCGTATATTCTGACAATTCTTTCAATGCCGGGTTCCAGTGGGTCCCGTTAGGAATCGAGGTAGGGCGGAAGTTCTTTGGCTATGCAGAAGCCGGTGTCGGTACGTTGTATAGAGGTATATCAGCCGGAGTCGGATATAAATTCTAAGGTGCCATGAAGAAATTTTTTGCTTTTGCGGCGGCAGCCATGATGCTTGCTTCCTGCGTGGTTTCAGAGGAGACAAATTACAACCGTACAAAATACTATATGGTCGATTACACCTCTCATATGATCTATTCCAGTGTGGAGGTGACGATGCGCAATCTCAGATCGTATACTGGTATCAACGCTGAAGGATTCAAGTGTACCGGTACGGTGGACCGCAGTGTGCAGCCATTTATCAAGAGGGTGGGGGACAATGCCTGGACATCCGTGTACAAGGGTTCGTCCCTTGAGTTCTCTGTCAATGTGAGACGTGTCGAGGCGGATGATGAACTTGAGGAGAAATGGTTTGTCTCCGGCCTTGAACTCACCAACCACGAGGATGGCGGGTACAGCTTTTCCTTGACTATAGAGGATGAGGTGGAGTATACGTGGGAACGCAGTGGACGTGCGTTCAAGGTCTCCTATGACCTTGTCCCTACTGGGACGTACAAGGGCAGGTTCTTTCAAGACGGAAAAGAACTCGACTGGTGCACGGTGTCTTATACCAAAGGAGATGAGGGTTCATCTTCCAGTGCGAAGTAAGGTGACAATTTGTCACTGGAACATAATTTGATTTTTCAAGGCCGGGTGCAGGATTTTGCACCCGGCTTTTTGAATAATAAAACTTAGAATATATGGCAAACAATTCACTTAAGGGTAAGATTGGTGTGACCACCGAGAATATCTTCCCCGTAATCAAGCAGTTCCTCTATTCCGACCACGAGATTTTCCTGCGTGAGCTTGTGGCCAATGCCGTCGATGCCACCCAGAAGATGAAAGCCCTCGCCTCAAGCGGAGATTTCAAGGGCGAGCTCGGTGCACTGAAGGTCTGCATAGAACTAGACGAGAAGAAGAAAGTGCTCCGGATCATCGACCGCGGTATCGGTATGACCGAGGAGGAAGTTGACAAGTATATCAACCAGATAGCGTTCTCTTCCGCCGGAGAGTTCCTGGAGAAATACAAGGATCAGATCGGTTCCATCATAGGCCATTTCGGTCTCGGGTTTTATTCCGCTTTCATGGTTGCGAAGAAGGTGACCATCGACACTCTCAGCTGGAAAGATGGAGCGAAACCTGTACAGTGGAGCTGTGACGGTTCTCCTGAGTACTCCATGTCCGAGGGCAAAAAGGCGGACAGGGGTACGGAGATCACCCTCTACCTCGATGACGACTCTTCCGAGTATGCCGCAAAGGGCCGCATAAGCCAGCTTCTCGGCAAGTACTGCAAGTTCATGCCTGTCCCTGTAGTATTCGGCAAGAAGACCGAGTGGAAAGATGGCAAGGAGGTCGAGACTGAAGAGGACAATGTCATCAACAGCATAGAGCCTATATGGACCAAGGCCCCGTCCGATCTCAAGGATGAGGATTACCTCAAGTTCTACCATGAGCTCTATCCGATGGAGGAGGATCCGATGTTCTGGATTCACCTCAACGTGGACTATCCGTTCAACCTCACCGGTGTCCTCTACTTCCCTAAGATCAAGGAGAGGATGGCCATCGACAAGAACAAGATCCAGCTTTACTGCAACCAGATGTTCGTCACCGACCATGTGGACAACATCGTGCCTGATTTCCTGACTTTGCTGCACGGCGTGATCGACTCTCCGGACATTCCACTGAACGTCAGCCGAAGTTATCTCCAGAGCGACTCCAACGTCAAGAAGATCAGCACCTACATCACCAAGAAGGTGGCCGACCGTCTGGAGGACATCTTCAAGAGCCAGAGGGAGCAGTTCGAGCAGAAGTGGGACAACATCAAGCTCTTCATCGAGTACGGCATGCTGAGCGACGAGAAGTTCTGCGAGCGTGCGATGAAGTTCGCCCTGCTCAAAAACACCGATGGCAAGTTCTTCAGCCTGGAGGATTACCGCAAGGCCATCGAGCCGGCCCAGACCGACAAGGACAAGAATGTCGTATACCTCTATGCCACAAAGCCGGAGGAGCAGTACAGCTTCATCGAGGCCGCCAAGAACATGGGCTACGACGTACTCCTGATGGACTGCGAGCTCGACAGCCACTGGGTCAACCTTCTTGAGAGCAAGATTGAGCATACACGCTTCGCCCGCGTGGACAGTGACTCTGTCGCCAATCTCATCAAGAAGGAGGAGGCTGTAAAGCCGGAACTCTCCGAAGATGACAAAAAGGCGCTTGAAGAGATGTTCAAGGCTGTCCTTCCTGAGGGGAATGACTATCAGATCAACGCGGAGAATCTCGGAGAGACTTCCGCTCCGGTGCTCATCACCCAGAACGAGTTCATGCGCCGCTACCGCGAGATGAGCTCAATGGGCGGAGGAATGAACTTCTACGGTTCGCTCCCTGAGTCATACAACATACTCGTCAACATGCAGAACCCGCTGATCGCAAAGATCTGGGGGGAGAAGAAGGATGCGGCAGACCAGAGCGTCGCCGACTTCGTCTCTGCAAACGAGCTGCTCCATCAGGTGGTTGACCTCGCCCTGCTCAGCAACGGCATGCTGAAGGGCAAAGCCCTCGCCGACTTCGTCTCCCGCAGCGAAAAGCTGCTGGGTGAGCAGAAATAGCCTGCCTGATTATGGATGGTGGCAGATAACCATCTGAATGATAGGTATATAGTAGTTGGTCCTCCCCGCTGATGTGGGGAGGACTAATTGTTTATTTATTGAGTGTCAATTAGTTGTCCGCCATGGTGGCGCGCTGCGATGCCGCATTCTTTGGCCTTCTTTGCCCTCTGGAGGTTGGGGTATTTTCCGTGGTTTTTACCCCTACCTTTTTAGCCGGGAGGGTCTGGAGGCGTGTCTGGGGGAGGTGCCGTTCAAAGGTAGGGGAGGAAATCGCCATAAATACCCCTACCTTTAGCGCGTCAGATGCGCGGGGCCCGAAGGAAATTGCAGCTCTGCCGGCGCACTCGGGTGTCTCAGCTTCTGTCGGCTTTCCAGCCGTCCACGGTGCGGGTCTGAGATGAGAAGTTGATGCCGAGCTTAATAATTTCCTTGCCGCTTGAGAGGAACGGCTTGTCGTAGCCCTTTGCCTCGATCTGTTTCAGTGCTTCTTCTGGCGAGAGGTCGCGCTTCAGTTCGATGATGTAGACGTATTTGTCGGTGTCGAAGATTATGTCTATCCGCCCGTTGGAGGTGCGGTACTCCGTCTTGACATACAGCCCCATCATCTTGAGCATCACCGACATCGTGTTCTGGAAATACAGTTCAAGGTCGCCCTGGATCTCATAGTTGTTGTCCGAGAGGAACGAGGTGAAGCGGTCCATGAAACCCAGCACATCGCCTTTCTCTATGTCACAAACGAAACTGGATATGGAAAATTTTCCGTTTATAAGGCCTTGAGCATAAAACTGGCAGAGGAAATTTACGAATCCATACTTGACCTCTTTATTAGGGTAATCGAGATTGTAGGTTTTGAAGCGGCAGTCGTAGCTCGAGATTGTCAAGCAGCCTGTCTGATACATCTGCGTAAGCAGTGACGGAGTCTCATAATCTACATTTGCGAGGGTAGCCTCCGGAACCTTTTCTTTGCATATGCTGGCCAGATTGTAGCGGCTTCGCTCAAAGTAGCGGACAAGGAACGTCGGGGTTCCAGTCTCGAACCAGTACATGCGGAATTCATTTGCCTTGAACGTTTTCAGCAAACTGTCTGTATTATAAACCCCAGAAGCGCTCTCGTTGAAATGATAGCCGTCGTACATCGTCTTGAGCTTGGAGTAGCATTCCTCCCGGCTCATCCGGCAGGCTTCGGCCAGTTCCGTCACGCTCCCGTCGAAATACTCTTTCAACTCCGCCTCTGACACTCCGCAGATGTCCGAAAAACCAAGATCCATCGAGATGTCGTTGAGATTGTTGAGCCCGCTGAAGATGCTCATCTTCCCGAGTTTGGTGACCCCCGTGAGGAATGCGAAGCGGATGAACTCGTCCTTTCCCTTGATGACGCTGTAGAAGCCCTGAAGCTCGCGGCGGAACGCATCCATTAGAACTTGGTCGTCGATGTTGTCCACTATCGGCTTGTCGTACTCATCGATGAGGATCACCACCTTGCGCCCAGTCTTGCGGTACGCCGCGTCGATGACGGCCTTGAATCTGGCTGCCGGCTCAGTGAATTCATCGTCCTTTCCGTACGTCCTTTCCCATCCCGACAGGTGAAGGGCCAGATTCTCCCGCAAATCATTCACAGAAGTGTACCTGCTCCCCGTCAGATCCAGACGCAGCACCGGATACTCGACCCAGTCCTTCTCCAGTTCCTCTATGGCCAGACCCTTGAAAAGATCCTTACGACCACGGAAATAAGCCTCCAGCGTCGAGACGAGAAGGCTCTTCCCGAAGCGCCTCGGCCGGCTCAGGAAATAGTACTTGCCTGTCGATGTGAGGCTGTAGATCAACGCAGTCTTGTCCACATAGACATATCCGCCATTGCGGATCTCAGAAAAACTCTGTATTCCGATAGGGTACAACATGGTTCACTCCTTTTCGCCAGTAACAGCACCGGCAAATGCAAATATAGCCTTTCACCAAGAAAAATGAAAGGGCGTGATGAATAACGTATCGAATAGCACAGCGTTTTTTTCCTGACAATATCCGATGCCCCGCCCTCTTCTTGGCCATCCGTAGCATCAGTCTGGAGGTATGGGTAATTTCCGTGGTTCTTACCCATACCTTTAGACCCGGGAGGGTCTGGAGGCGTGTCCTGAAAATACCCCTACCTGCACACCGACCAGAGGAAGGGGGTATGGAAAATTGCATACCGCTGCCACAGGGGAAGCCTAAGCTTCTGCCGGCTCAGGGAAGGATGACTGGCTGAAGATGGACGGAGTTCTCCATTTCGGCCAAATAAGGAATTTTATTTGGCCGAAACAGCGATTTTTAGTAGCTTTACGGCCAAATAAGGAATCTATATGGTAGGAAGAGAATTGGAAAGACAAATGTTGCAAAGGGCGTTGGATAAAAACAAGTCCCAGATTGTCGTGGTCTATGGAAGACGTCGTGTCGGGAAGACGTTTCTCGTGAATGAATTTTTCGGGAACAAATATGCTTTCAAGCATACTGGTGTTTCGCCTGTTGACAGGCGCTCCTCCAAGGGCCTTTTGCGTGAACAGCTGAGTGAGTTTTATTATTCTATGAAATCATTTGGTTTGAAGAATGAGAAATCTTGTCCGGAATCATGGGCGGACGCTTTTCATATGCTTCAAGAGCTTCTTGACAGCAAGGCTGACGGTTCAAATCAGGTGATATTTATCGATGAACTCCCATGGATGGACACGCCGCGATCTTGTTTTTTAAGTGCTTTTGAGCATTTTTGCAATGACTGGTGCTCTTCCAGAAATTATGTGAAGCTTATCGTCTGCGGGTCTGCCACTTCATGGATCTGCGATGAAATGCTCGACAATAGAGGAGGTTTGTATGACAGGGTGACTTCAAGCATTTATGTGAAGCCGTTTACTTTACATGAGTGCGAGATGTTTTTTGAGGAGGAAGGTTTTCATCTGGACAAATACGATATTGTCCAGGCTTATATGGCATTTGGTGGCATACCGTATTATCTGTCGCAATTCCGAGAGGATCTAAGTGTAGTGCAGAATATCGATGCGCTGTTGTTCAATAAGGACTCTCTTCTGTATGATGAATTTGATAAATTGTTTTCGTCCCAGTTTGCCAATCCTGATGCCCTTAAGGCAATCATGACAGCTATCGGAATGAAACGGACTGGCCTGACCCGGGAGGAAATTGTGGATCAGCTGAAACTGTCAGCCGGAGGAACATTCTCGACAGCCCTCAAGGCATTGGAGAAAAGTAGATTGATATTATCATACAAGCCTTTCGGGGAAAAGAAGACCAAATTCCGGATATCTGACCCGTTCTGCTCATTCTATCTGCATTATGCGAAGCAAAACAGGGACAAGGAAAATTTCTGGCAGATGAATTACCATTCGCCGGCCATGTATAGCTGGTTGGGGTTGGCTTTTGAGGAGACAGTATTCGGCCATATTGAACAGGTTAAATATGCTTTGGGCATTTCAGGTGTGTTGACGACTGAGTCTGAATGGACCGTAGACAGTTCCGATGGGCAAGAAGGCATGCAGGTTGATCTTCTGATCGACAGGGCAGACAGGGTAGTTGACGTGTGTGAAATCAAGTTCTGCAATGATGAGTTCTCCCTGAACTCCTCATATTCAAGAAAAATCATGAGCCGCGTGGAGAGGACGGCTGAGTTGTTCGGAAATAAAAGAAGTGTCGTCAGCGTTCTGATAACAACATATGGCTTGAAGAAGAACGAGTATTCCAGCCGTTTCCAGAAGGTTGTCACAATGGAAGACCTGTTTCGGTTCTGAATTTCGGGTCGCCATGAAAGATTTTTGAAAATTAATTTGGATTTGTTATAACGTTATAATATATTTGCGGCAAAAGTCATCCACATGAGTCGACAACACGATAATAACGTCACGGTGAAGGATATCGCGAGAGAGGCAGGAGTTTCTCCCGCCTTGGTGTCTTTTGTGATGAGGAACGCATCGGATGGAGAAAGGAATTATAGGGTAAATCCTGAGACGGCATCGCGTGTGCTTGAGGTTGCGAAGAGGCTAAATTACCATCCGAACACTTCAGCCCGGGCTCTTAAGAGCGGGAAATACAACACCATCGGGGTCATTCTCTCTGATATTGCCAATCCTTTTTTCGCTGAAGTTGCAAGGATGATCGAAGATGCCGCATATCGCCACAGCTTTTCTGTCCTGTTCGGAAGCACTGATGAGGATCCGAGAAAGCAGGAACAGTTGGCCCGTGTCTTCATTGATAAGGGAATCGACGGTTGCATTGTGGTTCCAAGTGATGGTGCTTCATCAGGAGTTCAACCATTTCTTGATAAAGAGATTCCGGTCGTTCTGTTTGACAGGTCCGTCAGGGGTATTGACCTCCCTTCGGTCTTGCTGGACAACCGGAATGCCGCGCATGCTCTGACCCGTAAACTGATAGATAAGGGTTATAGGCTTATCGAGATGATCTCATACTCGATGGATTTGTCCAATATTAAAGACAGGGAAAATGGTTATGCTGAATGCATGTCCGCTGCAGGGCTGGGTGGACTCTCAAACATTCATCGGGTGGAGCATCATGCTTCTGCTTCTTCCATCGAAAACATTATCGCCGATGCTAGAAAAAGAGGAGTGGAAGCGTTCGTTTTCGCCACCAACTCATTGGCGGTTCAGGGGATGTCCGCTATTTTCAGAAAGGGATTCTCAATACCTCAGGACTTCGGAATTGCTGCCTTTGACGAAAATGATGCGTTTGAAATCTATCGTACGGATCTTTTGTATGTGAGGCAGCCGCTGGAGTCTTTTGCCGCAGAATTGGTCAACATCCTCATGGGTGAGATGGCCGGGACTCGTGATGACGGCGTGTGTCCGCACGTGGTCCTGACGGCTGAGGTCATTGATACTGAAAGATAATTTTTTACCATGTAGTTATAACGTTATAATTATGTTGCGAACCAAGTTTTCATCTTCAATTATTGCAGCCATGATGATCATGGTGGGGAATAGTGTTTCCGCTCAGAATGAAGCCGTACCTGTCCGTTACAATCAGGACATATCCTGCGACCTCGGTGTTGGCCTGTGGTGTGTGCCCATCCCGTACGATTATGATGGTGACGGATTGAAAGATCTTATTGTTTCCGCTCCGGACAAGCCCTATAAAGGATTGTATTATTTCAGGAATATAGGGAGCAACAGTAAGCCTTTTTTCGATAAGGCCAAGAAACTGTCCGCTATAGGGAAGGACAATGTGAGGTTTTCAGAAGTCGATGGCAAAGCATTCGTCATGTCCAAAGATTGTGAGTGGGAGAATTTTTTTGAAGTACTTTACAGCAGTCCAAAGACGATTGAATACGAGGGTGAGCGTTTAGGTGCGACTTTCAAAAGCACCAGAAGCAATATGTGGAATTATGTGGATTGGGACAATGATGGCGATAAAGACATAATTGTCGGTATTGACACTTGGGACGATTATGGATGGGACAACGCATTCGATTCAGAAGGGGTTTGGAAGAACGGGCCATTGCATGGATATGTTTATCTGCTTGAGAATGTGGGTGGCAAATATATCAACAGAGGTAAGGTTCTGGCCGGTGGAGAGCCGATTGATGTATATGGGGCTCCCGTTCCATGCATTGCCGATTTCGACGGCGATGGTGATCTGGACCTCATCTGCGGGGAATTTGTTGACGGGCTTACTTGGTTTGAAAATGTCGGCACGCGTGAGGCTCCGGAATTCGCAAAGGGTTTTCGTCTTTCAAACAAGCATGGGGAAATCCGCATGCATCTTGAGATGATAGTTCCGGTTGTCTCCGATTTCGACGGCGATGGCTTGCCGGATCTTATAATAGGGGATGAAGATGGCCGTGTGGCGTGGCTGAAGAATACAGGAAAAATCTGTAAGGGAATTCCTCAGTTTGAGGACCCGCTGTATTTAAGGCAGAAGGCTGATCTTCTGAAGTTCGGAGCTTTGGCAACTCCGTATTCGGTTGACTGGGATGGCGATGGTAAAGACGACCTTGTGACAGGCAATTCGTCAGGGGAGATAGCAGTCATAAAGAATTTGTCCGGAGGCCCAGATCCCGTGTGGGCTGAGCCTGAACTGATAAAAGTGAAAGGAAAGCCTTTTCGCATCATGGCCGGAGAGAATGGATCAATTCAGGGGCCGGCTGAAAGAAAATGGGGGTACACGGTATTGGCCGTGGCTGATCTGGACGGTGACGGGAGGAAAGACATAATATACAACTCCATAATCGGGAAGATTGAATGGCTAAGAAATAAGGGAAGTAAAGATGGTCTTGATTTTTACGCGCCGCAGCCTGTGTATGTGGATTGGTCTGATGCTACACCGAAGCCTGCTTGGAACTGGTGGAATCCTGAACCAGGCACGTTGGTGACGCAATGGAGGACTTCTCCTGTGATTATTGATTGGAATGGTGACGGTCTTGAAGACCTTGTAATTCTGGATCAAGAAGGCTATCTGGCCTTTTACGAAAGGGTTGCATCATCGAAAGGAAAAGTATGCTTCAAGCCGGGCAGGAGGATCTTTTATGGGGTGAATTGCTCGCTCTACAGCAATGGTGCGGGGGTGGTAAACGCATCTCCGGGGCCTCTCAGACTCAACAGTGGGAAAGCCGGGTCTTCCGGCAGAAGAAAGATATGTTTTGTGGATTGGGATGGAGACGGAAGTCAAGACCTGATAGTAGACAGCCAGAATGCTGCATGGTTCAGGAATGTCAAAGATCAGAATGGCATTGCTTGGTTTGAATATAAGGGTAACCTGTGTGATACTGTGCTTGAAGGGCATACGGTATGTCCGACTCCTGTTGACTGGGACAAGGACGGCAAGTTTGATTTGCTCCTCGGAGCCGAAGACGGTCATTTCTATCTTATAAAAAACAATTATTAAAAACAATCAGATTATGACAATGAAAAAAATAAGGGGCATAATTCCACCTGTGGTGACACCGCTGAAGGGTAATGATGAACTTGACATGGAGGGCATTGTATGTCTTGTCGAGAGGATGATCTCCGGAGGAGTGCATGGGCTTTTTCTTCTTGGGACGACTGGTGAGGCGCAAAGCTTGACGTATGCTCTCAGAAGAGATTTCGTCAGTGCTGTCTGCCGGCAGGTCGCCGGCAGGGTGCCAGTATTGGTGGCGATAACCGACACTTCTTTTGATGAGAGCATCAGCATGGCGAAGTTTGCCGCAGCTAACGGTGCAGCCGGAGTAGTTGCCGCGGCTCCATATTATTTCCCCCTCTCACAGGTGGAATTGTGCGAGTATTTTACAGCACTCGCTGATGCATCACCGCTGCCGATTTATCTATACAATATGCCTTCACATGTCAAGGCGTTCCTTGAGGTGAACACAGTGCTTAAACTTGCTGAACATCCGAACATCGCTGGGCTCAAAGACAGTTCGGCAAACATGAACTATTTCCGGACCCTGTATCATCATCTTGGAAAAAGGGACGACTTTGCCTTGTATGTGGGTCCGGAAGAATTGACGGGAGAGTGTGTCCTGATGGGTGCCGACGGAGGCGTGAACGGAGGGGCCAATATGTTCCCTGAGCTATATGTGGAAATGTTCAATGCTGCTGAAGGTGGAGACTTGAAGAGGGTAAAAGATCTACAAGAAAGAATAATGGACATAAGCACATCCTTATATACTATAGGAAAGTACGGCTCAAGCTACCTGAAAGGGCTTAAGTGTTCTCTGTCTTTGCTGGGGGTGTGCAGCGGATATATCGCCTGGCCGTACAGGGAATTTGAGCCTTCGGAGCGGGTTCTGGTTCGGAAGGCTCTGATAAGGCTGGGATTCACGGATATCAGATAATCTTGGCGCGGATTATGGAACTGACTGTTCTTGACTATATTGTCTTTTTTGTTTTTGTGATAGGGGTGGTTGCTTTTGGCTGCACATTCTATCATAAAAGCCGTAATGGCGCGTCCGCATTCACGAAAGCTGACGGGAATGTTCCGACTTGGGTTGTCGGAATGTCGATATTTGCTACATTTGTCAGCTCGATCAGCTTCTTGGGACTTCCTGGCGGGTCTTATTCCGGTAACTGGAATCAACTTGTGTTCAGCTTGACTATCCCGATTGCCATGATGCTCGCAGCCAAGATATTCATCCCCTTGTACCGGGGAATCGGAAGTGTCTCGGCATATCAGTTCATAGAGAATAAATACGGCTATTGGGCAAGGTGTTATGTGGCAGTATGTTATCTTCTGACACAAGTTTGCAGGGTGGGTTCAATTCTGCTTCTGCTGGCAATCCCTATAAATACCATGTTCGGGTGGGATATTAGCACTGTAATAATAGTCACTGGCGTGCTTACGTTGATTTATTCTGTGATAGGTGGAATGTCGGCTGTGGTTTGGACGGATGCCATACAGGGGATAATACTTATCATTGGCGCACTTGCGTGTGCGCTGATCCTGACATTCAGCATGCCTGAGGGTCCGGGACAAGTTTTCAGGATTGCGACAGCCGAGAAGTTCAGTTTGGGCAGCATAAGCGCGTCGCTTAAGGAGCCTACTGTCTGGGTTGTTCTCATTTATGGTCTGTTCATGAATCTCCAGAATTATGGCATCGATCAGAATTATGTGCAGAGGTATATGACAGCGAAGTCGACTGGAGAGGCCGTCAAGGGTACAATTTTCGGAGGCCTGCTGTACATCCCTGTGTCTATGGTGTTCGTGTATATAGGTACGGCCCTGTATTCTTACTACACCGCACGTCCAGGACTTCTTCCTCCGGATGTTGCCGGAGATAAGGTGTTTCCGTATTTTATCGTGCATGGATTGCCTACCGGGCTCACAGGCCTTGTGATCGCATCCCTGTTCTCTGCGGGTATGAGCACGGTGGCTACGAGCATCAATTCATCTGCCACCATAGTGTTCACTGATTTTTATGAACATATCACCGGAGGAAAGAGAGATTTCCGCAAGCGGAACATGCAGGTGCTGTATATGACTTCTTTTGTTGTCGGTGTGCTGGGCATAGCGATAGGGCTTGCCATGCAGAGAATTGATGGTGTTCTGGATGCCTGGTGGAAATTGTCTTCAATTTTCAGCGGGGGAATGCTGGGGCTGTTTCTGTTGGCACTTGTTTGCAAGAGACCTTCACGACTCGCTTCTCTGATTGCTGTGGCATGCGGGCTACTTGTGATAGCTTATATGAGTTTGCCTGTATTCAGTTGCAAGATACATTCATATATGACGATAGTGTTTGGCACCACCGTGATTTTTGTGGTAGGATTTGTATTGACCCTGTTATTCAAGAAAAAACAATAAACAATAAACAATCTAAAACTTGTAATCAATGGTTATGAATCATCCTAAGATCGGGATACGCCCCATCATAGACGGGCGGCGCGGCGGAATCCGCGAGTCACTGGAGGCTATGACGATGGGCATGGCCGAAAGTGTGAGGGATCTCTATGAGTCAAGTCTTGCTTATGCGGACGGGGCTCCTGTGGAATGTGTGATTGCGGACACGACCATCGGCGGGGTCGCCGAGGCGGCTGCGGCATCTGAGAAGTTCCGTGACAACAATGTGGGAGCGGTCATCTCCGTTACACCATGCTGGTGCTATGGCACTGAGACAATCGACATGGATCCCCTGATGCCCAAGGCTATATGGGGCTTTAATAAGACGGAGCGTCCGGGGGCCGTCTATCTTGCCGCAGCTCTTGCGGGGCACAATCAGAAGGGGTTGCCTGCTTTCGGAATCTATGGGAAGGATGTTCAGGACAAGGACGATGATTCCATTACGGATGATGTGCGCGAAAAATTGCTGTTGTGGGGAAAGGCGGCCATCGCTGTGATGCAGATGAAGGGCAAGTCGTATCTGTCTATCGGGTCGGTATCCATGGGCATTGCCGGCTCTACACCGGTTCCTGATTTCTTTCAGGATTATCTTGGTATGAGAAACGAGTATGTTGACTGTTCGGAAATAGAACGCCGTGTTCGCCTTGGCATATACGATAAAGAGGAGTTCGGACGTGCAATGGACTGGGTTGGTAAAAACTGTAAGCCGCACGAGGGTTCGGACCGCAACAGGGAAGATCTTCGAATGGACAGGAGGCACCTGGATGACGTGTGGGAGTATATTGTCAAGATGACGATGATTTTCCGAGACTTGATGATAGGCAACCCTAAACTTGCTGAGATGGGCTTTGAAGAGGAAGCTTGCGGGCACAATGCTATAGCCGGAGGATTTCAGGGCCAGAGACAATGGACCGACTTCATGCCTGACGGTGATTTTTCCGAGACTATGCTGAATTCTTCTTTTGATTGGAACGGGATAAGGCACCCATACGTTTTTGCCACAGAAAATGACACGCTTAACGGGGTGACAATGTTATTTCTCAATCTGCTTACGAACCGTGCCCAAATGTTTTCAGATGTAAGGACATATTGGTCTCCCGAAGCTGTCAAGCGAGTGACGGGCTATGAGTTGACCGGCCATGCTGCTGATGGTTTCATACATCTTATCAATTCGGGTTCTACAACCCTTGATGCTACAGGGAGAATGGAAACTCCGGAAGGAACTCCGGTCATGAAGCGTTTTTGGGAAGTGACAGAGAAAGATGTGAAGTCGTGTCTTGAGCATACCTCGTGGATGCCCGCCGACAGGCAGTATTTCAGGGGTGGCGGCATGTCAAGCCATTTCTTGACAAGAGGAGAAATGCCTATGACAATGTGCCGTATCAATTTGATCAAAGGGTTGGGGCCTGTGCTGCAGATAGCTGAAGGGTGGGCTGTGAATGTTCCGGATGAGGTCTTTCATGCTATTGATGAGAGGACGGATCCGACTTGGCCTACGACGTTCTTTGCTCCGCGTGTAAACGGGATGTCTGGCAAGTTCAAGGATGTGTATTCAGTCATGAGGCATTGGGGCGCAAACCATGGAGCTATCAGTTATGGACACGTGGGGGCGGAGATGATAACACTCGCCTCTATGCTGAGGATACCTGTATGTATGCACAATGTTCCGGAAGACAAGATTTTCAGGCCTAGCGCCTGGGATGCATTCGGGATGGATGATGAATGCGCCGATTTCAGGGCATGCCAGAATTTCGGCCCGGTGTACAGGTGATTTTTTTGCATTTGAATTATAACGATATAATCATTTAACAACCATGAAACTAAAGTTAATAGCCTTAGCGGTCTGCATTGCCATGCCGATCAATTTTGAGCTTAAGGCATCAGATGATTTCGCAGTGAGTCCTGTGGCCTATGCTGACGAAGCAGAAAGAGTGATGGTCTCCGGAATTGTCACGGATGAGTCGGGCCAGCCTTTGGTCGGAGCCTATGTGGTGGAAAAGAACACGACAAATGGTGTCATGACGGATTTGGATGGCAGATTCTCGATTTACGTTACCAGGGACTCCCAGATTGAGATCTCGTTTATGAGCTGCATTTCCCGGAGTATAACAATTAAGGGTGACAGCAAATTGGATATAGTTCTCAAAGAGGATCGTAGCCTTCTGGAGGAGGTTGTCGTCGTCGGATATGGCTCCCAGTCGCGGAAGTCATTGACTTCCAGTATCACTACTGTCAAGTCCGATGTGATTGAAGGAAAGCCTGTGACTAGTGCAGGAGAGTCGCTTAAGGGAAGGGTCGCCGGTCTTTATGCGGCATCCAATAATTCAATTCCTGGCCAGGAACCACGTTTCCTCATCCGCGGAGGCTCCTCCGTCAATTTGAGCAATGACCCGATAGTCATTGTGGATGGCGTAAACAGAAGCATGAGTGATCTTGATCCGAATGATATTGAATCCATAGAAGTACTTAAGGATGCCGCTTCTGCAAGTATCTATGGGGCTCGTGCTTCAAATGGAGTAATACTCGTCACGACAAAGAAAGGCAGCCCTTCAAAAGGACCACAGATCACGTTCGATGCGACTGTCGGCTTCGAGAACGCGGTAGACAAATGGAATTTTATGAATGGAACCGAGTTTCTCCAGTACCTTCGTCCGCAGCTTGTCGATGGCTATGAGGGTCAGGCTGTGTTGAACGGGACCAGCGCCGCCGGAATCGGGAACGTCTCCGATCAGGCGAATTATTCTCCGAGGTATCTTAATTCTGGAGAAAGCGTCCCTGATGGATGGCTCTCCATGGCAGATCCGATCGACCCGTCAAAGACAATCATATATCAGGAGTATGACAGCCAAGAAAAGTGGTTCAGGACAGCTCCTTGGCAGAAATACTATGTGGGAGTCAATGGAGGAAGTGACAAGATTACATATATGGCATCCGCAAGTTACCTCAATGACGGAGGCGTAGTCCGTATGACCGGATATGAACACATGTCAATGCATGCAAATACGACTTTCAAGGTGACGGACAATCTGGAAGCATCCACCACATTTGATTATGCCAGGATAAACCAGGATCAGATGTATGGATCCAACTGGAATGTTCTTGGACGCGGATTGCTTATGGGGCCTACTCGAAAGCAATACACTTCTGACGGTAAGATCACAAACGGCAGCGGATGGTTTCAGGATCCTGATTATTGGGAGAAGGCTTATGACTTTGAGAACATAAAGAACAACTTTGCCGGTACTTTCAGTCTGAAGTGGAACATCCTCGACGGCCTTTCCTTATATGCGCAATATGGTGTTTACAATACCAACACAATACACAGCATGTATCAGAAAGTAGAGGTTGACGGAGAACTGAACTATAGGGGGAAGGGTGATGGAACACAAGAAAAAAGATGGTCAAAGATCAGAGACAATTTTACGGCATATATGAATTATGCCAAAGTCTTCGGAGATCACGACATCAGTTTGATGGCGGGATACGATTTTTCGAGGTGGCGTGACTGGTATCTCTACGCCAAGTCTACAGGTGCGGTTTCTGACAAAGTCCCTACACTCTCATCCGGAACAGTTTTCACGGCCAGCAATAATGATACCCAAGAAGCTCTGGTTTCATATTATGCCCGCGCGAATTACGGCTTCAAGAATAAGTACCTGCTCGGCCTCACTGTCAGGGCGGACGGTTCGTCAAAATTCGCTGCGGGCCACAGGTGGGGATGGTTCCCGGCCGTATCCGCCGGATGGATCGTGTCCGAGGAAAGGATGTGGGACAAGGTGGAGGATGTTGCCAATTTCTTCAAGTTAAGAGCATCCTACGGCTATACAGGCAACAATGGTATAGGTCTTTATGATGCCTATGGTGCGTATTCTACTTCAAGTCGTTACGATGGTTCGACCGTCACAGTGGCATCATCCATGCAGAACCGGGACCTCACTTGGGAACGTACGTCTCAGCTTGATCTCGGCTTTGATATCAATTTCCTGAAGGACAGGATCCGATTGACCGCCGATTATTACAACAAGCACACTACAGATATGCTTTTCAACGTTACGCTCCCTGATACAGGCTCCTTTAACTCTGTCATGGCAAATGTGGGAAGTGCCCGATTCTATGGATATGAACTGGCTCTGCATACAGTGAACATAGACAAGAAAGATTTCTTCTGGGGTACAGACATCACCTGGTCTTTCAACAAAAACAAGGTTCTTTCTCTGGATGACTCTTATAAATATAAGGATCTGGACGGGAATGATGCATGGAGGATCGGCGGATATACCCTTACGCAGACAGGAGAAAGATTTGGCGGCATTGCTGTTGGAGAGTCTCTCGGAAGGATATATGGATATAAAATCGACCATATCATCACATCTCAGGAAGAAGCCGACAATGCCTATTATGATGCCTTGTCTAAAGGTTACAGAAGAGAGGATGGCAAGAGGGTTGCCGGCCGAAAAGCTGTCGGAGACTATGAATGGGTCAACCGCCCAGGTTCGGCTTTGACTCCAACCGGAGAAGAGATGATCAACGCCGAGGACATGTTCGAACTTGGCAGTGTCCTACCGAAATATACTGGCGGAATAAACAACACCATTAAGTATAAGCGTCTGACCCTTAACGTGTATTGTGATTTTGCTCTTGGGCACTCTATTGTCAATTATATGAAAGCCAGAGTGTTCATGAATACATACGGAACCTGCAACGGAAACATTGTACGTGATGTCTATGATTGTTGGGAACCTGGTAAGGCAGACTATAAGTATGCCCGTTTCCTTCCGAATGATTGCGATTATGGTAATTCCAACTTCCAGAGAATTTCTGATTTTTGTGTCGAGAAGGGGGATTTCCTGTGCATAAGAGATGTGTCAATCAGCTATGACTTGCCAGAGAAATGGCTCAAGGGGTTGAAAATCCAAAAACTTACAGTCGGCATCAGCGGCAATACTTTGGCTTATCTGGACAATGTGACGGGAACTATCAGCCCTGAGATAGGCATAGGTGCTTCTTCTTCCGGATCTTGGTTCTCGGCTGTCAATACGGCAGACAATTCCAATTCCAATATTGCGCCGGCTGCACGTAAAATCCTTTTCAATGTGAAACTTACTTTCTAGTCAATCGGTATGAGAAGATTTATGAAAAAAATAGGACTCGTATTATCTGTGTTTGTGGTTTCGCTGCTTGCGGGCTCATGTAATGGCGCTCTGGACATAACACAAGACAACAAATTGAGCGCAAGCAATATGTGGAAGGACGCCAAAGACGTGACCACTTCAACTAAAGGCATATATTATCTGCTTCGCAACAATTTCCAGAACAGATACACAAGCGTATTCTACTGGGCGGAGGTCAGAGTCGGGAGCTACATGTGGAGTACTCCAAGGATGACTGACATTTCGACAAAAGATTGCACAGATGTATTGTACAACACGATGACTTCCGACACCCCTGCCTGTTCCTGGAATAGGCTCTATACAGTAATAGATCAGGCCAATGCTGTGCTGAAATATGCTCCGGAAATCAAGATGAGCGAGGAAGAGGCCGGTTTCGCATACGGGCAGGCATTTTTCGCACGTGCTTTCTGCTATTTCTGGGCTGCGAGGGTCTGGGGGGATGTGCCTCTTGTGCTTGTCCCGATAGAGTCGCCGTCCCAGCCTGAGACTTACCCGGAGAGGACAGACAAGGCTGAAGTTTATGCCCAAGTGGAAAAAGATTTGGAGAGCGCGGAGAAATATGCACAGTTCTTGGGTGGCAACAAGTATTACGCTACAAGAGATGCCTTGAATGTACTTAAGGCTGAATACTCTCTTTGGATGTATTCTACACAAGGTGGGAGCGAGTCATACCTCAAGATGGCGAAGGACGCTTTGGCGGGGTTTGACCTGACCGGAGGAAAACTATTGGCGGATTATGCATCAGTCTTCAGCCGTACCAACAAAGTCAATGAAGAGGTCATATTCGCGCTGAATAACGATGAGGGTGACGGTAATCTCAGTTCGTCATACTTCGGAAACATGTATCCTTATTATACTGATGTCGATTCCAAATACTGGTCCGCCCCAGTGCCGATAGCCGGTCAGTTCCTTGATCTGTCACCTGAATTTCAGGAGTTTCTGCAGAAAAGCAAAGACGAAAACAATGACTCGAGAGTGGATTGCATATACGGTCATGGAAATTACGGTGTAGGCGGGGGCAATATCACTTGGGTCAACAAATTCCTCCCGGCATTCACCCCGGGAAGCATGAACTATATCTATGATGTGGATCTTCTGTATTATAGGTATGCACTCCCGATAATGCTTGACGCGGAACTGAAATACTGCGAGGGCGATTATGCTGGCGCTTTGAGATCACTTAACGTTGTGGCAAAGAGAGCTTATGGCGTTGAGGGTTTCTATAAAGATGCGTCAAAGTCTGCCGTTCTGGATGCTCTGGTCAGAGAATATACCATTGAGTTTGTGGAAGAAGGCGTCATCTGGTGGGCTCTGATACGGCTTGGAAAAATCGATGAGTGCAATCCGGTAATTGCGGAGTATGGAAAGAAGAACAAGAATATTCTTTTGTTCCCTGTCTCCCAGGATGCGCTCAACAGAAACAGCAAACTGACCCAGACTGTCGGCTGGGGTGCCACGGATTAATGCCTGCCATATCTGCCGACTGATCGACAGTTGCCGATAGAAGACAGCGTCCCCGTCAAAAGCAGGGGCGCTGTCGTTTAAAAGTATATTCCAGAAATATGAATATCTTTGCGGCGACATATATGACACTATAATCTATTTTTATGAAAAACATGAATTTGCAATTCCGGTGCGGCCGTGGAGTTCTTGCCGCTTTGCTGCTCGGGGCCGCATTCCTCTTTTCTGGCCGGCAGTGGCTTTCGGCGGCCGACATGCCCGATGGCTCAGGGGCAAAAAATGGCACATCGAGGTTCGAGGCGGGGAAGGGAACTTTCCTGCTGGACGGAAAGCCCTTTGTCATCAAGGCCGCCGAGCTGCACTATCCGCGCATCCCGAGAGAATACTGGGAGCAGCGGATACGGCTCTGCAAAGCTCTCGGAATGAATACTGTATGCTTGTATGTCTTCTGGAATTCACATGAGCCGAGGCAGGACAGTTTCGACTTCAGCGGGCAGAATGACCTGCGCGCTTTTGTGCAGCTCTGCGCCCGGAACGACATGAAAGTCATACTGCGCCCCGGGCCTTACGTCTGTGCCGAGTGGGAAATGGGCGGACTTCCGTGGTGGCTGCTCAAAAAGAAGGACATCAGACTCCGGGAGCGTGACCCGTTTTTCCTTGAGCGTGTGGACCGGTTCCAGCAGGAGTTGGCCGGGCAGGTGGGGGATCTCACCATAGCACATGGCGGACCCATAATCATGGTGCAGGTCGAGAATGAATATGGTTCTTATGGCACCGACAAACCTTACGTCTCGGCCATCAGGGACATGCTCCGCAAGAATTTCGGCGAGGATGTCACGCTCTTCCAGTGCGACTGGGCGTCCAACTACCTCAACAACGGGCTTGACGACCTGATATGGACCATGAACTTCGGCACGGGAGCCGATATCGACCAGCAGTTCGAGTCGCTGAAGCGGCATCGTCCGGACTCGCCGCTCATGTGCTCGGAGTTCTGGAGCGGGTGGTTTGACAAATGGGGCGCAAACCACGAGACACGCCCGGCTGCGGACATGGTGGCGGGGATCGACGAGATGCTCTCCAAAGGCATATCCTTCTCGTTGTATATGACGCACGGCGGCACGAACTGGGGCCATTGGGCCGGAGCCAACTCGCCGGGCTTCGCTCCGGATGTGACCTCCTATGACTATGATGCCCCGATCTCTGAATCGGGCCAGACCACGCCGAAATACTGGGAACTGCGCAAGGCCCTTGCCAAGTACATGGACGGGGAAAAGCAGGCCGACGTGCCTTCGACGATAAAGCCGATGGCGATAAAGGGATTTGAATTCACGGAGTACGCCCCTCTTTGGGCGAACCTGCCGGCGCCGAAGACGGACAGGGACATCCGTACGATGGAAGAATACGACCAGGGTTTCGGCTCGATCATCTACAGCACGACCCTCCCTGGTCTGGGCGGGCCGGCCACGCTCACAGTGAACGAGCCCCACGACTTCGCGCAGATATTCATAGACGGAGAGTATGTCGGGAAACTCGACCGCCGCAACGGCGAGAAACAGCTGGCGATCCCGGCCGTGAAGAAAGGTGCCAGGCTCGACATCCTCGTGGAGGCGATGGGCCGCATCAACTTCGGACGTGCCATCAAGGACTTCAAGGGCATTACGGACAACGTGACTCTGACTCTCAACTGGGACGGTGCCGAATGGACCACCGAACTCAAGAACTGGAAGGTCTACAATATCGAGGATGAGTACAGTACCTATTCGTCAATGGAGTTCCGGCCTTTAAGCGAAGCCGTCAAGACCGGAGACCGTCTTCCGATCGGAGCCTACAGGGCCACATTCACCATCAAGGGCAGACCGTCGGACACGTTCCTGAATTTCGAGACATGGGGCAAGGGGCTGGTGTATGTCAACGGCCACCCTATGGGACGGATCTGGGAAATCGGCCCGCAGCAGACGCTCTACATGCCGGGGTGCTGGCTCAAAAAAGGCGAGAACGAGATAATCGTCTTCGACATTCTCGGCCCCCGCGAAGCCAGGACAGAGGGACTCAAGGAGCCTAAGCTCGACCATCTCCTCGTAAAGAAGCGTGTGACGCACCGCGAGCCTGGGCAGAGCCTCGACCTCAGCGGGGAAACACCGGTACTTGAGGGCTCGTTCAAACCGGGCAACGGCTGGCAGGAAACCCGCTTCGCCCCGCTCAAGGGACGTTACGTCTGCATCGAGGCCCTCAATGCCCTCGACGGAGGGGATATTGCCGCTATTGCGGAAATGTATCTGATTGATGATAAGGGAGAACGTCTCTCACGCGAGCCTTGGACAGTGATGTATGCCGACAGCGAAGACATGGACGGGGTCAACCGTTCTGCGGACAAGACCTTCGATCTTCAGGAATCGACATATTGGCAGACCGTCTCCGGAACTCCATTTCCTCATGCCGTCGTGATAGATCTTGGCGCTTCGCACAGCATCTCTGGCTTCCAGTACCTTCCGCGCATGGAGACCGGAGTTCCCGGCGGGATCAAGAACTTCAGGATATACGTGAAAGACGAAGAGTTCAGTCTGTCTCGGGACAAATAATGCTGATCAGGAAGATGTGTAATCGGAAAGACCTTGCGAAACTTAAATAGCCTAATATGGATGGTGGCGGATAACTATCAGATTGATAGATATATAGCAATATGTCCTCCCTGCATTAGCGGGGAGGACATATTGTTTATTCGTTGAACACCAAATACTTGTTCGTCACGACACCGCTCCGCTCTGCTGCTGCCGCTATTGTCTCGTTCTTTCAGGTGGGAGCCTGTTGTCGAAAAACAGCTCCTACCTGTCGAGCGGACGGGCCCCAGATCGCTTTGCATGGCAGGTGGTATATTCAGGTGGGAGCGTAAATGTCGGATTCGGCTCCTACCTGTGTGCCGGCCAAGGGAAAGGGAGTTGGGAGAGGTTGCGGCACTGCTGGCGCAGATGGATGCCTCAGCTTCTGTCGGCTTTCCAGCCGTCCACGGTGCGGGACTCGGAGGAAAAGTTGATGCCGAGCTTTATTATTTCCTTGCCGCTTGAGAGGAACGGCTTGTCGTAGCCCTTCGCCTCTATCTGTTTCAGTGCTTCTTCCGGCGAGAGGTCGCGCTTCAGTTCGATGATGTAGACGTATTTGTCGGTGTCGAAGACTATGTCTATGCGCCCGTTGGAGGTGCGGTATTCTGTCTTGACGTACAGCCCCATCATCTTGAGCATCACCGACATCGTGTTCTGGAAATACAGCTCAAGGTCGCCCTGGAGCTCATAGCTGTTGTCCGAGAGGAACGAGGTGAACCTGTCCATGAAGCCCTGCACATCGCCGCGCTCGATGTCCTCGACAAAGTTGTAGACTGAAAATTCACCTTGAATCAGGGCAGGGGCGTAGAGTTGACTTAGGGAGTTCAAGAATCCGGCCTTGACCTCCTCGTTTGGATAGTCAAGGGTGTAGGTGTTGAAGCGTTCGTTGTAGCTCGTGATGGTCAAGTAGCCCGTCTGGTACATCAGAGTTATCGGGGCCGGGGCCACGTAGTTCGCTCCTGTCAGTGTCTCCACGGAAACTTTGTCTTTGGAGATGTTGTCCAGATTACATTTGATCTGCTTCAGGTAGCGGACAAGGAAAGTCGGGGTGCCGGTCTCGAACCAGTACATGCGGAACCTGTTAGCCTTGAATGTGTTGAGCAGGCTGAACGGATTATAGACACCTGCAGCGCCTTCGCTGAAATGATAACCGTCGTACATCGTCTTGAGTTTGGAGTAGCATTCCTCCCGGCTCATCCGGCAGGCCTCAGCCAGTCCGGTCACGCACCCGTCGAAGTACTCTTTGAGTTCCGCCTCCGACACTCCGCAGATGTCCGAAAAACCAAGATCCATCGAGATGTCGTTTAGGTTGTTAAGCCCGCTGAAGATGCTCATCTTCCCGAGTTTGGTGACCCCAGTGAGGAATGCGAAACGGATGAACTCATCCTTTCCCTTGATGACGCTGTAGAAGCCCTGAAGCTCGCGGCGGAACGCTTCCATAAGCTCCGGGGCATCAATGTTGTCCACTATAGGCTTGTCGTATTCGTCGATGAGGATCACCACCTTACGCCCAGTCTTGCGGTATGCCGCGTCGATGACATGCTCAAAACGTACGCTCGCCACTTTTTCGGAAGTCCGGATTCCGTAAATTTCTTCCTGAGCGGACAGGAAAGAGTTGAGCTTCGAATGAAGCTCATCCACTTTGGTGTAAGCGGCTCCCGTCAGATCCAGATGCAGCACCGGATACTCAATCCAGTCCGTCTCCAGTTCCTCCATAGCCAGACCCTTGAAAAGATCCTTACGGCCACGGAAATATGCCTCCATCGTCGAGACGAGAAGGCTCTTTCCGAAACGGCGAGGCCGGCTCAGGAAATAGTACTTGCCTGTCGATGCGAGGCTGTAGATCAACGAAGTCTTGTCCACATAGACATATCCGCCATTGCGAATCTCAGAAAAGCTCTGTATTCCGATAGGGTACAACATAATTCACAAATATAACTTTTCGGCGGCAAAAATGAAAGGGCAAGAGATTCTGCAGTTAGCAGCGGTCAGCAATCCATGGGATTGGCCTGTTGCTCGACTTGTACTGGACTCGAAAAGTAGACATGGAAAATCATGGAGGTTGGGGTTGAAAGGGACGCCCCACCCCCCCAAAAAAAAAAAAAGACCTAATAGCCGAGGTGGTTTGGAGATGTGCTTGAGTGGGGTATCATCCCGAGGTAGAGGAGAAAACAGCCGAAAATACCCCTATCTGCGCGCCGGCAGGAGTAAAGGTCAGGAAGAATTTTTTACCGATGTCCCGCTGTTTTGTTGAATAAATAAACTAACTTTGGCCGTTTGAGTAAATAAAACTATTTTAAAAGGACGTTTTATTCCTGAGGGTTGAGACTGAAATATGAGCATGGGGAGAGACACATCTATAGTTGTCGGATTGGTTGACGCTGATTTGCTTGCAAAAGGTACGCGTCATCCTAATCTTGCTTTGCTCAAAATTGCAGGCTTTTTATTTGATAACAATATCCCATTTGAACTTATACTTGACAGCAAGAGTGACATTTCACGATTCGGTCATATCTTTATGTCAAGAGTCTTCTCTTTCACTCCTTTGCCTGAATTTTACACAAGAGTTCTAGGAACGAATGAAGAATCTAAGTTTCATGTTGGTGGAACAGGATTCTATGCTGCAGAAAAAGACGTAAAGGTGTTTTCACAAAAGAGGCGTGCAGATATGCATAGTCTGGAGGAAGACCCTTTCTTGTCATCATTTCCTAATCATCGGGGGGGGGGAGAAACTGAAGGGAATCGATATGGCAAGGCAGATGCCATATTATCATCTCTATGATGCTTACGTTGAGCAGCAAGTTCAGAAAGGGTTCAAAAGGGAGAGGTACAAAGATTATCAGCAATACAGCATAGGTTTTTTAACCAGAGGGTGTATTCGTCACTGTCCATTCTGTATCAACAAACTTGAGAAAACAATTCTCCCATATTCAAGGCTGGATTGGTTCCTCGATAAGGAAGTTGATGAGAATGGCAAAAAATTAAGGCCGTACATTTATCTTTGGGATGACAATTTTCTTGCTTCTGATTATTCAATTTGGAAGCCGTTATTACAGGAGTTAATAGATAGGAAACAGCCATTTCAGTTCAGACAAGGTTTGGACGAGAGGATGCTGGCTCAAAGTGAACATGGTAAGGAAATGGCGCTAATGCTTTCAAAAGCGAAATACCATGGGGACTTTATCTTTGCATTTGATAATTGGAAGGATAGGGATGTCATTGAAAAAGCATTGAAAATATGGAAACACTACAATCCTAAGAAAAGCACGAAATTCTACTTGTTCTGTGGTTTTATGCTCACGACGGATAGCCATGAACGTTTCTACCGTGATATTTGGGAACTGTTTCAAAGGATAAAGATTCTTATGTCGTATGGTTGTGTTGGTTATATAATGAGACATGAAGACTATCATAAGTATGAATTGTCGAACCTATATGTACAAATAGCAAGATGGTGCAACCAACAGGCATTCTACAAAAAAATGTCGTTTTGGGAGTTCTGTTATAGGAATCAATCATATTGGGAAGAGAAATATCTAAAAGTTGTTGATCGTCCAGCAATCAAGTCTTTCGCGGATTTTATGGATGATGTAAAATCGGGTTACTATCAAAACATAAGAATGTGCCTTCCCCTAAAAACAATTCTTGCGACTTTGGAGAAGTTCCCTGAGCATAGTAAAGAACTTATGGATATGTTTAACTATAAAATGTCAAACCTGCAAAACCCAATACTCTGGGAGTAACTATTATACCTATATGGCCGCAACTCATTTAAAAGAAGCGTTCAGTCGTCTGAGTCAACATTCAGTTGATTCTGTTCAATCGGGAATGTCGTTTTCTGATTTAGATGATTACATGCATGTTGAGCGCCCCATTGAATCACGTTTGTTAAACAAAATGTGTGAGATAGACGATGCTGGTGGCGGAATTGTCCTTTTGGTAGGAAGTGCCGGTGACGGTAAATCGCACCTGATCAGTAAGGTGAAATCTGTTTCCGATTGGGGAGAGAGTTGTTTTTACAATGATGCTACGGCTAGTTGCTCCCCGAAGAAAACAGCTGTTGACACATTGAAAGAAGCGCTTATTGATTATAAGGACGAGAATATTGGATCTACTGACAGGAAACAGGTACTTGCCATTAATCTTGGAAAACTCAATGCTTTGATTGAAGATCCAGAGGTACAGTCGGAATTCTCCGAATTGGTCAGATGCGCACGGCCAATATTCGATGATGATTTCACTCCTCCAATCGAGACCGACCGGATTAAGTTCGTATTATTCCCAGATGAACAGATTTTCGAGTTCAATGTGGACAGTGAAACAGAGTACCCGGCCAGTTCAAACTTTCTTTCCTCTATTTTTAAGAGAATAACTGCAAAAGAGAAAAAGAATCCTTTCTATACGGCGTATAGAGAAGACATTGAGAATGGCGCCGATGCTATCGATCCTCTGATTTTGAATTACGAACTTCTGAGCATTCTGGAAGTTCAGAATTCTATTTGTATGACAATCATAGAGGCTATCATAAGATATAAACTTATTATCACACCTAGAGAGTTCCTTGACTTTGTATATTCCATAATGGTTTACCCTCATTATGACGAATACCGTTCTCGAGAGGATTTCTTTGAGGCTCTACTTCCCAACCTTCTGTATTGTGGAGGGGAAAACACAATCCAGAAAGCAATTTCAAATTTGGATCCATTAAAGCATAGCCGTACGGATCATGATAAGCAATTATCTGTTCTGTTTACGTCATACTCCATACCTGCAACATACTTTGACCCTCAGGTACTAGATTCAATACCGAAAGACTTGATTACGCGGACAAATGAGTTTTACAGCAATAATGGAAAAGACATAGAAAGGACAACAAAATTTGTATTCAGGTTAAAGCACCTTATATCGTACCATTCAGAGAGTTCAGTTTTCACCTCTTACCTTTCTATTCTTAGGGGTGTTTTTATGGCCGATGTTCATAAGATGCAAGAGATTTATGACATGGTGGGCAGAGCAATTACTAGACATTATGGATCATATTATTCTAAGCCTAATATGATTCCGCTTAATATTCAAGGAGGCCAGTATCGATTGTTTGCAAATCAATCATTAAAGCCGAAACCGATAAAGGCTCCTTTCGACAAGAAGAATCCGACAGAGTTCAGCTTGAGATTTGATTTATCATGGGAGTTTCCTTCCGGGAATGTTTCATTACGGATGGACTACCCTTTATATAGTTATTTATATGAACTTAATAACGGGAAACTAGCACTGTCATACGAAAATGAGAAAGATTTGACCTTCAGTCGTTTCATAAGGCAACTGATAGGGAAGTGTGATTGCCGGCAAGAACTTACGGTTGTCAAGTCTGACACTACAGAAATGAAATTAAGTGAAACAGCATTCGGCAATATTCAATTTCAATGAAAGTAGATATAGAAGCATACAATAGACATTATCATCAGAACGGCAAGTTCATTGACAATTGGCAAGAGGGAGTTAAACTGTTACCGTTCAACTCCAATCCCGCATCAGCTTTTGACAAAGAATGCGGCCTGCAAGGCACAGCCGGTGAATTCTTCAGGATTTGGACAAATGATGGAACTAAAGAAATTGAGGATTTTGATAAGTCAGCATTGAAACCTGTTTCCAACTATCTTTCTGTTGACAAGAAAATGCAAGATGATCAAGTCTCGGAATTCTTGAAAATGCTTAAAGACATTATGTTCTTCAATGGTAATCTGAATATCACTGACTCGTCATTTTTAAAATACTTGCCTCTTGTCCCTAATGACGAAAAGATGTCAGTTAAGGACACGAAGAAATATAAAGATGGACAGAGGAAATTGGCAAACTACCTATACTCCATGCTACCGGAAAGTATTGAAATGCCGGTCGGCAAAGATGTACAGAATTTGTTCACAAGCATATTGCAAGAAGCGTTATCGCCATTCTCAAAAGAAGAAGAGAACGGGGATAGGGCAAAAGACTATATGATTCTCCCTTTTATCAAGGATTCTTTCAAGGAAGACTTGAGTTGGCTATTGGCCCAAGAAGAAACTGTTAAGGTTAAGTATCTCCCTTTGTTTCTTCACTTCTACGCATGCTATGCGGTCACTCAAACCATTGTGAATTTATCACCAAGAAAGTCCAATGAGGACCTTTCTAAACCGGCTCCGTTTTATTTCCTGTTGGATAGCGAGAAAGCATCCGTTAACCACGATGCTGTAGTTAGAGGCTGGTCATATCACATACCGAAGATAAGTCTAGACAAACTCTTTGGCAAGTCTCAAGCTCTGGATATCTTAAATAGCGTACTTGGTGGGCATGTTGGCTTTTATCCTGACATTTATCGGAAGTTGAGTGAAACTCCATTTGAAGAAAACAAAGAAGTTTGCGAAAAGTTATTGCATCTTTATCAAAAAGAAAAAAGAGAAGTCTTTAGTAATCGTACTAGCGAGGATGGTTCCATTGATGAAATTGAAATATCAGTAAACGATTATCAATCGTTTGTTGATACCCTTGAACATTTGTGTACTGGATTACAATCGTCTAGTTACGTATCTCGCATGCGCAAAAAGGTCATTGATCTCATGAGTGTCAGATTTCTTCAAAGTCGACGGGGTAACTTCGTTCTCGTCCTGGACAATGAGATGCTGACTTTCTTGATAGCACTCTTCACTAAGGGCAAGAAAGTGAAGCTTGATGACATGTATAAGAGATTCAATGGATATGGAATCCATTTTAACAGATATAGTCGAATGGCTATTGAGGAATATTTACTGAAGTTGAACCTATTAGACAGGAAGAGTGATTCCGGTGAAGCACAATATGTCAGAGTCGTTTTATAGTTATCTGGTTAAGGAACTCATACTTGGGTTCTTTAAGCACGTCCCGCTCAAAAAGGGAAGTCGTTTCTTTCTTATTATAGAGAACGATATTCATCGTGATGGATTAATGAAAGCGTTGGAGGACAACTCTGAGCAAATTACCCTTTCAGAAATCTATAGTGGAGCTGAAGCAAATGTCGTAGAAGATAATTACGACACAATTGTCTTGCATCCGTCCGTAAATACGCCCGGTCTTATCGTTGGATATGACAAAACCGCCACGGATGATTATCTGACTACAATCAGAAATGCAGTGGGAGTTTCAGGAGGAAAATACGAGGACTATGGTGTCCTGTTCATTTTATCAGATAACACCTCAAGTATCCTATCATCCATTAATACTACTGTAATGGATCTGCAGTCTACAGGTGGACCATTAAGTTCAAGGTATATCATCGAAAATATTAAGTCAAAAGCTAAGGATGTCATTATCAAAGATTTTGAAATGGCATACTTGAGTAAACATCTTGCTAAAATTTCCGAATACATTTCAGATGGTACATGCAATCTCTTTGATTTTAAGAACGCGCTCACTGTTTTATCTGACAAAACAATGAAAGGTCATTTTAATGATCTTGATTTCTTCCCAGATGGAACTATTTATGACAAGGGTTTTAAGCCTACTGATTCAAAGATGAGCCAAAGGGTTGATAAGAATCACGAGCTCTACAGAAAGGTCAGTGACATAATGAATCAGGATGATAACACCGACAAGCTAAGTGCTTTACAAAAGATATTGGACGAAAAATTGTCCAAGAAAATACTTGGGTCTGGATGTTGGAATCAGATTGATTTTCAAGAGTTCTTGGACAGCGTGGATAGGAAAGCCAAGACGGCTGAACTTGAACTTGTTGATATTGAATTACCTGCGGAAGGATTACTTTCGTCATTGATTTGCTGCACAAAGGGTAACAAGAAAAAGAAAACCACTAACAGCATTATCATATGCGATCAATCTGAAGCGACAGAGCAGAAAATCAACATCTCATTCAACAAGGATATAAAGAAATTTAATTCTGAGGCCTGTCAGGTTTTAGGGAATACCGTTATTGTAACCGTTAGAGATGAATTAATAAAACAGCCAGTAGGTCTGAATGACAATCACCATGACTTTTTTATCATGAAATTGCCTTGTGGCAAGGAGTTATTCAAAGATATTCAAAACTGTTTTTCAATTAACAAAAAGGGGGAAATCGTTGTTGCGGTTCCAGAAGAAGCTGATATATTGACATTTGGAAATGGCAATACACTAGCATCTATACCCTTGAATGGGACTGTTGAATGGTCTTCAGACCTGAAGTTATCTGTTCCCGTTGTAGTTGATGATGATAATGACGAAATTCGTTTTATTATAAAGGTCGCATCAAGAGAAATAAAATTCATATTGAAATTACATACCGCTGCTTCAATACCGCCTATTGGTCCGGAATCCTTTCCGCCGGCGGAAAAGATATATAGAGGTGTACAAACAGAGAAAGGGCCTTTTGGCAAGATTTCAGATGGAGAAATCGAACGAGGAGTGTATGGATATTGGAGAAAGTATCTTGAATGGGAAAAGGCGTTTGTCGATAATGATAGCTCTTTCATTAACTATGCCCTAAATAGCATAACTGGAGAATACCAGCCCGAGTACACCGAACTCGAGATTCCTGCACTAGTCAAGGATGCACTATCAAAAGTTTACGGCTATTATAAAGAGAATAATACGGTTCCATCACTCTGTCCTTTGAATGACGAAGTTAGACCTCTTTATGTCGATTACTGGAAAGCAATTAAAACTGTAATAGATGCGATTCCTAACACAAGGGGGCTCGCCAGAGAGGAGTATAACCTCACAAAACTTGGCATCGTTGCCGAAGGGAATAGGATTTACCTTTCCCCTTTCCATCCAATCAATGTCGCTTTCAGACTAGAATATGATTCTCAATATGACACACAAGAGGATTCGTCTTTTGCCAGAAAACTGCTGTCTCCTTTCTATCTGATTCCATACCTCTATTACAACGATGCTCCAATGAGACCCTATAGCGACAGCCAACTTTCGGAGATCAAAAATTGGCTCAGTTATGAAGGAGTAAACAGCAAACCGCAAGAAAGGACTAACGATATCACAACAAAGATGGTGTGGACGAAGATGGAGGCATTCATACGGCATTTCAACTATCTGTTCCAGGACAAGGAATGTCCTATTATAATCAGCACAATAGGCATTCCTGATGACACTAATGTGATTAAGGGTATCATAGAGTTCATTAAAAGGCAACGTGCGAATACGAATGGCGTTCAGCGTATTGAACTTCACGAATACGTCGACAATCTCATGGAGGAGACTTTCTTTGAGAAACTTAATCGACTTGATTCAATAGACTCTATTACTAGAGAGCTGCAGTCAATTAGAGTCAACATTGAATCAAAGGGCGACTACACAAGTCAGGAGATAATCCACCAGTTGTTCACTAGAGTGTCTTTCTACAAACACTCTATGGAAGCATGTAATGATGAAATCAGATATTGTCATATCGCTTTCTATCAGATGGATACCGGTAGATCTTTTATCAAGCCTAATACTGATGACTCTCGAACAGAACTGGCATTCAACGGCTTGATTTCTATTCCTTCAACTGTCAATAAAGAGGATGTATATGTGATTGGCTTTGGGACGAGGGGGATTACGAGTAAAGATGGTTACATATATCCTATGACCATTGCGATGAACAATTTATATTCGAATGAAGAAAATGAAGGAAGCAGTGTCTATCATGATCACACTTGTGTGGCAAAGAGATATAAGTTCAGTGAGTCTAAACTGCTGAATTCTATATACGACAATGCAAACTGGGTTACTTTCATTAATCCAGAAGTTGATATCAATTTCTTCTATAAGCAGGACCTATATATAGTTCACTATACGGATCAGTATACGATTAATGCTAAATATGATAGCATCACGGTCACAAAGCATGTCGATCAGTATGAAAACATGCTCAGGAAATCGTATGAAGAATATGCCCTTTCAGAAGAAAGATTCCTTCATTTCAACCGCAAAATGATGGACTATTTCAATTGCCTGAATGGGAATTGGATGCTTGACATTGTTAATAAAACAGAGGTCCAGATAAGGGAGAAAATGAGCATTGTAGCAGCAAGCATCGCCATGCTTCATTTTATGAGAAGAAACAAAGGAGTTCATTGGATTCCAGTTTCATTGGAAGAGATCCTTCGAGTAACTGGCTCAATCGGCCTGCCACAAGATTATATCTTCACTAAAAAGAGTTTAGGAGCAAAAGGCGTAATGTCTGATGATTTGCTCATGATTGGACTCGATTCTTCTGATGCCGATGATTTAAAGCTATACCTCTACCCTGTCGAAGTTAAGTTCTCAAAGAACAGTGCATTTGCTGAGAAAGGAGGAAAGCAAGTTGCACAAACATATTGTCAGTTCAAAGAACACTTGCTTGGAGATGGTAATTTCACTAAAAACATCTACCGCACTTTTTTCGCCTCTCAGTTTTTAACGAATGCAGAAAAACTGAATGCCAATGAATTACTGTCTGATGAAGAATATGCTCAGATAGATATCCACAGGTCGGCTCTATTGAATTTGAAATATTCGTTTCCTGAGCAGGTGCCTGTGAAAGAAATGGGCTGTGCAGCCGTTGTCTCCTTTTATAGTACAGCTGCGCACGAGCTGTCAACGTCAAATGTTGATGGTGTACCAGTTTGTGGCATTCATTTCTCTGAAAAAGAATGCTTTCAGTTTGTCGCAGAACCAGAGAACAACCATCTTGATTTCTTGGAAACAGGTACAATCTTAGTTGATGAAGAAGCAAGAAAACTGATAGATAATCCATCTTCTATCTGTATTTCTGAGCCAGTAACAACGGAGCTTGAACTATTCGCCATGGGCGATGATAATCAACAACCCGAGGTTGAACACAAAACGATAGAAGTATCATCACCTAAAACTAGCACAGTATCGCAAGGAACTCAGGGCATTAGAATTCTTGTGGGGCATACCCTTTCCCCAAAAAGAGAAGTTGTGTTTGAACCAAATAACACCAAGATGGTTTCACATCCCAATATGGGTGTAATTGGAACAATGGGTACGGGTAAAACTCAATTTGCCCGTTCGGTAATTGCACAGTTCTCAAAGGAAGGTGTTCATAATGTTGGCAATCATCCGGTCGGAATGCTCGTGTTTGACTATAAAGGTGATTATAAGGATCGGGAGTTCTTAGACGCTGTTAATGGTACTTGTTATAAATTTAACTATCCTTTCAACCCTCTCAAACTCGTGGTTAATGATCAAGTGGAAGGTATGAATCTACCTGCTATCACTGCCGATCGGATCGCAGATTCGTTTGCCAAAGCATACGGACTTGGTTTGAAGCAGCAAAGCAACATCAAGCAAGTTATTATTGAGACATATGCGGATGCCGGCATAACCAAGAACCCTTCGACGTGGGAGAATCCTGTCCCTACCATGGAACAGGTCATTGAGAAGTATTTCGACACCTATGATGCAAATGACAAAGCATTCGCTTTGTTTGATAAGCTTCGTGACTATACCATCTTTACGACTGACAATAGTAATTGTGTGTCTCTATTTGAATGGCTGGATAGTGTCAGAGTCATTGATTTGACTCTATATCCGGACGATACCAAGAAGGTCATCGTCTCCCTTATTCTTGATCTTTTCTATGCCGAAATGCGCCAACTTGGTGGCAGTAGGCAAGAGAATGGCTTCAGAGAACTTAGAGCTATGATTATGGTGGACGAAGCGCACCAGTTCTTGAAGAAAGATTTCAATTCCTTTCGGAGCATCATAAGCGAAGGACGAATGTTTGGTGTTGGTATGATACTCTCAACACAGAATGTGAGTGACTTCAAGACTTCGAAAGAAGACTACTCCCAGTTCATTCTCAGTTGGGTTATACATCATGTGAACTCGATCAGTAAATCGGAGATCGCCAGCATCTTCGGAGGCAGTGATTCTAATTGCGACAAATATATGGATTTTATCAATAGAGCAAAACTCTTTGAGAGTGTATGCAAGATCGGCAGTAAGGTTGAAGGCATTAGGGATGTGCCTTTTTTTGAATTGATTAGTGAGGATGACAGATTTAGTTCTTCTACAATTTTAGAGTGAGTAAACGGGGCGAATACACAGTTTTATTTATTGTGTGCGGCTTCTAAAGTCGTTCCGTACAAAACGTGGCTGTTTTCTGTACACGATGTGTGCCCTACAAACAGATTTGTGCGGGAAATGGCCTTCTCCCGTGCGAAATGTTCCGGTAAACCAAAACCGTACGGCAAACAAGGGGTTTGCCGTACGAACGGGCTCAAAGCCTAATCATCCCAGGCGGATGAGAGACCCGGACGCATCGTGCGCCAGCTCTCCACGGCCTGGGATATGTTTATTATGAAGTCGCCCATGTCTTCGAGCTTCTCTATCAGGTTGAGGTAGAATACGCTCTCGAAGTAGGCCTCGCCATTGTTCTCCGCTCTCTGCATTTCCTTGTCACGCAAGATGTTGCGCTTGTTGTTGATATCGACTTCCGCCTCGATGGCATTGTCGATATTGTCTATGGTCGAGGCGTTTTCGAGGTTGTAGACCATGGCGTCGTATGCCCTTGAGACGAGTTCTATCATCTCGTTGAGGCTCTGGCGGTGCTCGGCTGAAAGCTTCTGCGAGTGGACTATCGCCTGGCTGATGAGGCGGCTGATCGCCTCGCCGCTGTCTCCCAGCGACTCGAGTTCCCCGACTATGCGGTAGATAGCCTTGATTCTCAATTCGGAGTTGTCGCTCAAGCCCTCGCGGTTGACCTTGTTGAGGAAGCTGACCACCTCGTATTCGATGCGGTCTGAGATCTCTTCATATTTGACCAGTTTGTCCCTGTATGGTCCGAAGTCTGACTCGTTGTCCGAAGAGGCTATGGCCTCCTTGACATAGCCAAGTCCCTTGCGCATTATGCGCCCGAAATGGCAGACTTCCTTTTCGGCTTCTGTGAGTGCGAGTTCCGGTGTGGAGATGAGCCCGGCGTTGATATATACGAGTTTGCCGGTGACCTCGTTGCTCGGCTTCTCCTTGATGACCTTGCATACGAGTTTTTCAATCTGCGGGATGAACCAGATGAGGAGGCTCGTGTTTATGAGGTTGAACACCGTGTGCAGCATGGAGATGCTGTATAGAGGTGTCTGCTCGCTGCCTCCAAGTCCGATGCTGTTGATTATTAAGGTGATGAGTTTTAAGAAATAAGGGAACAGGGCTACGGCCCAGATTACGCCGAACACGTTGAAGACGGTGTGGGCAAGGGCGGCGCGCTTTGCGTTCACATTTCCTACGGCTGCGGCTATGTTGGCTGTGATCGTGGTTCCGATGTTCTCTCCGAGCACCATTGCTGCCGCCATGTCAAATTTGATCCACCCCATGTTGAGTACGATCAAGGTGAGTGCTACCGTGGCACTGGAAGACTGGAGCACCAGAGTGAGCACTGTGCCCACGGCCACGAACAGCAGGATTGACCACAGTCCGTGTCCTGACCAGGACTGGATGAATGACAGCGCTTCCGGAGTGGACTGGAGATCGGGAACTGAATTCTTCATGAACGAAAGCCCGAGGAAAAGCAGGCTGAATCCGACTACTATCTCTCCTATATCCTTGATTTTTCCTTTTTTGGAGATGCTCATGATGAAGCCGGCGGCCATCAGCGGCACCGCGAGAACCGAAATGTCGGCCTTGAATCCGAAAAGGGCTATGATCCAGGCGGTGAAGGTGGTGCCGATGTTGGCGCCCATGATCACCCCTATGGCTTGAGAGAGGGTCAGGATTCCCGCGTTCACGAAACTGACGACCATCACGGTGGTGGCGCTGGAAGACTGGATCACGGCTGTGACTCCAAGTCCGGTGGCTACGCCCTTGAGCGGGTTGGATGTGATTGATGATACGAACCGGCGCAGGCCGTTGCCCGCCGCTTTCTGGAGTCCGGAGCTCATCATGTTCATTCCGTACAGGAACATTCCGAGAGCCCCGATCAAGGTGAGGATACTTAAAATCATCTGGATTCAGAATTTCGCCGCAAAAATGATAAAAAATGCCCTTATTATGAAAAAAGTAGCGGCGATGTAACAGAAATTTAACAATCCGCTGTGCGATTTCTTTGGGGAAGTGATATATTTGCGGACAGTATGACAGAGATTCTTATCATAGAGGATGAGGCTGATATCAGGGAAATATTGACATTCAACCTGGAGAATGCCGGATATAAAGTGGTCGCAGCCGGTTCGGCCGAGGACGGGCTCAAGCTGGTGGGCGCGGATACGGCCTTGATTCTGCTTGATGTGATGCTTCCCGGCATGTCGGGTTTTCAGTTTGCCGCGCAGTTGCGCAGAAATTCGGGCAACAGGATACCTATAATATTTCTTACTGCACGAAGCACTGAGAACGATGTCCTGACCGGTTTTTCTGCCGGAGGTGATGATTATATTTCGAAGCCGTTTTCTGTCAATGAGGTTCTGGCCCGAGTCAAGGCGGTACTGCGCCGCTCCGCTTCTCCCTCTTCCGGGGAGGGGCTGTTGCGGTTCGGAGCGCTTGTGATTGACCCTGTTTCGGAGACTGCAGAGCTGGATGGGGCTCAAATTCCGCTTTCCCGCAAGGAGTTTGATCTGCTGGCCCTTCTTGCCCGTCATCCCGATACCTATTTCTCCCGTGCGGCTCTCATCTCCGACCTCTGGAAGGATGCCCCGTATGTGCTTGACCGCACCGTGGATGTGCATATAGCGAGAATACGCAGCAAACTTGGCCGTTACCATGACATCATCCGCAACAAGACGGGCTTCGGCTATTATCTCGATTCCCATTATGAGCTACCGGAATAAACTCATATTCGCCATCTCTTCGGTCTTCCTTGTGTTTGCTCTCGGAGCCGTGTGTCTGGGGCTCGTCAGCGAGGACGGTTACCGGCGTGCCATCATCAAGTCGAGGCTTGAAGGCTATGCGGACATGATCGCAAATGAGGGGGACGGCGTGCTGAAATATATGCCGGATGATCTGAGGGTTACAGAAATAGATTCTTCAGGCCGGGTCATCTACGATTCCTCTGTCTCTGCCGGCGAGCTGGAGAACCACCTTGGCCGTCCGGAGATCAAAGAGTGTCTGCGCAGCGGGATGGGCAGTTCCATCCGCAAGTCGGAGTCTTCGGACAGGAAGTATTTCTATCTTGCCAAGTCCTATGACGGGAAGATAATACGGGTTGCCCAGGTGTTCGATGTTGAGATGGGAAAGTTTTTCAGGACGGACTGGATGCTCATACTCAGTGTTTTCATCCTGCTGGCCCTCGCCCTTGTCGTTCTTGTATGGCTCTCTGACCGTTTCCAGCGACGCGAGGCGGAACTCTCCGCCAGACAGACGCGTCTGCTCAAACATGAGATGACCGGCAATATATCCCACGAACTCAAAACCCCCGTGAGCAGCATCCAGGGCTACCTTGAGACTATTGTCAATCACCCCGAGCTCAGCGAGGAGAAGCGCAGCCTTTTCATTGAGCGCTCCTATCTGCAGGCGCTCAGGCTTTCGGACATGATCACTGACATCTCCCTCATTACCAAACTGGAGGAAGTTCCCGAGCAGTTCAAGCTCAAGCCTGTCAATATCCGGACAGTCATGGTTGAGGTGACTGAAGAGATGTCTGGCCAACTGGCAGCCCACGGCATTACGGTGGACAACCAGCTTCCGCCTGTCTGCATCACTGCCAACTATCAGCTTGTCTACTCCATTTTCCGCAATCTTGTGGAGAACACCCTCAAGTATGCCGGCGACGGTTGCCGAATAAGCGTCTCCGGAGTCATGTCGGGGGAGGGGGAATGCAGCATAGACTATCATGACACAGGCCGCGGGGTAGAGCGGGGCGAGCTTGAAAAGATATTCGACCGCTTCTACCGTATCGATGCCGACAGGGCGAAACCTGTGGGCGGCTCGGGACTGGGCCTTTCCATAGTGCGCAATGCTGTCCGCTTCCATAAGGGGAGCATCAGCGCCTATCGCGTGGACGGCGGGGGGCTGGGATTCCGTTTCACCTTGCGAAGCATCTGATTATTCCGTATTTTTGCGCAAAAATGCGGATATGGCAGACGAAAAGATAATATTCTCAATGAACGGCGTGGGCAAAGTCCTGCCGCACAACAACAAGACAATTCTCAAAGACATCTATCTCTCATTCTTTTACGGGGCGAAGATCGGCATCATCGGTCTCAACGGCTCCGGAAAGTCCACACTCCTCAAGATAATAGCCGGGGTGGAGAAGTCATACCGCGGGGAAGTGGTGTGGGCACCCGGGTATTCGGTGGGTTACCTTGAGCAGGAACCTCAAATGGATCCAGACAAGACGGTGCTGGAGGTAGTGGAAGAGGGGGTCAAGGAGGTCAAGGACGTGCTCGACGAGTACAACGAGATATCCATGAAGTTCATGGAGCCGATGGACGATGACCAGATGGCTGCCCTCATCGAGAGACAGGGAGAACTGTCTGAACAGATCGAGCACCTCGGCGGCTGGGAACTGGAGTCCAAGCTTGAGAGGGCCATGGATGCCTTGAACTGCCCGCCGGCAGATGCTAAGATATCCACCCTTTCCGGGGGAGAACGCCGCCGTGTGGCCTTGTGCCGCCTGCTTCTGCGCGAACCGGACGTGCTTCTGCTCGACGAGCCTACCAACCATCTTGACACAGAGAGCATCCAGTGGCTTGAAGCCCATCTCAGACAATACAAGGGCACGGTGATAGCCGTTACCCACGACCGCTACTTCCTGGACAACGTGGCCGGCTGGATTCTGGAACTTGACCGCGGGGAAGGCATTCCGTGGAAAGGCAACTACAGCTCTTGGCTGGAGCAGAAGACGAAAAGGCTTGAGCTGGAAGAAAAGCAGGAGAGCCGCAGGCGCAAGACTCTCCAGCACGAGCTGGAGTGGGTCCGCATGGCACCCAAAGCCCGACAGGCCAAGCAGAAAGCGCGTCTCGGGGCATACGAGAAGCTTGCCGCAGCCGATGCCCGCGAGAAAGAGGCCAACCTTGAAATCTACATCCCTAACGGGCCGCGTCTCGGTGACAAGGTCATCGAGTTCCGCGACGTTTCGAAGGCCTACGGTGACAAGGTGCTTTTCGAGCATCTCTCTTTCTCACTGCCGCCTGCGGGCATTGTGGGCGTTATCGGGCCGAACGGTGCCGGAAAGACGACTCTTTTCCGCATGATAATGGGAACGGAGACTCCGGATACCGGTACTATTGAGATTGGGGATACGGTCAAGATTTCCTATGTGGACCAGCAGCACCGGAGCATAGATCCGGACAAGACCGTGTACGAGACGATTGCCGGGAATTCCGAGTGGGTGAGACTGGGCAACAAGGACATCAACGCCCGTGCCTGGGTGTCGCGTTTCAATCTCAGCGGAGCCGATCAGGAGAAACTCTGCGGCGTGCTCTCAGGCGGTGAACGCAACCGCCTGCATCTGGCTCTGACTCTCAAGGATGAGGGCAATGTGCTCCTGCTCGACGAGCCGACCAATGATGTGGATGTCAATACTATACGTGCATTGGAGGATGGCCTTGAGAACTTTGCGGGCTGCGCTGTGGTGATCAGCCACGACCGCTGGTTCCTTGACAGGATCGCCACTCATATCCTTGCATACGAGGGGGACTCTCAGGTGGTGTTCTTCGAGGGCAACTATGCTGAGTACGAGGAGAACCGCAAGGCGCGGCTCGGCAACGTCGAGCCGAAGCGCTTCCGTTATAAGAAACTCATGGAATAAAAACATCTCAATTTATGGCTGCTCGACATCTGAAATCCATTTTTGTGCTCGTGCTTGTGCTCAAGTGCATGTCCGGGCTTTCCCAGGTTCCGTTCTACGCCCCGGCTCCGGGTGACGGCAGACTTTTCGGCTACCATTCCATCAAGTTCCGCCCGGAGGTCAACTATCAGGAGACTTTCACCACTTTCCAATATGGTATCGGCAAGACGGCGGTGGGCCTTGAATTGTATACCTGCCCGACAGGAGTGTACTCGGGATATACTTTCAGGGCCGGGTTCTACGAGAGCAACTATTTCAATGTAGGAGTGCAGACGAGCCCGACCTTTTCTCTGAGCGACTCTCACAAGTTCTCCTACATCACCAGCGGCCTTTATATGCATGGGGCTTTCGACCCTGACGGCAAGTATTATTGGCTGTCCAACACGCTGTGGACCGTCCATACTGACAAAATGGCGGATATTGAGCACTGGCTGTATCTTGGAGCGAAATTCCCCCTTCCAGGTGGTTCCACGCTCATTCCTATGGCCGGTACGATTCACTCGTGGCGTTTTGACTCAGTTCCTGATATTGCTGTGGGATGTTCTTGGGCCATAGGAAATTATGAATTTCTGGTATGGACGAACAACTATACCAAGGACAATTTCAGGATAGTCTTCGGCATAGCCTTTGTATTTTGACACCCGGCTTTTACTAGCTTGTTTAACACAAAAGAACGAAAAACATGTCAATCTGGTTAATTCTCATAGTTGTTATGCTGCTCTCCTGGGTCATTCAGATGACTCTGCAGAGCCGGTTCGACAAATATTCCAAAGTGCCTTCACCCCACGGACTTACCGGGGCTGACATCGCCCGGCTGATGCTCCGGCAGAATGGAATCAACGATGTGACGGTGCAGTCTGTCGCCGGTCGTCTGACCGACCATTTCAACCCTCAGGACAAGACCATCAATCTCAGTGAATCTGTCTACAGCAGTGCCTCCATCGCGGCTTGTGCCGTGGCTGCCCACGAGACGGGCCACGCCATCCAGCATGCGAGAGGTTATGCTCCGCTGCGCTTGCGCTCCGCCCTTGTCCCGGTGGTGACATTCGCGAACAATACTGTCCAGTGGGTGCTTCTTCTCGGAGTGTTGCTGGTCAATACTTTTCCGGCGCTTCTCTGGTGCGGCATCGCTCTTTTTGCAATGACTACGCTTTTCAGTTTCATCACGCTGCCTGTGGAAATCAATGCGAGTCAGCGTGCTGTGCAGTGGCTTGACGGAGCCGGGATTGTGGACGAGCGGACACGCCCTATGGCTGAAGACGCCCTGAAGTGGGCGGCCTACACCTATGTTGTAGCCGCATTGGGCTCTCTTGCTACGCTGTTTTACTATATTTCGATCGCGAACAATCGCAGGTGATGGGAATAAATATTGAATATATATGAAGAATTTTATCGAGGAACTCCGCTGGAGAGGCATGATCCATGACATCATGCCGGGCACGGAGGAGGAACTTATGAAGGGACCGGCATCCGCCTATGTCGGAATTGACCCGACTGGAGACTCTCTCCATATAGGCCATCTTGTGAGCATCATGATACTCAAGCATTTTCAGGCTTGCGGACATAAACCTTTTGCTCTTGTCGGAGGTGCCACGGGAATGATAGGCGACCCTTCCATGAAAAGTCAGGAGCGCAATCTTCTCGATGAGCAGACTCTTGCCCATAATGTGAAGTGCATCAAGGAGCAGCTTTCGCGTTTTCTGGATTTCGAGTCCGACGCCCCCAACAAGGCTGAACTGGTCAACAACTATGACTGGATGAAGGACTACACTTTCATCAATTTCACCCGCGACATCGGCAAACTCATCACCGTCAACTACATGATGAGCAAGGATTCTGTCAAGAAGCGCTTGAGCCGCGACTCCTCCGAGGGGATGTCATTTACTGAGTTCACATATCAGCTTCTTCAGGGATATGATTTCCTGTACCTTTACCAGCACCGGGGAGTCAAGCTTCAGCTCGGGGGTGCGGATCAGTGGGGCAATATCACCACGGGAACAGAACTCATACGCCGCACCTGCGGCGGCGAGGCTTATGCCCTGACCTGTCCGCTTATCACAAAGGCTGACGGCGGCAAGTTCGGCAAGACCGAAAAAGGCAACATCTGGCTGGATGCGGAGAGGACGTCTCCTTACCAGTTCTATCAGTTCTGGCTCAACGTGAGCGATGCCGATGCCGAGCGCTATATCAAGATCTTCACCATGCTGGACCGTGAGACCATAGAAGCTGCAATCGCCGCCCATAAGGAGTGCCCGGAGAAACGTGAACTCCAGAAGCTTCTCGCCCGGGAGGTGACCATAATGGTGCATGGCCAGAAGGAGTACGAGACTGCCGTGGTGGCTTCACAGATGCTCTTCGGTAAAGCTACTACCGAAGATCTGAAGTCATTGGATGAGAAGACTTTCCTTGCGGTGTTCGACGGGGTGCCGACTTTCAATATCGAGAGAGCCCGCCTGCCGCTCGGCATTCTGGACGCTCTTGCCGTGGAGACTTCAGTTTTCCCTTCCAAGGGTGAGGCCCGCAAGATGATTCAGCAGAACGGCTTCAGTCTCAACAAGGCCAAAATGAATGATATCTCACGCAATCTCACCGAGGATGATATCATAGACGGCAAGTATATACTTGTCCAGAAAGGTAAAAAGGATTATTATATAATCATTGTCAATGGATAAGCCTGAGAGCAAGAGACAACTTCAGGTCGCGCGCGAACTTCAGCGCGACCTTTCGGAAATCATCCGCAGCCGCGGCATGGCAGCCTTTGAGGGCTGTCTTGTGACGGTGAGCGAGGTGCGTGTCAGCCCGGATCTGAGCATCGCCAAGGTCTATGTCAGCATCTTCCCCTCGGACAAGGCTCCCGCTGTCATGAAGCGTCTTGAGGAGGAGAAACGTTCCTTGAGGGGGGCTCTCGGCCGCGAGGTGGCATCGCAGCTCCGTATCGTGCCGGAACTTGATTTCTATCAGGATACGACGCTCGACTATGCCGAACGCATAGACGAACTTCTTAAGAAGTGATCTTTGGATGCGGGGCTGTTCATAGCATTCCGTTATCTGTTCGCCAAGAAGTCGCATAATGTCATCAATGTGATTTCCGCGATCAGTGCGGCCGGCATTGCCATCGGTACTGCCGCGTTGATATTGATCCTGTCGGTATACAACGGGTTTGACGGCATCATCCGCTCCAACATTTCCGACCTTTCTCCGGATCTGCTGATTTCTGCGTCTGACGGCTCCTTGTTTGATGCTGATTCGCTCGGATTCGGCCTTGAGGGGTCTGATCCACGTCTGGAAAGCGTTTCGCAGGTGCTTGAAAAGAATGTCTTCATCACTTATGGAGACAAGCAGGGGATCGCCATCGCCAAGGGTGTGGACAGTGTCTACGAAGCGCACAGCCCTCTTGCTTCGCATATTACTGCCGGTACATTCTCTCTGCACAAGGGTCAGCTGCCGCAGGTGTCAGTCGGAGCCGGAATCGCCTGGGACATGGGCATAAATCCCCGTTTTCTTGAGCATCTTGTGCTCCACTATCCCGATGGCGGCTCTGTAAATCCTCTTCTCGGCCCGTCAGCCGCGCTTGGGAGCGAGAGTCTGGTTGTAGGGAGTATTTTCAGCATAAGTTCAGCATCTGATGCATCCCTGATCGTGGTGCCGATAGAGGTCATGCGCAATCTTCTCGGAAAAGATGACAGAAACCTGGTTTCCGGGATAGAGTTGAGGACGGCTGCGGGGGTTGATCTCTCCCGTTTGAGGAGTGAGATGGCCGCTTCTGTGGGGCCGGACTTCAAGGTGGAGGACAGATACATGCAGAACAGTTCCCTCTACAAGATGATGCGCTATGAGAAACTGGCCATTTTCGCGATCCTCCTGTTTGTGGTCATCATCGTGGCATTCAATATCTTCGGCTCCCTTTCAATGCTTGTGGTGGAGAAGGAAGGGGACATTTCGATTTTGCGTACCATGGGAGCGCGGGATTCTTTTGTCAGACGGATTTTTCTCCTTGAAGGCTGGATGATTTCTCTTTGCGGACTGCTTGTGGGTCTTGTCTGCGGTGTGGGGCTGACCTTGCTTCAGCAGCACTTCGGCATCGTCAAGATGCCGGGCGGTTTTTTTATCCAGTCCTACCCGGTACAGCTGCAGGCCGCCGATGTCCTGCTGACCGCTGCGGGGGTTGCGCTTATCGGATTTGTCATCGCATTCATATCGTCTTCAAGGCTGAGACGTTCGGCTTAAGCGGAAAAACACTATATTTGCACTTTGTCCGAAAATGGAAGAGAAGAAGCTATATCCTTTGAAGTTCTGTGTCCTGCAGGACGATTATGCCTGGGGAACTGAAGAGTTCCTGCTGGCGGATCTCGGCTATCGGGATTCCCTGGTGCGAAGCGGCTGGCTTGCCGGCAACAGTGTCGGGGAGTTGATGGATACCTATTTCGACCGGATTCCGGGCGAAAGGGCTTATGATTTCTATGGCCGGCAGTTTCCTCTTACGGTCCGCCGCCTGAAAGTCAAGGGGCGTATGCCGCTCAGGGTCAGCCCCGGCGATGAGATCGCCGGACAGAGGTACGACCTTCTTGGCAAGGAGAAGCTCTGGTATGTCCTCCGGGCGGGAAAGGATGCAAGAATCGCAGCCGGTTTCCGTAGGGATTGTGATGCGTCGGAACTGCTGTCATCTTGTGAGGACGGCAGCGTGGAGAACATTCTCAATCTGGTAGCCCCGTATGCCGGACAGAGTCTGCTGATACCGTCGGGTACTCCGCATGCTGCTTTCGGGGATGTGGAGATTCTTGAGATAGGGGAGTCGTCTCCTCTTGATTTCTGCCTGTGCGGCTGGGGTGAGCCGGTATCTTATGAAGAATTCGACGCTTCTCTGAACATTACAGATGCTCTTGATTTCATAACTTATACGCGCTTCTCCACTGTGCCGGCGGCCGGGGACAGGCTTGCCTGTCTGCCTCAGTTCATCATAGACAGGATGCCGCTTCATGATCCCGTCAGGGTGCGGTGCGGGGAGGACAACCCGTTTACACTTTGTTTCTGTTTGAGCGGAGCTCTCTCCGTGCAGATTCTTGGCGGGGGGCAGACGGAGGATTATCCCCTGGGGAAGGGAGAGCTTATGCTGGTTCCTGCTGAATGTGAGGATTTTGCCCTTGTCCCGACAGACAGGGACACTGTTCTTGTCTGTGCAACGGTCAACCGCGTCGAGCCGGACAAATATATAAATCCAGATGTGGAAGCGACGCTTCCCGAAGACGAATAGAAAATGAAAGGTGTCAGAATATTTCTTGCAGACGGATTCGAGGACGTTGAGGCCCTCGCTGTCTGTGACATTCTCCGCCGCGGCGGAGTTGATGTCAAACTTACGGCTGTCGGTGATGCCGGAAGCGTAAGGTCTTCACATGGTGTCAGCGTGATTCCTGACGGACATCTTGCTGACGTGGGCCGCTCTCAGGAAGGCACTTGCAGAGAGGATGTCATGATTTTCCCAGGAGGTATGCCGGGCTCCTCTACGCTTGCTTCCTGTACGGAATTGACGGACATGATGAAAGCCCATTACAGGGCCGGAGGTACAGTGGCTGCCATCTGCGCTGCTCCCGGACTCGTGCTCAGCCAGCTGGATGGGCTTGAGGGTGTGGAATTCACGTGCTTTGACGGTTTTGAAACTTATCTTCAGGCAAAGGGCGCGGTGTTTACTCCGAGGCCGTCTGTCGTCTGCGGGCGCATCATCACCGGCCGTTCTGCCGGGCACGCTCCGGCATTCGGCCTTGCGATATTGAATTACCTGCGTGGCGAGAAAGTCGCATCGGAAGTGCGGCATGCTCTCTATCTTGACTGATATGGAAAGCGTGAGACTTGACAAGTATCTCTGGGCAATCCGCATTTTCAAGACGCGGAGCGATGCCACCGATGCCTGCAACGGCAATAAAGTGCGTATCGCGGGAGTTCCGGCCAAGCCGGCCAAGGCGGTCAAGCCCGGGGATGTGATCGAAGTCCGCAAGGGTTCGGCCCAGTTCACCTACAAGGTGCTGCAACTTGCCGAGTCGCGCATGGGGGCGGCTCTGGTCCCTCAGTATGCGGAAAACCTCACCCCTGAATCTGAACTTGAGAAACTCCATGCCCCGAGGGAGACGATTGTTCTCCAGAGGGACAGAGGTGCCGGCCGGCCCACCAAAAAGGACAGGCGTCAGCTGGATGAACTTATGGACAATTTGGACTATTAACGAAAAACAGACATTTAGACTATGTGTGGAATTGTAGGTTATGTGGGAGGCAGACAGGCTTACCCGATACTTATCAAGGGCTTGACCAGACTTGAATACAGAGGTTACGACAGCGCGGGCGTGGCCCTTATCAACGACAACGGGCAACTGGTCATATACAAGACGAAAGGCAAGGTCAAAGACCTTGAGAGAGTCGCCTCCGGCAAGGATGTAAGCGGCACAATAGGGATCGCCCACACCAGATGGGCCACCCACGGGGAACCGAGCGATGTCAACGCGCACCCGCATTATTCGGAGAACCACAACCTTGCCATCATCCATAACGGAATCATCGAGAACTACCTCTCTCTGAGGACTGAACTCGAGAGGAAGGGATACCACTTCGTCAGCCAGACTGACACGGAGGTGGTCATACAGCTTGTGCAATATATGATGGATTCGCACGGGATAAGCGTTGAGGAGGCTGTTCCGCTTGCTCTGCGCAATGTCATAGGCGCCTATGCGATCGTCATAATCAACAAGAACGAACCGGACCGGATGATCGCAGCCCGCAAGGGTAGCCCTCTCGTGATCGGAGTCGGGGAGGACGAGTATTTCGTGGGTTCGGACGCTTCTCCTATCATCGAGTTCACCAACAAGGTCGTCTATCTCGACGAAGGACAGATAGCGTATATCCAGCGCGGCAAGGACCTCCGCGTCACGGATCTCAAGAGCGTGGAGCAGACCCCTGTCGTGCGTGAACTTGAGATGAGCTTGAGCGAGATAGAGAAGGGCGGATATCCGCACTTCATGCTCAAGGAGATCTTCGAGCAGCCCCGTACCCTGCGGGCTTCGATGCAGGGGCGGCTCCACCCGGAACTCGGCACCGTCAAGCTGTCAGGAATAATAGACAACAGGGAGCGGATACTTGGGGCGAAACGCTTTGTGATCTGCGCCTGCGGCACTTCATGGCATGCCGGCCTGATAGGGAAGTACATCATCGAGGAACTTACCAGAATCCCTGTGGATGTCGAGTATGCCTCGGAGTTCCGCTACCGCAAGCCGGTGATTTTCCCTACGGATGTGGTGATTGCCATATCCCAGTCCGGCGAGACGGCCGACACGCTGGCCGCCATCAAGCAGGCCAAGGAGGCCGGGGCTTTCCTTTTCGGAATCTGCAATGTCGTGGGCTCGTCCATCGCGCGTGAGACCGATACCGGTTGCTATACGCATATCGGCCCGGAGATCGGAGTCGCGTCCACCAAGGCGTTTACGGCGCAGGTTACAACGCTGTTCCTCATAGCTCTCAGCATCGCTGAGCAGCTCGGCACAGTCTCAGACGAGAGACGCGCGCAGCTTGTCAATGAACTCCAGACCATTCCGGACAAGATAGCGAAAATACTGGAGCATGACGGCGAGATAGCCGAACTTGCAAAAGTCTTCACCTATGTCCGCAACTTCCTGTATCTTGGGCGGGGATATAACTACCCTGTGGCTCTAGAGGGAGCGCTCAAGCTCAAGGAGATTTCTTATATCCATGCTGAAGGATACCCTGCGGCCGAGATGAAACACGGGCCTATCGCCCTCATCGATGATGAAATGCCTGTCGTGGTCATCGCTCCGAAGCGTGGACATTACGACAAGATACTCAGCAATATACAGGAGATCAAGGCCCGCAAGGGGAAGATCATCAGCATCGTCACGGAAGGCGACAAGGATGTGCGCAGCATTTCAGACTGGTGCTTCGAGATTCCGGACACCGAGGAGTGCTTCGTGCCGATTCTTTCAGTCGTCCCGCTTCAGCTTCTGGCATATCATATAGCCATCGCCAAGGGACGGGATGTTGACCAGCCGCGCAACCTCGCGAAATCAGTGACCGTGGAATAACAGACAAACTTTGTTTAATACTTATATTCATTATGAGAAAGAAGATTGTAGCAGGCAACTGGAAGATGAACACCATCAAGCCTGAAGGAGTAGAACTTGCAAAGGCTGTGGCTGAGAAGTCAGCCGCCGTGCCTGAGAATGTGGGCCTTATCGTGGCTCCTCCGTTCACCCACCTCTGCGCCGTAGGTAAGGCCCTCGCCGGTTCACGCGTGGAGCTTTCAGCCCAGAACTGCGCAGATCATGTCAAGGGTGCTTATACCGGAGAGGTGTCAGCCGACATGGTCAAGGCCGTAGGCTGCCAGTGGACGATTCTCGGTCACTCGGAGCGCCGCCAGTACTATGGTGAGACGGACGAGAAACTTGTCGTCAAGGTTAAACTCGCGCTTGAGGCTGGCCTCGGCGTCATCCTCTGCGTCGGCGAGAACCTCGAAGAGAGGGAGGCGGGCAAGCATTTCGATGTGTGCTCCGCGCAGATCAAGAATGTCCTTTACAATTTCACTGCAGAGGATATGAAGAAGGTCATCGTGGCATACGAGCCTGTATGGGCCATCGGTACAGGCAAAACAGCCACTGCCGAGCAGGCCGAGGAGATCCATGCCCATATCCGCAAGGTGCTTGCCGAGAAATTCGGCGAGACCGTGGCCGAGGACACCACCATCCTCTATGGCGGCTCATGCAAGCCTTCAAATGCCAAGGAACTTTTCGCCCAGAAGGATATTGACGGAGGTCTTATCGGCGGTGCAGCCCTCAAGGCTGATGACTTCATCCAGATAGCGCTGTCATTCTAAGACGGAGATGCTCACGCCTATGCGGCCTGAGTCACTCCACAGCCAGAATCTCTCACCCTCGGTCCTGATGACTTCGAGGGTGAGATTTTTTCTTGTCAGGATGTCTGTCTCCGTGGTCCAGACGATGTCCGCTTGAAGTGTTTCTCCTTCGGATGCCGGGGTGGATTCCATGGTGACTATGAAAAAATCTGACATGTTGTCGGTACATGCCCTGAACTCATGCCTCGTATGGTTGTATGACATTTGGCAGGTCAGGGGGTTGTATCTGAAAGGAATGTCCCGTCCGACCTGTATCTGCATGTCTTCCGTCTGCGAGAAAGCTCGCATGTATTTGTCCGGGTTGCAGCTTTGTACCGCTGCCGATGATGAAATGATTAAAATGGCGGCGAAAAGTCTTGCTCTCATAGTCTTATCTCCTTTGTCATCACATCGGTGCTTCCGTCATCATAGATGACTTCGGCTTTCAGGGTGCCTTCTTCTGTGATTGTATACCAGCCGTCCGGCCCTGTTGTGATTCTTCTGCCGTTGAAATACCATTTTACCTCCGACACTTCCGGGGCGTTGAATACCCTCAGCGGGATTTTCGCCCCTTTCTCGAATCTCCCGTCGGCTTTCCTGTCACTGCCTTTGAGGTAGATGTACGGGTGGCTGTCGTTCCGGTATACCTTTGTTATGAATGATGAACATACCGAGGAGGACATCCCGTTCGTGTACCTGATCCTCAAAGTGTACCGGTATGGAGTCTGCGGGGTCAGCCCTGTCACGGTACAGCTCCCGGCATCTGCCGGGATTGTCATGGAGGCCTTTCCTGCCAGGCTGCTCCATTCCAGCTCGTAGCCGTCTATATCTCCTATGGAAGTATCTGCGGTCCACCTGATTATTGCGGCATCCTGGAAGATGGAGCAGCTGTTGAGCACTATGGGTTCCTTGACATCAAATGAAACGCTGCCGTCCGTGTTGACCCTTATCTCTGTGAGTGCGAGGGCAGATGTGCTGCCGTCCCAGAACCTGAATGCGGGATCGGTGTCCGAACTGAAACTGTCGCGTCCCCCTTGCGGGAAGAACAGCCCGTCCGGCCCGTCCGAGGCGGCGAGGAGTGTGGCGCACTGCCTGTCGGGACGGCAGTTGACTTGGGAGAATTCCCACCGTTCTGCGGCTGTGAGTTCTTTCTGGTAGTAGTCCGACCACCCGGCGGCCTGTCCGGACAGGTCGACGTGGTAGATTGCCAACCCCCGCCCCTCCTTGCATTCAAAGAGGAAAAATTCATTTTCATTTTCAGCAGAGCACTTGAAGTATTCCCCGGTACGGCCCAGAGGTTGGAGGGTATGGCTGCCTTTGGTCAATTTACTGCATTTCCCCTTTCCGAGAAGTTCCAGATCCAGAGCGCATAGGCCGGGCACCGGACTGCTTTTGCAGCCGTTGTCCATTATGCCGGTGTTCCACAGGCCTGGGGCGACTCCACCGCTGTTCTCGCCGTCGGTATCATAAAGGTCAGTAAGACCAAGAAAATGGCAGAATTCATGGCAGAAGACGCCAACCGGTGCTGATGTCGGGATGCCCTCCTCGTCCGAAGAAAGCTCTGTGCTGACGCAGAAACTGTCTATCGTGAATCCTCCGGCTTCGCCGGTGCCTCCGTGGTCTTTCAACTGCCCGAACTGTGGCCATATCCATTCTTCTGCCGCTCCGTCCGCTTCGCTGAATCCGGCGGTTATCAGGAATACATTGTCCACGCTCCCGTCGAAGTCGTTGTCGTATGGAGAAAAATCAATTTTGCTTTTTGAGCATGCATATCTGACCGCTTCGTGCAGCAGGACATCTTTCCTGTCGGAATAGTTGGCGCCATAGTATGCCACGGGCTTAGGGAGGGTAATCACCGGTGCGAGGTCGAAACGGTACTCGTCGTCCAGTCCCGGCTGCGAGTTGAAGTAGTCTTCGGCTTGTTGGACTGACGCTCTTATGTCCTCCGTAGTGCGTATGAACTCCCTGTCCTCGAACTGGACGGGAATCACCACCATCCGGAAGACGGCGAGGATTATTGCTGTACAGAAATTCATCCGGTAAAGGTTTCAGCGTGCATAGATAGTGAGAATTTCCGAAAAAAGCAAAGGGCTGGTCACCCTCACGGCTTCCAACCCTTAGACGTGTACTAAAACCTAAACCTGCAACATAGATGCAGGCGGTTTTGTCAACGTTGCATCATGACGAAAAAAATGATTATTTCTTTGTCTCTGCAACTGAAATTTTACGGAACTCCTTGAGATCCTTCATGAGATCAAGGGCGGCCTTGCGTGCGCGTGCTCCTGCGGCCTTGTTGCCCTTGGCAACCTGTGCTTCTGCATTGGTTACAAAGAGTTCGATGTTCTCTTTGATTTTGTTGACGAGTGTTTCCATCTTTAATGATATTTAGAATGTTGATAATGTTCATTGCCGCAACGGCTTGCAATATAAAAAAAGAATTGTTAAATTCCTAAATTCTTATGCCTTTATTTGGGGATTTTCTTCTTTTTCCGGCTTTTGCGTCCCGTTTTGTCTGCTGTTGAGGGCTGTCATGGCTCTTTCTATGCCCGCAAGGGCCCATGTGCGGACTCCTTCAATCACCCTTTTCTCTATCTCCGGCAGCTGCTCCATCTGCTCGGGGTTGAACTTGCCGAGTACAAAGTCCACCTGCCCTCCCTGCGCGAAATCGTGGCCGACTCCCATCCTTGTCCGTGCGAAGTCTCTGGTGCCGAGCAGCTCCTGTATGTTCTTTAGCCCGTTGTGCCCTCCGTCACTGCCGGATTTGCGCATCCTTGCGGTGCCGAACGGGAGGTTGAGGTCATCGCAGATGACCATGATGTGATCGGTCGGGATATCCAGACGCGTCTGCCAGTAACGTACGGCGTTGCCGCTGAGGTTCATGTAGGTCGATGGCTTGAGGAGCACAAATTCCCTCCCCTTGTCTTTGACGGTGGCGATGTCTCCGTAGCGCTCGGTGGAAAAAACGACATTGGATGCCTGTGCCCAGGCATCCAATGTCATGAATCCGATATTGTGTCGCGTTGAAGAGTATTCGGCCCCTATGTTGCCAAGACCTGCTATTAGATAAGTCTTCTCAGACACGACATGTCAGTTTTATGCTGCCGCTGCAGCTGAGTTGCGGGTAGCCTTGACACCGCAGATGATGGTGTCCTTGTCGGTGACGATGGCGGCGTCCTTGACTGTGATGTCGCCGGCCTTGATTTTCTTGTCAAGACCGAGGCTTGAGATGTCTACGGTCACCTTGTCTGGAAGATTGGCCATGAGGGCGCTTATGCGGAGTTCGCGTGTCGGCTGGAAGAACTTGCCGCCCTGCTGTACACCGACAGCGTGTCCTGTGATCTCGATAGGGACTTTGATGCAGATAGGCTTGGTCTCGTTGACTGCGAGGAAGTCCACGTGGAGGCATGCGTCAGAGACAGGATGCCACTGGAGTTCGTGCAGTACGGCTGTCTGCTTTGTCCCGTTGTCGAGGACAAGATCCACGATGTATGAGGCCGGGGTGTTGGTAAGTGCGCTGAGTTCTTTGGCGTTGACGGTGAAAAGTACGTTTTCCATGCCACAGCCATAGAGGTTGCAAGGTACGAGGCCTTCCTTGCGGAGAGCCTTGAGGGCGGCCTTTCCGTCCGCTTTGCGGATCTGGCCTTTAAGTTCGAAATGCTGCATTTCTTTAATGATTAAAATGTGTTACTCAATCTGATTTCTCAGATCCCATTGCACCAAAACCGTAATGCGGTTTTAAAATGCGCGCAAATATAGTGAAAACAGGCGTTTTGCGCAAATTTTATTCTCCCACCAGACCGACGGCCCTGTTCCATCCAAGTCCCTTGTAATAAGCTGTGAGCTTTGGCCTTGACGGGGAAGGCAGATAGGTGCTCAGTCCGCAGCATCTTTCAAGAGGGGTCTTGAAAAAATAATCGGTTTCGGCATGGTATTCTATGCAGTCCGCTAGGGCAGCGTCAAGGCTTGCGAGTTCGCCGCTGAAAGCTCCGGCCTGCACGGCCGCGTCGCGGAGATCGAAGAACCAGTCTTTTGTGCCGCTTCCGGCGCTGTAGAAATAAGGCTGGACCTTGCTCCTGTCGATGCTCTCGAATCCGTCCCTGTGCGAAGCGATGATTCCGGAATAGACTTGTGCTAGCTTTTCCAGACCGTGGCAGTCAAGCAGGGTGACCGTGGCAGATCTGCTCGACCCGCTCTGCGCGTCATAGTAGTTGAAGTAGTCTTCGCATATTGACTTGAGGTCGGGCTCCCGGAGAGCCAGCAGGTGCCAGGCGAACGGCTTGTATACAAAGCCTTCCGCGAGGATTTCTGCCGGGGAGAAGACGATCTTGTCGCAGACATCTTTGAGTTCCCATGCCACCTCGACCCCTCCCATAAGGCAGGAGTCGAAGATGATGTATTCCAATTTCATCGGTATGGCGGCCGCGAACTCGGAGAGGTCTATCTCCAGGTTGTTGCGGTAACTCCCGAGATATTGGCTTCCAAGAGATTTTGTGAGCGGGAAGTCTTCTTGTTGTGCGTCCATGGATGTGCTCATGATGGATACGCCTTCTTCCGTGGCCTGATATCCGCATGGTGTCCAGCCCGTGGAGTGTGATGAGAATATCATCCCGTAACTCCGCGAGGGGAAGAGCTCCCTTATGTCGAACAGCACTTTTGTGATGGATTCGGCTGTTGCGCTTTCCATGTCGGACGGGTATGTTTTCAGTGTGTCGATGACGTTCTGGCCGTCGCGGCTGCAGAATTGCAGGAGTACCGGGGGATTTGCTGTTGTATAGCCTTCTCCCTGGGCGGTGTTGTGGCAGAACGCGACGATGGCCTTGTCAGAGCTGCTGTATGGCAGATTCCCTTGCCTGAGTTGCTCAAGGTTGTTCCTCAGGCTCGCACTGAGGTTGTTGTAACCGAGGCCGCAGTATATCACGACCTTGCTGTATTCTCTGGTTGTGGAGGGGTTGTCCCGCTCACAAGAGGCCAGACTGAGCAGCAACAGCACTGCGGTGAGCGTATTTCTGAATCCGAATTTTCTCATTCCGGCAAAGTTAATCATTTTCTCGGGTGGTGTTGCAGTATTGCTGACTGCCATGTTCTGGAGTCGATGTGGGTGTAGATTTCTGTGGTGAGGATGGACTCGTGCCCGAGCATCTCCTGTACCACTCTGAGGTCGGCACCGTTTTCGACAAGATGTGTGGCGAAGGAGTGCCGGAACGTGTGTGGGGAGATGGTCTTGGTGATGCCGGCGAGCAGGGCCTGCTTGCGTACCATGTTGAATATTGTGATTCGGCTCATCCCGGCACCGAAACGGTTGAGGAAAGCGATGTCAGCATCTTTCTTAGTGGAAGCCTGAGGCCTTACGGACAGATAGTTGGTGAACGCGTCTTTGGCCATTTCACCCATGGGGATGAGTCTCTGCTTATCGCCCTTTCCGACCACCCTTACGAATCCTTCATCGAGAAACACGTCGGAAATCCGTAGAGAACAGGCCTCGGAGACGCGCAGTCCGCATCCGTATAGGATTTCCAGTATGGCTCTGTCGCGTATCCCTCCCGGCTTTGAGAGGTCTACGGATTTCATTATCGCGTCCACCTCCTCTACGGACAGCACGTCAGGCAGGTGGCGTCCGATTTTTGGGGAATCTATGCCGTCGCAGGGGTTGTTCTTTCTGTCGCCCTCGAGTATCAGCCAGTCGAAGAATGAACGCAGGGCGCTCATGAGCCTGGCCTGGGAACGGGCGGAGAGGGATGTGCTCACAGATGAGAGATAGTCCACTATGGCTTCAGTCCCGATTTTTGTCGGCGCTTCTACGTTTTTTTCTAAAAATGCCTTCACATCCCGGCAATAGGAATTGACGGTGTTACGGGACATCCCCCGTTCTACATTCAGGTAGTAGCGGTAGTCTTTGAGTATGGTTTCCGTATTGTTGTCCACGGTGCAAAGTTATATAAAAATCAGTACTGAAAATATTGGAGAGCTTCCAGACATATGGTCCGGGCTCAACACAAAAGCCTCGCCCGGGCAACATGTCTGGAAACTCAACATGAAAAAGAGATATCACTGTTTACTCCGCCTCTGCAATCCGGCAGAGTGCCAGCTTGGCTGCCTGCTCTGGCGATAGAATCCCGGCACGGCCAAGGGCTTCCACGCTGAGGCTGTCCTTGGGGCTGTGGTCCCGGAAGCGGACTATCCCGCGCGCTTCGGCACGGCCGCCGATATAAGGATGGAGACTTAGACTGTCCGCCGGGAGCGACCAGAGCGGGTAGGGGCGCGGCGGAGTGCAGCAGATGAGGTCTTTGAGCCTGCCGAATCTTTCTTCGCCGAAATTATAGATGTCCAGCAACTGCTCCGGGTGGGAATAGCCGCAGAGCCTCCGGCGCTGCTCCACCATCTTGGCCGCGAAATACGGCCCGATCCCGGGGAGGGCGTCGAAGGCGGCGGAGTCGGCTCTGTTGATGTCGGTGAGGGGGATGTCGATGTAGTCTTCGAGCCGCCTGTAGATTTCGTCCGAGACGACGAAAGACTTCGCGAAGTCCTCTTTGCGTCTGAATCTGCCGCCTTTCTTGCGGTAGTTGTCTATGGCCGCAGCCTGCTTCTCGCTGAATCCCAGCTTTACCAGATCATCGATAGAGGCGGTGTTGGGGTTGAACCTGAAATTCTCAGCCTTTCTGCTCTGCCTTCTGACCTTGTCGGCTATTGGGCTGTGGGCGGCGTTTCTGCGGATGGTGTCAGTGTGCTTGTCAGCGGCTTGCAGGTGCTCGGCCTCGACTTCCCGATTTGTAGATTGTTCGCTTGCGGGCATTGAGGGAGGCAAGCCCGGTGCCGTGGTGATGTAAACCGTGTCCGGGTGGTCTCGTAACGACTCTATCCGCAGGATTGCCGTCCTGTGTATGAATACTGCCGTCTGATATCCGATTATAAGGAATACCAACGCGATGGCACCGGCCTTGAAAGTGGTTTCGCTAGGCTTCTTCTTCTCTGGACTCTTCTTCTCCATATCCACTCTCCTCTGTCCTGTATTTGTTGCGGTGCTCGCGATGCTCTTCCTGCGGAAGGCCCGCCACGCATATTACTATCTCGCCTTTCGGCTCCTGACTGCGGAAATGCTCCGCCACTTCTTCAAGACTGCCCCTGACATGCTCTTCATGCAGTTTGGAGATCTCCCTGGAGACGCAGCATCTGCGAGCTTCCCCGAAGACTCCGGCGAACTGCTCGAGAGTTTTCAGCAGGCGTCGCGGTGATTCGTAGAATATCATAGTTCTCGTTTCGTTTTTGAGGTTGTCAAGTCTTGTGCTGCGGCCCTTTTTCTGCGGCAGGAAGCCTTCGAAGCAGAAGCGGTCGCATGGGAGTCCGGATGAGACCAATGCCGGTATGCAGGCTGTGGCTCCAGGAAGTGTGATCACCTCAATGCCTTCCTCTGCGCAGCTGCGCGAAAGCAGGAATCCCGGATCCGATATCCCTGGGGTGCCGGCATCACTTATCAGGGCGACATTTTCCCCGGCCAGTATCCTGTCCCGGATCATTTCAGAAGTCCGGTGCTCGTTGAATTTGTGGTGGGAGAGCAGTTTTCCGCGGATCTCATAATGGGAGAGCAGTACGGAACTTGTACGGGTGTCCTCCGCCAGAATCAAGTCCGCCTCTTTCAGCACTCGTATCGCCCTGAATGTCATGTCTTCCAGATTGCCCACCGGAGTCGGCACTATGTAAAGTCTCCCTTTCACTGCATCAATGCCGGGCAAAATTGTTATCTTTGTCGCCCTGACTGCAAATCTAAGCAATGTTTTCTGAAAATCACAAAAAATCGGGCTGCATAGAGGTCGTCTGCGGCTCCATGTTCTCCGGCAAGACCGAGGAACTGATCCGCCGTCTGCGCCGCGCCCAGTTCGCCAACCAGAAGATAGCCATATTCAAGCCGGCCATAGACAGGCGTTACTCTGATGTCGAGGTGGTCTCGCATGATTCCCACAAGATAAGCTCGGCCCCCATAAGCAGGGCATCCGAGATGCTCTCCGTGGCGGACGACGTGCAGGTGGTCGGGGTAGATGAGGCCCAGTTCTTCGATGAGAGTCTTGTGGATGTTTGTCAGGAGCTTGCCGACAGGGGGATAAGGGTCATAGTGGCCGGTCTGGACACCGACTACATGGGAGTTCCGTTCGGGCCTATCCCAAAGTTGATGGCTGTGGCTGAAGATGTGCAGAAAGTTCATGCCATCTGTGTCAGGTGCGGCAATCTGGCCAACCACTCACATCGTCTCAGCAAGAGCAGGGATCTTGTGCTTCTCGGGGAGAAGGATGTCTATGAGCCACTGTGCCGCAAGTGCTTCAATGAAGCCATGGCCGAAGAGGCTCAGTAGGGGGTGGGGCCGTCCACGTGCATATTCGCGCGGAACTGCCGTGTCAGCCGTATAGACAAGCCGGCTGCGGGAGCATTTCTCGATGCCAACCACCGTCTTGGAGACACGGGCAGCCGTTACCGTTACGGGCTTTTTGTGGAGCGCTGCACAGGCAGCGGTGAGGCCGAGTTTCCAGTGGGTACATTGGTAGCCGTGGCCACGTTTTCCAATGCACGCCGTTGGGTAAAGGATGGGGTGAAGATAAGTTCCTATGAATGGGTGCGTTATGCTTCTCTCAAGGAAATCCGTGTCATTGGAGGGATGAGCAAGTTGCTCAATGCTTTCATAGAAGATGTCAAGCCTGATGATATCATGAGCTATGCTGATGCAGAGCAGCAGGACGGGGGAGAAGTCTACAGACGCCTTGGTTTTGTCGAAGAAGGCATTGTGGAGGGAAATGGCTACCGCAACATCAAATTCCGTCTTCGTCCTGCCCGGAAGTGAGCCGTTCGGCTATCGGGCGCACTTCATCATAGCCATACCCTCGCGAGAGGGCGTAGCGCAGCAACTTAAGTCTGGCTTGCGGATCACCTTGAAGCGAACGCCATTTGTTCTCCATCAGCCGGACGAGCCGGGAATCCGCCTTTTCCTTGTCGATTTCCGACAGGGCGGCATCAATGGTCTCGGATGCTACGCCTTTGGCACTCAGAGCCCGGCGTATCTTGAGCTGTCCCCATCCGCCAAGAGCCGATTTTTCCGAGGCGAAGGCCGAGGCGTATCGCAGTTCATCGACAAACCTGTCTTTCACCAGCATGGACACTATTTCTTCCGCCGCATCCTTGTCTCCGTCAAGTCTCTCCGTGGCTTTCTTCCTTATGTCCGCAAGGCAATACTCTCTCCGGGCGCACATGGCCTGAAGGCGATTCAGCACTTTTTTCCCTTTTTCGTCCATGCCGTCAGAAGTCGAATCCGATCGAAGCGTAGGCTCCCCAGCCGAATGCCTTTGACCAGTGGGCGTTGATCTTGATCGGGCCGCCGATGAAGTTGTATGCCGCCTCAAGTCCGACAGCTACGCAGTCCGGATTATATTCGGTGATGAATCCGGAGAAGTTGTCGTTGCTTTCTTCGATGCCGGCCATCGCGGAGAGGTATAGTTTCTTGTATGGGTTGAACCTGCACTCCAGCACAGCGGTGGCGATGTGGTCAGCCGCGAACGCCACATTGTTTACAGCGAAGAACGGAACCTGGAATTCAGTGAAGCGTCCCTTTATGAAGCCTCCGAATATGTTGCTGTGCATCAATGACATCTGTGCGTCGATATTGTTGCTGTCAACCGCTCCGCTGTTGATGATGCTCCGCGCGTGCAGGTCGGCTATTATCGCCACCTTCGCTCCGACAGGGAACACTTTCTTGTAGTCAGCGCCGAGCATCAAAATTGGAGTGAAGTCTTTCTCTCCGAGGCGGAGGAAGTCGTAGTTGGCGGCAAGCGCGAGGTTTGCACCTCTTGACGGATAGTAGTAGTCATCGAATGAGTACCAGTTCCCCTTGGCGAAGGCTCCTACAAAGTCTCCTTTGAGTGCATTCTTTCCGAGGTAAGTATTTATCATGCTGCCGACCACTGTATTCTCGTTGAATGAGTAGAAGTCATTCTTGAGACCGATCTTGAAATTGGCTTTCGTCCACCTGACATCGGTCAGGTAGAACTGTTCTTTGTGCCCCCAGAACGATGCGTCCATCTCCATCGCGTCAGCACCATCGGAGATGCTTCCCTTGTAACGGAAGGCTGCGGCTTCGAGGTTGAGGGTAGGCAGACCTGACTTGTTGTAGGCATAGTGGGCTGATGCCCTCAGGTTCTGGCCTATCTTGGCGTTGAAGTTGAATCGCGAACCTGTCAGGCGATTTGTATTGAGACCCATGTTGAACAGCATCGATACCCATTCGATGGTGTCCATCCTTATTCCGAATCCGATGCTGTTGGTAGGGGACGTGGTGCATTCGAACACGAGATTGTACGGCTCTTCATTGCCGAGCAGTGAATACTTGACGGATGAGAATGCCCCGGTTGCCTGAAGCTTGCACATGGCATCATCGATCTTGGCTTTGTCCAGACTGTCTCCCGGCATGATGCCGACCAGCCCGGAGAGCAGGCGCTCTTCGTGTCCGCTCACGCCTGTAAATCTCACTTCTTCCACCTTGACAGGGGTCATGGCTATGTTGACGGCTTTCCGGCCTGTTTTTTCTTTGGCTTTTCCGACTTCGTCCCTCAATCTGAGCAGTTCGTCTTTCTTTCCGACAGCGGCCCTGTATCCTCTCGCCATCATGGTGTCTACCGCCGTCCTGTTGAAACTCAGCATGTTGTATTCTGCGATGGACGGTTTTATGAGGATGTCCGGTATAGGCACATTCTTGTCGAAAGCGTCTTTCCCGAGCATGCTGATGAACTGGTTGACGATGTCCCCGAGGTTGTTGATCTGGTCGTAGCCTGGCTTGAGGTCGGAGAGTTCGACACCTATTATATAGTCGGCCCCCATGGCACGGGCGATGTCGGCAGGGAAATTGTTTCGCGTCCCGCCGTCCACCAGAATCATGCCGTCGGTACGTACGGGAGCGAACAGACCAGGGATTGACATGGTGGAGCGCATGGCGGTCTTGAGCGACCCCGAACCCCAGTTCTTGGCCTTGTTGGATACGACATCCGTGGCCACGCAGACGAACGGGGTGGGCAGGTCCTTGAACGCTATGCTGTCCTGGTATCCTACCGTAAGGCTTGACAGCAGGTTGTTGACATTGAAGCCGTCGGCGTAGCCTGACGGCAGAGAACTTATCAGAGACTGCCTCTCATCGATCATCCTGTCGGTCTCACGGTTGCGGGTGCGTTTCTCGTCCAGCACTTCAGACGCGTTGTGGAACGGTATGGTCACCACATATTTGGCGTTGTACATCTTGGTGGTGTACGGTATGTACTTTTGTGGGATCGCGTCCGAGAGCATGACGCCCCAGTCCTGCGAGGTGAAGAGTTCGGTGAACTCCTCCGTCCGGTATCCTATCGAATAGAGTCCGCCGATGAGTCCGCCGATGCTTGTGCCGAGCACCATGTCCACCGGCATGCCGATCTCTTCCAGATAGCGTATCACCCCTACTTCAGCCGCCCCCTTGGCTCCGCCTCCGGAGAGGAGCAGGGCGACGGTCGGTCTGTGCTCGCGCGAGCGGATGTAATTCATCTTGCTTCGTATCTGTTTGATGAATACGGAGTCGCGTGACGGGTCGGCGCTGTCCACCGACAGCCCGTTGGGATATTGCTGCGCGGCTGCCCCGAGGCAGAAAATCAGGGTCAGTGCCGCTGAGAGTGCTGACCTGCGAGCAGTCCGCAGGCTGCGAGGATGTCTTCCCCTCTCGATGCTCTTATTGTGCATAATATTCCGTTGTTGTTGAGTCTGTCCCTGAAGTCTTCCATCTTTTTCTCCGAAGTGGTCTCATACGGGAAATCAGGGATTTTGTGGAAGCGTATGAGGTTGACGCGGCACTCCAGACCGCGCAGCAGGCGGATGAGGGCGTCCGCGTGGCGTTTGTCATCGTTGAATCCGGAGAACATGGTGTATTCGAAGCTCACCCGCCTCTGCCCGCTGAAGTCGTATCTTTTCAGGAGGTCGATCACATCTGCTATCGGCCACGCCTTTTCTGCAGGCATCATCTCGAGCCGCTCATCATGGAACGGGTTGTGCAGGCTGACGGCTATGTGGCAGCGCTCCTCTTCAAGATATCTTTTGAGATTTGGAATCACGCCCACTGTGCTTACTGTCACCCTCTTCGGACTCCAGGCGAAGCCCCACGGTGCGGTAAGGACCTTGATGGCCGCGCTCACTTCCTCGTAGTTGTCCATCGGTTCGCCCATGCCCATGAAGACGGTGTTCGTGAGGCTTGCGGCTTCATTGATGCTGATGAACTGGTTGAGGATGTCCGCGCGGCTGAGATTGCCGTGGAAGCCCTGCCGTCCTGTCATGCAGAAGCGGCATCCCATGCGGCATCCGGCCTGAGAACTCACGCATAGGGTTCTCCGTTCGTTGTCCGGTATCATGACGGCTTCTACCATGGACTCTTCTGCCCCGTCCGGTCTCGGACAGCAGACAGGAAAGAGGTATTTGGCCGTGCCGTCGGATGAGAGGGCCTTCCCGGCCGGAACTGAGATTCCGAGGTCGAACCGGGCAGCAAGGCTTTCTCGTGCAGGCTTGGAAATATTGACCATCCTGTCCCAGGACTGCACTTTTTTGACATAGAGCCAATCAGCGAGCTGCTTCCCCACGAACGGCTTCAGACCGCAGGCTGTGGCCGCTTCCTGAAGTTCTTCGAGGCTTTTCCCCAAGAGTTTTTCTTTCATCCGACACTGCTTTATTTTAAGTCTTACAAAATTAGAAACTGTTTTGATATTCTCCAAACTGTTCCTATCTTTGTCTTGATTTGGCGCGTTGCGCCACGAACTATAGAAAAACTTATAATTAATTAAAAACAAAGACTTTATGGCTAAAGATGTTGAAGTACAGGGGCAGGATGTGAACGCTGCGAAACTCAAGGCGCTGCAGGCCACTATCGACAAGATTGAAAAAGATTACGGAAAGGGTACCATAATGACGTTGGGCGACCAGCCCAAATGGGATGTGCAGGTCATCCCCTCGGGGTCGATAGCGCTTGACCATGCGCTCGGTATCGGGGGATATCCGCGCGGGCGCATCGTGGAGATCTACGGGCCCGAGTCCAGCGGTAAGACGACTCTCGCTATCCACGCCATAGCAGAGGCGCAGAAGGCCGGAGGCATAGCTGCCATGATAGATGCCGAGCATGCCTTCGACAGAAGTTATGCCCAGGCTCTGGGTGTGAATCTGGAGACCCTGCTCATCTCGCAGCCGGACAACGGGGAGCAGGCCCTTGAGATAGCCGACAACCTCATCCGGAGCGGTGCCATCGACATCATCGTCATCGACTCCGTGGCCGCCCTCACACCGAAGGCCGAGATCGAAGGGGAGATGGGTGACAACAAGGTAGGCCTTCAGGCAAGGCTTATGAGCCAGGCGCTCCGCAAACTCACGGCCAATATCGCGAAGACCAACACCTGCTGTATCTTCATCAACCAGCTCCGTGAGAAGATAGGCGTCATGTTCGGCAATCCTGAGACTACCACGGGCGGCAACGCCCTCAAGTTCTATGCGTCAGTGCGTCTGGATGTGCGACGCACCACCCAGCTCAAGGACGGGGACGAGGCTCTCGGCAACCGCACCAAGGTGAAGGTTGTCAAGAACAAGATGGCCCCGCCGTTCAAGAAGGCCGAGTTCGACATTGTTTACGGTGAGGGCATCTCGCACATAGCGGAGATTGTGGATCTCGCTGTATCTTTCGACATCATCCACAAGAGCGGCAGCTGGTTCAGCTACAATGACCAGAAGCTCGCCCAGGGCATGGCGGCGGTCAAACAGCTGCTCAAGGACAATCTTGAGCTGTGCCAGGAGATCGAGGGCAAGGTAAGGGAGATGCTTGACAAAGTGAAGGACTGACATGGGAAAGATAATACTTACCGGAGACCGTCCTACGGGGCGTCTGCACATAGGCCATTATGTCGGTTCTCTGCGCCGCAGAGTTGAACTCCAGAACAGCGGGCTCTATGACAAGATATTTATTATGATAGCTGACGCGCAGGCCTTGACGGACAACGCCGACAACCCTGACAAGGTGCGTGACAACATCATAGAAGTCGCCCTTGATTATATGGCGGCCGGTCTTGATCCGCAGAAATCCACATTGTTCATCCAATCGCAGGTCAGTGAACTTACGGAACTGACGTTCTTCTACATGAATCTTGTCACTGTGCAGAGGCTTCAGCGCAATCCGACCGTCAAGCAGGAAATACAGCTGCGGGGATTTTCCGACAGCGCTGACGGTTCGGACAACAAGGCCGGAACCCCTGTGGGTTTTTTCTGCTACCCGATCAGTCAGGCGGCCGACATCACCGCCTTCAAGGCCGACACCGTGCCGGTGGGGGAGGATCAGGAACCGATGATAGAGCAGACCAGAGAGATAGTGCGCAAGTTCAACTCCACCTATTCACCGGTACTTGTGGAGCCGGACATCTTGCTTCCGGATCAGAGCGTATGCCGCAGGCTTCCAGGCACTGACGGACGGGCCAAGATGAGCAAGTCCCTTGGCAACTGTATCTACCTTGCCGATTCGGCGGAGACGGTATGGGCAAAGGTCAAGAGCATGTACACGGATCCAGGCCACCTGCAGGTAAGCGATCCGGGCAAGGTGGAAGGCAACACGGTATTCACTTATCTTGACGCTTTCTGCAAGCCGGAGCATTTTTCCAAGTTCGGGGATTGTTTCCATGGGAAGAAGCAGAGTTTTGATTTCGCTTCTCTCGATGAGGTGAAAGCCCAGTACAGGGCCGGAGGCCTCGGGGACATGATGATAAAGAATTTCCTCAACGCTGTGCTCAACGACACTCTTGCTCCGATCAGAGCCCGCCGGGCGGAGCTTGAAAAAGATATACCTTATGTATATGAGGTGCTCCGCAGAGGGTCCGAAGTGGCTCGGGCTGCTGCCGCGCAGACTCTTTCCGAAGTCAAGCGTGCGATGAAGATCAATTACTTCGATCCTGATGTCCTCGCTTCCCTCACCAGGGAACAGTCCGGACGTTACACAAAATAGCGAAAAGGTAACATGGCTTTCCAGAGGCGGCCTGTCCGGTTTTCGGGCTGGCCGCCTCTGTGTATCATTGTAACACGCCCGTAGATTTATGTATCATTTAAAAATACGCCGTAACCTGCCAAAAACTACTTTTGCAATGTCTGACCACAGGCACGAAAAACAGTTATGTAAATCATAATTTTAACCAAAGATCAATTTTTTATGAATCTAAAAACTTTAGCGACCACGCTTCTGTTGGGCTGTCTCTCGCTGGCAGCGTATGCGCAGAGCGTAACGGTGAAAGGCGTCGTGAAGGACGAAAGCGGGCAGACCGTCATCGGTGCCGCAGTCCTCGAGAAAGGCGTGCAGCAGAATGGTGTCACGACCGGTGCTGACGGCACATTCTCAATCGATGTCAAGAGCAAGAACGCCACTCTTGTAGTCTCCTGCATAGGTTATGTGGAGAAAGAGGTGAAACTTGACGGAAAAACCCACCAGATCATTGTGCTGGAAGAGGATGCGCAGCTTCTCGAAGAGGCTGTGGCTATCGGATACGGCACGCAGCGCCGCTCGGATGTTACAGGTTCCATCGCTTCAGTGGGTGGTGATGTCCTTAGGGAAGTTCCTGCGACCAACATCAGCTACGCCCTTCAGAACAGGGTCGCCGGTGTCGAGATGACCCAGACTTCTTCCCAGCCAGGCGCCGCGATGCAGATCCGTATCCGCGGACAGCGCTCGCTGACTGCATCCAACGATCCTCTCATCGTCCTTGACGGCATTCCGTTCATGGGAAGCATCTCCGACATCAACCCTAACGACATCAAGTCGATGGACATCCTCAAAGATGCTTCATCTACTGCAATCTACGGTTCACGTGGCGCCAACGGAGTGATCCTCGTCACCACGAACCGCGGTCTTGAAGGGTCTCCGGCCAAGGTGAGCTACAACGGCTATGTGGGAGCGAAGACCGTATTCGCTCGCTATCCTATGATGCAGGGCGAGAAGTTCGTCCAGATGCGTGCGCTCGCGGGCAAGTTCTCAAACGGAGACGATGAGGCGGACAATGTCAACACCGACTGGCAGGATCTCTTCTACCGCACCGGCATGGTCAACAGCCACGATGTATCGGTGGCAGGCGGCACCCGCGGGGGCAACTACAGCTTCGGTGCGGGCTACTACCGCGATGAGTCCGTGGTGCCTACCCAGTACTATGACAGGTATTCCATCCACAGCAGCTTCGACCAGGGCGTGGGCAAGTATTTCCGCTTCGGCCTCGCCACCAACTCAAGCTACAGCATGAACCATGGCAACCAGATCGGACTCTACAACGTGCTGGCGGCTTCCCCTATAGCTGATCCTTACAATGCCGACGGCTCGCTCAAGCGCACTATCAAGACAGCCAACGACGAGACTTGGGTGATGACCCGTGACGTGGTCGAGGGCCTCAAGGATGAGTGGATCAACGAGACCGCTTCCCTCGCAAGCTACAACAACTTCTACGGTGAAGTCCAGGCCCCATGGGTCAAGGGACTCAAATACCGCATCAACATAGGTCTCAACTACCGCGGCTCCAAGACAGGAACCTATACCGGCGTCGGTGTCAACAACACCAACCCTAACACCGAGTCTTCAGCTTCCATAATGCATCAGGAGACCCTCAACTGGACTGTCGAGCACCTCCTCTCCTATGACAGGACATTCGCCGACAAGCACAAGGTCAGCGCAGTGGCCATGTACTCGGCTGAGCAGACCAAGTTCACCCAGTCACACATGTCTGCCCAGGACATCCCGTCCCCGGACTTCCAGTACTACAATCTCGGCCATGCCCTCGGCACCAAGACCATAAACCCTTCTTATCAGGGATACTGGATGGCAGGACTCGTGTCATGGATGGGACGTGTGTCATACTCTTATGACAACAAGTACATGCTCATGGCCACCGTGCGTTCAGACGGTTCTTCACGCCTTGCCAAGGGACATCAGTGGCACACATACCCTGCCGTTTCCCTCGGATGGAACATGAAGAGGGAGAGTTTCATGGAAGACATCCACTGGCTCGACGCCCTCAAGCTCCGCGCCGGTTACGGACAGACTTCAAACCAGGCTGTGAGCCCGTATTCTACCCTCGGGTCTCTTGCCACCAGGCCGTACAACTTCGGCGACACCTTCGCTACAGGCTACTATGTGTCCACCCTTCCTAACGACCTCCTCGGCTGGGAGTACTCTTCCACATGGAACTTCGGCGTGGACTTCGCCCTCTTCAACAACAGGCTTTCCGGTACCATTGAATATTACACCCAGAAGACGAGCGACCTCCTTCTCAATGTCAGCCTTCCTGGCACTGCGGGCGTGGGCAGCTACACCGGCAACGTCGGCAACACCGAGAACAAGGGTATAGAGCTCACCCTCAACGGCACCATCATCGACAATCTTGACGGATGGACCTGGGATGCCGGACTCAACCTCTATGCCAACCGCAACCGCATCGTCTCCCTTGCTTCAGGGGCGGACCGTGACGAGGGCAACGGATGGTTCGTCGGCTATCCTATCGATGTCATCTACGATTATCAGTACGAGGGCATCTGGCAGCAGGACGACAAGTACCTCGACATCCTCGTGCCTGGAGGCAATGTGGGTATGATCAAGGTGAAGTACACCGGTGACTACAATGAAGACGGCACTCCGACCCGCTCCATCAATGCCTCAGACAGGCAGATCCAGAGCATGGAGCCTAAGTTCCAGGGCGGCTTCAATACGCGCGTGGCTTACAAGGGCTTCGAACTCAGTGCGGTAGGTGCATTCAAGTGCGGCGGTATCCTCATCAGTTCCCTCCATTCTTCAAGCGGCTACCTCAACATGCTTACCGGCCGTCGAGGCAATGTGGACGTGGACTACTGGACACCTGAGAACACAGGCGCCCGCTATCCTCTCCCTGGAGGCATCCAGGATGGTGACAACCCTAAGTATGGCAGCACTCTCGGATATTTCGACGCTTCCTACATCAAGCTCCGCACCATCACTCTGGCCTATACTTTCGACAATATGAACTGGCTGCGCAAACTCGGTGCAAGCAACCTGAGAGTGTATGCTACGGTACAGAATCCGTTCGTCATCTATGCGCCGTTCACCTCTGAATGCGGCCTTGATCCGGAGACGAACTCATACAATGACCAGAACGTGGCCGTCAGCATGAAGTCAGGTTCCCACAGTCTCCCTATCATCGGCACCAACTCGCCGACTACCCGCAACTATCTTTTCGGAATCAATTTGACATTCTAATCTGATACATTCATATTATGAGACAATCAACCATCAAAATACTTTGCGCAACTGCTCTCGCAGCCGGTATGGCAGTGTCCTGCTCCAAGGTGCTGGACGAGAAGCCCCGCGCGACCCTCACTCCGGAGTTTTTCAAGTCGGAGCAGGGCATCAAGGGCGGTCTGACATCCCTGTACGCCCACCTGCGCTACATATACGGACAGGCCTACTATTATAATATCTGCGAGACCGGAACTGATGAGGCTACCTGGGCACACGATGCAGACAACAACTTCAAAGATGCCGACCTTTCAGGAGTAGGCAACCTTACATCGACATCCAGCCGTTCCGATGTGCTCTGGGGCACCGCTTTCGCCAATATCAACACCTGCAGCGGAATCATAGAGAACGCTGCGGAGGTCGGCATCAGCGAGTCCCTCATCTCCGAGGCCAGGTTCTTCCGCGCCTTCGACTACTTCCAGCTCGTGCAGACTTTCGGAGGCGTGCCTCTCGATCTTGGTGCAGGTGAACTGAAGTTCAATACCACTCCGTCCCGTACTTCGGTGCGTAACACAGTGCCTGAGGTTTATACAAGGGCCATCTTCCCTGACCTCAAGACTGCTGTCGAGAACCTTCCGGATGCCGGACGTGTCACAGGCGGCGCGACCAAGACCCTTGCAAGGCTTTTCCTCGCCAAGGCATACCTGACCTACGCGTGGTGGCTTGAGAACCCTAAGGGCATCGCCACCTATCCTGAGTGCAGCCGCACCGATCCTGACGGACACGATGCCAAGTGGTATTTCCAGGCAGCTTATGACACCGCTCTCGAAGCCATCAACAACCCGGCAGGATTCGGCTTGATGGAGAATTACTATGACGTCAACAACGCCCTCTTCGACCGCAACAAGGAGATCCTCCTCTATGCCGACCACACCGAGGCGGACGAGTTCTACAATGCCGGTTCCCTCTATTACGGAAGCGGCAACGCTCCGGACAACTTCGCCGGCTGGATGATGAACTGGAACTATCCTAACCTCAGGCTCCTCGACGCCTCAGGCAATCAGGTGGAGTCCACTCCGCGTACGGCCGAGCAGCCTTATGGCAGGCCTTGGACGCGTATGTGCCCGACTGTGGAGGTCCTCCGCGACATCTTCAATGACAAGGAGCATGACTCCCGCTTCGACGGCACTTTCACAAGCGTCTACCGCGGCAACTGGGACAAGACCGGCAAGACCTTCACCGAACTCTTCGGAGCCAACGGCTTGAGCGTCAAGCTCGGTGAACCTGTCCTTACCTTCCTGGGCGAGCAGCCGGAGACTGCGATCTCCTACCCGGAGCAGGGATCCAAGGACAATATCGGAGTAGGCACTATCCCGGGCAGGGCTGACTATGTTGTTGGTCCTGAGGACATCAACCGCCAGTGCTTCCCTGGACTTTGGAAACTCGGACCTTACCGTACCGACAACAACGGCTCTGTGGGCCAGCCTAACGCGGGCAGCACCCGTCCTTTCAACATCGCCAAGTTCTCCGAGCTCTATCTTGTGGCCGCCGAGGCCGCAGTCAAGGGGGCTACCGGAAGCAAGAGCGCACGAGACCTTGTCAATGTGCTCCGTGAGCGCGCCGGAAGGTGGAACAAGGACTCCGATGATGCCAACATCCGCAACAAGCAGGTTGACTACAGCGAGCAGATGGCCGCTGCTACCCCTGCGCAGATAGACATCAACTATATACTCGACGAGCGTATGCGCGAGTTCTACGGCGAGGGCTACCGCTGGCAGGATCTTGTCCGCACCCAGATGTGGAAGGAGCGTGCCTCAAGCTACTCCATAGCAGGACACAACTTCTATGACAAGAGGGAACTCAAGACCTACAACAGGACTATCGAGGACTTCCACTACCTCCGCCCTATCCCGCAGGGACAGCTCGACGGCATGGAAATGACCGAAGAGGAGAAGGAGGCGTACCAGAACCCTGGGTACAGGAACAAATAGAATTGGTTATACTGAGTGGAAGAAGGCGGCCGTGAGGCCGCCTTCTTCTTTTTGAATGCATGTTTCTCCATATATGTAACATGCGCTGATGTTTCTCGGATTTTTTTGTTACATTGCAGGAAATCTGACACGTAATGAGTAACACTATTGCGGCGCGGCTTACATGCTGCGTGATGATGGCCATGGCGGCGGTCATCGCCCGCTCACAGACAAAACTGTTCACGACAGCCGGGGAAATATCCTGCAGTTCCATCAACCAGATAATGCAGGACAGCCGCGGCATGATATGGATTTCCACGGAGGACGGTCTTAACCGCTACGACGGGGTCAAATTCACCACATACAGGCATTCTGCAGATGATCCGAACTCGCTCTGCCACAGCTATGTCAAGACTGTGGTTGAGGACTCGGGAGGCAGGCTGATCATCGGGACATACAACGGATTGCAGATATATGACAGGGGCAGGGACTGTTTCTACAGACAGGCTGTGCATCCGGACGGAAGCGTCTATCACAGTAATGTCAACTGCATTCTCGAGAGGCGCAGCGGGGAGATACTGGTATCGGGCAACAGCCTTGTGTCTCTTCATGAGGCGGACGGGATCCTTACGGTGGAGCCTGTGGAACTGCCTGTCCCGACCAGCATGCTCAGCTATATAGCCGAAGATCATGAGGGCAACCTCTGGCTCGTCCGTAACGGCAAGTGGCTGCACCGGGTGTCTCCTTCTGGGGACAGCAGCACTTACAGTTTTATCGGGAACGAAGGCTCGATATCGTGCTTGTGTGTGGACACCTATGGCAACGTCCTGGTGGGTACCGGTGGGGACGGACTTTTCGTATACCGCAGACAGTCAGATGATTTTGCGCACGTCGAACCGGAGGGGATCGCGGGTCTGAGGGTCAAGTCGATACTCTCGGACTCCCGGACGGGGACTCTTGTAGGATCCGACGGGAACGGTATCTTCAGCTTCAACAGCAAAGACTTGACACTCCGACAATATCCTTTCGGGGACAGCCATTTCAATACGGTGAACTCCAAGATCCACTCCATATTGTGCGACAATTCCGGCAACCTCTGGGTCGCCGTATATCAAAAAGGTGTGATGATGATTCCGGGCCAGGTCAACAATTTTCATTATATCGGGGCCGGCTCCGTCGATTCCAATCTGATAGGGGATGCATGCGTGAACGCTATCCTCAAAGACGGCTCCGGCACTCTTTGGATCGGAACCGATAATGGCGGGCTCTACAGGATTGAGCCTTCCGGAAAGTCACGCCACTATGCTGCCGGGAAGGAAGCGCCCGCCACCGTGATGAGCCTGTTTGAAGATTCCGGCGGGACCATCTGGATAGGATCATATCTTAAAGGGCTGCACAGGCTGGACCGCCGGACGGACAGGATAGAGCATATAAGCGGACTCATAGACCAGGATGGTAAAGAGGCGGAGAACATCTACAGTTTCGCGGAGGACAGCGATGGCAGGATATGGGTCGCTTCCATGGGGAACGGACTCTTCTGTCTCGATCCCTCAAGCGGAAAAGTTTCACGGATACCGTCGGACAAGGTCCATAACAACTGGATTACCTCCCTGCATCATTCTCCTTCAAACAGGCTGTATGTCGGCACTTATGATGGAGTCGGATATCTGGAGCTCTCCGGGGATGGCATGGCCGGCAAGTGGTTGAGCTCCCGTGAAATAGTCTATTCTATCCATGAGGACAATGCCGGGCGTCTCTGGCTCGGAACTGATGAGGGGCTGCACCTGCTGGATCCGCGCAGCGGGGAGGGCAGGCTGCTCAATACGGATGACGGACTGCCGAACAATGCCGTCTATGCCGTCTGTGGAGACGCTTCAGGAGACATCTGGACGAGTTCCAACTCGGGGTTGTCACGTTACAGTGTCACCGATGGACGGTTCGTCAATTACTATTATAGTGACGGGCTTCAGGGCAACGAGTTCACAAAAGGTGCATCTTTTCGTGACAACGAAGGGAATCTCTGGTTCGGAGGCACCAACGGAGTGACATGGTTCAACCCCAAAGAAATCACTAGGCCGCACAAAATATGGACGCCGAGGATCACGGGCCTGTATGTGGACGGGATTCCTGTAAGGATGGGCATGAAAAGCGGACGCCGGTACATGATTGATTCTCCTGTCGAGGATACGGAAAGAATCGATCTCGGTTACAAGCAGAATTCATTGAGCGTAGAATTCAGCACCCTTGAGTTGAACAGCCCCGAACGGCTTCAGTGGCAATATCGGCTTGGCGGCAACTGGATGACGCTCCCTCATGGACAGAGCACCATCTCTCTGGTGGATCTTGCTCCTGGCCGGCACACCCTGACATTCCGGGCCCTCGACTATGATCAGACCTCTCCCGAGAAGACTTTTGACATATGGATCCGGCATCCGTGGTGGAGTTCCTGGTGGGCGGTGCTTTTCTATGCTGCATTTGCCGTCATAGCCATTTGGGATGTAAGACGGAGAATACGCAACCGCAGAAATCTGCAGAAAATCGAGACCTTTACCAATCTTTCCCATGAGATACGCAACCCTATGTCGCTCATAATAAGTCCGGTACAAAAACTTCTTACTGTGGATCACGATCCATCGAGGCAGCTTGCCTACCGCTCCATCATGAAGAATTCCGAGAGGATTGTAAAACTGATGGATCAGATGATGGATGCCCAGAAGATAGACAAGGGACAGATGAATCTGCATTTCAGCCAGACTGACCTCGTGCCGTTTGTGGCCGAGACCGTCTCGATTTTCAATGCTCAGGCGGCGGAGCGCGGCATTGATTTCACTTTCCATCATGAGGGGATTGACAGTCTTCAGCTGTGGGTGGACAGGAGCGGACTGGACAAGATAATCGTGAACATCCTTTCAAATGCGTTCAAGTTTACCGGCGATTCCGGCAAAATAAGCATAAGCCTCTGTGAAGAGAAAGGTATGGCGGTATTGCGTTTTACAGACAGCGGAATCGGCATGAGTGAGGACGAGCGCAGGCATATTTTCGAGCGCTTCTGGCAGGCTGAAAGAGGTCGTGACGCACGCAAAGGCGGTGCCGGTATAGGCATGAATCTCACCCGCTCCCTTGTCAGGCTGCATCACGGCTCCATCAGTGTAGAAGCTAATCCGGCGGGGCAGGGGACACAATTCACGGTCCGCCTTCCGGAGGGGTGCGCCCACCTGAAACCGGAGCAGATTTCACCGGTGGAAGAGCCTCTTGAGGAGAAAAAACAGACCTGCGCATCTACGGAGGTGGAAACGAAAGCCGCGCTGCCTCACAAGACGAGCGGGCGGAGACATGTCGTCATGATTGTCGATGACGATGATGAGATAAGGAATTACCTCGTGGACGAACTGTCGGCTGAATATCGTGTGATCTGCTGCGCTGACGGTCAGGAAGCCCTGGACATGGCCCTCAAGGAGAGACCTGAACTGATAGTGAGCGATGTCATGATGCCGGGTATGGACGGGTTCGAACTGTGCCGCCAGATACGTAAGAACATCAATCTCAACTCCACTCCAGTAGTCCTGCTTACCGCCAAGTCGGACACTTCCGACAACGCCCAGGGCTTAGATTCGGGAGCTGACGCCTACTTGACCAAGCCGTTCAACATAGAAATACTGTCCCGCACGATATCGAACCTGCTGCGCTCCCGTGCCAGGCTGAAGAATGTGTACGGCGGCAGCCAGAATCAGGATGACAAGGTCGAGAAACTCACTCTGAAGTCCCCTGACGACAAGCTGATGGACAGGATAATGCGGGTCATCAACGAAAACCTCAGCAATCCGGACCTCAAAGTGGAGGACATTACAAAAGAGGTCGGAATCAGCCGCGTGCATCTGCACCGCAAGCTGAAGGAGATGACGAACTACTCCACCCGCGATTTTATCCGTAACCTGCGTCTCAACCAGGCTGCACGCCTGCTGCGGGAGAACCGGCACAGCATCGCGGAAGTCTCGGACCTTACCGGTTTCTCCAATCCGAATTATTTCTCCACAGTCTTCAGCCAGACATTCGGGATGTCACCGAGTGAGTATATGAAAAAAGAACACCCGGGTGAATAGTGCCCGGGTGCCCTTTCCTGTCCGATTACGCTATCTGCGGTCTGCCGGGGCGTTCGCGCCTTTCGGTCTCTTCTATTTTTCTCTCGGGCATCTTGCCGGCCTGGAGCTCTTCCCATTCCTTGCGGTTGCGGAAGATGTCTATGGCAGTGAATATGGCGGCCCGCATCGAGCGCGGGTCGGCCTCGTCGCGTCCCGCCATCTCGAAGGCTGTGCCGTGGTCAGGTGAGGTGCGGACGACAGGCAGGCCTGCTGTGAAATTCACTCCGTCCTCGAAAGAGAGGGCCTTGAACGGCGCGAGCCCCTGGTCATGGTACATTGCCAGAGTGGCGTCGAAGTTCTCGTAGTGGCTGAGGCCGAAATAGCCGTCAGGCGAGAACGGTCCGAAGGCCAGTATGCCCTCTTCTGTGGCTTTGCGTATTGCCGGTATGATGATGTCCTGTTCTTCCGTGCCGAGCAGCCCGCCGTCACCGCTGTGCGGGTTGAGGCTCAGTACCGCGATGCGCGGCTGGTCTATTACGAAATCCTGCTTGAGCGACTGGTTGAGCAGGCGCAACTTGCTGAGGATCTTTTCCTCTGTGATCTGCGACGGGACGTCCTTGAGGGGGATGTGCCCTGTGACCACGCCGAGTTTCAGCCTGTGGCTGACCATGAACATGGCCACATCCTTGACTCCGAAGGCGTTCTGAATATATTCGGTGTGTCCCGGAAATCCGAATCCCTCGTTGGACATCGCCTTCTTGTTGATCGGCCCTGTGACAAGCACATCGATCTTTCCGTCCTTCAATTCCTTGATGGCGGTCTGAAGAGAGAGGATTGCGCCCTTGGCTGATTCTGCCGTGGCCTGTCCCGGTTCGGCATAAGTGCTGTCCGGCAGGCAGTTGACTATGTTGATGCGTTTCGGATGCGCCTCATCTGCGCTTCCGATCGCATTGGTGTCCATCTGCTCGATCTCGGGGATGGACTTGCGGTAGAATCCGAAGAGTTTGGAAGAACCATAGATCACCGGGGTGAACTGCTCCAATATCCTCGGGTCGGCGAGGGCCTTTATGATGACTTCGTATCCGATGCCGTTGGAATCACCCTGGGTGATGCCCACCACTATTTTGTCGTTCTGCATATATTTATTGTGTCTGTGTTTTCTCGTAACCGCTGTCTTCCGGCAGGCCGGACGCGGAATAAGCCGTCACTGCCAGCCTGTCGCAGCGTTCGTTTTCGGGATGCCCCGCATGCCCTTTTATCCAGTTGAAGTTCAGCCTGAAATGCCCGGCAAGCTCATCGAAACGTGCCCATAGGTCCTGGTTTTTCTTCCTTTTCCAGCCTTCCGTGACGGTCTTCACCACGTAGGTGGAGTCGCTGAACACATTGACCACCGCTCCCTCCCAGCGTATCGCTTCGAGCCCCCGGATGACGGCGAGCAGCTCCATGCGGTTGTTGGTCGTGCATGCGAAGCCTCCGGAGAGTTCTTTCTCGTGGGTGCCGCATTTGAGTATGGCCCCGTAGCCTCCTGGCCCGGGATTTCCGCTTGCGGCACCGTCTGTATACAGATATATGGGCGGTTTAGTTGGCATTTCAGGCAAATTTAACTATTTTTGTGCGATTATTGATATAAATTAGACCTTAACGGAGTATGAGTAATAAACGCTCTATCATCATCACCGGCGGCGCGGGCTTCATCGGGAGCCACGTCGTCCGTCTGTTCGTGACGAAATATCCGGAATACCGGATCATCAATGTGGACAAACTTACCTATGCCGGCAACCTTGAAAACCTTCGCGACATCGAGTCCTGCCCGAACTACCGCTTCGTCAAGGCGGACGTGTGCGACTTCGATGCGATGCATTCCCTTATGCAGGAGGAGAAGGTGGACGGGGTGATCCACCTCGCGGCTGAAAGCCACGTGGACAGGAGCATCAAGGACCCGTTCACATTCGCCAGGACCAACGTGCTCGGGACGCTTAGCCTTCTTCAGGCGGCGCGCCTCTGGTGGGAGAGCCTTCCGGAGAAATATGAGGGGAAGCGCTTCTACCACATCTCCACCGACGAGGTGTACGGGGCGTTGGAGATGAACCGCCCGGAGGGGTGTCCGGGGAGCGGGGAGTGCGGTGGCGGCCCGTTCGGGGACAAGTTCTTCACCGAGGACACGAAATACCAGCCCCACAGCCCGTACAGCGCGAGCAAGGCATCCAGCGACCACTTCGTGCGCGCGTTCCACGACACCTACGGGATGCCGACGATAGTGACGAACTGCTCCAACAACTACGGTCCGTACCAGTTTCCGGAGAAACTCATACCTCTGTTCATCAACAACATACGCCACCGCAAGCCGCTTCCGGTATACGGGAAGGGGCAGAACGTGCGCGATTGGCTGTATGTGGTGGACCATGCGAGGGCGATAGACCTCATTTTCCACAAGGGCAAGGTGGCCGACACGTACAACATCGGCGGGTTCAACGAGTGGAAGAACATCGACATCGTGAAGACCCTCATCAAGGTGACGGACAGGGTGCTGGGCCGTCCGGAGGGAGCGGACGACGACCTGATAACCTACGTTACTGATCGCGCGGGGCATGACCTGCGCTACGCGATAGACTCGAGCAAGCTCAAGCGTGAGCTCGGCTGGGAGCCGAGCCTGCAGTTCGAGGAGGGGATAGAGAAGACGGTGCGCTGGTATCTGGACAACCAGGAGTGGATGGACCGTGTGACCAGCGGCGAGTACGAGAAGTACTACGAGCAGATGTACAAGGGCAGATGATAGGTGCTCTGAAGGCCATCTTCTCACTTTTTCTTCTGGCGGGCTCTGCATCGGTTTCGCTGTCTCAAGTCGCGTCCGGACAGGAATTCCGTCAGATCAATCTCCCTGAGACGGCTTTCCGGCCCTCGCAGTTGATAGCGCCCGGTGTCCTGTTCGCCTCCGGCACATTGATCCACTGTTTCGCCCACGATTCCATAGACAAGTATATTCAGGAGAGAGCGCTTGCATGGCGCGGGCCTTCCGGGCAGAAGACAATAGATGATTATGTTCAGTATCTTCCTTTCATCTGTGCTGCCGGGCTCGGCCTTACGGGAGTGGAGTCCCGACATCCTCTTGGAGAGCGGCTCATCGTCATAGGCTATACGGCTGCAAGTTTTTTTGTGGTGACCAAGCTCATGAAGGAGATCATATATTCCCCGCGTCCCGACGGGACAGCCAACAATTCATTTCCTTCCGGACACACGGGCACGGCTTTCGCCGGTGCGGAATATGTCCGTATGGAATACGGATGGGGCTGGGGTGCCGGAGCATACGTCATCGCCACGGGAATTGCTTTCATGCGCATACACAACAACCGCCACTGGTTCAGTGACACTCTGGCTGGAGCCGGGGTCGGTATACTTTGCGCCCATGTGGGGGAGTGGCTTCTCGAACCGACGATGCGTCTTTTCAAGCGAGAAGTAGCCGTCGTCCCGTCTTTCGACCCGTATACCGGCAGTTTCGGAGCAGCGCTTGCTTTTAATTTTTGACATTTACCTGACTTATAAACGATATGACATCTTTCAAATTCAGTCTGGACAATTTCCGCGACAAGTTCCTTGACAAGAGGATCATCTTCGGGATGGATCTTTGCCTGTCCCTTGTTTCTTCTGTGATCGTAGCCATTGTGGCTTTTTTCTGCCATGTGGACATCGTCGAGTCCCGCCCGTTCAACATCATCTGGGGAGTATCTTCCGTTGTGGCCTCCGGTCTGATGTTCTATCTTTTCAAGACTTATGCGATAGTCATCCGCCACTTCACATTCAAGGATACGCTGCTTTTCAGCGGAGCTGCTCTCGGGAAAGCGGTTCTTATGGGACTTACGCTGGCGTTGACGGGCAATTTTGACAAATTCGTGCTTGTGATGCTCATAGTGGACGTGCTGCTCTCAGTTGTGATACTGTGTCTGGTGCGTCTGCTGATGATTTTTGTCTATGACACTTACCGGGCGAGGATCCGCAAGGTGCAGAAGCGGATGCGTGTCCTTGTCTACGGGATAGGGGACAAGTCTGTGGCGACCGTGACCCGGCTGCGCAATTCTCCGCATTATGATGTCGTGGGTTTTATATCTTCTGATCCTGAGCTCCATGAGACCATGTTTGCGGACAAGAAGGTGTATACTTTCGACGGCAGGGACAGTTTCGAGAAAGATGTTGATTCACTTTCCCTCGGAGGTGTGATATTCGCTACCGAGGATGATGTGCAGCGCGAGCAGAACAAGCTGGTCAGCCTTTGCATCGGTGCCGGTGTCAAGGTGCTGATTGTCCCGACCATAGATGAGGTGGGGCCCGGTGGAGTGGAGAGCCGTATAAACGTCCGTGAAGTTAAGATTGAGGATCTTCTTGGACGGGACGAGATAAAGATTTCCCTTGACGTGATCAAGGCCCAGTTCAAGGACAAGGTGGTGATGGTGACCGGTGCGGCCGGCTCCATCGGTTCTGAACTGTGCCGTCAGCTGGCCGGCTTCGGCATAAAGAAGCTTGTCCTCTATGACAATGCCGAGACCCCGATGCACAATCTGCGCCTTGAACTTGAGGCCAAGTTTCCGGATCTGGATTTCGTGCCGGTGATAGGTGATGTGAGGCTTCAGCCGAGGCTTGATTTCGCGTTCAGGACATACCATCCGCAGGTCGTCTTCCATGCCGCTGCCTACAAGCATGTCCCCCTGATGGAGGAGAATCCGTGCGAGGCCGTGTTTGTCAATGTGGTCGGTTCGCGATATGTAGCTGACAAGTGCGTTGAGTACGGGGTGGAGAAGATGGTCATGATCTCCACGGACAAGGCCGTCAACCCGACCAATATCATGGGGTGCACCAAGCGTCTGGCCGAGATATATGTGCAGAGCCTTGGTCTGGCCATCGAGGCCGGGAAGACTCCTGGCAAGACCAAGTTCGTCACGACACGCTTCGGTAATGTATTGGGCTCCAACGGTTCGGTCATACCGCGCTTCCGCAGCCAGATAGCATCCGGCGGTCCTGTGACCGTGACAGATCCGAATATCACCCGATTCTTCATGACGATTCCTGAGGCTTGCCGTCTTGTGATGGAGGCCGCAACGCTTGACACGGAAAACCGTATCTGTGTCTTCGACATGGGACATCCTGTCAAGATAGACACGCTGGCGCGGCGTATGATTGAACTTTCCGGACTGGTGCCGGACAAGGATATCAAGGTCGTCTACACGGGACTCCGCCCGGGCGAGAAGCTCTATGAGGAAGTTCTTTCCAATGTGGAGAACACCGAGCCTACCGTGCATTCCAAGATCCGCATCGCCAAGGTGCGCCAGTACGACTGGAACGAAGCTGCCAAGGTAGTCGATGAGCTTTATGAGCTGAGCAAGGATGTCCAGATTCCTGACATGGTCAAACTCATGAAGAGGACGGTGCCGGAGTATATATCCAATAATTCAAGATTTTCCGAATACGACAAAAAATAGTGAAGAATATGAAAGTACTGGTGACAGGAGCGGCCGGGTTCATCGGCTACCACCTCTCAAAGCGGCTTCTTGACAGAGGCGACGAAGTGGTGGGAATTGACAACCTCAACGATTATTACCCGGTGGTCCTCAAGGAGGCCAGGCTTGCTGAACTTTCAGGAAGGGAGGCTTTCCGCTTCATCAGAATGGACATCTCCGACAGGGAGGCGCTTCCGCTCCTCTTCGAGAAGGAGAAATTCGACTGTGTGGTGAACCTTGCCGCCCAGGCGGGGGTACGCTACTCCATCGAGAACCCTTGGGCCTATGTGGACAGCAACCTTGTGGGGTTCGTCAACATCCTCGAGTGCTGCCGCCATTTCCCGGTGGGGCATCTGGTGTACGCGAGCTCCAGCAGTGTCTACGGGGGCAACGAGAAGACCCCGTTCAGCGAGGAGGACAAGGTAGACAATCCTGTAAGCCTCTACGCTGCCACCAAGAAAGCTGACGAGCTGATGGCTTCATGCTACAGCAAGCTCTATGGCATCCCGGCCACCGGCCTGCGTTTCTTCACCGTATATGGCCCTTGGGGACGGCCTGACATGTCCCCGATGCTCTTCGCCTCCGCGATAATGGAGGGGCGCCCTATCAAGGTCTTCAACAACGGGGACATGATGCGGGACTTCACCTATATCGATGACATAATCGAAGGCGTGGTGCGAGTGATGGACAAGGCTCCGTCCGGGAGTGAGGTCTACAACATAGGATGCAGCAATCCTGTGAAACTCATGGACTTCATAAGCGAGATAGAGACGGCGTGCGGCCGTCCGGCGGAGAAAGTGATGATGCCTATGCAGCCGGGTGACGTGTATCAGACTTATGCCGACACCAGCAAGCTCGAGCGTGACTTCGGGTACAGGCCCGGAGTGACACTCCATGAGGGGATCGGCAAGTTCATCGACTGGTACAAGTCAGACAAAAACCCGCTAATATGAAAATTGACAAGTTCCTTCAGTTTTTTGTAGTGAAGGAAAAACGTTTCTTCCCGCTGTTTGTGCAGTCGGCGGAGAACATCAGGAATGCAGCGCAGCTGCTTCTTGAACAGACAAAGGAGGAAGATGCGGATGCCCGCAGGGATTACGCGCACCGCATCAAGGAATGCGAGACTCTCGGAGACAGGATTACGGACAAGATCATCGACGAGGTGCTCGATGCTGTCGTCACTCCGTTTGACAGGGAGGACATCCATCAGATGGCCGAGGACATGGACACGTTTCTGGACTGCATCCGTGACTGTTCCAAGAAAATCGCCATCTATCAGCCTAAAGATCCCAGCCACAAGGTCATTGAAATAGCCGAATATGTCCTCAAGGACGCGGAGATAATGCTTGAAATCACGGGGCTGCTTGACAATATGCGCGACAAGGCCAAGGAACTTGACCGCCTGTGCGACATAATCAAAGAGAATGAGCATATTGTCGATGATATTTATGAGTCCTATATGAGCAATCTTTTCGAGTTCGAGAAGGATCCTATTGAACTTGTCAAGAAAAAGAACATCATACAGGCCATAGAGGATACTTCGGATGTGGGTAAGGCCCTGTCCAGCACCGTCAGAAGCATAGTAGTGAAGTTGGGATAGGATGCTTGTAGTAGTTTTCATCACTGCGCTGATCGCCCTCGCGTTCAGTTTCACCAACGGCATGAACGATGCCGCCAACTGCATCGCTTCAGCTGTCGCCACGAAGGCTCTTTCTCCGAAGGTTGCAGTGGCCTGGTCTGCTTTCTGGATTGTTTCCGCCCTCTTCTTTTTTGATTTGACAGTTGCTTCCACTATGGGAAGCGGCATTGTCAGCGAGAGTTGCATAGATGTCTATGTCATTCTGGCCGCCCTGCTCGGATCTGTGCTGTGGGTGTTCTTCTGCTCGCGCTGCGGACTTCCGATATCGGCCTCCCATGCTCTTATCGGCGGTCTTATAGGACCCGTATGGTTTGTATACGGTGCCAAGTACCTCGTTATGAGCGGAATCATCAAGACTTTGGCGTTCATTGTGATAGCACCCCTGATAGGCATGGTCATGGGCTTTGTGCTCAACTGCCTGTTCCTGTTCCTTTTCCGCAAGTGCAAGGCTCGCCGGACCGACAGGTTTTTCCGCGTGATGCAGGTCATCTCATGTGCGGAGTTTTCCATGGGTTTCGGGGCGAATGACGGTCAGAAGACCATGGGCATCATTGCCGTCCTGCTTGCTTCAGCATGTGCGTCCAATCCGGACAACGCAGTGCTGAATTTTCTTTATGCCGAGCCTCATCAGGCCGCTCTTGCCGCCGGGCATGCCGGTTTCTTCGTTCCGCTTTGGTTGGAACTGCTCTGTTATGGTCTCATTGCGCTCGGCACTGTCACCGGAGGATGGAAAGTCATACGTACCCTCGGGGACGGGCTCAGCAAGCTGACCCCTATGCAGGGTTTCTGTGCGGAGGGCTCTGGGGCTGCGACTCTCATCATGACCGCGCTTTTCGGCATCCCGGTGAGCACGACGCATACCATTACCGGTTCCATCATCGGTACGGGTCTGACACGAGGAGTGAAAAGTGTCAAATGGGTGACAGCCAAGAATATAGTGGTCGCATGGGTGATCACGATTCCGGCCGTGCTGCTAATTTCGGGACTGATTTACCTGATGATGGTAAACTGGTTCGGCGCCCCCGTCAAAGTATTCTGAGACAGTGGAAAACAGTTCTATCCGGTCTTCTTCCCGGAGCAGCGTCTCCAGAGGGACCGCGATTGCTGCGACCTTGTATCCCTTGGCAGTGAAATAAGTTGCCGCGGCGTAGGACGCACGTGGATATCTCAGCCATACGCCGGCCCCTTTTCTTGAAGGGAATATGCCGTCAGGGTTCTCGACGCAGTAGATTTTTTCGTTGAGCTTGTTGGAGTAGGGCATGCCTCCTATGTAACCGCCTCTGCTGCCGCTCGGGGTGCTCAGCTTATATCCGAGCATCGTTGATGCGAAGTCTCTGGACTTGGCGTCTCCGTCAGAGGCTATGTCCGCTCCCGACAGAAGGAGATTGCTTCCTTCCTGCAGCCTGGCCGCCAAAGTGTCCTGAAGTTCATCAGGGAATACCGGATATTTATCCCCTCCCTGCTTGCCGCAGATGAGGTCTATGAATTTAGCTTTGGCTGTTCCTGTGCAGAACGCCTCTTTTGACATGGAGAAGAAAGGATGTCCGAGTCTCAGTAGGGCTTTTCCGTGGACATACGGGTAGTCGAATGTGTTGCCGGCCACCATCTCCCCGGCCCTGTCTTCGTGGCTCGCCCCGAAGCCTGGCCAGTCGTTGTCTATGAACTCCAGGCTGCGGTCAAACTCATAGTTCTCTCCTATGTAGCTTATGTCTCTGATATACGGGACCCCGCCGTCTTTGCGGCTTTCAAATCCGGCATACTGCTCCCCGTCGATCCATGCCGGTGCCGATACCTTGTAGAAATTGTTTATTATCAGTACTGTGTCCTTGCCTGTGGACGCTTCCGGAAGCCCGGCAGAGAGGATCTCCGACGGGAAACTCCGTCCTCCGTCGTTGTAGGCTTCCACTTTGTAGCTGTAGATGTGTCCGCGCTCGACAGGGAGTTCGATATGTGTGTCCCGCGTGCGGACTCCGGAGTTGAACGCCCCGCCGTCCTTGCGGGTATAGATTATGTACCCCTCGCTGGTGGCTGTGGGTTCTTTGGGATCCTCGGTCGGCTCCCATTCGAGCCTGACCTTGCTGTTCGGAGCGAATGTGGCGCTGAAACCGTGTACCGGCAGCGGCTGCACCATATATGGACATCCGTAATACTCACTCAAGGTTTTGAGCATGCCCTTGTAGACAGCACGGCAGACCTCGAAGCGGAATGCCGGGTCTAGTCCGTATTTCATGTCCTCGAAATTCTGATGGCTCAGCAGCTCAAGAATCATCGCCGGTATTCCCGGGGTGCGGCACTCGCTGTAGCTCTTGTCCCAGATGCCGCGTCTGGTCCAGTCGGGGTTGAAATCGGAGCGTATGTCGTTGACTATCTGGCTCTGCACATAGTCGCACAGGAGTCTACTGATGATCCTGTCCCGCCCGTCGGCGAACTCCCTCTCCCCGTCGCAACGCAGGGTGTAGATGGCGAGAGTCCCGATGGTCGTGTCAGCCTGCGCCACTCCGGCATCAGTGTGGAAAGCGAACGCGAGGTCGAAGGGGATGCCTTTCTGCTCCGTCATCATGGCCGTCCATTTGCCTCTGGAGGCGAAGTCGTTGGTGTAGTCAGTACTCCAGTTTCTTGTTATGGTGCTGTCGGCTCCGGCCCATTGCATCCAATAGTGGGCTCCTTCGGCGGAACTCGCCATCCCTGAAGTCTTGCCGCCGCGTTCCAGTTTTCCAATGCCCCCGCCTATCTTGACTGCGTCTGCGCTGACGGCATATCCTTCCTTGCCCCTGTTGTCAAGGCTCACCCATGCCGGGGAACCGGGAGCGAACTCGAAGGTGCCAAGGTATATCCAGGTGCCGCCGCCCCTCTTCTGGTTGACCGTGAACTCGGTCTTTCCCCCGAGGTGCCTGACCGTGTAGTGCGCTTCCGGGCAACTGTTGTCTAGGGTCTTGTAAGCCACGTATACGGCGTATTCACCTCTCTTGTCGATCTCTGCCTCCCAGCGTGCCCTTGCATCGGCTTTCTCTCCCGAGCATGTGGCGCTGCGTGCAGTCCCGGCCTTGAAAGGTGTGTCGGAGAACGAGTATATTTCCTTGAGGTCCGCGAATCCCTCCCCGGCATCGGACCATGTTCCCGTCTCGGTGTATTTTCCGGGCCTGCGTGTCAGGGAGTCCCTCGCTCCCGGGAATGAAGGGTCGTTGTCCACGATGAACTCAAGTTTCTGTATGTCCCTCTCTCTCGGGGTCATGACATAGGCTCCGGCGTTCTCCAGCATCGGCATGAGGAATGGAATCACAAAACTCTCAGTCAGCATGTCCTCCACGGTCCTGTGCAGGGGAGCGCGCTGCCACATCCACATGTCCCGGCCCTCGTCATAGTATCTTCCGTGGCTCTGCCACAGGGCTATGTATCTTCCGTCCAGTCCTTTGTCGTATCTGCGCATGCCGACCCTGCGCACGAATCCGGGATCTGTCTTTCTCGGGTCCGGTATGCTTCTGGAGTAGGCGGATGGTTGCCCGTCGTTTCCCTCACGGGGGAGGACAAGGTCCTGGAGGCGGTAGCGGTTTGTGAAAATTTCGCCTACGCCCCACTTCCCGCCGAGACCGCCCATCTCTGAGCGGAGTTCCCGGAGAAACCAGTCCAGGTCACCTTCGTACCACGGGTAATATGAAAGCTCTGGGGAGAAATATATGTCGAGATTGGCGCCTCGGGCAACTACCTTGTTGACCTTCAGTTTCTGGTCTACTCCAGTGTGCGCGAGAAGTCTCACGCGCAGCGTGTCGCAGATCGGTCTGAAGTCTCTTGCCCTCGGGGCAGCCATGGCGTCTGTCATGCAGATGAGTGCCAACAGGAGTGTCAGATATGAGATCCGCTTCATCTTGAGGCCTTTTTGTATAGGCAGAGATTGATAATGAACACTGTCACTGTGGATATTCCTATGGCCAGACAATCAGCCTCGAAATCTTTTATGTCTTCGCTTCTGTATGGCAGTGTGCCCTGGATGATCTCTGTCAATCCGGCAAAGACGCAGGCTATTGAGCATATACAAAGCAGGGTGACCGCTGCCTTGCCTGGAGAGAGCGGCTCCTTGTTGAATGCAAAGAACCCTATCAGCGGGGCAGGAAAGAACATCCCGAAGTGGACAACCTTGTCCATCGGTATTCCGAACAATGTTTTCTGGATGTCAGGCAGGTCGTTGAAGTTGCCGAAACACAGGTAAGCCACTCCCGCCAGATAGACAAGGAGCAGAATCCTGAATATGTTACAAAGTCTGCATTTCATAGAGTTTTCTATAATAACCGTCAAGCGCGATGAGTTCGTCGTGGCTTCCTCTTTCCACGATGCGCCCCTCGTTCATCACTATTATCTCGTCCGCCTTTTTTACCGTGCTGAGCCTGTGGGCTATGGATATGGTGGTGCGGTTGCTCATGAGGTAATCCAGAGCGTCCTGGACCATCCTTTCCGATTCAGTGTCCAGAGATGCTGTGGCTTCATCGAGAATGAGGATCGGCGGATTCTTCAGAATAGCCCTCGCGATGCTGATGCGCTGGCGTTGTCCTCCCGAGAGCATCACGCCGCGGTCTCCGATGCAGGTGTCATATCCTTCCGGTTTTGTGATGATGAACTCGTGTGCGTTGGCGATCTTAGCCGCAGCCACCACCTGCTCCATCGTGGCGTTCTCCACTCCGAAGGCGATGTTGTTGAATATGGTGTCGTTGAAAAGAATAGGGTCCTGGTTGACGTTCCCCATCAGAGAACGGAGGTCACGGGTGCTGACATCCTTGATGTCGATGCCATCGATGCGGATGCTGCCTTCGCTCGGGTCATAAAAACGTGGGATGAGGTCTACAAGAGTGGATTTTCCCGCGCCGCTTGCCCCGACTATGGCCACATTGTGGCCTTTCGGTATCGTGAGGTTGATGCCGTGCAGGATCTCCCTGCCGCTTTCATATCTGAAGTGCACGTCCCGGAATTCTATGCCGGAGTTGAATGATTTGATACTTACAGGATTGGCCGGCTCTGCTATGTCGTTCTTGGCATCGAGTATCACATTGATCCTTTCCATTGACGCAAGGCCCTTAGGGATGCCGTAGGCTGCTTTCGAGAGGTCTTTTATAGGCTGGATGACGCTGTAGAGTATGGCCATATATGCCATGAATGAAGGCGCGTCTATCACTGCATGCTCTCCGAGGATGAGTGTGCCGCCGAACCAGAGCACTATGGCGATCATCACGGAACCGAGAAGCTCGCTCACCGGATGGGCGCTGGCCTGGCGTATGGCGACCCGTGTATTTTTGCTGCGCATGGCCTCTGTGACCTGCTCGAAGCGTGCGGACATCTTCTTCTCGGCGAGGAAGGCCTTGATTATCCTCAGCCCTCCGAGGGTCTCCTCGACCTGGCTCATGGTATCGCTCCAGTAACGCTGCGCTTCTATTGACTGTGCCTTGAGCTTCCGCCCGATGAAGCTCATCACGCCGATCATCGCCGGCGCGAACAGCACCGTGAATAGTGTCAGCTGCCACGACATGCGGCACAGGACTCCGAGATAGATTATGATGAGTATCGGGTTTTTTATCAGCATTTCTATGGTGCTGGAGATGGAGTTCTCCACTTCCTGTACGTCGCCGCTGATCCTTGCTATGATGTCCCCTTTGCGCTCCTGGCTGAAGAATCCCAGCGGCAGGGAGAGGATCTTGTCATATATTTGCACTCGCATATCCTTGACCACTCCGGTACGGATCGGCACCATCACCGCGGCTGCTCCGAAATAGCAGGCTGTCTTGACGACCACGATGGCGCAGAACACGAGGCAGAGCATCAGCAGGACCCGGCTCGCTCCGGAGGCTTCAATGAAACTGGAGACATAGAAGTATGCGTTGTTGGTGATCTCGCTGAAAGGCATGCCCCTATGCCATGGGATGAATTCGTATGTCTGGTCCCCTACATTGAAGAGAATCTGGAGAATAGGGATGAGAAGCGAGAACGAGAACACGTTGAACACCGCGGAGAGGATGTTCATGACGATGGACCCCGCCACATATTTCTTGTACGGAGCGACGTAGCGCTTGAGTATTTTCCAGAATTCTTTCATAAGAATGGCAAAGGTAGCAATAAATTACAAATCGAACATCGGGGAGGCCGTCATCCTGGGCAGCACCACCAGTCTTATGGACGGATCCAGCACCTTGCGGGTGCAGTCGAAGGCCAGCTGTGCGGTGTTGTTGTGCTCGCTGCGGTGGCAGAGGAACACATTGCGCAGCCCCTCATGGGCGAAGTCAGCAACGGCCTGCGCGCATTCTTCGTTGGAGAGGTGACCATGTCCGTTGCGTATACGGCTGCGCAGCTCTTCCGGGTAGGAGCTGTGGCTGAGCATCTCGGGGTCGTAGTTGGATTCAATAACTACGCATGACGCCTCTTTTGCAAGTTCTGAAGCCTCGGCGGTCACTCTGCCGGTGTCTGTCATGATCACAAAGTTGAGCCCGTCAAGCCTTATGGCGTAACCGACCGTTTGTTTTGCGTCATGTGGCACTTCAAAGTATCGGGCCTCAATTCTTCCGGGCACTATCACGTTCCAGCCTTCCTTCAGGTCGCGGCGGCACCCGTTGAGCTGGCCCTGCACGGTCATCCTGGCGGCCATGGCGTTCAGGAGTGCCGGGGTGGACCATACTGGCTTGTGCAGGTGCTTGCACAGTGATCCCAGCGAGCGCACGTGATCCAGATGGTTGTGGGTTATGAGTATCGCATTGATGCTGTCGGTCGAGACTCCGTCGGCCTTGAGCTCTTTGGTCAGGCGTCTTGTGCTGACTCCGGCATCTATGATTATGGAATATTCGCAGTCCTTCTCATTGAATATCCCGAGGAAGTAGCAGTTGCCGCAGCTTCCGGAGGAGAGGGACTTGAATCTAATTGTTTTCATCCTTGCAGTATTTGGATATCACGCCATAGGCGTCCGCCACCCCGAGTTCTCCGGCCCGAGAGAGGTCGATGCAGCCTTTCTCATTGTCCTTGAGATATATCAGCACGAGTCCCCGGTTGAAGTAGGCATCTCCCATGTCGGGGTACAGCCTGATGGCGTTGTCGTAGTTTTCAATCGCGCTGACGAACTGTGATGAAAGACATTCCAGATTGCCCAGATCGAAATACAGGTACGGGATGTCCGGCAGTATCTGGAGCGCTGCGCGGATGTCCGCTATGGCTTCGGAGTAGTCGTAATTGCGCTCCACGCGGCTGTTGACCCTTGCCCTTGCCGCACCCTCCGTGTCCATTGACAGTGTCTGCACGCTTCCTTCCAGCGAGGCGATGAAGTCCGTCATCTCGGCCTTGAGCACGCCTCTGTTCATCAGGTAGAAGGCCTTGTAGTACCGTGCGTATTTATCTTTGGCGGCGTTGTCTCCGGCGGAGTCCACCGCCTTGTCGAACCAGCTCAGAGCCGCGTTGAACTGCTTGTTCTGCAGCTCCTGCAGTCCCTTGACGAAGTATTCCTCGGCACTTGAGGCGAAGACATAGGTCTGCTCCCCATCGCTTTTTCCGTTACTTATCGCCATAGGCAGTGGGGAGGCGTCCACGAATCTGTCGATCAGGGCGTTCTCGTAATTCTTCATGAGAGTGGAACCTGCATCGACTTTCTCTCGTACGAGGTTGAACCGGTACAGCGGTCTCAGCCTGATGTCTATGTCCCTGTGCTGCAGAAGCTCGTTGTCAAAGTCTTTTTTCGCGAAGTCGGCGTCAAGTGCGAGCAGGGAACTGTATTTACGTGTGGTGTCGGCGAATTCGCTGCTTCCGCTCTTCTCCTTGTACTCGCGGATCTTGTCCTGGGCCGTCCTGTAGTCCGCTTTCGACTCTCTGGTCCTGCCGAGCATGTTCTCCACATAAGAGCGGTTGAGGTAGGCCTTGGCGAAGTCCGGGTACAGTTCTATCGCGCGGTTGTAGTCCAGGAGGGCATCGTTCCACCGTCCCATTTCAATGAATATCGCCGCCCTGTTGAAGTGGGCGAGCACATTGCCGGGGTTGATGCCTATCACGCGGTCCATGTCTTCGAGCGCGTCTTCATAGGCGCCGACCTGAGCATATATGAGGCTCCTGTTGTACAGGGTCAGAGCATTGCCGGGTTCGTGGCGCAGGACGGTGTTGAGGTCGGACATGGCGCTGTTGTAGTCCTTCAGCTCGTATCTGATAAGCGCCCTGTTGAAGTAGGCGAAAGTGCTGCTGGAGTCGAGTTCTATGGCTTTGTCAAGGTCGGAAAGGGCTTCCTTGAACTCCTTGCGGTCAGATCGCACCCGCGCCCTGCGGATATAGCCCTCCGGGTCGAAACGGTCCAGTTTGATGGCGAGGTCGTAGTCGCTCAGGGCCTTGACTGTGTCTTTGAGGAACAGGTACGAGGCTCCGCGGTTGAGGTAAGCGGCGGGGTCTTTCGGCTCTTTCTTTATATAGGTGTCGAAGTCCTGCACGGCGTCCTGGAACTTCTGGGCGAGGAACGATGTCACGCCCCTTGAGAAGTAGATTCCGTACTGCCCGGGGCGGAGTTCCAGAGCCTTACGGAAGTCCTTGTAGGCTTCATCATATTCGCCGAAACGGCTCTTTGTGATGCCGAGGTAGTGATAGCCGTTGGTGAAGACGGGGTTGAGGCGCACCGAGGTGCTGAAGTCGGTGTCGGCTCCGCGCAGATCCCCGAGATTGTATTTTGCGATGCCTCTGAAGAAGAAGCCCCAGTAGCTCGTGGTGTCCAGACGTGTGAGGACATTGAAGTTCTCTATGGCCTGGGCATATTTGCCGTCAGACAAAGCCTGCCGCCCCCTCCACATGAATACATCCTTGTCGTATTGGGCGAGAGCGGAAGTTGCGCATGACAGCAGCACTATTATTGTCGTCAGAACGGACTTTTTCATTAACTTTGCAAAGATAATCAATAATCGCACCCGAATTGGAAACCGGATTCAAATTTCTTGTCCTTTCGTGCCTTGCGTGCTGCTGTCTGACCTTGAGGGCTGCCACGTTCCGTGGCTTCTCTCATCCTATGGGCGGCTGTGAGGAGGAACTAATATTTCTTACAGATTCGCTCCGCGCAGGGAGGGGAATGGGCAGCGCCGGCTCTCAGGATGTGGCATTCTATCTGTTGCGGCAGATGCGTGACGCAGGGCTGCGCACATCGGTGCAGTCGTTTGTCCATGGGGGGAAAGCTGGACACAATGTGGTCGGGGTCACTCCCGGCTGGTTTGAGGAATATATAGTCGTCGGCGCCTATTATGACGGGCTCGGCACTCTGGGTGGGGATTTCTATCCCGGGGCCGATTCCAATGCGTCCGGCGTGGCCGCGCTTCTGAGTCTTGTGCGCTCCTTGCCGGAACTCTGCACCGGCAGGACAGGCTTGGTCTTCGTCGCTTTCGACGGGCACAATGCCAGCCTCTCCGGCTCGTCGGCCTTCCTTGCAAAGTACCGCTTCGAGTATCCGATAGTCCGGATGGTCAATCTGGACATTCTCGGCTCCTCGCTTGTGCCGGTGCATGCGGACAGGCCTGATTACCTGCTGGCTCTCGGAGGCGGCCAGTACCGCTTTTCCATAGAGAATGCCAACCGCGAGGACAGGCTTGACCTCATCTATGATTACTACGGCAGCGACACTTTCACCGATCTCTTCTACCGCAAGATAAGCGATCAGCGCTGCTTTCTTGAAGCCGGAATTCCGTGTGTGATGTTCACTTCCGGCATCACGATGAATACCAACAAGACAAGCGACACTGTCTCCACCCTTGACCTCCCCGTCCTTGAGAAGAGGCTGGGCCTCATAGGCCGGTGGCTTGCCTCCCAGTTATGATACTATATGCATAATTTTTTTAAATTTGCGTAATTTGATAAGACTCTATAAGCTATGGTAAAAGTCAATGTGGAGGGATGCAGCTCCTTTGTCAATACTGCAGAATATCAGAAGTATGTCAAGAAGGCTCTGGAAGCCTATGACGTCCTGGAAGCCGGCAACGGCGAGGGAAACGATTTCCTCGGATGGAAGACTCTCCCGGTGGATACCCCGGAATCGCTTGTCAAGGATTGTGAGGATATACGCGATGCCTGGAAAGCCAAGGGAGTGGATCTTGTCATAGTCATCGGCATCGGGGGCTCATATCTCGGAGCACGCTGCGCCATCGAGGCCCTTTCCAGCAGTTTCGTCCGCAAGGCTGACGCACCTCAGGTGGTCTTTGCCGGCAATAATCTTTCTGAAGAGTATCTTGCCGAGTTGATGGACCTTGCATCCACCAGAAATACGGCCTGCGTGGTGATCTCCAAGTCCGGCACCACAACGGAGCCGGCAGTCGCATTCCGCATCGTAAAGGCCTACATCGAGAAGACTTATGGACGCGAAGAGGCCGCCGGACGCATAGTGGCCGTCACGGATGCCCACAAGGGAGCGCTCAAGACGCTTGCAACGCAGGAGGGCTACAAGACTTTCGTGGTGCCGGACAATGTCGGCGGACGCTACTCTGTACTCACTCCTGTTGGCATTCTGCCTATAGTGCTGGCCGGCTTCGACATCCGCGCCATGCTCAAGGGAGCCGCAGCCGAGAGGGCCGAGCTCCTAAAGAAGTCTGAGGACAATGCCGCGGTGAAGTATGCCGCCATGCGCAATCTCCTCTATTCCGAGCTCGGGAAGAAGGTCGAGATCCTCGTGACTTTCAACCCTAAACTCCAGTATCTCGGCGAGTGGTGGAAGCAGCTCTTCGGCGAGTCCGAGGGCAAGGACCTCAAGGGCATTTTCCCGGCATCCATAGTCTGCACGGCCGACCTGCACTCCATGGGACAGTTCATACAGGAGGGAGACAGGGTGATGTTCGAGACCACTGTGAAGGTTGAGAAGTCCAACCGGGAAGTGGTGATCGGCTCCGATGAGCAGAACCTTGACCAGCTCAACTACCTTGCCGGCCAGAGGGTGGAGCATTGCAACGCTATGGCCCAGCTTGGCACTAAGCTCGCCCATATAGATGGAGGTGTGCCGCAGATCGAGGTCAGCATCGAGCGTATCAACGAGGAGAACCTCGGCGCGATCTTCTACTTCTTCGAATTTGCATGCGGGGTGAGCGCATACCTGCTCGGCATCAACCCGTTCAACCAGCCGGGTGTGGAAGCCTACAAGAAGAACATGTTCGCACTTCTGCACAAGCCTGGATATGAGGCGCAGACCGAGGCCATCCTCAAGCGCATCAATCAGTAGTCTTAGAAGTTGTTTTGAATTTTCAACATAAATCAAAACGACTTCTTATATTCAGTGACGTTTTTGAGACCTGGCAGTCCGTAATAGGATGACACCAGGTCTCCTTTTATGTATATGAAGTTTCCGTCAAGTTCAGGATTGTCCTGCAGGTTGAGTACTTCGCGAATCTTCTTGTTCTTGAGTTCCACCGAGATGCACCATTTCCCGTCAGATGTTCCGGAGCGCAGTCCCAACAGGATGTTTGTGGCCTTGGAGAACGGGGGATTGAATTCGAGCTTGCTTGCCGAGGCGGCGCAGCCCACTATGTATCCTTTTACCCAGACGCCTTCCGCCCCTGCGCTTTCCCTCGCCTGCGAGACGTCAAGCGCGTCTTGAAAGTCGTCCGCGCCTCCCTCGCCCTCTCCCCAGATGTAGCTGGTTGAAGTCCATCTGCGTGCGGTGTCGGTCTGTATCGATATCCCGTCGGCTGAATTTGCCGCGGCAGACAGGCCGATTGTGAGGATTTCGCCTTCCGCGAGACTCCGGGACAGGAGTTCCGTCTCTTTTCCGTCCGAACTGACGGACACGGTCACTTTCCCTGGATTGAAATACCCTGTTCTTTTCTCGGACAGGCCGTACATCAGCCGGCCTCCGTTCCCCTTTACATACAGGATGCCGTCAGGGAAAGCGTCCGCGAAGTTCCGGTCGGCCTTCAGCCTTATTCCGCAATTGGCTTGGGTGCACAGCAGGCTGGCGCTTACTTTTTCGCCGGAACCCACGACGACTTCCTTGCTGTCGGCGAACATCGGGGCCTCGAATTCAGCCTCGTCGAATATGGTCGAGGAAGCGCTCACCGTATATGTCCCGCTTCTGACCTGCAGCTCTTCCGGAGAGTCTCCGAACCGCCCTTCGTAGACGGTGTCTCCGTCCATGTCCCGGATGCTGAGGATGTAGTCTTCCGTGTCCGGGAGATTCAGGCTCTTGTTTGAGGCTATCCTGATGCTGAGGCTGCCTTCCTGCAGGTCCGCCGGACCTTGGCAGGCTACTGTCCCGATGCAGAGCAGCACTGCGGCCGGGAGATTTAATTGTCGAGTTATCATAGCAGTTTTGTTTTCTGCAAAGGTAGAGTTTCCGGGTTTTAATCGGATGCGGAAACATATAAAATTCGCGGGCATCTCGCATCACTGCGAAATGCCCGCTACTTAACCTAAACTTAAACTATGAAAAACTTCGATGCGAATGTAGGGAAATTTATTTGTTTTAGCAAAAAATTCTTACATTTATCGAAATTTTGTTGCCTATAAAGCCAGTTGGGAAGTTGTATTAACGATTATTTATATGAGGAAAGTCTTATTCATGGCGGCGGCGTTGGTGCTGTCGTTGTCTCTTCACTCCTGCGGACAGAAGTATGAAACTGTCCAGGGGGATCCGCTGGAGACCAAAATCTACACATTGGACAATGGACTGAAAGTCTTCATGTCCGTCAACAAAGAACAGCCCCGTATACAGACCTACATAGCGGTCAAGGTCGGGAGCAAGAACGACCCGTCGGAGACCACCGGTCTGGCCCATTATTTTGAACACCTGATGTTCAAGGGCACGCAGCAGTTCGGTACGACCGACTACGCAGCCGAGAAGCCTATGCTCGATCAGATAGAGTCTCTTTTCGAGACATATCGCAGCACTGAGGACGAGGCCGCACGTGCGGCAATCTATCATCAGATAGATTCCGTCAGCTACGAGGCCTCCAAACTCTCCATTCCCAACGAGTATGACAAGCTCATGGCCATCATAGGCGCTGACGGCACCAATGCATGGACTTCTTCTGACGAGACCGTATATACGGAGGACATCCCGTCCAACCAGATTGACAATTGGGCCCGTATCCAGGCTGATCGTTTCCGCAATGTGGTGATCCGCGGATTCCATACGGAGCTGGAGACGATATACGAGGAGAAGAACATGTCCCTCACGCAGGACAACCGCAAACTTTGGGAGGCTCTCGACAAGGCCCTCTTCCCTCATCATCCGTATGGCCAGCAGACGACTCTCGGCAGCCAGGAGCATCTCAAGAACCCTTCGATCACCAATGTGAAGAAGTATCACGATGTCTATTATGTTCCGAACAACATAGCCATCTGTGTCTCCGGAGACTTCAACCCTGATGAGATGGTCTCTGCAATCGAGAAGTACTTCGGCGACTGGAAGCCGGCCCCTTCAGTCCCGCAGCTCAAGTTCGAGAAAGAACCGGCCCTCACCTCTCCAATAGTTACTGACGTTTATGGACTTGAGGCTGAAATGCTTGCGCTTGGCTGGAGACTCCCTGGCGCTCCGGATCTCAAGACGGCGGCAGTGGCTGACATTGCAGGTTCGATCTTGAGCAACGGACGTGCGGGCATCATTGACATTGATGTAAACCAGCAGCAGAAAGCCCTCTATCTGAGTGCCGGTACCAGCATGCGTCCTGATTATGGAATGTTCATGGTCATGGGACGCCCTAAACAGGGCCAGAGCCTTGAACAGCTCAAAGACATATCTCTTGAGGAGATTGCAAAGCTCCGTGCAGGGGACTTCGACGACTCCCTTATCCCGGCCACAATCAACAACATAAAGCTTTCCAAGATGCATGAGCTTGAGCACAACGCTTCACGTGCCCAGATGTATGTGGATGCGTTTATCAATGGTGTCGACTGGAAAGACGCGGCTCGTGATCTTGAGCGTTATGAGGCTGTGACAAAGGAAGATGTGGTGGCATTTGCGAATGAATATCTCTCCGACAGTTCTTATGCCGTGGTCTACAAGCGTCAGGGCGAAGACAAAAATGTCCAGAAAATCGCAGCTCCGAAGATCACCCCTATCGTGACGAACCGCGACAGCCAGAGCGCCTTCCTCAAGGAGATCCAGGCCACCAAGGTGAAGCCGATCGCCCCTGTGTTCGTGGACTTCTCCAAGGACATGTCCACCGCCGCCCTCACCGATGGCGTGAACATGCTTTACAAACGTAACGGACAGAATGATATATTCAATCTGGAGCTCGTGTTCAATTTCGGTACGGAGAACTGCCCTTTCATTGGAACGGCATTCAACTACCTTGAATATCTTGGTACTCCGACCCGCAGTGCCGAGGACATCGCCTCCAGCATGTATGCCCTTGCCTGTGATTTCAACTTCTCTGCCGGATCCCATCAGAGCGTAGTTACCTTGAGCGGACTCAGCGAGAACATGGGGCAGGCTCTTGAAATTGTGGAGGATCTCATCCTCAATGCCAAGCCGGACGAGAAAGTGCTTGAAAATGTCAAATCCGACCTTCTCAGCATGAGAGCCAACAGCAAGAAGTCCCAGCGCAGCTGCTACTCCGCCCTGTCCAGATATGTCTATTATGGAGCCGACTTTGTCAAACGCAACAGTCTCTCCAATGAGGCTCTTCGGGACTTGACTTCCGATGAACTTCTCGCCAAAGTGCGTGAGGTGTTCGGCTATGGTCACGAAATCCTTTATTATGGGCCTATGTCTCAGCAGGATTTGAGAAAGTCACTTGCTGAGAGCCACAAAGTCGGCAAGGGTGCGGTCGCTCTTCCGGAGGTTTTCACTCCTAAGCAGATTACCGGTGGCAATGAAGTCGTGATGGCCCAGTACGATGCGGCGCAGATCTACTATTTCCAGTACTCCGACAGGGGAGAGAAGTTTGATCCGTCGCAGGCTGCTGCCATTGACCTGTACAACGAGTATTTCGGCGGCGGAATGAATACTGTCGTCTTCCAGGAGATGCGTGAGGCAAGAGGACTTGCCTATTCTGCCTGGGCCCGTCTCTACTCTCCATCTTATGCGTCCGATACGTATCCTTATGTGGCTTTCATAGCCACCCAGAATGACAAGATGCGCAGTGCGATCGAGGCTTTTGAGGAGATAATCAATGACATGCCTAAGTCGGAGGCCGCATTCTCTGTGGTCAAAGATGCATTGCTCAGCAGGATGCGTACGCAGCGTATCACAGGGGCGTCAGTGCTTGAGGCGTATCGTGACTGCCGCCGTCTCGGCATCGCCGAGCCTTTGGACAGGATCGTGTTTGAGAAGGTGCAGAAGATGACTCTTGATGATGTGGTGGCCACTCAGCAGAAATGGGTGAAGGGACGGAACTACACCTACGCCATCCTTGGAGACATAAAGGATCTTGACACGAAGTATCTTTCCACTCTCGGCCCTGTCAAGACAGTGAGCCTTGAGGATATCTTCGGATACTAGGATTATCAGTGTAGAATTTGCCAGGGGAGGGATGCCTTGCCAGCGATATTTTGTTTTGAGCTGGCAAGGCATCCCTCCCGCTGGCATTTGAGAAACAGTAAAAGTTAAAAAAGAGAGACCGGAAGTCAATGAACTTCCGGTCTCTCTTTGATTCTGAGCAGGATAAGGGAGTCGAACCCTCCTCCTTGGCTTGGGAAGCCAATGCACTACCGATGTGCTAATCCTGCATGCGCGCATACTCTATTCTGCGCTGAATTGCTGCAAAATTACAAAAAAAATGTTAAATTTGAAAGTTTTCCGGAAAAAACCGGGATCCACATAATAATAACCTGCAGTAATAACACCTTATGTATTCTTTAGGAATAGACGTCGGCTCTTCCTCCGTGAAGGTCGCGCTGCTCGACATTGCGAGCGGCAAATGCGTGTGCTCATCAACCAATCCCAAATCCGAAGCCCCTATCATCGCCGAGCATAAAGGCTGGGCTGAGCAGGACCCTGACTCTTGGTGGGGCTATATGTGCGACGGTCTCAAGGAGATGTCGAAGTCTCATGACCTTTCAAAGATCGCCTCAATCGGCATTTCTTACCAGATGCACGGACTTGTGGCGCTGGACAAGGACGGAAAGCCTGTGCGCAACTCCATAATATGGTGCGATTCCCGTGCTGTGGGAGTCGGCAGTGAGGCTCTTGAGGGGATAGGCTATGACAAATGCATGTCGCATCTTCTCAATTCGCCGGGAAATTTCACCGCGTCCAAGTTGGCGTGGGTAAAGCGTAATGAGCCGGAAGTATACTCCAGGATAGACAAGTTCATGCTTCCTGGCGATTATATAGCCTACCTTCTGACAGGTGAGGAGACCACCACGGCGACGGGCCTTTCCGAAGGCATTCTGTGGGATTTCAAGAAAGAAAGCAGGGCGGACTTCGTGGCGGACTGGTATGGGATTTCCGGAGACTTGTTCTCGAGGATAGTTCCGGCAGTGGGGATACAGGCCAGAACTACCGCCCGGATTCAGGCCGAGCTCGGCATTCCTGTGGGTACTCCGGTTTCCTACCGTGCCGGTGACCAGCCGAATAATGCGTTCTCCCTCAATGTGCTGAACCCTGGAGAGATCGCCGCTACCGGAGGTACGAGCGGTGTGGTCTATGGTGTCACGGATCTCCCGAAGGCCGACCCGCAGTCCCGTGTGAACACATTCCTGCATGTCACGGGCTCTGATGAACCGAGAATGGGGGTTCTGCTGTGCATCAACGGTACCGGGATCATGAACTCCTGGACCCACAAAAACATTTCCCCTGAATTGTCATATCCACAGATGAATGAACTGGCATCGACCGCTCCAGCTGGAGCCGACGGGCTGATTGTCCTTCCGTTCGGCAACGGGGCCGAGCGTATGCTCGTCAACCGCAATGTCGGGGCGAGAATCTGCGGACTTGATCTTGTGCGCCATTCCAAGGCGCATGTCCTGCGTGCGGTGCAGGAGGGCATCGCCTTCTCTTTCCGTTATGGAATAGACATCATGAAGGGACTCGGGCTCAAACCTGACGTAATCCGTGCGGGAAAGGCCAACATGTTCCTCAGTCCGCTGTTCCGTTCCACCCTGTCAACTCTGTGCGATGCGCGCATAGAACTGTTCGATACCGACGGCTCTCTCGGAGCAGCCAGAGGCGCTGCGCTTGGTGCGGGTCTCTACAAGTCTCCGCAGGAGGCTTTCTCTACGCTTGAGAAACTTGAAGTCATAGAGCCGGAGAGCACATGGAAGGCACCGCTTGAGGCTGCCTATGAAAATTGGAAATCTGAACTTGAAAATGTCCTGAAAGATGTCAAATGACAATACCGGCTCCAAAGCCTATCTCTTTTTCATAGTCCTTGTAGCCGTTCTCGGCGGGCTGCTTTTCGGATATGATACTGCAGTGATTTCCGGCGCCGACCGTGGCCTTCAGGCTTTTTTCATGGGGGCGACAGACTTTACATATACCAACTTCCTGCATGGATTCACAGCTTCCAGCGCCTTGATCGGCTGTGTGATAGGCAGCGCGGTTTCCGGCTTTATGGCAGGACGTTTCGGGCGAAAGAAGAGCCTCTTCATAGCGGGAGTATGCTTTTTCCTGAGCGCGGCAGGCTCGTACTGTCCGGAGTTCCTGTTCTTTCCTAAAGGACAGCCGTCATTCCAGCTGCTTGTGGCTTTCAACCTCTACCGCGTGCTTGGAGGTATCGGTGTCGGCATGGCATCGGCCATCTGCCCGATGTATATAGCGGAGATTGCACCTGCCGACAAACGTGGGGCTCTGGTTTCATGGAACCAGTTCGCCATAATATTCGGACAGCTTCTGGTCTATTTCGTCAATCTGGTCATACTCGGGGATCACATCGCTCCGAAGATGGAATCTCTTGCGGAGGGACTCAACCGCATAATAAACGCCGATGCCCTGCAGGCTGATGCCAACTGGAGCGTCACGACTGGATGGAGGCTGATGTTCGGCTCTGAATGTGTCCCTGCCGGACTTTTCACCCTGCTCATACTCCTTGTGCCGGAGACTCCGCGCTATCTGGCGATGAGCGGACAGGATGACAAAGCTCTGGAGGTGCTGACCAAGGTCAATGGTGCGCAGAAGGCAGGGGAAATCCTCGCGGACATCAAGAATACCGTATCTGTCAAGAGGGAAAAACTGCTCTCATATGGCTGGGTTGTCATATTCGTCGGCATAATGCTGAGCGTGTTCCAGCAATTTGTGGGCATCAATGCCGTCCTTTACTATGCTCCGCGTATTTTTGAATCCATGGGCATGGGTAATCCGATGACGCAGACCGTCCTCATGGGTATCGTCAACATCACGTTCACGCTTGTGGCCATATTCACGGTGGAGAAGATCGGGCGCAAGCCGCTTCTTATAATCGGCTCCCTCGGTATGGCTCTCGGGGCTTTGGGTGTCACGCTGTCGGCTGTCTCCCCATCGCTCCCGGGAGTGATCGGCGTGATAAGCATAATGATATACTCGGCATCGTTCATGTTCAGCTGGGGCCCTATATGCTGGGTGCTCATTTCTGAAATATTCCCTAATACAATCCGTGGGGCCGCAGTGGCTATCGCCGTGGCTTTCCAGTGGGTGTCCAACTTTATCGTCAGCTCCACTTTCGTGCCGCTCTACAGTTGGAGTCCCGCGTTCACCTACGGAATGTATTGTGTGATCTGCCTCCTTGCCGCTGTCTTCGTCGGGAAGATGGTTCCCGAGACAAAGGGCAAAACTCTAGAAGAGATGTCCGCTCTCTGGCGCGGCGGAGCGAAGTGACAAAATTTAAAAACGGTCCTGACTTCAAGTCAGGACCGTTCTTTTCATACTCTCAGCTTCAGGCCGGCAAGGATAGTGTCCGGGCGGAGCTGCATCACGGCTGATTCCTCTCCGGCCATACAGAATCCGCATTTCGGACAGATGCCCTGTTCAGCGCCGATGCACTGAGGCTTGCGGGTGCCGTCGGAGAAGATGAAGTTGGTCATCCAGCAGCACTTGCGGAAGTTGTTGTCTTTCATCTTGGACAGGCCGCTGCGGGAGTTCATGATCGGGTAACCGCGTTTTTTGTAGTCGAGTATCATGTCTATGATCTCGACTCTTTTTTCGTGCGGAACCTCCAGATACTCTGTGCCTGGGAACGGGGTATGAAAGTTAAGGGATATGCATTTGAAATACGGGCTTGCCGCCACATATTCTATCGCCGCAGCTACAGAATCACAGTTCAGGGTGTTTATAGCCATGTTGGCACTGAGGGCCTTGCAGCCGCAGACTGCCACGTTTTTCTCCAGACGCTCAAAAGCTCCATTGCCCCGGACTCTGTCGTGATATTCTCCTATCCCGTCCATCGACACCCAGATGCTGTCCGCGACACTCCCGTCGAAAGGCATCTGCGCGTTAGTGGTGATGGTGCATGAGAAGAATCCGATGGAGCGGGCAAGGCGGCACAGATCGTTGACAGTCCTGTCCCCGTCACGCCAAAGGAAAGGCTCCCCTCCCTCAAAATCAATGAAGCGGGAACCGAGCGAGTGACAGTATTCAAGTTCTTCTTTGATCCGGGCATAACTCTTGTCCACAGGAGCCGTGTGGTTGTAGACGCTGCAGTGCTTGCAGCTGAGGTTGCACCTGTCGGAGATGAAAATGACGCTCTGAAGCGGCTTGCGGCGTCCGAGGACTGCTCGCGCCCACCAGCATCCCAGATATATAAATTGACCGAATGGATTCATTATGATATGATTAGAAGTATCACTTTAGCGACAGAGACCATGATGCAGAATCCGCTCAGCGTATTGCGCGCCGTCAGCCACCGCATCAGAAACCAGTCAACCCCAGCTTCCCTCACCGGCCCCCATTTCATCATCGGGCCAAGCCAGAATGGCGGACTGCCCGGCACCTCCTGATGGCCGGAGACGAAGCCCCTGAGCGAGCTGCAAAGCCAGAGCGCCCGCGGAAGCACCGCCAGAGACAACAGGTAGAGCGGGTGAAGAGCACCGAGACATACGGCAACGGCGATCATCACGAACGGCAGAAGATTCACGATATAGGCCATGACAAGTCCGGCCCGGTCAGAGCCGAGCAGAAGCGCTAGAGTCATCTTGCCGCTCTCCGCATCTCCGGCTTTCTCTATCAGACTGTGCGTATACAAGATATTCAGGACAAGCAGTCCTACAGGAACGGATATCCACACGATCTCCGCCGCCATCTGCCCGGCAGCGGAATAGAAAACACCCATCATCAGCAGGGGGCCGAAAATCACTCCTATTACAATCTCCCCGAGACCATGAAAACCGAGTTTGAGCGGAGGAGCGGAATAGAATGCCCCCAGAAACGCCGTGACGCAGACTATGGCCACGATCCACCAGCTGCCCTGGGGGCTGCAAAAACCGTTTTGACTGGTGCGGACAGCGAACACGACAGCTCCAAAGGCGCAGGCCGCCCCACTGAACGAGGCTATGGCTGTCCCCAGGCTCCGCAATGACTCGCTACCATCTGTCAGATAGGGGTACTTGACTGTCATGGCCCGGAATCCCTTGCGTATCACCCTCTGCCTGTCTCCCATCATGTCCGACTTGTAGTCAAACCAGTCATCGGCAAGATTCATGGCAAGATGGGCGCAGGCCACCCCCGCTACGGCACATAGCGCCGGAAATATGCTGAATCCGCCATATCCGGCAGCCATCACCACGGCCAGAATGGCCGGCGTAAGGCTCTGCACAAGGGAGAGCGAACGCGCATTTTTGAACCACTGACGTATAGTACCCATATCCGCCGCAAAGGTACAAAAATTCCGTGACCGGATTACTCGGCCTTTATGTTGAGCTTCACCGTCCCGTAAGGGGCGCTGACAGTAAGGGTTGCGCTGCCCTTTTCCCCCTTCTTGGAGCGTATCACGGCAAGAGCCTTGCCCGAGAACAGGGCCTTGCGTGAGCCTTTGAGCGAGAGTGTGTCAGCCGCATTGCCGTTGTCCACTCCGAAGAGTTCCCCGGCCCCGTCTACGCTGAATGTCAGCATGTCGTCAGCCGTCGGGACCTCCCGTCCGTTGGCATCAAGCGCTTCCACCGTAACGAAAGAGAGATCGTACCCGTCCGCAGAAATCACATCCCGGTCGGCTGTGAGCTTGAGCGACACCGCCGGCCCGGTGGTGTAACGTGCGTCACGTGCGACCTCCTTGCCGTCTTTGTAGGATACAGCCTCGATCTTGCCCGCCTCGAAAGGTACGGAAAGCCATTCCGCGTGGAGGACATCCTTTGTCTTTGAGCGTCTGCCCAGCGACTTGCCGTTGACGAGGAGTTCTACCTCATCCGCATTGTTGTAATAGGCCCAGATGTCCACCTTGTCACCCTCTGACCAATTCCAATGAGGAAAGAGGTGCAGTGTGGTCTCGTCCGTCCACTCGGACTTGTACAGCCAGTAGCTGTCCTTAGGGAATCCTGCCAGATCGAACACCCCGAAATATGAACTCCTCGACGGCCATCCGTAAGGGGTAGGCTCTCCGAGATAGTCGAAACCTGTCCAGAGGAATGTCCCCGCCACATAGTCCCTGTCACGCACCGCAACCCACGCTTCCGTGGCAGTGTTGGCCCAAGGGGCGCTGCTCACATCGTATGCCGTGCACTGGTGATCTTCCTCCTGTCCCGGAGCCCAGTCCTTGCCCAGCAGTTTCTGCACACGGGTGGAAGGCTGATAATATACTCCGCGGCTGTTGAGGGCCGATGCTGTCTCCGAGCCGATCAGAGGCTTGTCCGGGAACCATACGCGGCAGGAGTCATAAAGATGCGGATGGTAGTTGAAGCCATACACGTCAAGCGCCCCGCTGCGCAGAAGATTGTTGCCCGGCCAGACCCCGTTGCATCCGGCGGTGATGGCTCTCGTGGTGTCGAGTTCCCGTACCAAACCGGCCAGATGCCTTGTCAGCAGGATGTTGGGGTTGTTTTCACTGGAGTCGCTCTGTCCGAGGGAGTGAATGAAATTGAGCAGGGTGTTGGCCTCCTCGGCACTGAGATTCTCGATAAGGTCGCTCTTGGAATCGCTCTGCTCAAGGATCTCGTTGCCTATGCTCCACATGACCACGCTCGGGTGGTTGCGGTCGCGCCTTATGAAATCCTGGACATCGGCCTTGTGCCACTCGTCGAAAAAGCGTGCATAGTCGTAGCGGGTCTTGCGCTTGCGCCACATGTCCATCGCCTCGTCCATCACAAGGAATCCCATCTCGTCGCACAGATCCAGCAGTTCAGGGGCAGGAGGGTTGTGCGAGGTACGGATCGCATTGACTCCCATGCTCTTGAGTTTTTCGAGCTGGCGTTCAAGCGCACGGCGATGTACGGCCGTGCCGATGCAGCCCATGTCATGATGCATGCACACACCGAGCATCTTGACATTCTCCCCGTTGATGAAGAACCCCTTGTCCTTGTCCCAACTGATGCTCCGCACTCCGAAACGGGTATCATGGATGTCCTTGAGAACATCTCCACTATACAGCTCGGTCCTGAGCGTATAAAGATAAGGGCTGTCCGGACTCCAGAGCCTCGTTCCGCGGAGCTCGAGCTCGCCGCCGGCAGTGCCGTCAGCACAGGTTCCCCATGCCGATGCTATCCCTCGCCCGCTGTGGTCGAGGATCCGGTATCTGACTTTCAGCCCCGATGTCTCCGGACTTTCGATGTCTGTCTGCACCCGTACGAGACTCCTGTCACCCGCGACAGGGGTCGTCACGAAGTCACCGTTGTATGCCACATGGGTGTCCGAAGTGCGCACGAGCCTCACATTGCGGTAGATGCCGCATCCGGCATACCACCTTGAGTTCGGCTGCTCGGCATTGTCGCAGCGCACCGCGATGAGGTTTTCACCTGCCTGCAGATACGGCGTGAGGTCATAACAGAAAGAACTGTAGCCGTACGGGCGTGTCCCGAGGGCGTGCCCGTTGATGTAGACTGTGCTGTTCATGAAGACTCCGTCGAACTCGATGCTGTAACGTTCATCTCCTGAAAGTTCCGGAAGGACGAAAGTCTTGCGGTACCATCCGGTTCCGCCCGGGAGGGCACCGCCGCTCGGGGTGGACGGGTTATCCTTGGAAAATTCACCTTCCACTGACCAGTCGTGCGGCAGGTGGAGCTGTCTCCATGCCGCATCGTCGTATGCAGTCTCAGACCAGGACGGGTCATCCCCAAGGGAGAATTTCCATCCGAAATTGAAGTCCTCCTCCGAACGTGGGGAGGTGTTGCCGCCGCATCCCGCAAGGAGAAGCGCCGCAGCCACGATGGACATAACGTGATGATTCATTGGTTATCGATTTTGTTGAAAGGACAAATATAGTTATATTTGTGAGATTTAATAATTTTTAGAAGAATGTCATTTGCTTCAGTAATAGGAAAAGTGTTCGGCTCCAAGGCCGACCGCGACTACAAGGCGGTCAAGCCGATCCTGCAGAAGATCCTTGCGGTCTATCCGGAGATTGACGCCCTGTCCAACGATGAACTCCGCGCACGTTCGGCGGCCCTTCGCCACAAGCTGTCAGAAGTGGAGGCCCCGTTCGAGAACCGCATAGCACAGATCAAAGAAGAACTCAACAAGGACATACCCGTCTCGGAAAAGGAGAAACTCGCCGACGAATCGGACAAGCTCGTCAAAGATGAGGACGAAGCCATCGAGAAGAGCCTCAACGAGATGCTCCCCGAGGCTTTCGCCATAATGAAGTCCACAGCCCGTCGCTTCAAGGAAAACGAGTCCGTGGTGGTAACTGCCACGCAGTTCGACAAAGACCTCTCCGTGAGCCACGACTTCGTCACCATAGACGGCGACAACGCAATCTACCACAATCACTGGGTAGCCGGCGGCAACGAGATCACCTGGGACATGGTGCATTACGACGTGCAGCTCATAGGAGGCATCGCCCTGCATCAGGGGAAAATCGCCGAGATGGCCACCGGTGAGGGCAAGACCCTCGTAGCGACGCTTCCGGTGTTCCTCAACGCCCTCGCGGGCAAGGGCGTACACATGGTCACAGTCAACGACTACCTTTCCAAGCGTGACTCCGAATGGATGGGACCTCTGTACATGTTCCACGGCCTGTCAGTAGACTGCATCGACAAGCACCAGCCTAACTCGGATGCAAGGCGCAAGGCCTACAACTGCGACATCACTTTCGGAACCAACAACGAATTCGGTTTCGACTATCTGCGTGACAACATGGCTGTGGTCCAGGAGGATCTGGTGCAGCGCAAGCACCACTATGCCATCGTCGATGAGGTGGACTCAGTGCTCATCGACGACGCACGTACTCCTCTTATCATCTCCGGCCCGATCCAGCGCAATGATGCCGACGAGGCGCAGTTCATGGAGTTCAAGCCATTTGTCGAGAAACTCTATCAGGCGCAGCGCACCCTTGTCAACCAGGTGCTCAACGAAGCCCGAAAGAAAATAGCGGAGGGCGATGAGAACGAGGGAGGCAAACTCCTGCTGCGCGCCCACAAGGGACTGCCGAAGTACGCCCCTCTTATCAAGTTCCTTTCCGAGCCGGGCATGAAAGTCCTCCTCCAGAAAGCGGAGAACTACTATATGCAGGACAACGAGAGGGAGATGCCTGTCGTGACGGATCCACTGTATTTTGTCATCAACGAGCAGCTCCACTCCGTGGACATGACCGACAAGGGGCATGAGGTGCTTGCCAGCGCCGTCGGCAACGATGACTTCTTCGTGCTCCCTGACGTAGGTTCACAGACAGCCGAAATCGAGCATTCAGACCTCCCGCTCCAGGAGAAACAGCAGAAAAAGGACGCCCTGATGTCCGAGTTCTCCCTCAAGAGCGAGCGCGTGCACACGGTGATTCAGTTGCTGAAGGCCTACACGATGTTCGAGAAGGATGTGGACTATGTGATAATGGACGGACAGGTCAAGATTGTGGACGAGTCCACCGGCCGTATCATGGAAGGGCGTCGCTGGAGCGACGGACTGCATCAGGCCGTGGAGGCCAAGGAGAACGTCAAAGTCGAGGGCGCCACTCAGACATTCGCCACCATCACCCTCCAGAACTACTTCCGCATGTACCACAAGCTCGCCGGCATGACCGGTACGGCCGAGACCGAGGCGGGCGAGTTCTGGAGCATATACAAGCTGGACGTGATGGTCATCCCGACCAACCGTCCTGTCATCCGCGACGACCAGAACGACCTGATATACAAGACCAAGAAGGCCAAGTACAACGCCGTGATCGAGCGCATCGTAAAACTCACCTCCGAGGGACGTCCGGTGCTTGTAGGTACCACGGACGTGGAGACTTCAGAACTCCTGAGCCGTATGCTCCGGATGAGGGGGATACGTCACAATGTGCTCAATGCCAAGGAGCATGCCCGCGAGGCCGAGATCGTGGCCCAGGCAGGCCAGAGTTCCACCGTCACCATCGCCACCAACATGGCGGGACGCGGTACCGACATCAAGCTCTCTCCCGAGGTCAAAGCGGCCGGCGGACTCGCCATCATCGGCACGGAGAGGCACGATTCCCGCCGTGTTGACCGCCAGCTCCGTGGACGTGCGGGGCGACAGGGAGATCCGGGCTCATCAACATTCTACCTCTCCCTTGAGGACAAGCTCATGCGTCTGTTCGGCTCAGAGAGGATAGCCGGCATGGTGGACAGGCTAGGCATGGCCGATGACGAGGCCCTCGAGAACAACATGCTCTCCAAGGCTGTCGAGAACGCGCAGCGCAAGGTCGAAGAGAATAACTTCGGCATCCGCAAGCGCCTCCTCGAATACGATGACGTCATGAACTACCAGAGGGAGGCCATCTACGCACGCCGCCGCAATGCCATCAGCGGAGACAAGATAGAGATCGACCTGCGCAACATGATGCTCGATGCAGCCACCCTTTTCGTGGAGAAGAACCGCCACCTCCCGTTCGAGGACTTCGAGGTGGCCCTCATGGCCATGTATTCAATAGACACCGGTTTCGATGCCGCATTCTATGAGAAAGCCAAACGCGAGGAACTCGAGGACAGACTTACAGAGCACATGATGGAAGTCTACAAGCGCCGCATGGACACCCTCGTTGAAAAACTCTACCCTATCGTCAAGGAAGTCTATGAGAAACAGGGCAAACTCTACCAGAACATAGCCATCCCTGTCTCCGACGGCATCAAGCAGATCGGGCTCAGTGTCAACCTCGAGAAAGCCTACAACTCCGACGGACGCGAGATTGCCAAGACTCTCAGCAAGAACATCATACTCTACCAGATAGACGAGCATTGGAAAGAGCACCTGCGCGAGATGGACGACCTCAAACAGAGCGTGCAGAACGCCTCATACGAGCAGAAAGACCCGGTTGTGGTATATAAGCTTGAGAGCTACAACCTCTTCGCCTCAATGCTTGAGACCCTCAACAAGGATGTGCTGTCATTCCTCTTCAAGGCGTATGTCCCGCTGAGGGAGACTCCGGACCAGCCGCAACGTCCTCAACGTGCGGTGCAGCAGAGCCCGGACATGAGCAAGATGCAGGCGGGCAGAAGCGATCTGGCCACCAACGCGGAGCAGAAGGCACGCACCCCGATCAAAGTCGACAAGACAATAGGACGCAATGACCCTTGCCCGTGCGGCAGCGGCAAGAAATACAAGAACTGCCATGGGAAAGGGCTTGTTTAAAAACACAGATATTATGCAGAAATCTTCAGACATGTCCGTCAATGTCAATGACGTGACCCGAATATCCAGAGGCGCCGCCATAACAGGCGATATCGTATCATCGACCGACATACGGGTAGACGGAGAGGTATCAGGCACCGTGTTCTCCGAAGGCAAGATCGTAATCGGGGAAACGGCGGTCATATCCGGCAATATCCTCTGTTCAAACCTTGACCTCTGGGGAAAGATCGAGGGGGAAGTCTATGTCAAGGACACTCTCTCTGTCAAAAGCCTTGCCTCCGTATCCGGCAGCATCCACATCAACAAACTTCAAGTTGAGATGGGCGCCCAATTCAACGGGACATGCAGCATGATAAGCGAGCAGGAGTTCGAGAAGTCAGTGGCAGACATCGTCAAGAAGAAATCCGGCAAGAACGAAAAAGCCGCGGCACCGAAAGTTGCCGCAGCTTCAAAAACCGAATAGGGAAGTCTCAGAGTATATTCATCGACTGCTCCCGTATCTTTTCAAGCTCGTCTTTCATCTGAACGACGAGCTTTTGTATCTCAGCATGGTTCGCCTTTGAGCCTGTGGTGTTGATCTCCCTGCCCATTTCCTGGATGATGAATCCGAGTTTCTTTCCTGGAAAAGTCTCGGAGTCTATAGTATCCATGAAGTACTTGCAGTGCTGACGCAGGCGGACTTTCTCTTCATTTATGTCCAGCTTCTCAAGGTAAAATATCATCTCCTGCTCGAAGCGTTCGCTGTCAAGTTTGACTTTCAGATCTTCTGCCGCCTTGAGTATGCGGTTCCTCACGGCATCGAGCCTCTCCTTCTCATGAGACTCCACCTCTCCATAAAGATCCAGAATCTTTGAGACTCTCGAAGTTACATCTTTGTAGAGGGCCTCCCCTTCGTGGACACGGTACTCGTCCACGATTTCAAGGCAGCGGTCAAACGCATCGCTTACCGCCGGCCAGTTCTCTTCCGTTATGACATCCGCCTTCTTTGTATCGGTAAGATTCGGCAGGCCAAGCACCGCATTGAGCAGGACGGCCGTATTGGTGGGGCTGTATTGGACACCCATCTCCCTTGCGAGGATGGAGGTCTGTGCTATGTAAGCGCGAGCTGCCTCCATATCTATTTGCCTCATGCTTTCCGAAGAATTAGGCTCATAAGTCAGGAACACGTCTATAGTGCCCCTGACCAGTCTTGCTGCGATTCGGGAACGAAGTTCAAGTTCCTTGTCCTTAGGAAGGAGTTGCGTCTTGAGCCCTATGTCGGCTGTCTTGCCATTGAGGGTTCTTATCTCGATTGTGATTTTACCACTTTCCAACAAGGCCTCAGCCTTGCCGTAGCCGGTCATGGATCTGATCATTGTTTTCTGTTTTTTGTGCCGGTGCAAAGTTAATCATTTATTGCGTATACGGACAAGTGTCACGCAGGCGTCTTCTTTGTTTTCCGCATAGCCTATCACCAGGATGTTGTTCCATACAAAGGTCTTGGGGTAGCTGTAACCTCTGCGCTTATATAGGCCTTCGTGTCTCATCGGTGCGAGATCTTCTTCTCCACGCAATTCGTAGCGCTCCCAAAGTCCGCCGTTCTTTATGGCGAGAGCCAGAGGCAGCCTGTCTTTTGATTCCGAAGGGTTCCAGACCATGAATGGCCGTCCGTCAGGAAGATTTCCGGCTGACTGTTTTGAACGTGAGTCCTCTATCTCAGTGAGTTCCGGAAGTGTCCAAGTTTCGCCCCGGTCTCTGCTTATAGAGCGGAGCTTGCGGAAACTTCCGGCCTGATCCCGGAAGATCATCACGATTTCTCCGTTTCCATCAAGATACCACGAAGGCTCTATCTCCCGGCTTGTACTTTTGCCCTCGTAAGGCAGATGTGGCATTGTCCCTGCCCGCCATCCGCTTTCGGCAGTAGGGTCATCGGTGAAATATGGGGTGCATATCATCCCCGCACCTATGTGGAATGCTGTAAGTATCCTCCCGTCAGGCAGACTTCTTGTGTCCTGCTCTATGATTCCCTGGACAGGAAGTCCGGCGCTGTCTGTCACTGGACGCGGGGAAGTCCATTTCTTGCCGTCTCCCGATTTGACATACAGGCATGCTCTGCTCCCGTCAAGTTTCGCCACATTGATAAAGCACAGAAGAGAGTCCCTGCCGCTCCACCAGCCTCCGTTGGAGATGAACCTCACGCTGTCCAGACTTATATCCAATTTCTCCGGTACGCTCCAATGTCTGCCGTCTTCTGAACAGGAATAGTAAATCCGTGTGTCAGGCGCATCCTCGTCCTTGTCTGAGCATTGCCACTGCGCATAGAGCATGCCTTTGAATTCCGTGGCCACCACATTGTGGCAATACCAACCGTCTTCATCGCGTGAAAGCCGGTATGTCCCTATGACTTCTTGGGACTGCAGCGTGGTCTGACAAAGGGCGCAGGCCAAAATTATGGTAAGGATTCTTCTCATAGCCAATCTTTCAATTCTTCTTCGGTCCTGTCCCATATCCTCTGTATGGCGGCAGAATCGCGGGTGAACCTGTCCGGAAAGTCCTTGAAACTGTGTCCGGAGAACAGTTTTCCTCTCTCCGAGGAGAGCAGTGCCGATACGGCCGGCGCGGCCCCTTGCTTGGGACTTTTACAAAAAGGCCTGAATATCAAGTCTGTAAGCGGATCGAACCACCTGTCGAGCCGTATTATGTCCGTGTCCACGATGCCCGGATCGGCTGCGTTGACTCTCTGGGTGCAGCGTGTGACCAGCATGATGGTAAAATACGTCAGAGCCAGTTTGGATTCGGAGTATGCGCTCAGCTGATGGAATCCATTTGCCCCCTCATGAGGGAAACTCTTGCTTATATGCGCAGAATAAGTCGATATTGATACCATGTTCACGATCGAGGCATCTTCCATCATGTGGGGCATCATGAGATGTGTCAGCAGCCAAGGGCCCAGATAATTGACCGCAAGAGTGAGTTCGTAGCCGTCTTCAGAGAGGGAGAAGCGTCGCGGCATCGTGCCGGCGTTGTTGAACAGCCCCGAGACTTTCTCGTCTCCGAACGAATCCGCAAAAGCCCTGACGGACTTGAACGAGTTAAGGTGCAACTCTCTGATTTCAAGATCGGCAGACGGAATCTCCTCCAAGATGTCTTCCCGGACTTTCCGCGCTTTTGAGAGGTTGCGGCAGGCCATCACGACCGGTATACCCTTGGCCGCCAAGGCTCTTGTGGCCGCTGAGCCCATGCATCCGCTGGCACCTGTTATGATGATTCTTCCGCTCATCTCCACATTCCCTCCGCTTTCTCGACTTCTTTCTCAAGTTTGGCGGGGAGATCCGGAGTTTTGCAGTGGCACCTCATCTCCAGAGTGTACATGCGGCCTATGCAGTAGTTGGAGTGGCCGCAACCGCTGCACTCTATCTCTCCGCTCTTCAGCTTGTTGACAAAGTCCGTGTCATGCACAAGGGCGCGCGCCACCTGCACTGCGAGGAACCCTTCTCCAAGCACCGTCTCCATGGAACTGCGGCTGTTGATGCCTCCCACATAGATGAGCGGCATTTTCAGCGCGGCACGGAACACTTTGGCGTCATCGAGGAAATATGCTTCTTTGTATGGTACAGTAGGGATCATCTTCCTGCCGGCCAGCGCGAGACCGGCCTTGAGCCACCAGAATTTCCAAGGGTCCATATAGTGGGCGAGGGTCTTGAGCGGCATCGCCCCGCGCATCACTTCCATCGGGGCTTTGCTGACAAAGCCTGCCGAGAGCACCAGGGCGTGCACTCCGAGCCTTTCAAGTTCGCGTGCCACCTCCAGGCATTCTTCCGTCTGCATCCCGGCCTTGAAGCCGTCGTGCATGTTCACCTTCACTATTACTCCGAGGTCGTCTCCTGCCGCTTCCATCACCTTTTTTATCACGAGACGCATGAATCTCATCCTGTTTTCCAGGCTCCCTCCGAATTCATCGTGGCGGCGGTTGGTGTAAGGGGAGAGGAACTGGCTGATGAGGTATCCGTGTCCGGCGTGGATTTCCACACAGTCGAACCCCGCTTCTCTGGCGAGGTTTACGGCCTTGCCGAAGTCCTCCACAAGAGCAAGTATCTCATCGCGTTTAAGGGCTCTCACGAAAGTGGGGGAGTAGAGATTGAAGCCTCCCGATGCTCCCACAGGCAGACATCCGCAGGTATAGAAATGCGTCATGTTGCCACAGTGCCCGAGCTGTATCGAGGCCTTTGCCCCCTGCGCATGGACGGCATCCGTGAGCCGCCGCAGCTCCGGGACTATCTCCTCCCTCATCCAGAGCTGTCCGTCGAAAGACAGGCCGGATCGTGCAACTGCGGCGTAGGCTACAGTCGTCATCCCGACTCCGCCGCGCGCTACGGCCACATGATAGTCGTACAGGTCCTGTGAGGGGCGGTTGCCGTAGGCCATGTTCTCGAAAGCGGCGGAACGTATGACCCTGTTTCGCAGGGTCACGGGGCCTATCTTGCAGGGTGTGAAGATCTTTGATTCCATCAGTATATAAAAGGTATGAGGCGTTTTACTTTTCTTGTGTCGAGCTCGTCTCCGAACTCTGCCCTGTAGCGTCCGTAGATTCTTGCGGCCCGCGGGCAGAGATTGGCGAATGTCCACAGGGCGAACACCGCTCCGGACCATGACCAGGTGAGGATGGCGAAGCCTGTCCACTCCATCAGCTCACCGAGATAATTGGCCGAAGTCACATAGCGGAACATGCCGCCTTTGGGGAGATAGTGCCTGTTGTCCCCGGGCTTGCGCAGATGGCGTATGATGCTGTCAGACTGGATGTTGACAAACATTCCAGAGGCAAACAGCAGAGTCCCGCAGATGAACCTCGGATCGGCGAACCAGGACAGCGGGTACATCTCGACAGGAGAGATGTAGAAAATCCATCCTCCCTGCATCAGCGCATTCAGGGTGTTGAACAGAACCCCCATCGCGATGATGCTGAGAGGCATCTTGCTACGGCCTTTGATGAGCAGGGGGAAGATGAACGACCGCTGGAAGTAGTGCAGCTCGAAAATGAGCAGGAACGCCAGCCTCACCGGATCTGTCCGTCTTTCCGAGAACAGCCAGAGCAGGAGCATTGCCACGAATACGGGGGACTCCATCAGTACCCATCCGAGACGGTTGTCCACCGCCGGGCCCCAGCTGCGCGAGTAGAATTTGCCGTACCCGGCATCTACATGGTACAGTGCAAAGAAAACCACGACCGCAGTCAGGCTCATCGCCAGAAGGAACAGATTGAAGCTCATTTTATTCCAAGTAGCCGAAAGCCTTTTTCCAGTTGCCGAAGCGCAGGTCGCTCTCCTTGATCAAGATGTCGAAGCCTGTCCCGTCCGGGAAACGCAGTCCGGCCACATCATCGGTATCGAGGTGCAGCAGGCTGATGCAGCCTTCCTCGGGGCAGTCTCCGCCCAGCAGGCTCAGTGCACCTTTCCCCTCAGCGAATGTCATCTTGAGCGCCTCCTCTGCGAGGTCGTTATCCTCTTCGTCCACCAGCATGCAGCTGTTGAATGTCTCCATGTTGATGCTTTTCGCGTACTTCACCCTGACCGCTTTTGCCGGCCAGCGCCCCTGAGGGAAATGCTCGGGGGACTCATATCCGTTGAAGTCGTCTATCGCGGCGAAGAAATAGAGCATTCCTTCGCGTGGAAGCAGGCCTTCTTTGTCAAGCGGGCCTATGTCCTCGCAGTCCACCTGGCAGATGAAAGTCAGCGGGTATTCGCATTCCTCCCCGTCCATGGTCACTTTCATCATGGGGTATTCTGCATCCGGCGGGAGATCCGGATTGCCCCACCACTTGCTTGAGCAGAAAAGGTTTGTCTGTGTCTTTTCGAGACTTATTTTCATCTGTTGTAACTTTTTTATAGATAGTTCAAATGTACAAAATTAATTTCTAAATTTGCGAGTTCAAACATTTTGCATCTATGGAAGAAGAAAAGAAGCTGAATTTCCTTGAGGAAATCATAGAGGATGACCTCCGTACCGGGAAGGTGGACAGCATACTCACCCGTTTCCCTCCGGAGCCGAACGGTTATCTGCATCTCGGACATGCGAAGTCCTTGTGCATCAACTTCGGACTTGCCCAGAAATACGGCGGGAAGACCAATCTCCGCTATGACGACACCAATCCTGTCAAGGAAGATGTCGAGTACGTGGATTCCATCAAGGAGGACATCAAGTGGCTCGGCTTCAAATGGGAGAAGGAGTGCTATGCTTCCGACTATTTCGACCAGCTCTACGAGTGGGCCGAGGAGATGATAAAAAGAGGACTTGCTTATGTGGACGACCAGACCCAGGAGGAGATCTCCAAGGGTCGCGGTACAGTGGACACTCCGGGCAAGGACAGCCCGTGGCGCAACCGTTCCGTGGAGGAGAATCTGCGTCTGTTCAGGGAGATGCGCGACGGCAAGTACGCTGACGGGGAGAAGGTGCTCCGGGCCAAGATAGACATGGCCCATCCCAACATGATGATGCGCGACCCTCTGATGTACCGCATCAAGCATGCATCCCATCACCGTACCGGCGACAAATGGTGCATCTATCCTATGTATGACTACACCCACGGGCAGTGCGACTCCATAGAGCATATCACCCATTCAATCTGCACTCTTGAATTTGACGTGCACAGGCCTCTGTATGACTGGTTCATAAAGACTTTGGGAATATGGCCGTCACACCAGTACGAGTTCGCCCGCCTCAACCTCACCTATACCCTCATGTCGAAGCGCAAGCTTCTGGAACTTGTCCAGAAGGGTCTTGTGTCCGGTTGGGACGACCCTCGGATGCCGACGCTCTGCGGCGTGCGCCGCAGGGGCTACACTCCGGAGGCGCTGAAGATGTTCTGCGAGAAGATAGGCGTGTCGAAGCGCGACCAACTGATGGACATCCAGCTCTTGGAGTGGTGTGTCCGCCAGGACCTCAATGCCAGGGCCAACCGCTATATGGTTGTGCAGGATCCTGTGAAGGTCACTTTGACCAACTGGCCTGCTGGCAAGGTCGAGTGGTTTGACTGTCCGCTCAATCCTGCCGAGCCGGAAGGGGCCTCACGCAAGGTACCGTTCACCGGAGAACTCTGGATAGACAGGGCGGACTTCATGGAGGATGCTCCGCACAAGTTCTTCCGTCTGAAGCCTGACGGCGAAGTCCGCCTCAAGTATACCTATATCATCAAGTGCGACAAGGTGATAAAGGACCCGGACGGCAATGTTGTGGAGCTGGAATGCAGCTATGACCCGTCAACCCGTCCCGGTGGCGGAGAGTGGAGAAGCGTCAAGGGAACCATCCATTGGGTGTCATGCGATTACGCCAAGCCTATAGTGCTCCGCAACTACGATCGCCTGTTTACCCTTGCCGACATGAGTCAAGTGCCTGAGGATAAGGATTATAAGGACTTCCTCAATCCAGAGTCTCTCGTTGTGGGAAGCGGGCTTGCGGAACCGGCCCTGCTTGACGATGCTTCCGGAATCGCCGTTCAGTTTGAACGCACCGGATACTATATCAAGGACAAGGATTCCACGGCTGAGGCCCCTGTCTTCAACAAGACGGTCTCACTCAAGGATTCATATAAGCCTGAATAAGGCCTTTATCCCTGGAGTTCCAGCCAGCGGGTCTCCAGAGAGTCGATTTCAGCGAGAAGCTCTTCCATTCTGGAGGAGCTTCTTTGCAGTTCCTCATAAGGCATCTGTCCGGAACTCATACGTGTCTCAAGTGAGGCTTTCTCCTCTTCCAGTTGCGGAAGTCTCCTCTCTATCTCCTCAAGTTCTCGTTTTTCCTTGAAACTGAGCTTTTTCGGCTTGTCTTGGGCGTTCGTATTGGGAACTTCAGGCCTGACCTCTTTCTTCTTGGGTGCTTCTGCGCTTTTGCGTGCTGCCTCGTAGTCTTTTATATAGGCGCGGTATTCGCTGAAACTTCCGATGAAGTCCTTGACCTGTCCCTCACCGCAGAATACGAGCAGATGGCTCACGACCCTGTCGAGGAAGTGTCTGTCGTGGCTGACGACTATCAGACTGCCGTTGTATTCAGTGAGGTATTCCTCAAGCAGGTTCAGGGTGACAATGTCCAGATCATTGGTCGGCTCGTCGAGGATGAGCAGGTTAGGGTTGCGCATCAGGATGGTCAGCAGGTAGAGTCTCCGCTTTTCGCCGCCGGACAGTCTGGAGACCTTGGTGGTCAGCATGTCGTGCGGGAAAAGGAAGCGCCCGAGCAGTCTGGTGTCGCCCACTATGTCCAGCACCGTGTCGTCATCGTTGAACTGTATGCCGCTCTGTCTGTAATAACCTGTTACAAGCGACTCTCCCCGGTCTATGATACCTGCCGTGGGTTCGATTTCGCCGGTGAGCAGGCCCAGGAATGTGGATTTTCCTATGCCGTTGCGCCCCACGATGCCGACTTTGTCGAAACGTTGGAAGTTGTAGCTGAAGTCCTTAAGAAGATATTTTCCCTCCCAGATGTAATCGACCCCCTTGCAGTTGATGATCTTGCTTCCGAGTCTGGAGGCCTCGCCTACGCCTTCGAGGCTTATGCTCTTGGTGCTGTATGTCTGCGATGCCCTGTCGGAGAGTTCATGGAACGCGTTGATCCTGTATTTGGCTTTGCCGGAGCGTGCGCAGGGAGTGGCATGTATCCATTCCAGTTCTCTGCGGAGCAGGTTACGAACCTTGTCAGTCTCCGCGTTGTATGAGGCTATGCGGCTCTCCCTCTTCTCCAGATAGTTCTGATAGTCACCTCTGTAACTATATACGGCCCCGTGGTCAAGCTCCATCACGATATTGCAGACCCTGTCCAGAAAATACCTGTCGTGGGTCACCATCAGCAGTGTGCAGCGGCTTTTCTTGAGGTATCCTTCGAGAAACTCCACGGCTTCGATGTCCAGGTGGTTGGTGGGCTCGTCCATTATCAGGAAATCCGCTTCTGATGCCAGCATTTCGCTGAGCGCCACCCTCTTAACCTCGCCCCCGGAGAGTTCTCCCATCTTTCTTGACGGATCCGGGAGACGGAATGCTGTCAGGAATTCTACGGCTTTGCGCTCAAAAAGCTCGAGGTTCTCCTGATGGAAATCCTCGAGCATCTTCTTGCTGTGGCGCATTATCTGTTCTCTGATGCTGAGCTGCGGGTCGTAATCGTAATCCTGTTCCAAAAAGGCTATCCGGATGTCTTTGAGGAAAATTACCTTGCCTCCTGAGTCGGAGGAATCCCTGCCTGCGATGATCCGCAGCAGGGTTGACTTTCCTGTGCCGTTCGGAGCGACCAGCGCAATCTTGTCGCCCTCATTGACATTGAAACCTATATGCTCAAAGAGCACCTTCTGTCCATAGGACTTGGAGATGTTCTCAATCTGAAGATAACTCGCCATCGTCTACAACAGGCCGAGCACCTTGCCGCGTGAGAGCATGCAGTCGCCCACTGCGGCTGCCCGCCTGTCAAGCTGAGAAAGCACTATGGAGGTGTCCGAAGACACTCTGGCCAGACAGAGCCTGTTGACAGCCGTCTTGATAGGAAGGAGGAGGTAGTCCTTGCCGACGATGAGGCGGCCTCCGATCACTACGAGGCCAGGGTTGAACACGTTGAGTACGCCGGCTATGCCCCGTCCCAAAGTGTCGCCGACCTTGCCTATGCCGTCGATTGCCAGCACGTCTCCCATCTCTACGGCTTTGAGAATTTCGTCAAGTTCGATGTCCCCCTTCTCGGAGAACGGCTTGAGCAGCGATGAGGAATGGCCTTTTTCCAACTCTTCGACCATCATCCTGTGCAGGGCGGAGCCTGACGCCCCGGTCTCGAGGCAGCCGACTTTGCCGCAGCGGCAGATGACATCATTGTTGAGGGCAGGGAAGTGTCCGATCTCTCCGGAATATCCGGACTTGCCGTAGTAGAGACGCCCGTCGGTGATGATTCCCATGCCGAGTCCCCAGCTGAGGTTGATGAAGATCATGTTCTTGTCGGCCTTGTCTCCGAGGGTCATGTACTCTCCGTATGCCATGGCACGGGAGTCGTTCTCTATGGTGACAGGGACACTGAATTCTTTTTGGAAGATGCTCTTCAGAGGGATGTCATCACTTACGAAGTATGTGAGGCTGTATCCTTTCTCGGGGTTTACACGGCCGGAGAGGCTTACACCCACTCCGAGCACCTTGATCCATGGGATGCCGCTCTTTGTGACTTCGTCCTTGACCATGCGGCAGATAGTGCGGAACGACAGCTCGTTGGCTTCGAGCACGAACTCTATGTCCTGGATGAAATTGATGATTTCACCCTTGAAGTTGCTGATGCCGATGTGGAAGTGGTGCCTTGCGATATCCACGCCCACGAAGTATCCGGCATCAGGGTTGAGGCCGTAGACGCTTGGCCGCCGGCCGCCGCTGGTGCCTACTTTCCCTTCATCCTGAAGGAAATTCTCCGCAATCAGTTCGGCTATCAGTTTGGTGATTGTAGGTACACTTATCCCAAGTGACCTGCTGAAGTCGGCAATGCTCGAATTCTTGTGCGCAATGCAAAGTCTCAATATCTCCCTTTTTGTCAAGGAGTTTTTGCCTGCCGGATCGTTAAGAAAGGACGATGTCATCGTGTTCTGTTTTAGTTGTTGTGCAAAAATATAAAAAATATTATATATTTGTAAAAATATTGCCGAAAAAA
>DJOT01000023.1:1025-36721 GCA_002439095.1 Bacteroidales bacterium UBA6431 | reverse complement strand
GCTAAAGATAGCTACAAAGATAAGGAATTTATTTGACAAAAAAAGAGGCCTCAGGCCTCTCCAGTGAAAATATCGGGAAAATCAGGTGTCAAACTTCCGGGTTTCGGCCTCGTCCGCGCTGAAGTCAATCCCTTTCAGTACTTCAAGCTGTCCGAAACTCTTGTGTATGTCGTGTGCTTCGATGATCATTACTCAAAGATAGATTCAGTTTGTAAATTATCCAAAAACTGGCGGATTATTTTGTTTTTTCGCAAAAGGTCTTTATATTTGCAGTCCCAATCAAGGGAATTCGGGGTGTGGCGCAGTTGGCTAGCGCATCTGGTTTGGGACCAGAGGGTCCTGTGTTCGAGTCACAGTACCCCGACATTTGAGGACCGGCTTTATTTGCCGGTCTTTTTTTGTGTATCTTTGTGCCCATGGATAAAGCGATCCGCTACCCTGAGGGGAGCATATACAGGATAGATTATTTTGCTTTGCTGCTTTGTATGGCGGTGGCTCATCTTGTGATAGGCAATCCGTTCTTCGGGGCTGCCGTGTATTTGTTTTCCAATATAATCAAGGCCTTCCTTCTCTGCAATCTGGCCAGGCTCCGGCATCGCGGAGGAAATCATTATTTTTCTTCATTGCTCATGGCTCTCGTGGCCGTCTGCGGCATGGCCGTGGCATTTCTTTATCCCCCGCTCATGGGGCGTCCGGATGCCAACTATGTCTCCCTGTTCGTGATCTCTCTGATGTTCAGGGATTATCTCTGTTCCAGTCCGGTTTCTGCTGATGAGCATAAAGTCTCGCGTTGGGTATACCTGTCTTTCGTGCAGCTCTGTCTTGATGTCGTGTGCATATATATGCTATATGGGCGTGTGGCTGACCAGTATCTTCTCCCGTTCTCTGCAGTGGTGGTGTTGACAGGGCTCATCAAGCTTCTGTTTCCCGAGAAAAACGTGCGTGTGGACAATGTTCTGGAAAACAAGTTCGAAGAGCTTGCATCGTACAGGCTTTTCGAGGATATGAGCCTGTATTCGACTATCGCTCTCAATGTCGGGGTGATGGTCTTTTTCCTGTTCGTGCTTTTCCCTGTGGGGCCCGTGTTTGACCGTAAAGTCTATATTGGCTTGTGCGTCTGGCTTCTTGGAATCTACCTTGTGCTTTTTGTCTCTTCCGTGCTGCTGCGGAGGAGGCTTCCGGGGCTTGCGCTTGCCGAGTTCATCCTAGGGGCATTGACCTGGATTCTCGGAGCGGTGCTGATGTTCCGTGAGACGGGACTTGTTGAACGGATGGTGTGGACTTCCGTATGGGGGATGGGGATGGCGTTGATTTTTTCTGCCGTAAGGAAGTTCCATCTTGATTTCGAGGCGGTTGGAAGCCTCGTCGATGGAGGGCTCGACAAGACCTGCCTTGAGATCAGCAACACTATCACTGCCACGGTGGCATCCATAGGCTCTTCTGTCATCATGCTGATTCTTATGGCGGTCTATACTTTCGTCCTTCCACTCAGGCCCGCGTCGGCAAAGGTGGGGATATGGACTCTCCAGCTTCCGGTGGCTTTCATGCTTGTCGCTATTTTCTTCGCGTTCCGGCAGCCGTTCGACTACCGCAACCGGGAGAAACTGATGAAGTTCATCGAGTCGCGTTCCAAGACGGAGCAGATGCGTGAGAATCTTCAGAGCCTCTTTGTGCGCAAGTACCGCATGCGCTTCGGGGTCAAGATATTGTGCACTCTGGCGCGTCCGTTTTTCCACCTGAAAGTCTCTGGACGGGAGAACCTGCGCCGGGAGGATTATCCGTCTGTTTTCGTCTGCAACCACGGTTTTATCTACGGCCCTATCTCGGCGGTCATCTATCTTCCGACCTATTTCCGCCCGTGGATACATAATGTGATGCTCGACAAGAACACGGCGTTCAGGGAGATGTCCAAGTCTCTGGCTTTTCTCAAAAAGTTTATGGGCAAGCGTCTTGGAGGCTGGTTTATACGTCAACTTACCCGAGCCACCTGCTGGGCGCTCAACTCATGCAATCCGATCCCGGTCGTGCGTGGCGCTTCCCGGGATGTGATGAGCACATTCAACGAGAGCCTGAAGGCCCTTGAGGACGGGGACAACATCCTGATATTCCCGGAGAAACCTCGCAACCTGCTGAAAGCGGTCCCGGATTCCGAGTACAAGGCCGACAATGTCCGCACTTTCTACACGGGCTTTGCGCATATCGGGAAGATGTATTTCGACCGTACCGGCAAGTCCCTGCTCTTCTATCCGCTCTTTTCCGACAGGGCGACGAGAAGTTTCAGGATAGGCAAGCCGGTAGCCTATGATTCCAGTCTCGAATCGCATGAGAGCAAGCGCGTCCTCGCCGAGCAGCTGCAGGACGGGATGGAGGAACTGATAAGCGGGCGCTGACCCCTGGGGCGACAGCGGCTATGCCCCGGTGCCGTAGGTCTCAGGCATCTCAGTGTCGTCGCCCGTTTTTGTCCGGCCAAAAGGCCTTTCGCCGGACAAAACCCTGTCTGGGAGCATTTTGTCTAGTAAAACCGGGTTCTGCCGGACAAAACGAAAGACGCTCCTTATCACAAAAATAATCCGCTGTGACCCCGAAAAGCCACAGCGGATTTTCAATATCCTGTGAGAGGATTATTTCTTGCGGGCGATAGCCTTCTTGGCAGCCTCAGCAATGTGGGCAGCATCAAGACCGTAGGCCTTCATCAGCTCGGCTGGAGTTCCGGACTGGCCGAAGCGGTCTTTCCCGTTGACGAACTCAAGAGGCGCAGGGGCAGAAGCGGCAAGTACACCGGCTACAGCCTCACCGAGACCTCCGGCCATGTTGTGCTCCTCGGCCACGACGGCACAGCCGGTCTTGGCTACGGACGCGATGATAGTCTTCTCGTCCAGAGGTTTGACGGTGGCAACATTGAGAACCTCAGCGCTGATACCCTCGGCCTCAAGAGCTTCAGCGGCCTGGAGGGCCTCCCATACGAGGTGACCGCAGCAGACGAGAGTCACATCGGAGCCTTCGTTGAGGTTGTAAATCTTGCCGATCTCGAACGGCTCGTCCACGCCGGTGAAGTTAGGCACTGAAGGACGGCCGAAGCGAAGATAAACCGGTCCTTCAAATTTGGCGGCGGCGATGGTGGCGTTCTTGGTCTGGTTGTAGTCGCAAGGCACGAGTACTGTCATGCCCGGAAGTGCACGCATGAGGGCGAGATCTTCCATGGTCTGGTGGGTGGCGCCGTCCTCTCCGAGGGTGATGCCGGCGTGTGATGATGCGATCTTGACATTGGTATGTCCGTAGGCGACTTCCTGGCGGAGCTGGTCATAGACGCGGCCTGTCACGAACTCGGCGAAAGAGCCGATGAACGGAACCTTGCCGGTAATGGCAAGTCCTGCGGCTACGCCGACCATGTTGGCCTCCGCGATGCCGCACTGGATGAATCTCTCCGGGAACTCCTTCTGGAACGCGCCCATCTTGAGTGAGCCCTTGAGGTCGGCTGTAAGGGCAAGCACGCGATCATCTGCGCGGCCTGCAAGCACGAGCCCCTCACCGAAACCGCTTCGGGTGTCGATTTTGCCTGTATCGATATATTTCTTCATACTAATAATCTCCTAAAGTTTCAGGTAACTGCTTGAGGGCCTCTTCGCACTGCTCAGCTGACGGAGCCTTGCCATGCCATGCGTTGGTGCCGCACATGAAATCGACACCGTAGCCCATCTGTGTCTTGAAAAGTATCATCTTAGGCTTGCCGTCGGCGTTGTGCGCAAGCTTGAAAGCATCAAGGATGCTCTGATAGTCGTTGCCGTCAGCGATGATGACATCCCAGCCGAAAGCTCCCCACTTCTCGCTCAGATCCTCGACACCGGTGATGGAGGTGGTAGGACCGTCGATCTGCTGGCCGTTCCAGTCCGTGAAGGCAATCAGATTGTCCACCTTGTGGTGTTGAGCCCACATTCCGGCTTCCCAGATCTGCCCCTCCTCGCTCTCGCCGTCTCCGCAGAGGCAGTATACACGGGTGTCGTCACCTTCCATCTTTTTGCCGAGGGCGATGCCGGCAGCCACGGAAAGGCCCTGTCCGAGGGAGCCTGAAGGCTTGAACACTCCCGGGAGAGAGTCTGTGATGCACGGATGCCCCTGAAGACGGCTTCCGAATTTACGGAGTGTCCCGAGCTCATGCACAGGGAAGTATCCGGCGCGGGCGAGCTCCGCATAGAGTACCGGAGCGAGGTGCCCGGCGGAAAGGATGAAAACATCCTGATCCTTGCCGCAGCGTGTCCATGTCTTCGGGTCGTGCTTCATCTCGTTGAAATAAAGAGTCGTCATCACATCCGTGATGCCGAGCGATCCGCCCGGGTGGCCGGACTTGGCCGCAGTCACCATCCTGACGATGTCCCTGCGAACCTGGGAGGAAATCTTTGAAAGTTCTTCGATTGTTGCCATATAATTATGTTGTGTATTAAGTCAGAACATAAGGGACACAAAGTTAAGAATAAAAATTGATTTCTTATCTTTGCACCTTGTATGGAGATGAAGAACATAAGAAACTTTTGCATCATAGCACACATCGACCACGGCAAGAGCACCTTGGCCGACAGGCTGCTCGAACTGACCAGAACTTTGGGTGCTCGCGACATGGAAAACCAGGTCCTTGACGATATGGATCTCGAAAGGGAAAAAGGCATCACCATCAAGAGCCACGCCATCCAGATGGTCCACACATACAAGGGAGAGCAGTACAAACTCAACCTGATCGACACCCCTGGCCACGTGGACTTCTCTTATGAGGTCTCCCGTTCCATAGCCTCATGCGAGGGTGCGCTGTTGGTGGTGGACGCATCGCAGGGCGTGCAGGCACAGACCATCTCCAACCTTTACATGGCCATCGACCACGGACTTGAGATCATCCCTGTGCTCAACAAGATAGACATGGAGTCGGCTCAGGTGGAACTCGTTACGGACGAGATCTGCGATCTGATCGGCTGCGAGCCGGAGGATGTGTTCAAGGTGTCCGCCCGTACCGGAGAGGGGGTGGCTCCGATTCTGGATGCCATAGTCGAGAAAATCCCCGCACCGCAGGGAGACCCGCAGGCACCTCTCCAGGCCCTCATCTTCGACTCTGTATTCAACTCGTTCCGCGGAGTTATAGCCTACTTCAAAGTCAAGAACGGCAGCATCCGTAAGGGCGACAAGGTGAAGTTCTTCGCCACCGGCATGGAATACGAGGTGGAGGAGGTCGGGCACCTCAAGATGAAACTCATCCCGTGCGATGAGGTAGGCTGTGGGGACGTGGGATATGTCATCACCGGCATAAAGAGTGCAGCCGAGGTCAAGGTGGGCGACACCATCACCCACGTGAGCCGTCCGTGCAGTGAGGCCATAGCCGGATTTGAGGAGGTGAAGCCTATGGTATTCGCCGGCATGTACCCTGTGCAGGCTGACAAGTTTGAGGAGCTGCGTTCCGTGTTGGAGAAATTCCAGCTCAACGATGCCTCATTTGTATACGAACCGGAGAGTTCCCTGGCCCTCGGCTCCGGTTTCCGCTGCGGCTTTCTCGGCCTGCTGCACCTTGAAATCGTGCAGGAGCGGCTGTTCCGGGAATTCGATATGGATGTGATAACCACAGTCCCCAACGTATCTTACAAGGTCTACACTACCCAAGGGGAGGTCATCGATGTGCACAATCCGTCAGGGTTGCCTGCCCAAACGATGATTGATCATATCGAGGAGCCGTACATCAGGGCGCAGATCATCTCCAAGTCCGAATTCTTCGGGCCCATAATGAAACTATGCCTCGACAGGCGCGGCACCCTCATAGGCCAGCACTACATCACGGCCGACAGGGTGGAGCTCAGCTATGACATGCCGCTTTCCGAGATCGTCTTTGACTTCTACGACAAGCTCAAGACCATCTCCAAGGGTTACGCCTCATTCGACTACCATATCATCGGTTTCCGCCCAGCGAAGCTCGTCAGGCTTGACATCCTCCTCAACGGTGAGCCGGCAGATGCACTCTCAACCCTTATCCATGAAGACAACGCCTACGACTTCGGACGCAAGATGTGCCTCAAACTCAAAGATCTAATCCCGCGCCAGCAGTTCGACATCCCGGTGCAGGCCGCCATCGGAGCGAAAATCATCGCCCGCGAGACTGTCAAGCAGGTGCGTAAGGACGTGACCGCCAAGTGTTATGGAGGCGATGTGACCCGCAAGCGCAAACTTCTGGAAAAACAGAAGGAAGGCAAAAAAAGAATGCGCCAGATCGGTACCGTGCAGGTTCCTCAGAGCGCATTCATGGCTGTTCTCAAACTCGACTCCTAGCGCAAGGCGCGCATGGCGTTAAGCACTGCAATCACTGTAACTCCCACATCAGCGAATACCGCCAGCCACATCCCGGCGAGACCACATCCCGCGAGACCGAGCACAAGCAGCTTGATGCCTATTGCGAATATCGTATTCTCCCGCGCAATCTTCAGGGTGCGCCGCGCCACGGCGATGACCGCCGCGATCTTGGATGGCTTGTCATCCATCAGAACGACATCCGCAGCTTCGATGGCCGCATCAGAGCCGAGGCCGCCCATGGCGATGCCGACATCGGCACGCGCAAGCACAGGAGCGTCGTTGATGCCGTCACCGACGAAGGCTGTCTTGCGCCCGGCAGGAGTGCCGGACATTATCTTCTCCATCCAGACCACCTTGTCGGCGGGGAGCAGCTCCGCATGATACTCGTCGAGACCTAAGGAGGCTGCCACGCTCTTGGCCACGTCCTCGTGGTCACCTGTCAGCATGACTGTCCGTTCTACGCCCTCTGCCTTGAGGGCGCTTATTGCCGTGGCGGCATCGTCCTTTATCTTGTCAGATATGACCACATGACCGACATACTCCCCGTTGATGGACATGTGGATTATAGTCCCCGGCTTCTCACAAGGATGCCATTTGGCTCCCTCGGCATCCATGAGTTTGGAGTTGCCGACGCAGACTTTATCTCCATTAACCATGGCACAAACCCCTTGTCCGGCCACTTCAGTGACATCCTCCACGGAGCAGCCGTCCTTCTCGGCCGGATAGGCGTTACGCAGGGAAACGGCAATCGGATGAGTGGAATACCTCTCCACATGGGCTGCCATGTGCAGGAATGTCTCAGGATCTATCTTTTCGGGATGGACAACGTTGACCTCAAAAACTCCTTTGGTGAGAGTTCCGGTCTTGTCGAAAACGACGGTCCCGAGCGAAGCGAGAGCCTCAAGGTAATTGGAACCTTTGACAAGGACTCCCTTGCGTGAAGCGGCGCCGATCCCCCCGAAAAACGAGAGCGGCACAGATATCACCAGCGCGCAAGGGCAGGACACGACGAGGAAAGTCAGAGCCCTATAAAGCCAGGTAGGGAATGTGTCCTGGAAATCTCCGGAGAACAGAGGCGGCAGCAAAGCCAGAAGCACGGCACCCGCGACCACTACCGGGGTGTATACCCGGGCGAAACGGGAGATGAAATTCTCGCTGCGCGATTTGTTGGAAGACGCATGCTCCACGAGGTCCAGGATGCGCGAGGCGGTGGATTCACCGAAAGGCTTGGTTACATTGACGGTCAGCACACCGCTGAGGTTGACACAGCCGGAGAAGATGTCATCTCCCTTATGGACTCTGCGAGGCACGCTCTCCCCTGTCAAGGCAACTGTGTCCAGGCTTGAATCTCCTTCTGCCACGACTCCGTCCATCGGCACCCTCTCCCCGGGCCTTACTACCACGCTCTCCCCGACGGCTACGTTTTCTGGATTGACTGTCAATATTTTACCGCCCCTTAGAACATTGGCCGTGTCCGGTCGTATATCCATAAGATGAGATATGGACTTGCGGCTTCGGCCCTCGGCTATGGACTCGAACAGCTCGCCCACCTTGAAGAAAAGCATCACGAACACGGCCTCGGGGAACTGGTTCTCTGCTCCGGGCAGGAAACCTATCGCAAGCGCGCCGAGGGTTGCGACGCTCATCAGGAAATCCTCATCGAGCGCTTCAAGTTTGAGGATGCTCTCCCCGGCCTCCTTGAGTACATCAGCGCCGGCAACCAGATAAGGTATCAGATATATGAGAAGCAGTTGCCATGTAGGTAATGAGCAAGTGCGCTCAACGGCATAAGCTGCCGCAAGCAGCAGGGCGGAAACTATAATGCGCGCAAGGTCTGTTTTTTGTTCTTTTTCCATTGTGTATTCATTTTCGGGGAGTTGCCCGATGTTTTCGGGACAAAAGTAGATATTGCCTCAGGGCAGGGCAATCATCATTTATGAGGATTTTCGTACCTTTGAGACCGTGTTCGGATTAGAAAAGCTTGGCCTCCTCGGCCTATTCATCGGCAATATCCTCGCCGCCACCGTCGTCCCGTTCAGTTCGGACGCCCTCTACATCGCAGTCCTCGCCGCCATCAAGGAACCGGTGGCCTGCCTTGTCGTGGGCACGCTCGGCAACTGGATCGGCAGCCTCATCACTTATTTCATGGGCCGGTTGGGAAAATGGGAATGGCTGGAGAAGTGGTTCAAGGTCAAGCCCGAAACTCTCGAAAAGCAGAAGGCAAAGGTGGACAAATATGGGGTGTGGCTCGCCCTGATAGCTTGGGTGCCTGTAGTGGGGGACGTCTTCGTGCTTGCGCTCGGTTTCTACCGCACCCCGCCCGGATGGACCGCTCTCCTACTTCTAGTTGGCAAGGCCCTGCGCTTTATCGCCTGGACCCTTATCTTCGGGATGTTCTGAGAGGGCTCTACGGCACCGGGTCATAGCCGCTGCCGCCCCAAGGATGGCAGCGCAGGATTCGCCGGAGACTCAGCCAGAATCCCTTGATCGGCCCGTATTTGCGGAATGCTTCAAGGGCATACTGCGAGCAGGTGGGCGTGAAGCGGCAGGTGGGTGGGGTCAGAGGCGAAATGCATAACTGATAGAATTTTATCAGCAGCACAAACGGCAGAGAGAGAGCCTTTTTCAGGAAGACGGCGATTTTCATAGAGCGGAACCGCTGTCCTGAGGATGCATCGTCGAAGGGCCTGTGGCCGTAGCAACCGTAGAAGACACAGGATCCGAAGCCGATAAATCTGCCGGTGCAGGGTGGCTTTGCGATTCGGATGCAGCGCCAGCAGCCTTGCTGATTCGGGAAAGCACGGACGACACTTCAGAACGCACGGTCTCGTAGTCGGCGATCTCTTTGCTTGACCAGGCGAGCAGAAAATCAACTCCGGATACGGTAAGAAGTCCTTTTTGTGTCCGATAAGCCTCGCGCATCCGGCGTTTGAGAAGGTTGCGTTTGACGGCTCTTTTGAAAAATTTCTTGGACACGGACACGACCACATGTCCCGCACCGTCTTCCCTTGACTTGTACCAACAATACTTCAGATGTGCGCTCGTCCCCCATCTCCCTTTGGTGATGAGCGCGGAGATGTTGGTCTTCCCGCAGAGCCTTTCTTGTTTCGGAAGTGTGTTTGCCTTGGGGGCGGGCATGCCTACCTGTTGTTTTCGAGATAGAGTTCAATGGCCCTGCCTACTGACGGGGCTTCTGGGGTAGGGGCCTTGACTTCGATGCTGAAACCGGCATCTTCCATGGCTTTGACGACTGATTTTCCGAAAGACACGAACTTGATGTCTCCCTGTTTGAAGTCCGGGAAGTTCTCCTTGAGCGAAACCACATCTGACGGATTGTACATCACTATGATGTCGTAGGAATGGAGATCCAGTTCGTGAAGATCCTGCGGCACTGCTTTCACCAGCATGCCGAGTGTCCAGTCGAGCCCCGCAGATTCGAAGAGGGCAGTGATGGTGTCGGCGTTGGAGCCGACTGAAGCGGTTATGAGGAATTTCTCCCCCTTGTGCTTCGGGCCTACCAGACCGACTATGGACTGCGGAGTTCCGTCACCGAAGAATATTTTGCGCTTGCGGTAGACTATGTGCTTCTGAAGATACATGGCCACGGCTTCCGTCGAGCAGAAATATTTCATCGTCTCCGGAACCTTGAATCGCATCTCGTCGCAGAGCTTGAAATAGGCGTCAATGGCGAGCCTTGAAGAGAAGACGACGGCCGTATAATCCGGAAGGTTGATTTTTTCTGCGCGGAACTCCTTGGCTGAAAGGGGCTCCATCAAGAAAAAGGGGTGGAAGTCCACCGTCGCGCCGAATTTGCTCTGGAGAGATTCATACGGTGCGAGGTTGGTCGGAGTCTGTTGTGAAATCAGTATCTTCATCTTGTGCATCATAAAAATGCCGCGCTCGCCACCACCGCGGCGGCTGGCAGGATTTCAAGTCCGCAAAGATACAAAATTGTTGACAAAGCGGAACGCCTGTTTTTCAAAATCTGCCATGCCCTTGCCAGCGCAAAGATGAATGCGAGACCGGTGAGAACCTCAAAAACGGTGCGGACGGAGGTGTCAGCAACGCCGAATTGGGGCAATATCCCGATGACAGGAACGGCGATGGAAACCAGGGCTATGAAATAATTATAGAGGCTGTGTCTCAGCGTGGCGAAAACTTCAGTGCTCATCTTTTTCGGGCGGAAGACCGTATAGCATGAGGCTCTGAGCAGGAAATACGCAAGCATTACCGCTAGGAGCGCCGCGCAGCTCCATTCGGGCGGTATCATATTCCAAAAGCCGGGGCGGTAGATCCCGCAGCGGTCGGCGGCCAGACAGAAAGGCAGGGTGTAGACTAGTGCCACCGTGTTACGTATCCGTGCGGTGCTTACGTTGTATTCAAGGGATTCGCTGCCTCTTTTCCTGTCGAGCGCGTATAGCAGAGGAGGCACGAGCCGGATGATGTCTTTGAGGTAAATCAATACCAGAGCCACGGCCAACACTATAGCTATCCTGTTGGTCAACAGATTGTTCCAATCTGCCGTGGATGAAATCTCCGGCAGCGGTGAAGAAGGCATTTCAAGCCGTCCCTGCCTGAACAGATCGTCCTGAAGCATCAATTGCCTCTCTTTGCGTTGTATCCCAAGGATGTGAGCAGGCTGACAACCTTGTCGCGCAGGTCGCCCTGGATGGTGATCTCACCATCTTTTGCCGTGCCTCCGACTCCGCAGCGGGTCTTGAGAGTCTTAGCGAGGGCGGAGAGGTCATCCGATGTGCCGACGAATCCTTCTATCAGCGTGACCTGTTTGCCGGCCCTCTGGCGACGGTCGATGCGGACGATAAGCCTCTGCTTTCCCGGCTCAAGGGTGGCTGCCTCCGCCTTCTGTTCCGTCTGATATTGAAAATCGGGGTTGGTGGAATATACCACCCCGAGCCGCTTTTTCCAGTCCTGCTCTGCCATTTGGGATATTTTTTGCAAAGATAACGAATTTGAGTGTATCTTTGTGGGTTATGAATCAGAAGAAGTTCACATTGTGGCATAGAATAAGTGCTGTGCTCGCCCTGCTGGTGTCTGCCGTCACTTATCTGCTGACCATTGAACCGTCGGCCTCGTTCTGGGACTGCGGCGAGTTTATAGCATCATCATACAAACTTGAAGTCGGGCACCCTCCTGGAAACCCGATGTTCCAGTTGATCGCCCGTTTCTTCACGATGTTCGGGGACAATATGCATGCTGCCGTCCTCGTCAACGCGATGAGCGCGCTGTGCTCGGCCCTGACCATCTTTTTCCTGTATCTCACCATAGTCTGGTTCGTCCGGCGGATGATAAAGCCTGCCGCTGACGGCACATATACTATTTCACAGACTATAGCGATCCTCGGTTCGGGGCTGGTCGGCTCGCTTGCCTACTGCTTCTCCGACACTTTCTGGTTCTCGGCTGTCGAGGGTGAGGTTTATGCGATGTCGTCCCTGTTCACTGCGGCCGTGTTCTGGCTCATGACGGTATGGTACGACCGCGCAGACCGTCCACATTCTCTCAAGTGGGTGGTGCTCATAGCTTTCCTGATGGGGTTGAGCATCGGGGTGCACCTTCTCAACTTGCTGATGATCCCAGCACTGGTTTTCATGTATTATTATCGTATAAGGGAAGAGCGGCCGTACAGTTTCAAGGAACTGCTGAAGATTTTCATTGTCGGGGTGGTGATCCTGGCCCTTGTGCTCTATATCATCATTCCTTGGCTTCCGAAGCTTGCGGCGTACACCGACCTTCTCTTTGTCAACGTGTTCGGCCTGCCGTACAACAGCGGCGCCGCATTCTTCATCGTGGCCCTGCTCGCCCTGTGCTTCTGGGGACTGTTCGTCACGCTCAAGAAGCAGAAGTGCTTCCTCAACACTGCGCTTCTCTGCTTCACGACCATCCTGATAGGGTTTTCCGTGTTCAGTATAGACATCATACGCTCCTGCGCCAAGACTCCGACCAACGAGTATCAGCCGGACAATGCGTTCACGCTGGTCCGTTATCTTTCCCGCGAGCAGTACGGATCGACCCCGCTCCTTTATGGGCAGTATTACGATGCCCCGTTCGAACTCAAGACTTCGAAGTACTGGGCTCCGCTGGACGGGAAGTACAAGAAAGTGGACGGGCCGGTGGATGCCAAGTACCTGTCTGAGGGTAAGATGCTTTTCCCGAGGATGTGGAGTTCAAGTCCCGACGGGCGCTACGAGGAGTTCTACGAGTACTACACCGACGGCAAAGGAACCAAGCTGCCGGGCAGCACTCACCGCAAGCCGACGATGGGTGCGAACCTGCACTATTTCTTTGACTATCAGATGAACTGGATGTACTGGCGCTACTTCATGTGGAACTTCGTCGGCCGCCAGAATCAGGTGCACGCCCCTAATCCGGGAGACATATTCCACGGCAACTGGGAGAGCGGCGTGAAGTTCATCGACGAGTTCCGGCTCGGAGACCAGAGCGATGCCCCGGCAGTGCTCGCAGAGGATAAGGGCAAGAACCACTACTATTTCCTGCCGCTGCTGCTCGGGCTGCTCGGCCTTTTCTTCCAGTTCGACCGAGACAAGAGGGGCTGTTGGCTAAACTTCCTGATGTTCTTCATGACAGGCATCGCCATCGTGATATATCTCAACCAGCCTCCTTATCAGGTGCGCGAGAGGGACTATGCCTACGCCGGCTCGTTCTATTTCTTCTGTGTCTGGATAGGCATGGCCGTCGCCGCGATATACAGTCTTCTGGAGAAAGCCCTCAAGGGCAAGGGAGGTGTGACCGTGTCCGCTTTGACGACTGTGGCCTGTCTCTGCGTGCCTGTGCTCATGGCCGCGCAGAACTGGGATGACCATGACAGGTCCAACCGCCGCACCGCTGTGGAGATGGCCACGAACTACCTCAATTCAGTGGGGGAGAACGGCATCCTGGTTACCCATGGGGACAACGACACCTTCCCTCTCTGGTATGCCCAGGAAGTTGAGAACGTCCGCCCGGATGTGCGTATATGCAACACCTCGCTGCTCGGCACCGACTGGCACATCGACCAGATGAAGTGGGCGGTCAACGAATCAGCTCCGCTTGCGCTTTCCGTCGGGCAGGACCAGTACCTTTACGGCACCAATGAGTACGTCCCGGTCTACGACACCCGCAACGAGGTCACCAGCATCGCCGATGTGATGGCCCTGTTCCGCAACCCGAAGGTCAAGGCCCCGATGACGAGCGGCCGCAGGGTGGACTACATCGCCTCCCGCAAGATCTCCATCCCGGTCAACAAAGAAAACGTGATCCGTTCCGGCATCCTCGATGCCAAGTACGCCTCACAGATCCCGGATTCCATCATCATCACCATTCCTAAGGACAAGGACATGCTCACCAAGCCGGAGCTCTTCATGCTCGATCTCCTCTCCTGCTACCAGTGGGACAGGCCGATCAATCTTCTGAGCATGGGAGGGGACATCAATATAGGTATAAAGGAATACCTTGAATACGAGGGGTATTCATTCAAACTGATACCTATAAAGAACAAGACAACCACCACGGTGGCCGGTTTTGTGGATACAGATGAACTTTACCGCAAGATGACACAGGTCTACAAGTGGGATGCCGTGGCCGCCGGAGACTATTTTATTGATTACCAGAACCAGTACACCCACATGGGAGTGCTGTCCCTGCGTGGAATGTTCGTCACTTCGGCCAATGCATTCATCAAGGCCGGGGAAACTGACAGGGCCATGGAGATGCTGGACAAGTGCCGGGAGGTAACCCGGGACTTCCCTCTGGAAGGAGTGCCTGTAGGGTTCTCGGGCAACGACTATATGGTCATCAGCATGGTTGAGGACTACTACAAGCTCGGCGCAGCTGACAAGGCCCGCGAACTCGGGGAGGAGATGGCGGAGCAACTCTTGATATCGGCCAACTTCTACAGCCGCTTCTACTCTTATGCCAAGGAGGATTTTGAACTTATAGGCAACTATATCTACTTCCTTGCCGAGGTTATGGAGAAAGGTGGGGACAAGGAACTCGGGAAGCAGCTGAAGGACGGCTTCATGGCGATGCTCGGAGTGTCTCCTGAAGAAAGCAGGGGTTAGCGCTTCAGTCGCACAACCACAGATAGCGGGAGAGCTTTTCCGAACCGGTCGGTGAGGGCAAGTTCTCCCGATTCTATTTCCGCATCTTTCCCCAGTCCGAAAGCCTGCTTTACCACAGTCTCCCCGAGAAGCGGAGAGAAGCCGTTGGAGTAGAGGTTGAGGACGAGGAAACTGTTCTGTGGTGCGAGAATGGATCTGATGCTCCCCATCATCTCGAAGAGGCACTCGTCGAGTTTCCACTTCTCCCCGTCGGGGCCGTGTCCGTAGGCCGGAGGGTCCATGATGATTCCGTCATAGACATTGCCGCGGCGCTCTTCTCTCTTGGCGAATTTCATCGCGTCCTCCACTATCCAGCGGATTCCGTCGAGCCCGGAGGCTTCCATGTTGCCCCGCGCCCAGGTGACAACCTGCCTGACGGAGTCCAAATGTGTCACGTCGGCCCCTGCGGCATTGGCTGCGAGAGAGGCAGCTCCGGTGTAGGCGAAGAGGTTGAGTATCTTTGGCTTGCGCCCGTTTTCGGCGATGCGGTGGGTCTGACGGTAGATGTATTCCCAGTTCGGGGCCTGCTCCGGGAATACCCCGACATGCTTGAATGATGTGAGGCCCAGACGAAGGGAGAATTCCGGCCCGCTCTGGGAACCTGCGTAGCGGATGTACCACTGGTCTTCGCTGCGTTTGAGCCTTTCCCAGGTGCCGCTGTCCTCCTTGCCGGCCTTGCCGAATCCTGCTCCTGGGCGGAAGCGGGTGTGCGCGGCCCTTTCCCATTCCTTGCCGCTCATAGACTTGGCCCAAAGGGCCTTCGGCTCCGGGCGTATCAGCATGTAGGGGCCGAATCTCTCGAGCTTTTCTCCGTCTCCGGAGTCGACCAGCTCGTAGTCTTTCCAGAATGTTCCAGGGTATTCTATCATAGCGGGTGCAAAGATATGGAGAAAATTGCTAAATTTGCAGAATTGAGATTAATATCATTTCTATATGCAACAGCACATTGACTCTTATGATTTTAAGGGAAAGAAGGCCCTGGTCAGGGTTGACTTCAACGTCCCTCTCAACGACAAGTTCGAAATCACCGATGACACCCGCATCCGTGCAGCCATCCCGACCTTGAAGAAGGTTCTCGCAGGCGGCGGATCCCTCATCATCATGTCCCATCTCGGCCGTCCGAAGGGGGTGGATGCGAAGTTCTCTCTCAAGCACATCGTGGACCATGTCTCAGAGTGTCTCGGTGTACCTGTGAAATTCGCTCCGGACTGCATGAAGGCCCAGGCCGAGGCCGCCGCTCTCAAGCCGGGTGAGGCTCTGCTTCTCGAGAACCTGCGTTTCTACGCCGAGGAGGAGGGCAAGCCTCGCGGACTTGCCGATGACGCCACCGACGAGGAGAAGAAGGCTGCCAAGGCTGCTGTCAAGGAGAGCCAGAAGGGGTTCGTCAAGACTCTTGCCTCTTATGGCGACTGCTATATCAACGACGCGTTCGGCACCGCTCACCGCGCCCACGCCTCTACTGCGCTCATCGCCAAGTACTTCCCGAACGACAAGATGTTTGGATATCTGATGCTCGGCGAGATCAAGGCCATCGACAATGTGCTCAAGAACGCCAAGCGTCCTTTCACCGCGATTATCGGTGGCTCAAAGGTGTCATCCAAACTTGCCGTGCTTGAGAACCTCCTCGACAAGGTGGACAACCTCATCATCGGCGGCGGCATGGGATATACATTCATCAAGGCTGAGGGCGGCAAGATCGGTAAATCCCTCCACGAGGACGATCTTATCCCGCAGGCTCTCGAAATTCTTGCCAAGGCCAAGGAGAAGGGCGTGAAGATTTCCCTCTCCGTACAGACCCTCGTGGCTGACGACTTCAGCAACGATGCCAACACCAAGATCGTGCCTTCTCACGAGATTCCTGACGGATGGGAGGGTATGGACGCTGGCCCTGAGTCCCTCGCAAACTGGAAGAAGATCATCCTCGACTCCAAGACCGTGCTCTGGAACGGCCCTGTCGGAGTGTTCGAGATGGAGAAGTTCGCCGGCGGCACCCTGCAGATTGCAGAGGATCTTGCGGAGGCCACTGCCAAGGGGGCTTACACTCTCGTGGGCGGCGGTGACTCTGTGGCAGCTGTGACCCGCATGGGCTACGCGAACAAGGTCAGCTACGTGTCCACCGGCGGCGGGGCCATGCTTGAGGCCCTTGAGGGCAAGGTGCTTCCGGGCATCGCCGCTATCGAAGAATAACCGCTACATACCTGATAAGCTTTGTCCGTCCGGCCAGCAAGGCCGGGCGGATTTTTTGTGCGAAAATGACTATATTTGTGCCAAATGCTTTGTTATGCTTGATCTGCTTTTCGTGCATTGGCATGTCGATCCTGTGCTTTTACATCTCGGCGGGCTCCAGATAAGATGGTACTCGCTCTTGTTCGTGTCCGGCTTTGTGATAGGCTGGTATCTGTTCAGGTGGTTTTTCCGCAGGGAAGGAGTTGACCAGAAACTCATGGATCCGCTTCTCTACACGCTGCTGATTGCTACGATAGTCGGTGCGCGTTTGGGGCATTGCCTTTTCTATCAGCCTGACTATTATCTCGGCTCGTGGAGCGGGTTCCTTGAGATATTCATGCCTTGGAAAGGCGGACTCGCGAGCCATGGCGGGGCCATAGCCTTGCTGTTTGCAATGTGGTGGTATTCTGTTCATTATGGTAAGAGGAACGGCTTTGACTTCATGTGGATAATGGACAGGCTCTGCATCACGGTTGCATTTGCAGGCTGCATGATCCGACTCGGAAACCTTTTCAACTCGGAAATTTACGGAGATGTGACCAGCCTGCCGTGGGGGTTCATCTTTGATTTGCGCGGCGAGACGGAGCCCAAGCATCCGACCCAGATTTATGAGGCCCTGTCGTATCTGATTCTCGGCCTTGCTCTGGTGTGGGTGTACAAGTATAAGCTTGACAAGGTGTACAGGGGCTTTTTCTTCGGGGTGTTCCTCATAGGCTGCTTCGGGATGCGTTTTCTCATCGAATTCATCAAGGAGCCGCAGGTAGGCTTCGAGCAGGGGATGGCTCTCAACATGGGGCAGCTGCTCTCGGTTCCGTTCGTGCTTGCAGGCATAGGTATTCTCGTCTGGTCGTATGTTCACCATGAGCCTGCAGCGGTGAGCGGTACGGTAAAAAAGAAGTAACAGAACTTCATACCTATATTATAGCGGATGGCACGGATTTGGTATTATCCGTGCCTGCGTTAATTTAGTGTATGAAGAAGTTAGTATTGTTTTCGTTAATGGCGCTGACAGTCAGCGGCTTGGTATCGGCGCAGGAGCCGGCCCAGCCGTCCGATACTCTCCCGGCGCCGAAACTCATCTCCCTCGAACAGGCTCTCCAGATCGCTGTAAGCGAAAACGCCTCTGTCAAAGTGGCGGACATGGAGGTTGAGCGCAGCGGATATGAGCGCAAAGGCACCTATGCTTCACTTTTTCCTCAGGTGGACGGTACGGCAAACTACCAGCGTACCATCAAGAAGCAGGTGATGTACATGGACTTCGACATGTCTTCCATGGGAGGCGGTTCTGAATCTGAAAGCTCCGGAAGTTCTGGTGAATCAAGCGGTTCCGGGGCCATGACTTCAGGGGGCGGAATAGAAGTCGGCCGTTGGAACACCTGGTCGGCCGGAGTTTCAGCCTCCATGCCTTTGGTGAATGCCCAGCTCTGGGAGAGCATCAGGGTGAGCGGACAGAGCGTGGAACTTGCAGTGGAGAAAGCACGCAGCTCACGTCTTGAGACTGTCAACCAGGTCAAGCAGGCATATTTCTCCTGTCTCCTTGCCAAAGAGGCGTTCAAGGTCTACAAGTCCGTCTATGAGAACGCCCTCGAGAATCTTGAGCAGACTCAGCGCAAGTACAATGCGCAGCGTGCTTCCGACCTCGATCTGGCCCGCGCCAAGACCACTCTCGCCAACGCCATTCCTAATGTCTATGACGCGGAGAGCTCCGTCGTCCTGTCACTTTGGCAGCTCAAGGCGGTGATGGGCGTAAGTCTCGATGAGAATATCGATGTCTCCGGCTCACTCGCGGACTATGCCGACACGATGCTCTACGACATCAAGGCTTCTGAGGATCTTTCGTTGGACAACAACTCGACTATGCGGCAGCTCTCCATCCAGGCGGAGCAGCTCGCTTCTACCGTGAAGATGCAGCAGTATGCCTATCTTCCTACTCTTGCGCTGTCATTCTCGTACAGTATGAACGCCATGACCAATGACTTCAATTTCAGCGAGTACAAGTGGTCGCCTTATTCCATGGTGGGATTGAGCCTCCAGATTCCTATATTCTCCGGCGGCAAGCGCTACAACGCCGTGCGCGCCGCCAAGGTCCAGAGCGCGGAACTCACTGTGCAGCGTGAGAATACCGAACGTCAGCTCAGGATCTCCATCCGCCAGTATCTCAATCAGATGGAGACGGCGATGAAAAGCTACAGCTCCGCACAGAGCGCCCTTGACTCCGCCACCAAGGCATACGACATCGCTCAGCGCTCCTATAACGTGGGGCGCAGCACTCTTACGGATCTCAACGATGCGCAGCTTGCGCTCACCCAGGCCAGCCTGACCCTGTCGCAGGCAGTATATAATTTCGTCACGGCCAAGGCCAACCTTGAGGGGACTCTCGGTGCCGATTTCATCGACGAAGACGGTAATGTCCAATTGAATAAAACATATAACAATGAATAATAAACTGATAATGGGTATGGCGCTGGCTGCGGCTGTCTGCAGCTGTGCCGGCAACAAGGGAGGCCAGAAGGCGCAGCCGATCGTCGCCGAGAAGACGCCGGTCGTGTCTGTGGTGACAGCTGCAAAGCAGGTGGTGCCGCAGGAAGAGGTGTATTCTTCCACCGTGCAGGCCAATGTCGTCAACAACATAGCACCTCAGAGCGGCAACCGTATCGTCAAACTGAATGTCGAGGTCGGCGATTTCGTCTCCGCCGGGCAGGTGCTTGCCGAGATGGACAGGGTGCAGCTGGACCAGGCTGCCCTCAAACTCAAGAACGATGAGGTCGAGCTTGCCCGTGTCAAGGCCCTTCTCGGCGAGGGAGGAATTTCCCAGTCCGACTACGATGCCCTTGAACTTGCATACAACGTGTCCAAGTCAAGCTATCAGAACCTTCTGGACAATACCATCCTCCGTGCTCCTGTGAGCGGGGTGATCTCTGCACGCAACTACGACCGCGGGGACATGTATGCCATGTCATCTCCTATATATGTGGTTCAGCAGATCACTCCGGTCAAACTTCTTGTGGGTGTCTCCGAGGCGGACTACAGCCGTGTCAAGAAAGGTGACAAGGTCAGTGTCACCGCAGATGCCCTTCCGGGCAAGACGTTCACCGGCAGCGTGTCCAGAGTGTATCCGGTGATTGACCCGTCTACCCACACAGTTAAGGTCGAGATACTCATCCCTAACGCCGACAGGCTTGTCCGTCCGGGGATGTATGCCCGCGTCACTGTCAACATGGGTGACCGCAACAGCGTGGTGGTGCCTGACGCCGCTGTCATGAAGCAGCAGGGCTCAGGCCAGAGGCAGGTGTATGTCCTCAAGGATGACGGCACCGTAGATCTGAAACTCGTGACGCCCGGTCGCCATTTCGGCTCCAATTATGAGATCCTTTCCGGTCTTGAAGACGGAGAGAAGGTGGTCACCGAGGGCCAGTCGGCTCTGAGATCCGGCATTAAAGTGGAGGTGACGAAATGAGCATCTACCGTTCGGCCGTCAACAAGCCGGTAACCACTGCGCTGGTCTTCATCGCGTTTGCGGTGCTCGGATTTTTCTCCGTGAGCAGGACATCAATCGCGCAGTTCCCGGAGTTTGACGCAAACACCATCATGGTGATGTCCTCCTATCAGGGCGCCAATGCCCAGGACATCGAGACCAACCTTACAAAGGTTCTTGAGAACGCACTCAACGGTGTCGAGGACCTCAAGGAACTAAACTCCCAGTCCAAGGAGAACATCTCCTTGCTGACGCTCACATTCGAATACGGTACTGACATAGAGGCCGCGACCAACAATGTCCGTGACAAGTTGGACATGGTCAATTCGGCTCTCCCGGACGGGGCCACAACCCCTGTCATATTCAAGTTCAGTGCGGACGACATGCCTATCATGATGCTCTCCGCCACGGCGGACGAAAGCCTCGAAGGACTTGACAAAATCTTGGACGACAAGGTCTCAACTCCTTTGGCCCGTGTAAAAGGAGTGGGTACGGTGTCAGTCAGCGGTGCGCCTACAAGGGAGATCCAAGTCTACTGTGATCCTGTAAAACTTCAGGCTTACAATCTCAGCATCAGTACTATATCTTCAATCATCGCTGCCGAGAACCGCAACATGCCTTCAGGCAACATAGACATCGGCTCGGAGACCTACACCCTGCGCGTGCAGAAGGAGTTTACTGACCCTTCCGAACTGCTTGACGTTGTGGTCGGCTCAAAGGACGGTGACGTGGTGTACCTAAGGGATGTCGCCACCATCTATGACGGAGGCGAGGAGCGCGAGCAGGAGTCCTACACCAACGGTCAGCGTGCAGCCCGTATCGTCATCCAGAAGCAGTCCGGAGCCAACACGGTCAATGTGATCAGAAACGTCAAGAAGCAGATGGCAAAGATCCAGCCGACCCTGCCCTCTGACATCAACATCGTTACTTTCGTTGACGGTTCCACCGAGATCATCAACACCATCAAGACCCTCTTCGAGACCATCATCATCACATTCCTTGTCGTTGGATTTGTGGTGTTCATATTCCTTGGCAACTGGAAGTCCACGGTCGTTATTGTGCTCTCCATCCCTATAGCACTGCTGGCATCCCTTATTTATCTGTACGCTACTGGCAATACTCTCAACATCATCTCAATGTCGGCGTTGGCGATAGCGATAGGCATGGTCGTGGATGATGCCATTGTGGTGCTGGAGAACATATCGACGCATATTGCCCGTGGCGAGAAACCGAAGGAGGCTGCGGTGCATGGCACTTCGGAGGTAGGTATCTCTGTCGTGGCTTCTACCCTTACGATGCTTTGCGTGTTCCTGCCTCTGACCATGATCAGCGGTATGGCCGGCATCATGTTCCGCCAGCTCGGATGGATCGTCAGCATCATCATGATAGTCTCCACGACGGCCGCCCTCACCTTTGTGCCGATGCTCTGCTCACGCTGGCTGAAGCCTAACGTGCACCATGGTAAGGCTTACAATGCGGTCTTCATCCCGATCAATAAGTTCCTTGACAAGATATCCCGCGGCTACGCCCATGTGATACACTGGGCTACGAAGCGCCGCAAGACGGTGATTTTCACTTTCGCCGGCGTGTTCGTGCTTGCCATCGTGCTGCTGGTGCCGGGCTTGAAGACAGAGTACTTCCCTCATAGCGACTCCGACCGTCTGTCTGTGACAGTGGAACTTCCTATGGGTACGGCCCAGGAGGTCACCAGAGGCTTCTATAACAAGATCTATGATGAGATCGAGGCCGCCGTGCCTGAGGCCCACATCATCAACGGCACCTTTGGACAGGCCGACTCCGACAACACCTTCGCCTCCATGCAGAGCAACGGTACCCACTTGATTTCCATGAACATCAACATCGGTACCAGCAGTACACGTGAGCGCAGTTCAGCTGAACTCGCCGATGTCGTCAGAGGCATCCTCAACTCCCACCCTGAAATCCGCAGGGCCCTCGTGACCGAGGGAGGCGGCGGAATGGGCGGCGCCACATCCATCAAGGTGGAGGTCTACGGCTACAGCTTCGACAATACCGACCTTGTGGCCCGTCAGCTCCAGTCAGGAATGCTTAAAGATCCGGCTTTTACGCAGGTTACCTTGAGCCGAGACGAGTATACGCCGGAATTTCAGATGAATTTCGACCGTACGAAGCTCGCCCTCAACGGCTTGACCTCGACCACTGCGGCTACGGCGTTCAGTGCTGCCATGAGCGGCTCCGTGGCTTCATATTACCGCGAGGACGGAGATGAGTACAAGATCCGTGTACGCTACGCTCCGGAGTTCCGTACCAGTGTCGAGGATCTGGAGAATATCCTTGTGACCAATGCCGCCGGACAGCAGATCCGCATGAAGGACCTCGGAGAGGTCGTGGAGACCCTTGTGCCTCCTACCATTGAACGCAAGGATCGTGAGCGACTCATCACTGTCACCGGTATCGTGGCTCAGGGCGCGGCCCTCAGCGATGCAGTGGCTGCGGCGAACAAGGTGATATCCGAGACGCAGATGCCTACCGGCATATCTACAGTGATCGCTGGAGACTACGAGGATCAGCAGGACATGTTCTCCGATCTTCTGGTTCTGATTGTCTTGATGATCATACTTGTATACATGGTGATGGCCTCACAGTTCGAGTCATTCATGGCACCGTTCGTGATCATGTTCTCCGTTCCGTTCGCCCTTGTCGGCGTACTGCTCGGACTTCGCATCACCGGCACTGCGCTCGGCGTTATGGCGATGATCGGTATCATCATCTTGATCGGTGTCGTTGTGAAGAACGGTATCGTGCTGATTGATTATACTATACTCTGTCGTGAGAGGGGAATGAACATCCGTGACGCTTCCACGACGGCTGCCAAGAGCCGACTCAGACCTATCCTCATGACCACCCTCACCACCGTGCTCGGTATGGTGCCGATGGCGATCGGTACCGGTGAAGGTTCTGAGATGTGGCGCTCCCTTGGTGTGACCGTGTGCTGGGGTCTTACGATATCGACGCTCGTGACCCTCGTGCTCATCCCTACAGTATATTGTGCATTCGCAAGCAGACAAGAAAGGAGGAAAAACAAATGAAAGCAATGTTCATAGCATATAACCAGGCCTACAACGAGGAGATCGTCGAGGCTCTGGCGGCCCTTGGACAGCGTGGCTTCACCCGTTGGCAGGATATCCAGGGCAAGGGAGGCTTCAACGGCACCCCTCATCTGGGCAGCCATGCCTGGCCGGAGATGAACCATGCGGTCCTGACGATGGTCCCGGACGAAAAAGTCGAACCGATACTCTCCGTTCTTAAGGAGAAGGACAAGGCTTCTCCGGATCTCGGACTCAGGGCTTTTGTCTGGGGTATTGAAACTTTCTATTAAATTCTTAACTTTGTATCCGCCGCTCATAGCAGAACGGCGGATTTTTAAAATATCACGCTATGGCAACAGTAGTAAATGACGCAAACATCGCGGAGATCCTTTCTTCTCCGAAACCTGTTCTGATAGATTTTTGGGCCACATGGTGCGGTCCTTGCCGTGTCCTCTCTCCGACTGTGGACGAGATTGCGGCTGAATACGAAGGCCGTGCGGTCGTGGCCAAATGCAACGTTGACGACTGCGAAGACATCTCTATGAAGTACGGTATCCGCAACATCCCTACGCTCCTCTTCTTCAAGAACGGGGAACTCGTGGACAGGACTGTGGGAGTCGTGTCAAAACAGGAGATAAGTCAAAGAATCGAAAAACTGATTTAACAAAATGAAAAAGATCCTAATCATCGCGGCCACCCTGCTTGCAGCATGGTCAGCCAACGCTCAGGTCGGCATCATCGCCGGTCTCACATCATCAGCCACCGACGTCGAGTCAGCATACGCCGACGTCAAGAATGTCAACCAGTACCATGTCGGGCTTACTTACAAGCTCGGGCTCGGCAACCTTCTTGCTATCCAGCCTTCTATCATATACAATATGAAAGGCACCAAGTTCGGCGAGATTGCCGGCGTCAAAGATGTCGCAGTTGACTATAAGACCGGATATATCGAGGTTCCTGTACAGGTGCAGGCCGGTATCGGCATCGGTTCTCTGGTCCGTGCCTACGGCTTTGTGGAGCCGTTTATCGGATACGCAGTCAAGAATGAAGTCAAGATTGAGAATATTGATGATGTCAACAATTCGTGGGACAATGTCAAGAACAAACTTGAATATGGCGTCAGCCTCGGTGTGGGCGCCGAGGTCCTCAGTCACCTTCAGGTATCCGTGAAGTATTTCTGGAATCTTGGCGATGTCTACGGACAGTCCATCAACATCGGAAGCATCTCCAAGGAGGTCTCTTCCAGCAAGTGCAACGGCATAGCCGCCTCGGTGGCATTCCTTTTCTAGTATGTCAGAAAAAAAGGCGGTCTTCTTCTGTTCCGCCAGTCACGACATAAAGGCCGAATACAATCAAGCTGCACGGGAAATCGTCCGTGCGGCTTGTTTGTCTGGATATGACATCGTCTCCGGAGGGACCGTCAAGGGGACAATGGGGGTGATCTGTGACGAGGCTTCCCGTCATGGTGTTGAGGTGATAGGGGCGATACCACGTTTCATGAAAGGGTTGGAGCACCCGGCTCTGACACAGTGCGTGTGGACAGACAAGATGTCGGAGCGCAAGGACGCGATGAGGGAGGGCACTTGCCTTGCGATAGCCCTTCCGGGCGGGATCGGGACTCTTGATGAACTCGCCGAGACATTCTGTCTGGCCAAGATGGGGCTCTACAAAGGGCGTGTAATCGTCTTCAATCCGGACGGGTTCTACGATCCTTTCAGAGAACAGCTTGAGACTTATGTACGCGGAGGTTTCATGGATGCTTCGGCGATGTCCCTTATCAGTTTTCCTCAGACAGTCGAAGAAGTCAAGGCGCTGCTGTGAACATAGGCGGAATCATATCATTGCTTGGCGAGGACTGGACGCGGATGCGCGAGCTGATCCGCGCCGATTTGCACTCGGATGTGGCATTGCTCGAGGATGTCAATTCCAAGGTGCTCTCCCATTCCGGCAAAATGCTCCGTCCGCTCGTCTGTCTGTTGATGGCCAAGGCTCTTGGTGTGCCCAATGATGACAGTCTCCACTATGCGGCCGCTTCCGAACTTCTCCACAATGCGACTTTGATGCACGACGATGTGGCGGATCAGAGTTCAGAGCGCAGGGGAGTCCCGACCGTGTCGGCCATGCTCGGGCCTTCGGCTGCCGTGCTGGTGGGTGATTACTGGCTTGCCAGAGCGGTTGAGGCTGTATTTGCCACTAGACGTTTCGCCCGGGTGGTCAAGCTTTTCTCCCGTACGCTCACGGATTTGGCGGAGGGGGAGATGTACCAGCTCGAGAAAGCTTCTTCTGCGGATACCACGGAGGAAGACTATTTCAGGATCATACGGTGCAAGACGGCATCGCTCTTTGTCGCGGCCGCAGAATCCGGCGCCTGCTCTGTGGACGCATCGGAGGAGCAGCTGGCAGCGGCGAGAGCTTATGCTCTGGCTCTTGGTACCGCTTTTCAGATCAAAGATGATATTTTGGATTATGCCGGCACCGGAGAGCTTGGAAAGCCTGTCGGGATGGATCTCAAGGAGCAGAAGATAACCCTTCCTCTTATCGGAGCCCTTTCCACCCTTGAAGATGATTCCCGGATGCGCAGCAAGATACTTCAGATTCAGGAGCATCCGGAGTTTTGCGGGCAGCTGCATTCTTTTGTGATTGAAAGAGGGGGGATTGATTATGCTGCCGTCAGACTACAGGAATATATTGATGCGGCCGTTGGCGCCCTTGACTCCGTGCCTGATTCTCCTGCCAAGGAAGCTCTGGCTGAGATGGCACGTTTCAACGCTTTCAGACGGGTATGAGATTCGCGCAGCTTCAGGGTAACGATGATGTCGTCAGGGCGCTTGTCGGTATGGTGGATTCTGGCAAAGTTCCACATGCCATAATGTTTCAGGAGGATGACGGAGGTGGGGCTTTCCCTCTATGCATAGCTTTTCTGCAATATCTCTATTGTGAGCACCGCTCCGGCGGTGATTCCTGTGGAGTCTGCCCGGCCTGCAACAAGATATCGAAGTTCATCCACCCGGATGTGCATTTCGTGTATCCGACAGCTGCTTCCACCATATCCCTTCAATATGTGGCGCAGTTCAGGCAGCTGGCGGCATCCAACCCTTATTTCACGGAGACCCAGCTCTCTTCGGCCCTCGGAATCGAGGGTAAAAATTCCCTTATAGCCGTCAGTGAGGCTAAGCATCTGCTTGAGACTCTGTCGCTCAGCGCCCTTGAGAGTGGCTACCGCTCGGTCGTTATCTACCTTCCGGAGAAGATGAACCCGGATGCGGCCAACCGTCTGCTCAAGATTATCGAGGAACCTCCGCTTCAGACTCAGTTTCTGTTGATTACACATCATTCGGAGAGAGTGCTGCAGACCATATCGTCTCGATGTCAGCAGATCCGTGTCAGGCCCGCCGACACTGCTGATACCGCTGCCGCATTTGCTTCACCGGAACTTTTCTCCGGCTTGATGGAAGCGCTTATGCGGAAAGATCTGCTCTCCGCGCTTGATGCCGGAGAAGGGATTGCGGCTCTGCCGTCGCGCGAGACTGCTAAATCTTTTTGTAAATTTGCATCTTACCAGCTCCGCCTCATATTCCTTGCACAGCAGGGGCTCAGTTCTCTTGGTGCCGACAGTGCCGATGCCCTCCGGTGGGCTTCAGCCTTGCCCAAGACTTTCCCCCGTGCGGCGCTTGCCGTGTTTGATGAGACAAGTTCTCTCATTGACCGCAATGTCAATGCACGTCTGCTGTTTACGGATATGGTGGACAGACTTTTTATGCTTATATGAACGATATCAGAGAATCCATACATTTCGACTGTTCCCGTGGCTGCGTCGTGACCCATGACGCGGAGTCCGGGGAAGTCTCATGCTCCTACCGTGCAGGCTGCTGCAAACTCGGTGATTACAACTGGCTGAAAGACGCGCAGGACGGCTCCTGCAAGGATCTTTTCGAGGTGCGTTTCAAGAACACCCGCAAAGGCATATATATCAATGACTCCCCACAGAATGTGCGTCTCGGCGATCTGGTGATGGTCGAGGCCACGACCGGTCTGGATCTTGGCATTGTGACGCTTGAGGGGCCTATAGTCGGGCGGCAGATGAAGTGCAAGGGTATAGATTCCAAAACGGCCGTGTTTAAGAAAATTTATCGCAAGGCCCGTCAGACCGACATTGAGCGCTGGCAGGAGGCGATAGCCCGGGAGCAGGAGACCATGATCAAGGCCCGCAGCATAGCAGCCGAGATGGGATTGGAGATGAAGATCGGCGATGTGGAGTTCCAGGGGGACGGCACCAAGGCCATATTCTACTACATAGCCGATGGGCGCGTGGATTTCCGCCAGCTCATCAAGGCCTTTGCCGAGGAGTTCCATATCAGGATAGAAATGAAACAGATCGGCGCGCGTCAGGAAGCCGGGCTCATCGGAGGTCTCGGCGTTTGCGGCCGGGAGCTGTGCTGTGCCAACTACATCTCGTCCTTCCAGAGCATCTCCACGGCAGCGGCCCGTTGTCAAGATCTCTCTCTCAATCCACAGAAACTTGCGGGCCAGTGCGGAAAGCTCAAGTGCTGCCTCAACTATGAGGTGGCGACCTACCTCGATGCCCAGTCCCGTATCCCGAAAGTGAGCGAACCGCTTGATTTTCAGGATGGACCGGCCTACCTCCGAAAGACGGACATACTCAAGGAGGTGATGTATTTCTCTTATGACAAGACTTCCGATGCGCAGCTCTATCCGCTCGCGGCATCGGAGGTGCGGGAGATAATAAAGATGAACCGCAACGGCATCAAGCCGGAGTCTCTCAAGAGCGAACCTGAACCGGTGGCGCCGGAGTTCGTGACGGCAGTAGGGGATGACAGCATCAGCCGTTTCGACGCGCCGCGCCGCCGCAAGGGCGGAAAGGGCCGCGGGGGCAACCGTGGAGGCAGACAGCAGTCTCAGGATACGGCGAAACAAGGGACTGCCCCGCAGCCGAGGCAGGCGTCCGGAGACCGTCCGCGTCAAGACAGGCCTCGTCAGGGTGGCAGCCGTCCGCGCCGGGACGGAAGGCCGCAGCAGGCCGGTGGCAACCGTCCGCGTCCGAACGCACCTAAGCCTGAAGGCGGGGAGAAATGAGGGCGCTGATCCCGTTTATCAGTTGTCTGCTGCTGGCAGCCTGTGCCAGACCGGCCCAGACCGAAAATTTTATCCGCTCTGACAGGGCGGAAGATGGCGTGTACTCGTTTCTTGTGGACATGACAGACTCTTTGGCTACTTATGACTTCTGGTTCTACAGCAGGCTTGCCGCCGGGCGGAAGAGCAATCTTGAACTCCGGGTGAGCTGGACGGCCCCGTCTGGTCGCAGCCTCTATGAGACTGTGTATATGGGGGCGCTGGACAGCCGGGGGGAGCGTGAGTTATATAGGAGCGGCATAGTGCCGGCGGAGTACGGGGAATGGAGGGTCAATGTGCGCCCGATTGATCCGGGAAAGGATTTTCTCGGGCTGGGACTTATATACAAAAGAAACGATGGGGCACGATAAACTCAGGAAATTCGCGGAGAACGAGACCTTCTCCTGTCTTCTCCAGCCTTCTTCGCAGGAGCTTCTCGCGGACGGCTTTTTCAATCTCAAGGATCATCCGATAAAGGGGCGCTGGAGGGAGAAGATGTTCCCCGGCGGTGCTCCGGATGCGCCGCTGGTGCTGGAACTCGGCTGCGGCAAGGGGGAGTATACGGTTGACCTTGCTCTGCGCAATCCCGCTTCCGATTATATCGGTGTGGATATCAAGGGTGCGCGACTGTGGAAGGGGGCCGGCAGGGTTACGCGCGAGCATATCGGCAATGCTGCGTTCTTGCGCACCAGAGTGGAGTTTATCACAGCCTTTTTTGCCCCGGGGGAAGTGTCGGAAATCTGGTTGACTTTCTCTGATCCCCAGTTCCGGAGCGAGAACTCCCGTCTGACTTCGCCTCTTTTCCTTGAGCGCTACCGTTCTATGCTGAAGCCGGGGGGAATTGTGCGTCTCAAGACTGATTCGATGTTCCTGCACCGCTATACGCGTGCCGTGTGCGAGACCAATTCGTTGAAGATCCTCTCATGCACTGAGGACCTGTATGGGTCGGAAGATCCGCTGATAGAGCCGGAAGTGCGTGAGGTTCAGACCTTTTATGAGAAAATGTTCCGCGAGCAGGGCTACGATATCACCTATCTGTCTTTTGCTATTGACCATGACGGGTCTTTTGTCTCTCCGCGCGATCCGGAGGATTTCGACTCCGCCTACTGGCGCTCCATCGAGGGGCCGCGCCTTCTGTTCGGTCATGACTCCGCCGAGACCCGCCGCCAGAAGCTGAAGGCCGCCCAGGAGGAGTAGCTTTCTACATGTCTTTTGACAGCCAGTTGCCGATAGAGATGACGTTGATGGTGTATCCGTCTTGTTCAATTATCTCATCTTGATCCCAAGTAACGATCTGAAGATTCTTGTTTTTAAGTTCCCCGGCACATTCGACCAGAGAGTTGACTTCACGTTTGCGAGTGCTTTTCCCGGACAGGTCATAGCATACTTGAATCAGCCCCTGTGTCATTATTCCTTTCCTGTATACGAAATCTACCTCTTTTTCATTTCTTGATCGATAATAGAACAATTCGTTTTTCTTGAGGTCGTATCCTCTTTTGAGCAGTTCTGTGAAAACCATGTTCTCAAGCAGCCGTCCACGGTTGGGTGACAGTTCGAAGGCTCGGGCGTATATGAAGCCGGTGTCAATTACATAACATTTCCTGTCAGCCTTGTTCATGAGTTTGAATTTGCTGTTGAAACGGGGCAGAAACTGGAATAAGTAGGTGTTGCTCAAAAACCTACAGTAGTTTTGAACTGTCGTAACGCTTTTCATGTCAAGTTCCCCTGCAAGTGAGGAGGCGCTGAATGCATTGGTGAAGTTTGCAAGGAGCCAATTGGCAATGCTATATAAGTCGTCAACTTTCCTTATATTGTATCTCCTCACGATATCTTTGACAATTGTTGAATCATATAGGCTTGAAAGGTACCCTTGCGTAACTTGTGGAGTGAGGGCGACTTCTGGATACCCTCCGTAGTTGAGATATCTTTCGTATACGGCATAGTCAGTGAGGCTCTCATTTCCTGCTCCAGTTATGTGCTCCAGATATTCGCGTGCCGAGAACGGGTAAATTCTTATTTCGAGGAAACGCCCTGAAAGAACGGAGGCTATGTCATCGGACAGCAAATTGGCATTAGATCCCGTTATGACCAGATTCATGCCCCTCCTGTACAATTTCTCTACCCAGAGGCTCCATCCGTTGAGATTCTGTACTTCGTCAAGAAGCAGATACTCGTATCCTGGATATATTTCATCCAACAGGTCTTCAACCGTGTCTTCTGAAAAGCCTGAAAGCAGAGTGTTGTCGTCAAAATTCAGATATGCAAACTTCTTTCCTTTGAGCATCTGCACGGCAAGAGAAGACTTGCCTGCCCTTCGGGGGCCTGTTATCAGTTTGATAAGTTTGCTGGGTAAATATGAGGTCGCCATCCCATTGGCAACTCTTTCCAGATATTCCATGCTGAGAAGTTTGTCTCTCTCTGCTTTTTGTTTGAGAATGGCATTTTTCATTTAGTAGAATTTTTGTAATGGACAAAATTAGGCTTTTTTATCCATTATACAAAGTTTTTTGGATAAAGGGATTGCGTTGATGGTAAGATGTCCGTGGAAATCGGCTTTCCCCGGACAAAACTGTGCTATTGAGCCGTTTGTCCGGCAGAATGGCCTTCCGGTGGACAAGCAAAAACGAATTTTAAAAATATTAAGAAAAAATCATGGAGCTCTTGTGAAATACGTATTCTTTTCCTACCTTGTGAAAACTAAATTATTTTAAAATGAAAAAAGTACTCATTGCTCTCGTTCTTCTCGTCTCTCCATTATTCTCGAACACTTCAGAAGCGACCAGAAACTCCGTGGAAGTTTATAAGGATTGTGAAATATTCTGTCCTAAATGCAGATCCGGAGAAGTCAACCATACCCACATAGACGGTTCTTCGACCTACTATGCCGTTTGTCGGATATGTGGATACCAATGGTATGGGAGCTCTTCGAAGTAGTATATTATTGCTGTTTACGTTCCTCCTCTTCGCGCCGAGCGGCTTCGCCCAGCAGGGTTCGGGCATTAATAAATACCTCAATGTCAAGCTTGAGGCTACGGTGCTCGATTCTCTGAGCAGGGTGCCTGTCGAATTCGCCTCATCCTATATCACGAAGCAGGGGGACAGCACCATACTTGACTTCACCATGTCGTCCAAGGACGGCAAGGTCAGTTTCGATAATGTGGTGAAAGGCAAGTATGTGCTTTATGTTGAGCAGCTTGGCTATAGGCCGTTCGCCCTGTCCTTTTCCACTCCTGACAGCGCATTCGGAAGCTATGACCTCGGGCAACTGCTGATCAGCCCCGACCCCGAGATCCTCGAAGCGGCAAGAGTGACGGGGGACGCTTCCCCGATAACCATCATCAAAGACACTGTCGTCTATAACGCTGGCTCATACAAAGTAGGCGAAAACGCAAAACTCGGCGAACTCCTCTCCAAGATGCCGGGAATCAAGGTGGAAGGCTCCAGCGTGACAGTAGGAGGCTCACCTGTGCGCAACATCACGATAGGCGGACGGACATTCTTCCTCGATGACCCTATGGTCGCCGTCAACAATATACCGGCGCGAATCGTCCGCAATGTCAAGGTGTACGACAAGACTCCCGAAACTGAAGGCGGGATGGTCTCCGATACACAGAAAGAAACGGTGATGGATGTGGCGCTGAAGCCCGAATACGAAGACGGCTTTTTCGGCAACGCCAGTGCTTCCGCTGCATACGAAGAGCAGTTCCTTGGCAACGGGGAGCTGATGCTGTCGCGTTTCTCCCCGAAAGAGCAGATCACGGCACTTGCCAATTACAAGTCTGTCACAGACCCTTTTTCCGGTAACGGTCAGGTCATAAGGGGAGGTCAGACTCTCTCTCCGGGCAGACTCGCAGCAAGCAGCGGACTGGAGCGCAGCGCCTTGGCCGGTGTCAACCTTGATACGGACAGATTCAGGAAGATTGAACTTGACGGCTCGGTGAAATATGACTACAGCAGCAAGACGGTCGCAGACACCATCAGCCGTAGTTTCATATCTGGGGGAAAACTGGCCGAAGAGGAAGAATTGCTCTCCGGGGTCACAGGCAGCCATGCCGTGAGTGGAAACATCCGGATAGGCAACAAGGACAAGTCTTCCTACAATCTCAGTGTCAACATATCCGGCTCCTACAGCAGGTCGGACGAATCCTCCCTGTCTCAGACGGGGAATGCTGCAACCTATGGTAGCTCGTTCATAGGCAACCAGTTATACGGCAACGCATCGACTGTCCTCACGCTGCCCAAGCTCGGCAAGCCGGGACGTTTCGCCATGATGAGTTTCAATCTTTCCGGGGAGATGTCCGATGGGCATGGTGCAGACGGCAGCATAAATTACAAGAATTCACGGGACAATGCAGGCGGGCGACTGTTCGTCAACTACGTCGAACCGCTCACGGAAAAACTGTCCTTGCAGGCAAAAGGAAATGCCAGTCTCAATCTCTCGGATTTCACTCGGGCGGCAGATCAAGAATTCTACAGCTACATAGACAGTTACTCTTCCGTCTCCATGTCGCAGTCATTGAGGATGAGATTGACCATAGCTGAGGGTGAACTGTATGCCGGTGCGGATCTCAACCAGTCCAGACTCAGGGGAGATTGGGAAAACCGCATCAGCCCGAATATCGAGTACAATTACAAAAAGTCGAACTGGACGCTGACATTCCAGACGGACAGCTATATGTCCTCCCCTTATACGGACTATCTTGTGTCCGCGCTCGACCTTTCAGACCCGTCGTGCACATTCGTCGGCAATCCGGCTCTTAAATCAAGTTACACCTGGTCAGCCAACATCAGGACCAAATACAATGACCGCAAAAAGAAAAGAACCTTCACTGCACGTGCCAATGGCTCCGTGAGGCAGAACCCTATGGCAAGCCTTATATGGTATGATGCTGCCGGTCAAAGATTCAGCCGTCCTGTGAGCATGGACACCCCACAGACAAGCATATCTGCAAGTCTGACAGCGACAACGCCTCTGGATGGAGCAGCCAAGTGGATGTTTGACATCAGCCCTACGTTCTCCGGCCAGTTTGCCCAGAGTCTGTCCGTCGGTTCCACTTATTCCGGGGACATCACATACGAAGCTTTGTCCGGATGGCTTGAGGACAGCGCCGTGATTGAAAAATCAGATCTCGTCAATTGTAACTATGGGGTCAGTCTTGGCCTGCAGGGCAGTTTCTCTTCTGTCAGCCTGCAAGCCAAAGCTGATTGGAACTACCGCGACTACCGCTGGGCAGAAGAATCTCTGCTTAACAGGCAAGTGCACGACGGTTCGTTCAAATTCGAGGTGCTCTATCGCCCCGGAGCAGGATGGGAGATGCAGGGGAAGATGGAACAGCTCGTATATCTTGGCTATCCCGAGGGGCTTACGAGGCCGGAAACAATCCTGAGCCTACGCGTTGCCAAGAAAATAGGACCGGTCAACGTCAGCCTGAGCGGAGCGGATTTGCTTGACTCGCGTGGGGCGTTCACCTATCGTCCGGGGCCGACGATGACCGAGTACACGCATTCCGTCCATTTCGGCCGCACCGTGATGATCGGCATCGCTCTGGACTTCGGCAAGTTCTCGGCCATGAAAGCCGCCAAGGCGAATATGGCCGCCAGTGGGATGCTGATGTATTAGACTTCCACCCAATGGATACGGGCACCGCTGCGCTCCATGCCCCGGAACCAGGTCATCTGGCGTTTGGCGAACTGGTGGATGGCGATGGCGAGTCTCTCACGCATCTGCCCGTAGCTGAGCTGGCCCAGAAGATAGAGTGTGACGAACTTGTACTCAAGCCCGTAGGAAATGAGAGTTTCTGCCGGCACTCCGCTGTCCAGCAGGCCCTGTATCTCCTCCACCATTCCCTCTTTGAGACGGGCGTCCAGCCGGCGGTCTATTCTTTCGTTGCGCACCTCGCGTGAGACGAGGGTCCCGATGAAGTAAGGATGCCTCGGCAGGCCCTCGGCCTGGGACGGGCTGCGTTCCGCGCTCAAAGCCGACTTGCTGGAGAAGTCGTAGCCGGCGGTGACGGCGTTGATGTACATTCCCGTGCCGCCGCACAGTATGGGCACCATGTTCCTGGAGCGGATGTCCGCCCAGACGCGGCGGAAGTCCTGCTGATACTGGAAGACGTTGTATTGCGCTCCGGCGGGGAGGATATCTATAAGATGATATGGGACATCCCCATATTCGGATAGATCCTTGCCCGTGCCTATGTCCATACCTTTATATACTTGCCGGGAGTCGGCGGAGATGATCTCTGCACCATCTATTACAGGCGCGTCAGTCATCCTCCCCGGACAGCCCTCGAAGAGCCCGAGGGCCGCGCAAGCGTTGATCTCATTGGCCAGTTGAACCGCATAACGCGTCTTGCCGGAGGCGGTGGGGCCGAGCACGACTATCAAGTCCACCTGTCCGTCGAGATACTCGCGGGCAAGCGCTCCGAAGTCGATTTCCTCCGGTTCCGGGAGCTCGGCTATGACTGGCTTGTGCTGCGGCATCTCAAGGCTACTCTCTTTCAAGTTCGCGCCGGATATCCTTCTCCTTGATGCTGGCGCGCTTGTCGTATTCTTTCTTTCCCTTGGCGAGGGCGATGTGGACCTTGGCGTAGCCGTTGTCGGAGATGTATACTCTTGTGGCCACTATGGTCAGGCCTTTGGTCTTGACGGCCTGAGCGAGGTGGCGGAGTTCGCGGGCGGTAAGCAGCAGTTTGCGGTCGCGCATCGGCTCATGGCTGCTCCAGGCCGAGGCCCAGAAGTAGGTGGCGATGTTCATCCCACGCAGATAGAGTTCTCCGCCGGAGAAGTAGCAGTAGGCGTCCTGAAGCGATGCCTTGCCGGCGCGGATGGATTTTATCTCAGTGCCCACCAGCACTATCCCGGCATCGTACTGCTCCAGGAACTCGTACTCGAAGGAGGCCTTCTTGTTGTTTATGTTGACCTTGGGGGCCTTGTCCCGTTTCATAGCCCGAATTCTTTCTTGATGCGCTCCACGCTGTCAAGCTTCTCCCATCCGAAGAACTGCATGCCGTCCTTGACGTAAGGCTCGCGCCCGAAGTGGCCGTAGGCCGCACAAGGTTCGTAGATAGGGTTCTTGAGCTGGAAACGCTCTATTATGGCAGCCGGTCGCAGGTCGAAGAGAGCCGGAATCCTGCTGGCTATGAAGGCGTCGGCATCCTGTCCGGAATGTCCCGGGATGGAGGCTGTGCCGTATGTGTCCACGAAGATGCTGACCGGCTCGGCCACGCCGATGGCGTATGAGACCTGCACAAGGCACTCTTTGGCGACTCCTGCCGCCACGAGGTTCTTGGCGATGTGCCTTGCGGCGTAGGCTGCGGAACGGTCCACCTTGGACGGGTCCTTGCCGGAGAACGCGCCGCCGCC
>DJOT01000023.1:506-899 GCA_002439095.1 Bacteroidales bacterium UBA6431 | reverse complement strand
CCGGCAGGGCCGCCGATGACGAACTTGCCGGTAGGGTTGACATGGAGGATGAACTTGCCGTCGAAGAGACGGGTCGTCTTCTCGGGGAGGGAGGCGATGAGCCTCGGGATCACGATGTTGCGCACATCCTTCTCGATGCGGTCGTGCATCTGCTCGTCGGAACCGAACTCATCGTGCTGCGTGCTGAGCACTATGGTGTGTACGCGCAGCGGCTTGTGCTTTTCTGAGAACTCCACAGTGAACTGTGACTTGGCGTCCGGGCGGAGGTATGGCATGAGCTCCGGCTCGTTGTGCCGGATGTCGGAGAGGACGAGAAGCATCTTGTGAGCGAGCGAGAGGGCGAGTGGCATGTACTCTTCAGTGTCGATGCTGGCATAGCCGAACATCATGCCC
>DJOT01000023.1:0-458 GCA_002439095.1 Bacteroidales bacterium UBA6431 | reverse complement strand
CGAACATCATGCCCTGGTCCCCGGCGCCCTGGTCGAGCGGCTCGGAGCGGACTACGCCGCGGTTGATGTCCGCGCTCTGCTCGTGGATGGTGGAGATGATGCCGCAGGATGAGGCGTCGAATCCGTATTCGGCCTTGGTGTAGCCGATCTTCCTGATGACGCGGCGCGCTACTGCCGGGATGTCCACGTAGGCGTCTTCGCTGCGCACTTCACCGCCCACGACCACGAGGCCTGCGGTGCAGAAAGTCTCGCACGCGACTTTGGCCTCCTTGTCCTGGCGGAGGAATTCATCGAGGATTGCATCTGAAATCTGGTCAGCGACCTTGTCGGGATGACCTTCGGAGACTGACTCCGATGTGAAAAGGTAGTTCATTTTTAGCATTTTTTAATACGAGGTTGCAAGCATACAAATCTTTCCTCGTAGTTTTTCGGCTGCAAATATAACAATAAATTAACAT
>DJOT01000020.1 GCA_002439095.1 Bacteroidales bacterium UBA6431 | reverse complement strand
TCCAGACCAGGAACCAGATCCGCTCCGCCGAGCTTTCGAGGACAAACCAGATGCTCCAGCTGGAGAACAGCAAGAAAAGCCTCTACAAGGAGATACAGCAGGCCTACTACAACGCTGTGGCCGCTCAGGAGAAGTTCCGCTCAAGTCAGGACGCTGACGCCAGCGCCAAAGAGTCGTACGAACTCGTGCTTGCGAAGTACGAGAACGGCAAGGCCAACATCACTGAGTTCAATGAGGCTCGCGACAACTTTCTGGAATCCGAATCGAATCTGGCTCGTGCCCGCTATGAGTTCCTGTTTTCTACGAAACTGCTTGATTTTTACAACGGTGATCGTTTGCAGTTCTGATAGTATTGAGTGGCATTCTCCAGCACAATGTTTGGCCGGATCCTGATAACCGGATTTGGAGCATAGCGACTCAAGGGGTTTGGGGAGAACGCTCCCCAATGCCCCCTCGGGGCTGTCACGAAGTGACTGGGGGTTGGAGGAAAAGCGCGCGCAGCGCAACTGAGCTATGGGACCGATTCCCGACCTTGTTGGCCGGGCTGTATTGCATGAACGGAAGCGGCCTCTGAGACCGCACCGTCCTCAAACTGACAGATCAGACTTTGATCTCAACCTCAACGCCGGAAGGAAGTTCAAGCTTCATGAGAGCGTCAACAGTCTTTGCGTTGCTGTCGTCGATGTCCAGAAGCCTGCTGTAGGCGCTAAGCTCAAACTGCTCGCGGGACTTCTTGTTGACGAAGATCGAGCGATTGACAGTGAAGATCTTCTTGTTGGTAGGAAGCGGAATAGGACCGTTCACCTTTGCACCAGTAGCCTTCACGGTGTCCACGATCTTAGCGGCTGACTTGTCAACCAGCATGTGATCGAATGATTTGAGTTTTATTCTGATCTTTTGACTCTTAATATTTAACCACAAATAATGAATATCCCAGAGGACAAAAAAAACGAACTCAATGCGGAAAAGTGGACGCGTACAATAAGAATAATGTTTATATTTGCAGAATCTTAGAAGTTGATGGACCTTCGTACAGACACACATTTTTAAACAGTAAAAAATTTTAATGGAAACGGAGAATAGATAAATGATGGGACATTTTGGTTTTTCATATATAGGGTTGATATTTTTATTATTATTATTTGTTCCTAATATTATTTGGGTAACAAGAAAGCCACAAGGATATACCTCCGGAAACGAAAACAAAGTATTACTAATTTTTGAAAAAGCAGGAGAATTTTTGACTACGATATGTGCTTTGATTTTTAATGATTTCAATTTGCACAGTTGGTCAATTTGGACTTGGTGGCTTATTGCAGCTTTTAGTTTAATGGCAATATATGAATGTTGGTGGGTACGTTATTTTTATAGTGAAAGAAAACTATCAGACTTTTATAGCAGCTTCTTGGGTATTCCACTAGCAGGGGCAACATTGCCTGTAATTTCCTTTTTTCTACTTGGCATATATGGAAAAGTTGTATGGCTTTTGGGGGCTACGATAATTTTAGGAATTGGACACATTGGAATACATATTCAACATAGTAGAGAACTTAAATCTTAGCGTTAAAAGAGGGTAAGCCAACTTTCAAATTCAAAGCTGTTCCCTCCCGAAAAGGCGTCACCGCTGCCGGGATATACGACCTCCAGCAGCTACGATCCGAAGCTGCGCGAGCTCGCCGGAAAGGCTCGCTCCGCTTCGGACGTCGACGACAATGACGAAATATCGGAAAACTGATTATATTTGCAAATCGAAAGACTCCGGAAGACAGTCTCCGGACACACTCGATGGAACACTACCAGCTGGATGATTGAAGTTTAAGTTTCGCAAGTAGGGACTCATTCAGCAGCTCGTGTCCGCCATTGCGGACTTCTTCTCTGCCGACTTCGATGAAATCCGGACCAACATCATATACAAAAACAAACAACTTTACGCCATAATGAAGGTGGCCCTGCAACTGCAAACGTCCGCCTGATTTACTTGCGAAACTAAAATTCATTTAACTTCGTTTTAGTGTGAAATCTCCTCCAACAGCCTCAACACCTTATGCATCTCACTATAAGCCATAAGGTCATCCTTGTTGTCGTGACATAGTCTGCACAGTTGTTCTGCATTTGACACCGCACGGGACAAGTCTCCACTATCACGAAGATAGCAGTAGATGTTGGCTTTTGCCAAATATCGTTGAGTCTTTTCGTAGCCTGGCATATATTTGCGCAACTCGGCAATAGCCTGATCTTGATTGGCGTAATGGCGAACCGCAAGCCCAGGCAGGAAATGCAGCAGGAACCAAAACTCGGTGCACGGATTCGTTTCCACCCACATTACACTCGGATCGCTCTTTGATTTCAGCCGCTTGTATGTTTCCATTTCCGCCGGATGGGTTAAAAGCCTGTCCATATCAACCAAGCATGCAACATAGTCATATTGGCGACGGACATAGTCATTGACAAGTTTGGACATATGCTGGATATCTGAGTGCTGGGGGAAGTCAGGTGCGACCTTGAACGGGTAGCGATGGGCTATCCGCAATGAGTCGAAGTAGAACCATTCGGTGATTCCCTCACCTATTATTGCTATGCTTTTTTTTCCCATAGGCTACAAAAATATACTTCCGATGAAAGGCAGCTTGCCAAGTTTCCCCTGCTTGTACGCATTGTACGGAGAAAGTGTCTTGTGAAGCCCATACTGTGTAAGGCGTTTAACTTCAGTCTCGCCTTTCCCATTCTTGTCTGTAAACCACACGACATCGCGGCGGATGAAATCTTCGTCAAGAAAGTTCACGTCATGAGTTGTCAGCAGCATCTGGGAGCCATTGTCGCTGTTCACCAGAAATACTTTTAAGAAATATGACATCAACTCGTAATGGATACTTGTCTCGACCTCATCAACAGTGATGAACCTTTCCCTTGAGAGAAGTTTATACAAAATCACACCCATTCCAAGAAAGCGCATTGTTCCCCGGCTTTCCATAACTTCCGGCAAATCATATCGTTTTTCGCCATCTGTTGTATGGAGAAAGGACAACTCTTCATTGGTGAGAGTGCCTCTCTTCAACATTTCTTCCCGGGCGGTTTCCGGCATCGGCGTATTCTTGATTACGAGTTCCATATTCGGGGTTATAGGAACTTCCGCCTCTTTCAGATCAAAGTCCACGATATTGAAATCGGATGCCTGAAGTACCTTTAAGAGAAATTCTTTCAATTTTCCGTCCTTGTCTCGGCGAATCTGGTCTTTTACATAAGACAACAGTATCTGGTTCGGAGAAAGCAGGTCAGCGATTCCTCTGGCATAGAACTCATACACCTTATTCAGTCGTGACTCTTCTACATTACTTTTGCCGAATGCTGCCATCACCGTGCAGTTATTGATGGTATTGCCTTCAATAACATCCTGACTCTTTTTTGTCATACCGGATTTGCTTCCGAACACGATGACGCTATGGTCAGTATCTTTGTTATATGTCCTGTCATACAATGTCGTCGGGCGTTGGCTGCCGTAAAAAAACAGGCTTTCTTTATATATTCGTTTGTCGTCAAATTCGATTTCGTGAATATAGCGTTCTCTATCAAGCCAAAAGACGAGATGCATCCGGCAAGTCTCATTCCTGCTTGTATCATCCAATAAGAACGGAGCATAGCCTTCTATTTTGCTCATTTTATCCTGCGGGACACTGAGCATCAAGCCATGGAAAAAGTCAAGTGCCATAAGGACATTGCTCTTACCGCTTGCGTTAGAGCCATAGATGATGCCTATTTTCAGCAGATTGACACCCGGTTTCACTTCATGCAGATAGTTCTCTGCATGAGTGCCATCCGGTGTAGGTACGAAACTAATTGTCTGCTCGTTTTTGATGGAGTAGAAGTTCTTCACTCCGAATTCTTGTATCATAATGTTCTATCTTTTCGTTTCTGACAAAGTTATGGATAATTTTTAAAACACGCAAACATATCATCTATTTTTGTGATTATTTCACCAAAACAATAAATATGATTCAAGATAACGTAATAGATGCACTCCAATATGACAATGGAAAATTTAACTTGCCGGTAACTTGATTTTCGGATGACACTAACGCAATAGACATCGCCATACGGCATATTGCTGTCTTGATTCAACTAGCTGGTAACTTGCTAAACGTAGTATTCACGTTTTCTCCAAGCCTCGTATAACACGTATATTTTCCGTCCAGAAGTTATCCGAACTATACCGAAGAAAAAGTTATCAACAGCCATTCAGCGGTGTCCGATAACGCCAAGCAAGTGCATTTCTATCTGAACCGCATTTGAACCACTACCCTGCTACAAGGCTATTAATCAAGACATTAGTCATTCCGCGTGGGGGAAATGACAACGCCTGAAAATTATTTTCCATGTTTACTTTTCGTGTCTGGTTCAACTTGGTTGGATAGACATAGTATTTTTGCCGGATTATCATTAAATTCGCTATTATGAAACGGATAGCGGTCGTTATATTCATTATGATGCTTGCATGCGCGGCGGTGGACGCGCAGTCTTTCATCAGGCGCGGGAAGGATGTTTACTCAATGCCCCTGTACAATTGGGACGGAAGCTGCCTGCGGGCGGGGAACAGCAAATATTCAGAGGTACTGATTAATTTCGATGGTGAATATATCCGTAGAGGCGACAGTCGCTACGGGGAGATTCTGTACAATTGGAACGGGCTGGAGCTGCGTGGCGGGCGAGGCAAATATTCAAAAGCGCTTTTCAATTGGGACGGAAAATACATCCGCCAAGGCGACAGCAGATATTCCGCTGCACTGTATAATTCTGACGGTCAATATATTCGCAAAGGAGATGAGAGATACTCCCAGCCGCTAATGAATATTTCCGGACCGGTTCCTCCCGCGGTGCTGATTTATATCCTGCTGCTCTAATCCACCGAAAGCCGACAGGGAGCCTTTATGCCTACTGATTGGCAATCAGTAGAGTGCACGTCAAGAATATTTGCTTCATTCACGTCAATTACATATATTTGCGTCTGTCACCGCCATTTATCCATGCCAGGCGCCTATTGTGACAACAACTGATTGACTGATTAATTGAAATGGAGACATTCCGGTCTATAGATGAACTCATAAGGATGCTTTCAAGGGAGAAAGTGCTCCTGAAGGACATGTTCCAGAACAGAAAGAAACTGTCGTACAGGCATGACACCGCAAAGGAACTCGTGGATTACAAGGAAAGCCGGATCGCTTTCCTCATAGAGCACGGCGTTGTGCACGACAGCGGAGAGTTTCTTGAATTGGAGGATGTCTATCTCAGATTCTTTGAGGAAGTTCTGGACGTCAACGAGGACATCAATGTGGCTGGAGTGAAAGAAAGCATAGGCTCTCTCGACGCTGCCATTGAATACTACAAGACCGAGACTTCGCCGCAAAGGAAGTATGGCTACCTGAAGGATGTAAGACGCATCCTGCGGAACATCGCCCTGACGACATTCAGAAATGTGATTGATCTTAAACGCAACATCGACAGCACCTACAAGAATGAGCCCAACTATCGTGTCAAGAAACTCAAGTTGAGCAATCTTGATGGCAAGCGCATGGCTGTGGCCGAGCTCATCAAACAGACTGAACGCTACCTGTCTGAAAATCAGCAGGGCTTTTTCGCGACGGCCATGGATGTCGGATTGAAAAAGACCGTAAGTGATGTGAGGTTGCAGCTTGTCGAAGCGTATCACAACATTCTTGAGCTGGACCGTCAGATAATAGAGTACCTGAATCTTATCGAGTACCAAAACCGTCTGGTGGAGAAGCTCAGGCGCGTGAAGTATCTGAGGGACCAACTTGTACTCGAGTCTCAGTCGAATGTCAGACAAATGCTTGCATCCTCTAATCCCATATGGATGGAAAACCGTCCCAAGTACACATTGAAAATATCCCTGGAGACCTTGCGGAACAGCGATGAGGGTCTGAGGGCGCTGAGGAATCTGTCAAGCCGTTTAAGGAAAGGAATGGCAATCAAACGCCACAAGGCCGGGCCGCTTGCTGAGGAATATCTAAACTCAGAGCCCAAGATCAATGAAGATCTCAATACCGATGAGATAAAAAATGCCTTCCTGGCTTCGGGCGTGGACTTGTATACTTTCATCCGGGACTACAACTATAAAATACCCACGGACATGGAGCGACGGCTCGTGCTGTTTTGCCAGATCGCCTCACAGTTTCTTGATGAACTGGACGTGACAGACAGGTACAAATGTGACAACGGTATTGAATATCCATTGATCTATCCAGCATGAAATACACAAAAGAAATATTTGACATCCTGAGCCGGGGAGGATTCATCTGCTCCAACAGTGTAAGACGCCAGACGAAGACGATCTATGACGCCATCGAGGACAACTATGAAGAGTACCGGGAGTATTATTCCGGGATCGGATTCAATCTTGAAAGCGGGAACGGCTACTACTATTTCACCAGGCAGGAAAGCCGTGTCGAGCTTGACGCAAAGCTTGACAGGTTTGTACGTTGGATTGACCGCTTGGATTTCCTCAAGACTTTCAACAATGTGTTCGGCCCCGGGTTCACGTTCCGGACATCGAACATCCTCGAACAGATAGCGGCCGACATGGAATTGAAAGAAAAGGCGATGCATCTCTATGCGGAAAAGCTCAAACTGGACGAGGTCATCGACAAGCTTGTCGAAGAATTGGAAAAGATAGGATTCGTGGAAAAGGAGAATGAGTTGGACGGAACGTGGAAGGTCACAAGCGCGTTCCATTACATCGAGGAACTGGTTGATTGTCTGACAGTGTCAGAGGAGGTGCGGAATGAGGTGCTTGAATAAGGTTGTTTTCATTAACAGTGCCAATGTCCCTTATGCGGAGATTCACCTGGACGGCAACGTACATTTCATCGGGACACAAGGCGTAGGGAAAAGTACTCTTCTGCGCGCGATTCTTTTTTTCTATAACGGAGACAAGCAGAAACTCGGCATTCCCAAGGAAAAGAAAAGTTTCGATGACTTCTACATTCCACATGCCAACTCCTACATTGTCTATGAGGTATCGCATGAGCGAGGCGACTTCTGCGTGCTTGTTTTCCGCAGCCAGGGGCGCGCCTGCTTCCGCTTCTTGGCCGGGAAATATGACCGCGGTCTGCTTGTTGACGAGACCGGAGACGTGACAAGCGACTATACCCTTATCCGTCAACGCCTTGCCGGACGCTATATGTCAAGAATCATTGACAGGTACGACGAGTACCGCAACATCATCTATGGCAATCACCGAGTGACGGACAAGGAGTTCTACAATTTCGCGCTGATGGAAAGCCCCGCATACCAGAACATCCCTCGATCCCTTCAAAATGTGTTTCTGAACTCCAGGGTGGATGCGGACTTCATCAAGGAGATAATTATCCGCTCGATGAACGATGACGTTCCCTCCATCGACCTTTCCTACTATAGGCGTCAGGTCGCAGACTTCGCGATGGAGTACGAGAACATCTCCGAATGGTTCAGGGTGGACTCAAAAGGCGTGAACCACGTGCGCCTTAATGCTCAGAAGGTCATAGACAACCATCGCAGGCTGATATTTCTGAAAAGCAAGGTAGAGTCATTGTACGCTGAGCTTCTTTACGCTGACCGGATCGCAAGGGAAAGCATTCCCGAAATGCAGGAAAGAGTCAAAAGGCACCTGTCAGAATTGCAAAGATACGAGCGCCTTCTGGCCGAGCAGAAGTATAAATATGAAAAGGACGTAGAGGAAGTAAACAAATCAATCGGAGAGGTTGAGAGCAAGCTTAAGGAAATCAAGCTGAAGCGCAAAGAGTATGAGAGGATCGGCATCGACAGCCTGCTCGCCAGAGTCGATGCCGAACCGACAGTCAGAATGCAGCATGAAAGTCTCCGCAAACGCAAGGACGCGCTGACAAGGACCAGTCTGGATCTTTCAGCGAAATATGAGGTGTTGGAGGGAAATATCAAGACAGAGTTCCGTCAGTTTGAATATCTTGCCAATGAAAAGATTTTGGGAGCCAAGGAAAGTTTTGTGGTTCGCAGCGGAGTCTTGTCTGCGGAGTTTGACGAATGCAGAAGGGTTATTGACGCGGAAAGAAGTGAAGCATTGGATTCTCTCGCTGAGAAAATGAATTCCCTGACACTTCGTGAAAGGGAACTTGACAAAGATTTCGTCCGGCTCAAATACTGGCGTCCGCTCGGAGATGAGATAGACGCCAAACTCGCTCAAGCTGATGATATCGGCCGTTCGGAGCAGGCACTGAGGTCTCAAATCAACACCTGTGACCTTGAAATCGGGAAACTTATCCAGGAATTTGAATTCGAAAGCGAAAGAATAAGGAGGCAATTCTCGGAGAAAGAAAAGGAACTAGAAAGGGAAATTTCCGGGTTGACTGACAAGATTTCGCGAATTGATTCACTTCTCGCCTCATCCGAAGGTTCATTCTATGAATGGCTGGACAAGAATGCTCCCGGATGGGAACGGACGGTCGGCAAGGTTGTGGATCAGCAAAAGATTCTTTATTGCAAAGGCTTGAATCCACATCTTGCCGGTGGAGAAAGTTCCGCGTCCCTCTTTGGAATCAAACTTGATCTGGCCGACCTTGACGCTGACGTGAAGAGCCCGGCGGAACTTCGGAGAGACAAGGAGATGTACGTCAATGCCGTCGCTGACATCAAATCTTCGTTGGCTGAACTGTCTGCGGCTTGTGAGAAAGAAGTCCAGTCTCTCTCAGGCGGAATGTCTCCTAAAATAAAGGAACTCCGCGAGAAACGTGCTGCTGATGCAATGAATCTCCAGATTCTGCCCGGCAAGGCCAAGGCTCTCAGGACCGAGATCCAAGGGCTGGAAGACAAACAATGCGAACTGGTTAAGCTGCGAAAGGAGGAACTGGATAAAATCCGCCAGGACATTTCGCTCGCACGTTATGAGGTGGATCAGGCAAAGAAACGCATTGACTGTGACTGCACGTCGAAAATGAAAGCCGCAAGGAAGAGTCATTCGCAAAAGATCACGGCTCTTGAGGCAGAAAGAGACTCTTCGATTGAGGCACAGAAATCCGAAATCACAATCAAGCAGCGATGGATGGACACCTCTTTGGGTGAGCTGAAGGCGCGGCGTGATGCGGAACTGAAGGGGGCCTGGGTCGATGTCACAGCTTTAAGAGATTGCGAGGTACAGTTGGAAAAACTCACGGCTGAGATTGCATTTATCGAGGCCAACCGCAGCAAGTCAATCGAATACAGGCTTGACAAACAAAACCTGTTTGACAGGGAGGATGAGTTCAAACATACAAGACGCACTCTCGAGGACAAGCGCGGAATGCTTGGTGAAAAACATCAGAGTCGCGTCCGCCAGATAGAGGAGAAGTGCGGTTCCGAAAGATCCTCGCTGGAATCATTGAAGGCCGACATCAAAGAAAGCGAGGATGGCCTTGCGAGGTTTGAGGCGTTCCGTAATTCTGAAAGTTTTCCTCCATTTCTGATGAGGGTGGCAGAACGCCCGACACTTTCTCGTGCCCTTCCCCTCATAGGAGAGATTCATGACACCCTTTCTGAGCGTATGTCTGTCAACGATCAGTTCAAACGTTTCGTAAATCTTTTCAAGGCTCCATTCGGGCCTGGAAACGTTTTTCAGTTCAAGACCAACCTTGTTTCGGATGAGGATTATCTGGACTATGCGTCCAACCTTGAGGAGTTCGTGGAACAGAACAAGATTGAGGACTACCGAGGCAGGACAAGTGACCGTTATCTCGAAATCTTGCAGAGGGTTTCCAGAGAGATGGGAGACATCTGCGGTTTTGGTTCCGATGTTGACAAAATCATCAGGGAAATCAACTACGACTTCAAAGAGAAGAATTTCGTTGGAGCCATAAGAAGCATAGAAATCCGGAGCACGGATTCCGCTGACAGAATGGTGCAGCTGCTGCTCAAGATAAAGGAGTTTACCGATGAGAACAGTTTCAGCTTAGGTGGTTTGAACCTTTTCAGCGATGAGAAAGGTCGGGACTCAGTAAATCGCGAGGCCGTAGGATACCTTAGTGACTTCATGGCTTCTCTCAACGAGTTCCAGTCCCGTACTTGTCTGACCCTGTCCGATACTTTCCAGCTTCAATTCCGTGTTGTTGAGAATGACAACGATACCGGATGGGTAGAGAAGATTGCCAATGTCGGATCCGACGGTACGGACATTCTGGTAAAGGCTATGGTTAACATAATGCTGATCAATGTCTTCAAAGAAAAGGTTTCCAGAAAGTTCGGAGAATTCCGGATCCACTGCATGATGGATGAAATCGGAAAACTCCACCCTAACAACGTAAAGGGCATACTGGATTTTGCCAACAGCAGGAACATTCTGCTGATCAACTCTTCACCGACCACGTACAATGTGTCTGTTTACAAGTACACCTACCTTCTAAGCAAGGACAAGAACGCCAAGACCATTGTTTATCCATTGATTTCCAAACGTGAAGCAGCGATTTCCAGGACGAATGATAGTCAAGGTGCCTCAGTGAAATGAAAAAAACACATTATGACATACTGGTCGCGCTATCGGAGGGGAAGTCCGTCTGCGGATCCCGATTTGACAGTGAACTGCTCAGACAACTGAGTTCCGAGCAGCTGATAACAACTATCCGGCATGGAAGCCGGGTGTCCTACCGGGCAATGGATCCTTCAGCGATCGGCCGTGTCTTTCCCCTGGCCGACCCGTCGATAATGCGTTCCAGGGCTGAACTGGTCACTGCTTACGGAGACTCTAAAGTTGTCGCGACACGCTCGTGCCCGGGCTTTCCAGTCAATGTGATCAACCCGCTGCAAGTCATTATTGGAGACCATATGCTCTCGTTGAATCCTACGCCAGGAACTTTTACGTTCATCTCGGATTGGGAAAACTTCAAGATCCCTCCGGAAGTGTTTGTGATCGGTGTCGAGAACATGGAGAATTTCCGTTTCGTGGAAAAGCAGGCCTATCTGTTCGAGTACTTGATGGCACCTCTGCTCTTTGTCAGCCGCTATCCTCAGTCCGGAGACTTAGTTCGTTGGCTAAAGGGAATCACCAACAGTTACATTCACTTTGGAGATTTGGATTTGGCCGGGATAAATATTTTCTTGACAGAGTTCAGGAATCCGTTAGCAGACACCGAAGGAAAGCGGACAGAGTTTTTTATTCCGTCAGATGTCCAATTACGCCTCTCACACGGCTCACGCGAACGATATGACGCACAGATCGCCAGATTCGGCAATCTACATTCTGATGACCCGCGCCTTGAGTACTTGATCGCTCTCATACACCGGTTCCGTCGCGGCTATGACCAAGAGGGGTTCATACGCGGGATATGAGGCGAATCAAGTTTCTGTCAAGTGTACGTCTTTCAGATACCATGCACGTGCTTCGGGGTTTGTGACGCTGAGAAGCCGCTTGTAATGCGACCAAGTCATAATTCTCCACGGTGTAGAGAATATTTCCGGAAACGCAAGACAGGAATGAATAAAGGCAGGTCATCGTTGTAGCTGATGCCTGCCTTTTTCAGACGATTGCGGTCATAGACCTTTTTAGACTTGTGGGTGATAGACCTAATCAGGATCTGCTTCCCGTACTTCTCGATTTCCTCTGCTCTTGAAGCCCTGCGGTTGGCCAGAAGAAAGTCCTTTTCAGTGATACGCAGTTTCTTGTTCTTCATAATTGAATCTGTTCTCGATTGCAAAGTTAATACAAATCTTTTACAGCAGTCGTGCTATCTTCGGAATCAAGGTGATGTCCGCAGGAAGCCACTCAACGGAATTGAGCTGGTCGGCGGAGAGCCAACGGGCAGCCTCGTGCTCGACAAGATGAAGATTTCCGGAGATGATCCCGCAGGCGTAGCACTTCATCGAGAGGTGGAAGTCGGGGTAGTCATATTCAATGGTGTCAATCAGTTCTCCGACTTGGATCTCAGTCTCCAATTCTTCACGGATTTCCCTTCGAAGTGCTTCCTGCGGGCTCTCCCCCGCCTCGACCTTGCCGCCTGGGAACTCCCAACCGTCCTTGAACGCCCCATACCCGCGCTGTGTCGCGAATACCCTGCCGTCTTTTATCATCACGGCTGCCACTACGTTTATCGTTTTCATTTCCCTATATCGTTAAAAGTTAGACATTTGCTGACGTGATGCAGTCGAACAGATTCTTCTCCACGGCGGTCGCGTCCGTGTTCGGCATCACAAATTCCCTGAGGATTCCGTCAGCATTGTGTCTTATCCTGCCAAGGTAGTAAAATTCCTTGGATTCCTTGTCATCTTGTTCTTCCGGACGAACAGAAACATGCTCACGCCAAGAGAATCACTGTCCGCGGCTGTCCGGACGTCTTTGGAACTCAATGTTCTCTTGCTTTTTGAGATCGTGACCAAGGTTGACTGATCCGGGAAATGGTCTCCGTATTTTGTCGTATCACTGAAATATGATATAGTTAATGACTATATTTGCAGTGATAACCATAGGCATTGGGTATGAAAACCTACACACTCTTTCAAGAATATATCTGGCTTGTGAATACCATTCATAAGTATCACGGAATCACGTTCATGGAAATCAATAGGAAGTGGCTGGAGACAGAGATGAGCGAGGGTATAAGTCTGGCTCGAAGCACATTCAACCGACATAAGGATGCCATTCAGGATATGTTCGGTATCTACATTGAGTGTGATAAGAAGAATGGGTTCAAATATTACATCGGCAACGAGGAAGTATTTGAAGAGGACTCCATACAGAACTGGATGTTATCAACTCTATCCGTTAACAACATCCTCAGTGAAAGCAGAAGCGTGCACGACAGGATTCTACTGGAGTCAATCCCTTCTGATGGCGAGAATCTTCACAGATTCATAGATGCTATGAAACGCAACCTGTGCATCTTTGTCCGTTACCACCGCTATGCCTCCGAGTACGAAACCTCTATGAAGATCGAACCATATTGTCTCAAACTCTTCAACAGGCGCTGGTATGGTCTTGTAAAGTCGTTAAAAAGCCGCGACTATTTCCTACTGGCGTTCGACCGCATAAAAAATTTGGAACTTACTAAGGAAAAATTCACACTGGATAATGGATTTGACGCCGCCCAATGGTTCCGTGACTGCTACGGCATCGTGCGAGACACGAATATCCCTGTACAGCGCATTGTAATCCGCACATTCGGAAATGAAGCGTTCTATATGCGAGACCTGCCGATGCATCCGTCGCAAAAAGAAATCTCCCACACTGATGAATATTCCGACTTCGAACTGACAATCAGCCCGACAGGAGACTTTTATACTCCCCTTCTTGCTAGAGGAGGAGCGATCAAAGTTCTTGAGCCCCAGTGGCTGGCTGATGTCATACGAGACTTTCATCTTATGGCTGCAGAACGTTATAAATAGCTGGTACTGTCCCGCAATTTGGGACAACCTCGTTTTACTTTTGTGCCACATAACGAAATAAAAAATTGTATTATGGGAAAAGTAAACAGACAGGAGATGAAGAGACACCTCGCCAATTTCCATATTGCCGGCTTCGGTTATTGGGATGGCTGCGAGGCGTTCGAATATCTCAAAATCGGCACCAGACTTGATTTTGTCAGAGAAGAGAATAATCAATTCGACCCTTATGCCGTGGCAATCTATTACAAAAATTACAAGCTCGGTTTCATCCCACGCGATTCCAATCAGGAAATCAGCAAATACCTCGATATGGGTTGGGACGATCTTTACGAGATCCGGGTGACAAGAATCACTCCAGACGTGCATCCTGAATCACAAGTGGAAGTGGTCGTGCATATCAGGCGGAACACTCGGAAATAAGTGCGTCACATCTGATAAACTCTGCATTTGCTTAAAGGAGCGTTTCTGGTAACCCCACATGAATCAAGACTATAGAATTTCTTAGATTTTATGCTCCCGTCGTATGGCTTCTAGTCATCGGCAGGAGCATTTCCAGGACTCCGATGCTGTCATCGATATGCTGCGCAGGCACATATCCGGTTACGACAAATCCGGAACTTTCCTCGGCCCAGGCTTCGAGTCCTACTCAGAGATCCAACACGCCATCAAACTTTTCACAGACACGAAATAAAAGTCTGCTTAGGATGCGAAGCATCCATGATAGAGCAGAAGTCGGGCGGATATTCTGCGGACTTTGCAGCAAAATGGAGGAGTTCCGCAGTCTTGTCCGACCAGAGCGAAATAAATGGGGCGGTGATGAGGTCTCGCACAGCGATGGCCTCGTGACCTCACGAAAATGGTCATCAATGCTGACTCCCTGTGTTTTACTAGATTCTACCGCCCTGTTGATTGCCACTTGAAAGTTTTCCCATCTTGCATATCCCAAGAGTGGCTGAAGATCCCTTGCGAACCAAATTTCCACTTTGTCTTTACCGCTATTGCCTTCAATATAAGAAGCTATCGCATCAAATGAGGTTTTGTATTGGATGATACTTTCTCTATAAGCGTTGCCATGAATATACGAATAATACTTCAGTAGTCACACAACTAGTCGCGCATGAATTGCAAAATATTTCAATTAAAAGGAATTTAACATACAAAACATGCTGATAAAAGCAATAAAGAGGATTGCCTTTCGAGATAGATTGTGTATATTTGTATGTTTATTGCATTAATGGTAGAAACGCAACATTTTTTCAATGGGTAAGAACATAAATAGGATAAAGGTGGTCTTGGCTGATAAGAACAAGACCAACAAGTGGCTTGCGGAGCAGTTACAGAAGGATCCTGGAACTGTCTCAAAGTGGTGTACTAACACAATGCAGCCTAATGTGGAGACATTGGTAGAGATTGCAAGGTGTCTTGATGTGGACATCAGAGATTTGTTTCGACCGATAGATGAGATTAGTGGGGATTAACGGCTAACTGTGTGATATATGCCAAAGAAAAAGGAATATAAATTTGTGGATTTATTCGCTGGTTGTGGAGGGTTAAGTGTCGGTTTGCAGCAGGCCGGCTTCACGCCATGGTTTGTGAACGAAATCGTGGAACAATTCTGTAACACATACAAGTTTAATCACGACTTAAGCGATGAGCATTACTTTGTAGGTGACATTGCTGACCTTAATGCCCATATTGACGAATACAAAGAGATGCTTTCTGATATTACTCTCGTATGCGGAGGGCCTCCTTGTCAAGGATTCTCAATGGCTAATCGTCAAAGGATTCTTGACGACCCGCGTAATGCTCTGTATAAACAATACTTGATATTTCTGAAAACGATTCGCCCGAAATTCTTCATAATGGAGAATGTTAAAGGGATGATGAATAAGATTGATGAAATCAAGCAGAACTTCACCGAATATTTGGGCGAAGAGTATCAATTTGATTATGCGCTATTAAGGGCACAAGACTATGGCGTTCCTCAAAACAGAGAGCGATTCATCATGATTGGCAACAGAGTCGGTGTTTCTCCGAAGAAAATATTCGAAGAAATCTATAAACATAAACGGCCATCATTTGTACTAAAAGATGCGCTGATAGGGTTGCCGCATCTTGTTGCTAAAAAAGAAAAGGGTTCAAAGGATGTAGAAAATGCCGAATCCGGCTTTACGGAGTGTGATTTCTCATATATCCATAACGATTTTTACAAGTTCATCAATGGCGATAAGGAAATCACAAAATTGTACAACCATAAGAACCGGTATAATAATGAAAGGGATATTGAAATATATCGACGATTACCACAAGGCGCAAATTCGTTACACGAATCCATTGCGGACATTATGCCATACAAACGGAGAAACGATATATTCAAGGATAAATATTTCAAACTTGATGAAACTCAGATATGTAAGACAATCACTTCACACATGAAATTTGATTGTAATATGTATATTCATCCTTGGGAGGCAAGAGGTCTGAGCCCTAGAGAAGCCGCCAGAATCCAGACTTTTCCTGATGACTATGTAATCACCGGCTCGCAGAATATGTGGTATGCTCAAGTTGGAAATGCAGTCCCCGTTAAACTTGCCAAAGCTATAGGTGATGGCATTATGAAATTTATCAAATGAGACATCTTGAACTATTTGCTGGCATTGGAGGCTTCAGAAGAGCGATGGATCTTCTCTCCAAAGACCGTATTATGAACTTCCATTGCGTCGGGTATTCTGAAATCGACCCCAAAGCGGTGCAGACATATTGTGCCAATTATCATCCAGATAGGGATGATGAGGTTGCTATGGGGGATATTGTATCGTTTACGAGTGATCCTAAGAATATTCTACGACTTCCTCAGTTTGATTTAGTGACGGGAGGGTTCCCTTGCCAAACATTTAGCATGATGGGAAAACAAGCTGGATTCAATGAAGACAGAGGACAAATGTTCTTCCATATTCTGGATATTTTAGCAGCCAGAATGCCACGTTATGTGTTATTGGAAAATGTCAAGAATCTGAAATCTCATGATAGGGGTAGAACGTTTGCACGTATCAAGTGCGAGTTGGAGTCTTTGGGCTACAATGTCTTTACAGATGTTTTCAATACTGCTCAATTCCATTTGCCACAGACTCGTAACAGGTTGCTGATTTTTGCGACAACCGAGAATGTTCCAGATGATTTCAAGGAACGTTTCTCTTCTGATGTCATCGCTGAACTCTTTGAACATACATATAAGAATCTCAGTCCATATCATTACAAGAGTGTAAACGACATTCTCAAGATCCATGTGGATTCCAAGTATTATTTGTCTGAAAAGATAAAACCGACCCTCCTTGCGGATGGCTCTGCAAACTTCAAATCAAAATCAGACATTAATATGAGTGTCGCACGGCCTTTGACTGCCACAATGCACAAAATGCATCGTGCCTGTCAAGACAATTATTATAGTCAAGATTTCATAGAGTCTCATGGTTCAATAAATCCAGTGAAAACGATGACAAAAGCTGAGCTGGCAAAACTTCCTATAAGAAAGTTGACCCCGGAAGAGGCGTTTATGCTCCAAGGTTTTCCTGCCGATTTCGCCATCCAAGGAAGACACGCTGGTGTGGCAGATGGGGCTCTTTATAAGCAGGCAGGTAATGCGGTAAGCGTAAATACAATTTATGCTGTTTTGTATTATCTGATAACTAACAATATAATCCACGAATGATATGTTTACTTTCTTTAATATCGAAAAACGCATTGGCCTTAAGCAATTAAGCAATGCAGATCTTGGCACAAGCAGTACCAGCAATCAAACACATATCGGTTTATTCAACGATGTTCTGACATTTTTGGAGGATGGCACTTCCACTACAGCAATGCTTATCCACAATTCTTATTGTCAGATTTTGGATTGTTTCTTTGACCGTATTGAGAATCCAGATGGGACATTCCGTAGTCCCAAGATTAGGATGGGAACCAGCAGTTCAGATTCTGTTGTATCTAAAATCAGAGAATTTGCAGAAGAACAGCCTAATGACGACTGGTATCTTCTATGGTCGAGCTTGGAAAACAAAGATTTGGTGTTCTGGCTCATAAATAGAAGTTCTGAGGATTTTAAGATTATAGAGAACCTTGTCAAGGCAAACATACATATAATAACTGATCAAGATTCTGCCTATAAATCTTTGAAATTGGCTATGGTCAAGAAAATCAACTCTGTTAGCATTGACATTCAAAAAGAGATAGAGATAATCTCGCAGGTAGGTGATTTTGCACGTAAGTTCAAAACATATGATGTCGAAAAGGCAAGTAAGCAATTCGCTGCTATAGGCAAAAAAGGAGAAGAGTTAATAAACGAGTATTTGGGACACGAACTGGCTGCAAATAGAATCAGTTCATTCGAGTGGATGAACAAAAGCAGAGAGTCTGGACTTCCATATGATTTTGTTATACGGTCTGTTGGCAGCGTCAAACAATTCATTGATGTTAAGTCCACCAGATTCGACTTCAAACAAAGTATCATATTCAGTAGTCAAGAAATAGCATTCGTGCATAATTATGCAAATGCCGTTGCCGAATATGCTGTTTATCGAGTGTTTGATATGTCAGAGGATACCGGGTTTCTATCAATTTGCAATAATTGCTGCGATTACATGAATGGTCTTAATACTGATATTGAAAGATTTAAGACCGCAATCACTTCAACTAAAACAACATTGTTAAAGATGAGTCTTTCAGTTTCACCGAAAGATTGTTTTTCAAGCATCAACACACCTATAAAACTACAATGATATGGATGAGATTGTAAAACACATTAATGATACTAATGCTAGTTATCGTCAGCTATCAGCAGGCGATGCCAAGAACACGGATTTGTTTTTAGACAATGAGCATTATGCTCTTTTCAAAGATTCTGGTGAACAAATTACGGTAAGATACAATAAGGAGAATCTGTCTAAGGCAATACTGTTCATCGCCTCTATTCTGCCAAGGAAATTTGACCAATCATCCATACATTGCACAATTCCCTATTCTAAGGATTTTGTGACAGATCAGCTTGCGTTGCTGGATGCTTTATTCAAAGAAAATGGCACGCCTGTGGATACTATAACACAAGTGTGGAATGCAAGAAAAGATGTTCCACAGAAAAACGGAAAAGTCGATAGTAGATTTTACTTTAATGGCCTTATAAAGGATGTGTCATTTACCGACCATTCTGGAATGATATGTAATTCTAAGTTCACTATTCGGAATTATTTGGCCGGTGGTTATTCGGATTTACATATCAAAAAAGCTATAGATGGAATTTTTGACGTTACCGTTACTAATGTGACTGCACCATACGAAGACGGCAAGGAGAGTGGACTAGAGGATGCAAGCATTACAACTCAAGGACTCCCTCTCCAGCAAATCTTCTACGGCGCGCCGGGAACAGGAAAGTCACACACGATAAAGGATTGCACGAAGGGGAAGGATGTCATTCGGACAACTTTCCACCCTGACAGTGACTATTCTACTTTTGTCGGTGCGTACAAGCCTACAACTAAAGAGGTGAAGCTACGTGACGTGTCGGGACACGTTGTGTTGGAAGATGGAAAAGAGGTTGTAGAGGACAAGATTGTCTACGAGTTTGTGGAACAGGCTTTTCTACAAGCTTATATCAAGGCTTGGACGAAGTATTCCGAGACAAAGGACGGAGAGCAGCCGAAAGTACAGTTCCTTATCATCGAAGAAATAAACCGTGGAAACTGCGCACAGATTTTCGGGGATCTGTTCCAGTTACTTGACCGGAATGATGCGGGATTCTCGGACTACCCTATCAAGGCCGACAATGACATGGCAAAGCATCTGAAGAAAGCATTGGGCAAGCTTGAAATCAAAGCAAAAGATGGCATAAATGGCTTGTACTCGGAAGAGTATGATGATGTGGTCGCCGATGTATTGGAGGGGAAAGTGTTGCTGTTACCTAACAATCTTTTCATTTGGGCGACGATGAACACGAGCGACCAGAGTCTCTTCCCTATCGATTCGGCATTCAAGAGGCGTTGGGAGTGGAAGTATATTCCTATTTCCAATGCTGAGAAAGGCTGGATAATCGAGGCGAATGGAAACAGATATGACTGGTGGGCGTTCTTGGAGAAGATAAACAGTGTTGTTTGTGACACGACGTCTTCAGAGGACAAGAAGCTTGGATATTTCTTCGCTAAGGCTGATGGTAATGGTGTTATCTCGGCGGACAAGTTCGTAGGAAAGGTGGCGTTCTATCTTTGGAACGATGTTTTCAAGGACTACGGATTTGACAATGATATTTTCAAAGGTGATAATGGAGAACCGATTGCATTTCAGGAGTTCTTCCTTGCTGACGGGAAGGCAAATGAGATGATGGTGGAGAAGTTCTTGAAGAATCTCGGGCTTAGCAGCATTGATAGTAAGCCATCGGATTCACCTCAAACAGATGACGAAAACAATTAGCGCTTATGGGAGAGAACATTGACTTGCTCGTGCAGGGACTTATCAAGCCTCTTGACCCAGACACAGCACCGCGTTATATGAAATACATTCCGGCCTGGGCCTAATCTAACTTGCCTGTAACTTGATTTTAACTTGCTCGCAACTTGATTTTCGAGGAAGAAGAGGAGCCGAAACACCAATAGAAGCAACTGCAAGGCATACGGCTAACTTGCCGGTAACTTGCTGAAGAAACTTTTTGTAGGATATGAGACTGCTGATAGAAGAATATCAATACAACGCCTCCGATGTCAAGGAGAGTCTTTCGGGACTTGACGCATTGGAAAATATCGACCATCTGGTCAGCGTGAATTATGTGGGATATTTCTATAATCCTACTATCGGAGATTGCGTCTTCATCCTGCCGAAAGTTCTGATGAATCAAGAGAATCTCGTATTCGGGCGTCTAAAGCCGGAGGACATCATTGATTTTGACAATGCTAAAGGCGTGTCTTCGGAGGAGCAGAACTTCATATACGAGTTTGCTGTGTGGATTTACCGTGCGATTACGGTGTTCAACAAATCCAAGATAGACAATGACATTGTCTATCACCGGCAGGTGACTCAGATGGGCGGGAACAAGAGACATCAGAGCCAGACGTTCTTGGATGTACTGCTGTCTCTCGTGCGGTTCAACCGAGAGAACCAGGATTTCTTTATGTTCACTGTGAAGAACCTGCGTTCCGGACTGAACAAGATAAATTGGACACGGACCATAGCTCACTCTTCGGCCATTGTTCAAGAGGACTCCCCTGTTTACATCTCACCTATAAATAAGAGACGACAGATCAATTTCGACGAGGAACTGCTTGTCATATTCTTCTCGATTTTGAACTACATCAGTGAGACTTACGGATTCCCTGTTTCAATAACATTGGGATTTGAACTGATTCGAGGGAAGCAGTTTGAACGGTTGCTTGATGGTCAAGGAAAAGTCCGGTTAAGGCAAATCAAATACAAGTATTTTTCTGACAAGGCTCTGCAGATTTGGGATTTGTGCTATGCATTCTTTGACAAGGCATACCAGATTCGAATCAATGCCGAGCAGAAGGAGTATTTGTTAGTGAAGAACTTCAACATTGTCTTCGAGGCTATCATCGATGAACTGATCGGAGACAAGGATATTCCGGCAGGGCTTAAGGAGCAATATGACGGCAAGATGGTCGATCATATGTACAGTTGGCAGGGACTCATCGAGAATGGGGAAAAGCCGATTTATTACATTGGCGACAGCAAGTATTACAAGCTTGGGAACAAAATCGGAAAAGAGTCTGTCTATAAGCAATATACTTATGCACGGAATGTGATTCAATGGAATCTGGACTTGTTTTTGGACGGGAAGCAAAAGAGTTCGGATGTAAAGTTACGGGAAGATGTGACTGAAGGGTATAATGTGATTCCGAACTTTTTCATCAGTGCGAAGATGGATGAGGGTTTGTCCTACGCAGACCGTGTGGATGAGACGGAGAGGCGGCAGCCGTATTTTGTGAGCCGTCAGTTTGAGAACAGGCTGTTTGACAGAGACACATTGTTGGTCTTCCATTATGATGTGAATTTCCTTTATGTGGTGTCGCTCTATGCGCGAGACAACGCAGGGCAGAAGGCTGCGTGGAAGAATAAAGTTCGAGAAATTTTCAGGGAGAAGATTCAGGAGATTCTTGGCAAGCAGTATCAGTTTTATGCTATGAGGCAGCATCCAGGCGTGGATGGGGTCGGGTATATTCGTGAGCATTTCAAGCAGTTGCTTGGAAAGGTCTATACTCCGTTCGAGGACAAGGATATATATTCATTGGCTTTGGAGAAGCCGTCTGCGGTGCCGGAAGCTCGGAGAGGTGATGTCGAGAGGGAGAATGCGGCGGTGTTGGAATCACTTAGGGTGGCTTTCAATGTGGAGCCTTGTGAGCTTGGGCGGAATCCGGAGGAGGTGCTGCCACCATATGATGGTGAGGTTCGGACGGTTGCGGCTACTGGGAAGGATGGTGTGCTGATGGTTATGATGGAGAATTTCGGGGCTAAGGCTGTGAGGTTTCTTTCGGATGGGAGGATTGCGGTGGGTCTGAAGTATTCTCGGGAGTCTATGGAGATTGTGGAGCACATCGGGGAGATCGGGTATTTGATGTTTCATAATCGAAGACGGAACGGGCAGCATTTGTTTGCGGTGAGCGCTTGCAGTGGGGTGACCGGGGTGGAGGACTTGGATGAGGGAGTTTACAGGAATGTGGGGACATGTGAGATTTATCTGGTGGTGGAGTTTGACGGTGAGCGTGAGGCCGATAGTTCGGGGCTGGATTGCACGCGGGTGGAGTGTTCGCCTAAGACGCGGTATGAGGCGCAGTTTGTTAGGTGGGAGGGGATAATAGCAAAATAACCGAATGTTTATGAGCAAAATATCAATCCGTTTCTTTGACGACCGTGAGGTCAGGGCCATTTGGGATGAGGAGAATTCCAAATGGTGGTACAGCGTGCTTGATATTGTCGGAGTGCTTAACGCGCAGGACGACTATACGAAAAACAGGAACTACTGGAAGTATCTGAAGGGGAAACTGAAGAAAGATGGCCTTGAAGTGGTTAGTGACACTAACCAGTTGAAGATGCGAGCACCTGATGGGAAAATGAGATTAACGGATGTTCTGGATGCTTCCGGAGTTATAGAATTGGCGAAGAACATGCCGAATAACAAGGCATCTCGGTTCATCGAGTGGTTTACTTATGGTGAAGATACCATTGACGGGAAGAGCAAGGCGAAGGCATACACTCTGTTCGAGAGTTCCTTGCTTGGCAGCATTGAGGTCGGAACCGTGAAAGGACTTCAGCAGATTCACGCATATCTGTTCGGTGGATTGTATGACTTTGCCGGGCAAATCCGTTCGGTGAATATTTCCAAAGGCGGATTTACCTTTGCTCCGGTGGCGTTTCTTTCTCAGACGTTGCAGAACATTGAGCAGATGCCGGAAGGATCATTCGATGAGATTGCTGACAAGTATGTGGAGATGAATGTTGCACATCCGTTCCGCGAGGGAAATGGACGTACCACGAGGATTTGGTTGGATTTGATTTTGAAGAAGAGGCTTGGGATGTGTGTGGATTGGAGTCGTATTGATAAATATGCTTATCTTGCCGCAATGGAAAGGAGTGTGGCGGATAGTACTGAAATCAAACGGCTGCTGAAAAATGCGCTGACAGATAAGGTGAATGATAGGGAGATGTTTATGAAAGGGATTGATTATTCGTATTATTACGAGGAGCAGTAGAGTGGAGCTAAAAAAAGGTACGCACTGCGTACCCAATTGACTGTGGTCATTGACCGGCCTGGATTCTCGTACAAAACCAGGGCCTCTGGTGTACGGAAGGCTTTCAATTGTTCGTTTGGTGCAGAAAAGGCGGTTCTGGTGTACCGTATGTCAATAATAAATATCTTTGCAGCGTTATAAAAAGTACTAACATGAGGACGTGGAAAAATATTTATACACTCATCGCTGTAGCGGCGGCGGTTGTGTCCTGCCGGGATGTCGGCGGCTGGACGAAGGCTGAAAGAGACCTCATCTCCGCTGAGGGTGAAACGATGCGGGTGCTCACTGTCTGCGACAGGACAGACTCTTTGACATTACGTGCCGAGTGCTCTGAAATCAATATGGAGGAGCTCCGAAGCGATGAATGCAAGATATTGGCAGATAAGATGGTGGCCACGGTCACTTCTCCACAAGAGGACGGAGTCGGCATCGCCGGGCCTCAAGTAGGTATATTGCGGCGGATTGTGGCGGTACAGAGGTTTGACAGAGACGGCGAGCCGTTTGAAGTCTATCCGAATATCCGGATAACTTCCCGCAGGGGCGAAAAGAAAGCCGGGCAGGAAGGATGCCTCAGTATTCCCGGGAAACGCGGGAATGTCGAACGATATCAAGACATCGACATCCGCTACACTTCACTCAAGACATTGCATGATACGACCGAAAACGTCAAAGGATTCACGTCAGTGATTTTTCAGCACGAATGTGACCATCTTGACGGAATCCTCTACACTGACTATCTGAATGATGGCACAGACTACCGGACAAAATGAAGATCATCCATACATCAGAGGGTTTTATCTTGCGCTACACTAGAGTGCTTATCAGGCGTTCGAGTTCTTCGCGGAATCTGGCGATGTGGATGCCGTCTATGATCCTGTGGTTGACATCCACTGTGATGTTCAGGGCTTTCCGTCCTTCTTTCTCGGAATATTTCCCCCAGGAGATTCTGGTGAAATAGTCATCGGGATTGGTGTCGTGCTCGTTGCTGATCGCGGTGGTGCTCATCCATGGGATGCAGCTCAGAAAAAGAAGATTCTCCGAGTCTTCCTCCGAAAGCAACGTCGTCTGCTCACGGCATTTCCGTGCCGCATTCTCAAGGAACGTCTCGAGGTCAGGGCCCAGCGGACAGTTCACGATCTTGAACAAATCCTCGCCCGGTTTCATCGCGGTGAAACTCGGAACAAGTTCATCCAGCAGTACAACCTGGTCCCCCTTGACTCTGTAGCGGAAATTCCGCACACTGCACGCAGCTTTCGTCACAAGCCATATCATCGTGTGATAAAATGACTTGTGGCCGGAATGCGCATACTTGTACACCCCGGTCACATCAATGTCGAATGCCACGAAATAGAAAGGCAGCCTTGAGCCTTCAAACAGCCTGAATATTTCCTTCCTTTCCCAGTCCTCGAAGTTTATTATTTCCATAATGCTCGCATTCAAGCCTTTCCCCACGAAAACGGATCAGTCCACCGGGCTGAACTCGTCCTTGCCTACTCCGCAGACCGGACAGGTGAAATCATCAGGGAGGTCTTCAAAAGCGGTCCCGGGAGCTATTCCGTTGTCAGGGTCTCCGACGGCCGGGTCATACTCCCAGCCGCAGACATTGCATACATACTTTTTCATTTTTATCTACAATTTTAACGTGTCCGCAAATGTAGCACTTTTTTGAATTTCCTGTCCGGGCCGCATTGCATGTTTGCAAAAATCGCCCGAAATCATTAAGTTTGAGGCATGAATTACCATAAATCCAAGATTCTTGCCGTAATCGATGTCCAGAGAGACTTCTTCGACCCGTCCGGCTCGCTTTACGTGAATGGAAGCGAGACTCTCCCTTCCAAGATTGCCGGCATCTCCAGAAAGTACGACGCTGTCATATTCACACTCGACTGGCACCCTGCGGACCACTGCTCTTTCACGGAGCACGGCGGGCTTTGGCCGTCCCACTGCGTAGCTTATACCCAGGGCGCGGGGCTTCCGGACCTGTTTTCCCTCATCATGGAAAGAGGCGAAGAAGACGTATGCCTGCATTTGAAAGGCCAGGACAGAAAGCGTGAGCAATACGGGGCATTTGAGAATCTCTCCCCGGACAGCACCGAATACCGCTGGCTGACATCCTGCGCGAACGTGGACGTCTGCGGCATCGCCGGAGACTTCTGTGTCAAGGCAAGCACGGCCAACATCCTGAGGATCGTCCCGGCGCAGAAAGTCGGCATCATCATGGACTGCGTGCGCAGCATAGACGGCGGCGCAGCCCTTGAGGAGTTCATAACAGAAAACCGAATAACAAAAAAATAACTCATGAACACACGTGCAATTCTCCTCCTCTGCCTCGCTGTCCTCTCGGCAAGCCCTGCCGTATCGGCGCAGTCGCTGAGGGAGAGCCTCAAAAAAGCTGCCGAGAAAGTCGGCAAGCAGGTAGAGCAGGAAGTATCAAAGAAAGTCCCTGTAAAGAAAGGGCAGCAGACGAAAAAAGCCGGCGCCAAATCCAGCAGGGACGCAGAGCTTGAAAAGCAGTACGAGGCCATGCTCGGCCCCGGCGTCGGCAATGCCGAGGACGAAGCTCCGACCGTAAGGCTTCCGGAGAGCCATACAGCCCTTTTCGCCCCGCTCGGCTACCCGATCGAGGCCTCATATGGAATGAAGAAAGCAAAGCCTCAGCTGCCCCCGAAGCAGGCGGAGAAGCAGGTCGATTGGACAGAAAAACAGCCTTATATTTATGAGCTTGACAACCAGAGCCTTGTGGATGAGTACATACAACTCGACCAATGCGTCGAGGACGGGTATATCAAAAATCTCACCCCGGCCATGGCCAGATATGACAACGTCAAAGGCGAGGTTTACGCCCGTGCCGAAGCCCTCAACGGGATGGTGGAGCAATACAACGAAGCCAAAGACGAATACAAGATGGATGACACTTACCAGTGGGTCATAAACGGCATCCACCGCAAGCTTGCCGACATTCTGGATTCCAGGGAATACAAGACTGTGGTCCGCACCTCGCTGACTCCCCTCTTCACCTTGAAAGACAACTTCGTGAACGAAAAGACAAAAGAATACTTCAATGCACATGGAGGATACGAGAATGCCACAAATGTCAAGATGACCGTCTGGGACCCTCAGCCCGAGAAGAAAAGCATCGGTACCTCCGAAGATGGCCAGAGCGGCAAGGTCGTGGACGAAAATGCCTCCGGGGCGACAGTGGATATCGGAGGGGTGATTTATGTGCTTCACAACACCAACAGCGGAAAGGCCGGCCGGGCGTTCATTTCGGAAGCCGTCAAGACGGCCGTAGCCGGCAAGGACATAGTGATCCCTGACTACGTCAACTACAACGGCAAGAAATATCCGGTGAGAGACATGCGTGCCGATCTTTTCTGGGGCGCAAACATCAAATCCGTAAAACTTCCGTCCACATTGACTGAAATCTCAAACGCCGCCTTCCGTGAGACCCCGATCACTGAAATCGTCATTCCGGCATCGGTCGAGAAGATTCAGGGCTCGGCATTCTACGGGTGCAAGAACCTATCGAAAGTCGTCTTCGAGGGCGATTCGATGGAAGAGCTGCACGGATGCTTCCAGAAGTGCACAAGCCTTAAGAGCGTCAAGTTCCCTCGCCGGGTCGGCCTGATGAGCTACGACATGTTCGAAGGCTGCACCAACCTCACCGAAGTGATACTCCCGGAGAATCTCAAAGAGATCTACTCTTCCATGTTCCAAGGCTGCAAGAAACTCACAAAACTGGATGTCCCTCCGACCGTCACAAAGGTCGGCATGCACGCATTCGGGGACAGCGGCATCACCGAACTGGACCTCTCACATGTCAAGGAGTTTGAGGGCTTCTGCTTCTCCGGATGCAAGGCGCTCAAGACCGTCAAGCTCAGTTCAAGCCTCAAGGAGGACTTCCTCATGGAGACCTATGATGAATTCATGGAATGCCCGCTTCTTGAAGTCAAATATGTCAACAATGAGTATGTTTTCCCAGCAGGATTCATATTCGTGGATACCGACTAATGCCATGAGAACAAGAAGATTGCTGACGTTCATGTTTGCGGCGCTTCTGCCGCTGCTTAGCCTTGCCCAGAGCAAGCCTAAGATAAAGTCCGTGGATCTGACGTTACCCGTCCCCTCCCCCGGAACGTCACTTTTTGACGCGAGGGAATACCAGTTCACCTCGGCCAGGACAGAATACGGAGACCTTGCCACCACAGGCGGGATAACGGTGCAGGAGCTCGACTGGATCGGGGATTTCCGCGAAGACGATGACGGCGACATGTTCTTCAAGGACGGGTTCACATACAAAGTCCAGCTCAAGTTTCTCGTGGACCCGTCAGGCAAGTATGATACCGACTACATATTCAAGAACAACGAGTACTACATCGACGGCACCCGCATCAGCGCCACGGTCAACGGAATCAAGGCCAAAGTCGAGCGCAGCGCACCATACGTCATCAGCGTTGAATTTTCATTGCCTGTCGGTACCGGAGGCTCCGGCTCGGAGCGGGATCTTGCGCAGAGCAAACCTACCGACTACGAACTCAACAAGAACTCGTCCCGCGCATCACAGAAGGCTTATTCAATAGCCGAGGCAGACGCCGCCTGCCCGGATATAAGCCCGCTTGATGTCATCACCATCAACGATGATTACCATCCGTACTTCTCCGCCAACGGCCGTGGCATCGACCACAAGGAGTACATGGGACAGAAGTGCATGCTTGTCACCAGAATAGTGGTGGATACCGACAATGAATTCATCTGTAGCCATACTGCAGCAGATGTCAACAACACAATACAAGGAACATACAACATCCGTGAAGTGTGGCTGAGCGACAAGGTGGACGTGGTGAAATTCATCCGTACCATCTTCGAATCGATGAGTGGTTTTGACGATTATGATGACAACATCTACTACCCGTACACGAGTGTCCTCTTCCATGCACGGCGCGCAACCCTTTTTATCCCTGAGAGCGCCAAAGAGGATGTGATGGCGATATTCAGCCGTTCCACCTGGAACCATCACGTGCTGTTCACCATCAAGACCTACACCGGGGACGTGTTCTTCGCGCAGAGAGCCGGGGCGGCGGAAGCAAAACCATTCTGTACAGACCACAAGTTCACCGACAAGGTGGCCGCCGCTGACAAGATCTACCGCTATGAGACATGCAGCAACTGGCCGGAATATTATTATTCCTGCCGGATCTGCGGAGAGAACGAACATGACCCGAAACATATCTTCAGCCCTTCAAGGCCGAAATGGGAAGTCATGGTGCACCAATATGACATGCCTCTTGCCGATGATGCGGCTTATATAGGAGTCAATGCTGCAGGTCAGCATGTGTGGTGGAACAGTTGCATCTGGTGCGGCCAGTCGCACGGCTACGGTGAGAAGCATGTGACCAAAGGTGAGTGGAAAGCCAGCGGCAACGAGGCGACTTATGATCAGTTCCGCAAGGCCATGGCAGATCAGGCCGTGGCGTTCGAGGAAGACGCGCTTCTGACCACGACTGCCCAGCCAGGCACGTTCATACTGAAGAAGAAGTCCGAAGCCAAGATGAGTCCGAAGTATCAGAGCAGCGTCAACTACGCGCTCAATGACAACCTGCTTGATGACAGTATCTTGGGGACAGACTATACTCTTCCGCTCAATCATGGCCAGCTCCGTTCGCTGTCAGTCCGTCTGGTTGAGGAACTTATTGGAGGAGAAGTCAAGCCGGGACGGAAATCGCGAGGCAAGTCCGATGTCTCAAAATCATCCATAATCGGGCTGGACTCTGTATTCGGAGGGGAAAGCCGTCCGGATGAATCCCCTGCCACACGTCAGGAAATGGCATCTGTGCTCTATCGGGCCCTCAGATATATAGAAGAATCAAAAGTCTACTCATATACTGAATACGACTCCCGTCTCGACAAATACTCTGACAGTGCCGGCATCGCTCCTTGGGCGACCGAGGCCATGGCATTCATGGAGGCGCTCGGGCTTATGGAGGGAACGGCGGACGGCAAAATCTTCCCGGAGAAGACATGTACCATCGAAGAAGCCATAGACCTCGCGGAGAAGTGCACGCATGCCCAGCAACTCGGCTGGTATCAGGCCAGGTCCTGGGGAGAAGGGAACGGGAGATCCTACTTCGGGAATGCCTGCTATGTCCCTGACGGGGCCTTGAGTACATGGCGTATCTTTGCCCCGGGAGAGAGGGTCTGGGTCACCGGCCCGCGTGCCGGCGGAGATTCGAAGTTCCTTCCGATAATCGAGCCGTATAGCGGACAGACAATGTACGTGGATGCCGAATGGTTCCGCCCGGTCCGCAAATTTGTCTACACATCAAAACGGACAATCACCGGGCCGCTCATCTTCCAGGACTACTACGAAGGAGTCAAAATGCTCTGATAAATAATTATAATTGAAAGACGGAGGTGCTGCGCGATACTTTTGTGTTGAGCGCAGCACCTCCGTCTTTCAGTTACAATGAATGCCGTTTGCTGGAGATCCGTATTATTGCAGACTTTTCGAGTCAGCGTATCTGAGGAAGTCAAGGACCGTCCTGTTGAAGAGTTCCGGCCGTTCCATGTTTGACATGTGTCCGCAGTCAGGAAGTTCAACCTGCCTGCTGTCCGGCAGATAGTCCAGCATCTTCATGCGCCCCTTATGCTCCGTCTCGCCGGAGAGGTACATGGTCGGCACGGACGGACGTCTGCTCTTGAGACGGTCAAAAGCCTCATGGCCATAATACAACCTTGATTCGATATGAGTGAGCTGGAAACCGTCCCAGTCCATCACCATCTCGGTGACTGCCGGCCGTATACGCCCGGCCTGTGAGCCGCCTCCATATACGAGCTTGTCGATCCATTCATATTTCCACCGGCCAACTCCGAGAGCCTGCACATCGGCGATAGATGCGCGCTTACGCTCCAGTTCCTCTGCTGTCATGGGCTCCGACGGACTCTTGTAGTTCGTCTTCATCGCACCGCTGCACATCACGCAGCTCAGCATCCTCTCAGGGTACATCCCGACCATGTCGCCCGCGATGAAGCCTCCCATGGAAAGGCCCACGATGTGGGCCTTGTCGATGCGGAGCGAATCCATCAATGTGACGAGGTCGTCCACATGTGTAAACTTCATCCCTTCCTTCTGGCTTGAGGATTTGCCGTATCCGCGGAAATCCGGCACAATGACACGATAACGCGCCGCAAAGTCCTTGAGCTGCCCCGTCCACATGCGGCGGTCAAGCGTATGCCCGTGGAGCAGGATCACCGGCACGCCCTCACCATACGACTCATAGTATATGCGCCCTCCCCCGGATACGGGGACATAGCCGGACTCTCGGGTTGGACCGACGGCAATCTCCTTGACAAACGGCTTCAGGAACCCCTCGACATAGACGAGCACGCGGGCAAGTCCGCATTCGGAAGTGGACTGGACTCTGATGTGCCCTTCCCCGAAGTATGTGTCCATCTCCGTAGTTCTCCAGGACTCCTCCCTCCGCAAGTCTCCGGTCTCAACACCGAGAAGACGCAGCGGCCCTTCGACTTCGACGCGGAATCGCCTCGGCTCCATCTGCTGGAGTCTTCCCAGACTGTCGACGAGACTCAATCGTATGTGAGATACCGTGGAAGTCATTCCGCGAGGGCTGTAATCGCCATTTAAAGGATCCAGCAGATCGTAATCAGCGTCAAGTCTGACACCAGCCACAGGACCGTGGTTGACAAGCGAGTCACGCATGACCTCCTTCCCTCCCTTGTAGCCGATTGCGAGGATTTTCCCCCTCTTGGCAGGAAGCTGTACCTTGATGCAATGATCAGGATAGTCAGCAGTGACACGCGTTTTCAGAGGCATCTGCGGATTGCTCCACATCGGGAAATAAAATTTTACAGAATCGCAGGTAGTGTAGCAGCGGACCTCGACACAGCGCTCGTCAATATACGGAAGATCCCAGGTGTCGTCCATAGGCGGATACTGCCAGTGGTCCTTGCCGGCCGGCTGGTCGAAGCAGTTGTCGCGGACGACAAGCTTAAGGTAATCTCTGTCCGGAGTCCATGCCGGGTGATAGAATGCAGCTTGCGGCTTCTCCTTCATCGTGATGTCGAAAGGAGAAGAACACCAGCCCTTGGCGGGCCATGGGGCGGATTCCCCGAGGTAGTCCACTCCGGCCCAGACAAATGAGCCCGCGATGAAAGGGTTGTCCTCCACGAAGTTCCACGGATTCAGCTCCACAAAATCCCTGACATTGTCCACTCTCAGACCAGAATAATAAGGGAAGGCCTCCGTTACGAGCATTTTCCTCTCAGGGTGACGTTTATGATCCTCTATCATCCTCGGTTCCATATAGTTGTACCCCACAAGATCCGTCACGTCTCCGAACTTGTCCGCGAACTTGCTCTGGCAGGCGACCAGCGTAGGACGTGTCGGGTCGAGAGTCTTGACTATATCATTAAGGAAGCGGGCTCTCTCCACTCCCTCGTCGCTTTCAAGCAGTGCTTCCGTGACCTCGTTTCCGATGCTCCACACGATTACAGACGGATGGTTGCGGTCACGGAGAACCATATCGGTGATGTCCTGCCTGGCGCGTTCATCAAAAGAAGCCTCATAATAGCCGGACTTCCATTTGTCAAAAGCCTCATCTATCACCAGAAATCCCAGCTCGTCGCAAAGATCGAGGAACTCCGGCGAAGGCGGGTTGTGAGAACAGCGCACAGCGTTGCAGCCTATCTCCTTGAGTGTTCTCAGTCGGCGAGCCCAAACTTCGTCCGGCACGGCGACACCCAGACTGCCGGCATCCTGATGCAGGCAGACTCCCTTGAGCTTGATGTTGGTGCCGTTGAGCCAGAATCCGGTAGCAGCCTCGAAGCGTGCGTCACGGAAACCGAACCTGGTCACAACTTCATCTGACGGTTTCCCCGAAGCATCATAGACCACGGTCTTGAGTGAATAAAGAATAGGCGAATCAGGACTCCACAGCTGCGGATTCTCAACTTTCAGCGAGTTGTTACCCGTGTTGGCAACCTGTTCCCCGTCAGGGCCATAGACTGTATGTTCGAGCCGGTAGCGTCTACCACCGTCCACTTGAGTTGTGATCTCCACATTCCCGTCAGCCGACGGCCTCACCCACAGGCCATTGTGTCGGATATGCACCTTACCGGAAGTCTTGAGCCACACGTGGCGATAGATACCGGCACCCGTGTACCAGCGCGACTGCTGTTCCATGTCCACAAAGACGGCAAGGCGGTTCACCCCCTTGCGCTTCAGGTGTCTGGACAGGTCAAACGTGAAATCTGTATAACCATAGTCATGCCTGCCGAGCTCATGCCCGTTCAGCCACACCGTGGCTTTGTGATATACTCCGTCGAAGACGATGCTTATCCTGCTGGCATCTGCAATTGATGCCGGAAGTGTGAACTCCTTGACATACAGGCCCAACCCGCCTGGCAGATAGCCGGCGGCTCCGCCTGCCTTCGTATCGAAAGGAAGCTCGACGCTCCAGTCGTGCGGAATCTGTACAGGACGGAAATCCGCCCCGCCGGATGATTTCACAAGAGACTGGACTTCGTCTCTGTCGGTGCACAGCCGGAACTCCCATCCCTGGTCGAATGTGTACTGCCTCTCAGGGTTCTGCGGAGCAGAAGCATAAGCGGCTGTCCCCGCAACAAGCAGGGACAGCGCGCACAGGATGCCTTTGAATCTCATATATGCTGATGTGCTAAAGTGTAAGTCTTATTGAATGGTCGCCCTCACCGTACTCCGCCGGAGCACTGCCGTCAGGCAGGGATACTGTGGCGGTGCAGCCTTGAGGTATGGTGAAGTCCCATATCCAGGTCTCCCCTTCATATTTCCATTCGCTGCGGATCAGGCCGGAGGCGGATTTGTACTCGGCTTTGAGATGTCCGAGCCTGCGGTCCGGGACAGGTTTCATCAATATGTGCTTGAAGCCCGGTTCTGCCGTGTCTGCCTCGATGCCGGCAGCCGTGTTCCAAAGCCACTCGCACACGCAGCCGTAGGCGTAATGGTTGAAACTGTTCATGTCCTTCGGGCCCATCCCGTCGCTGAGGGTGTAACTGTTCCAACGTTCCCAGATTGTAGTTGCGCCGTTGTCTACAGAATACAGCCAGCTCGGGTTCTTCCGCTGGAAGAGAAGCTCATAGGCGATGTCGGCCATGCCGTTGTCTGTCAGTGTGGACATCAGGATGGACGTGCCGAGGAAGCCTGTCTGCAGGCAGTTGCCGTGGTCTTCGAAGTTCCTGCGGAGGCGTGCGATCATGTTCTCTCTGGCCTCGCCGTCCACAAGCGAGTTCTTGAGGGCGAACAGGGCCGGTGTCTGCATGGTGTTGAAAATCGCTGTCTTGAAATTGCCCTTGCCGTCAAGGAAACGCTCTTTGAGGTAAGACTTGGCTTTGGCAGCCATGATCTCGTAGTCTCCGGAAGGACGGCCCGTCGCCCTTGCCATGTCAGCCATCATCCCGGCATCCATAGCCCAGTAGCAGGCTCCCAGGTAGTTCCAATATTCTATGGCTTCCTTGCGGAGGATCTTCTTGCTGTTGTCACCATTCTCGTAGATGCCGAACCCGCGGCTTTCGAGTGGCTCGTAGCTGAGCCAGTCACCCCATTGGTAATTGCCGTTTTCGCCACTGAGGGCAACATGGTCGTAGCGGGTCTCGTTGACATGGTGCATATACTTGACCATTGCATCCCAGTTCTCATCGATGATCCGGCTGTCTGCGAACTGCCTCCAGATGACCCACGGCACGATCACTCCGGCATCGGCCCAGCCGAGCCTCATCATCTCGTGGCTGCTTGCTCCGTACTGGGCAAGCGGTGCCACTCCCGGATATGCCCCCGTCGGAGATTGGGTATCACGCAGGTCACGAGTCCACTTGTGGAAGAAGTTGTCCGTGTTTGCGAAGAATGTTCCTGTTTCAGCAAACACTTGAGTGTCAGCCGTCCACCCCAGTCTCTCGTTGCGCTGAGGGCAGTCGGTAGGCACAGAGAGATAGTTTGATCTCTCACCCCAGAGAGTGTTGGAAATGAGTTTGTTGACGAGTTCGTTGCCGGTGGTGATCTGTCCGGTCTCCATCTCCTGTGTGATGGAACTTACCGGGAGAGTCACGACTGTGCGTATCTTGACTTCGGCGGTCGCGCTCACCGAAGCGTAGCGGTAGCCGAAGAAAGTGCAGGAAGGATGATAAACTGCGTAAGATTTCTGAGGGCCGAAGGTGTAGACAAGTCTCATGCCGCTCTCCGGGGTTCGCAAGTTGGTCCGGTGAACGCTTCCCTCCGGGCCGTCCATTCCACGGGAAGTGGCTCCGTTGCCATCGTTCAGAAGTTCTGCCGGGAGGAAAGTGAGCACTGTCCCCTCGGCTGCGGAGAACTCGAATTCCGGCACACCGGCACAGTTCTGTCCGAAGTCGATGACAAGGTTCTCGCCAGGTGTGACAGTCATCTCCTCTCCTGGTTTGTACGTCCTGGAGATCACGACCTTGCCGTATTCCTTGTCTTTGGCTCCGGAGACTTCACTCCAGATATAAGCCTGCTGCGGCTTGAGGGTAAGGTCGCGGCGAATGTAGACTTCGGCTCCGTCGGACGGGATAATCTCTCCATGGAACTCGGTATTCGGCTCCGGAACCGATAATTTCTCCGGGGTCAGGTAGCCCTGCGGTATGCGGGCATCGTACTCCTCTCCGTCGAATATGTCGGCATGTGTGACAGGACCTGCCACGCCTGCTTTCCAATTGGAACAGTCCGTCCCGAACACCTGCGTGCTGCCGTCGCCGTAAGTCAACTGCAACACTCCCCGGAACGCGGTCTTGCGCCCCACCATGCCCTCATGGTATTTCGGGGTGACAATTTTGTCTGCCCACCAGCCCGGAGTGAGCTGGGCGGAAAGTTGGTTGACTTCTTCACTGCCTTTCTTGAAAGCATCGGTGATATCGTAGGTGAAAGACAACTTGGTCTTCTGATAGTGGGTGAAGCCCGGTTTGAGAATCTCCTCCCCGATTTCTGAACCGTTGAGAAATATCCGGTAAACCCCGAGTCCGCTCGTCATCCAGACGGCACGCGTCACTTTTTTGGGATTGGTCACTTCGCTTACGAACCAGCTGGCCCCGTCTGCGGCCCTTTCTGTGGCGCCGTTGGTGACTATCCTGTCCACCACCGGAGCATCGGCGGCCGAAATCCATTGTGAACTGTCCCAAAGCGAACTGTCAAGCGCGCCGGTGCGTGCGCCGACAGAGCCGCTTTGTTCATGGGTGCAGGCCGCGAGCGCCGAGATGGCAAGTGCGGCCAAGATCAAGTGTTTTTTCATTATGTGAGTGTTTTTAACTCACAAAAATAATGAATATTGTCTAGAAAGCCATATTCCATGCGGCCTCCTGGGCCCGGCGGCTGTGGGCGGCGTTCATCTTGCCGAAATTCCATTTGACTCCGAACATGGCGTATCTGCCGGTGATCAGACGGTAGCTGTCTTCCACATAGTTAGAGTTGACGGTATGGGAGAGGTTGCGCGCGCTGTCGAGGATGTCATGCACTGTAAGATCCAAGGTGAACGCGCCTATGTTTTTGGATATTCCGATGTTCCATCTCCACTCCGGCTCCCCGAACCCGTCGGCGTAGCCGTTGTAGAACGTATAGCTGACATCGCTGCTGAACTCGAACTCGTGCCTGGTCGTGTAAGAGCCCCGGGCGTTGATGTCGGTATCCAGTGTCTTCAGGCTGATCTCCGGATAAAGTGAGTAATGTGAAATCCGTCCGGAACTGCCTGCTCCGAGGCTGAATGAAAATCTCTCGCGGTTGTACTTGACGGAAATGCGCGCGTCCGGCCCGAAAGTGCTGGTCCTGTTCTCATTGAACCCGCTCTGCCCGCCGTAAAAATGGTCTCCGTCCGGGCTGCCCCAGAACTTCTCCATGAACGAAGAATAGTCAAAACTGTCCTTATCCAGCCCCTCCAGCGCACCGCTCGCCTGATATCCTGTCGAAGAGGAATACGTCCCGGACAGGCCAAGGGTGAGCGACCATACCCTGTCCTTGTCAAGCGGGGTCGTATAGCTGCCGTTGAACTGCGTGACAAGGCTCGGACGGCGTGAGTTCACAGGGATCGAGTACAGGATGCCGGAGGCATCATACCACTGGGCTGAAGTAAGCGGTGACGAGCCGAGGTTGCCGAACCAGTAGATCATAAGGGTGGAGAAACGCTCCCGGTTGTTGACACTCCAGCTTCCACTGGCGGAAGTGGTGAACGAGGGGCGCATGTAGACGTTGCCGACTCGCAGGCTTGAAGGGTTGGAGATGTCCAGAGCAGGGCGCATGTTGGAGGATGAAGGCCTCTGGTTGTAGCCGTAGATGGAGAAATACAGGCGGCTGCTCCCCCGGCTGAACTGGAAATTCATGGTCGGAGCCACGAACCAGTTCCACTCCCCTTCTCCGGTCACGGCATCGATCCCGTAGCTTCGGGACCGGGTCTCGTTGAGCATTCCACTGGCCTTGGCACCCAGCGACAGGAAACTGCGCCCGCTGAAAGTATACTGTGCTGTCAGGTCGTAGTTCTGGGCTATGTATTTTGAATTGGAACTGGACGAATAGTAGTCGTTGCGGCCTGCTGCGTCCGATGCGTCACGCTTGCTGCTGCGTCTGGAGAGGTTGAGCTGGGCGGAAGCGGTGATTTTCCACTTCGTGCCGAGCGGCTCGACATATCGCAGAGAACCGCCTGCGGAGTATGTCTTCTCGTCGTTGATGTACCCGAGATTGCGGCTTTCCTCACCGGAGGCGGATTTGAGCACGGAGTTCTCGTAGCTCTCCCCACCCTCGTCAGAATAGTCGCCTGTGAGATAGAGGCGGAGCGAACGGCCTTTTGCCCCGAAAAGGTTGCGGAACGTCACATCGGAGCTTAGCGCTGCGCTGCGGCTGGTTGAGAAATCACGGGTGCTGCCTTCGGAATTGTTGAGTCTCTGGTCTCCGATGCCGGTCGAGGAAGATGTCTGTCCGAATGTATCGGTCTTGCCGTATTTTATCTGCGGGCTGACGTGGAACCAGACGTCCCCCTTTTCCTTTTTCATCTCGGCATTGGCTGTGAAGGACTGGTTGTACTGCTTGCCGCTGTTTTCCTGGAGGCTCACGATGTCCCCGTCCTGCTGGAAGGTGGTACGTTCCCGCCTGCTGCCGGAGTCAATGTCGGCATATTTGTAGTTCGCGGCCACGGTGGTCTCCACGTCTTTGATGCGTGAGGTATTGGCATTGACTCCCAGCTGTGCTGAAGTGGACAGGCCCTGGTTCGGCGACGAGGTGGTCCCGTCGGAACTGACGAACACGATGGTGGCGTTGGAATCATTGACATTCTGGGCATTGCCGATCACGGTGATCTGGTCTTTCTCGTTATAGGCTGAAGCGAGGGCGTTGCTGCTGAAGAGCATGCCGCGATTGTCTCTCAAGGGCTCGTCCTGCCCTGCGGCGAGCGTCGTGCCGCCTATGAGACCGACGTTGCCGAACCAGCCCTGCTCGTATTCTTTTTTGAGGGCTACATCCAGGACCTTTTCCCGCGAGCCGTCCTCCACTCCCGTGGCGCGCGATGCTTCGGAAGCGCGGTCGATCACACGGATCTTGTCTACCACGGCTGCCGGGAGGTTGTTGAGTGCTGTTGACTGGTCGTTGAAGAAGAAAGTGCGTCCGCCAACGGTAAGCTTGTCTATCTCCTCACCGTTGAACTTCACTTTGCCGTTCTCGGTTATCTCCATGCCCGGCATGCGGCGGATGAGATCCTTGAGCATGGCGTTGGTGCCGACCTGGTAGGAGGCTGCGTTGAACTCCACGGTGTCTTTCTTGACCACGATGGGATTGCCGACATCTGAGACCACGGCGGCCTTGAGGAAGGCCTCGTCCTGCCGGAGGCGCACCTGCCCGAGATCCATTGTCCTGTCCCTGAAATACAGCTGCTTGACGTACGGCTTGTAGCCCATCATCTCGATGTGGAAGGTGTAACTGCCGAACGGCACTTCTTCCAGTTTCGCGGCCCCCTTGTCGTCCGTAAGGGTGAAGTTGGTGATGGTAGTGTCCTTGGCTGGAATCACGTAGACTGAGGCAAAGGCCACCGGCTCGTTTGTCAAGGAGTCAAGGACTGCTACCTTGACTTCAGTCATTCGGGCGGAGAGCAGATTGTCGTTGAGGATGACAACTTGCGAGCGTGCGGAAATGGCGGAAATGACGGTCAGCGCAAGAGCAAAAAACAATTTTTTCATTGTACAGCATTTTGACTTTGAAAGATAGGGATTATCTGCCGGATAAGCAAGGGTGATGCCGGCTGGAATTTCAGGATCTTTGCCAAGTTTTTTCACACGGACAAAAAAATCCTTATATTTGACAAACTATCGAAACATTATGATCAATACGGCTATCACCCTTATCATCCCTTTCATCTGCGCTGCCCTAACGCTTTGGGGAAGCGTTTTTCACGAAAAAGAAGGCTGGCGCAAGGCGGCCCGCTTCTTTGTCCTGCTGGTCGCATCCGCCGGACTGGCATTGTCCGTCAGCAAGATGATGCCGATGCTGAGGGAGTTGTGCTCCAGCGAGATGCTGGATGAGAGCATCCTCAAATATTCCTTGGCTCTGGTCTACACTGGGATATTGTCCTCGATGGTTCTGGCATCGTTTTATCTGCTGGTCATCGACGGCTTGCTCGGGGGTCCGATAGGCTGGTTATCGGTGGTAGGCTGCATAATTACTGGCCTGCTGCTCGCCGTCCCGACATTCAGCCTCGGCATTTTCGTCATAAAGCATTTCTGGTGGCTCGCACTTGCTGTCCTGGCTGTGCTTGCTCTAATAGGTGCTATTGTCGGGGGAGCATCCTCACAAGGAGTCAGCGCATCCTCGCAGGGGGATATCTTTGTGGACAGGTATGGCAACGAATATATCAGGACTACAGACCAGACCCGTATATTCTCCGGAAATGAGACATGGAACACTACCAAGGAATACCACATAAAAGGCCAGAGCGGCAGTTTCTACAGAAAAATCAAATAGCCATCCGCGGCATCCGCAACTTTTTGTTACTTTTGCGCAACAAATGGACAACAGAATCAGCCGGGATGCGGTCGAGTCGGCCTACTGCATCTTCCATCAGAAATACAGGGTCTACGAATATTCAACCAGCCCCACTCAGCGGGACGAGATAGAATCGGCCGTGGCCTCGTATGCGATGGAGATGAACAAGGACCTATACCGCGCGCTGTCCGGCGGGAAAGAGGGGTTCCTCATGGAGCACACAAACTTCAAAGCCGACCTGCAGTCCGCCATAGACAAACTTGAAACAATGATGCAAGATGGACCATCTTCCGCAGAATGACATGCCGATGCTCGTCTCGGCGATCAATTTCCTCCTGAGGGACAACATGTTCGACAGCCTTGACGCCGTCTGTGACTACTATCACGAGGACAAGGCCGCTCTCGAAGCCAAACTCAAAGCAGCCGGTTACACATACTCCGAAGAACAGAAAAGATTTATCTGATCTGCGGCTTCATCCACAGGCATGTCATCGCCGCACCGTGGACAATGTGCCTTATTGTCTCAGATGGACAGGGACGCCGAACGTGTCTTTGACCACACCCATCACGAAAGAACTGTTGAGACTTCCTATGCAGTCAAGGTCACCCATGATCCTCAGGACAAAGCGCTGATAGTCTTTCATGCTCGAGACATATACCTTCATCAGGAAGTCGTAGTCCCCGGAGATGTTGTAGCACTCCGCGACCTCGTCTATCTGCGCCACCGCGTCCATGAGCCGTTTGGCGTTGTCGAAAGTGTGCTGCTTGAGCTTGATATAGCAGAAGGCCATGAATGAGCAGTCAAGTTTGTCAGCATCGAGCACGGCCGCTAATTTCTTGATATATCCCTGGGTTCTCAGTCTTTTCACCCTCTCGAATACCGGAGTTGGAGACAGGTGCACCTTGGCGGCAATCTCCTTGTTTGTCAAATCGGCATTGTCCTGAAGCAATCTCAGGATCTCGACATCCTTTTCATCTATCATACGGAATATTTTTCCGGCCAAATACGGCAGGAGTTGAGCGCCATAGAACAATCTACCTGCCACACCTGCAAATATAGACAATTTTTCTAAATTCTGAAAAACGCTTGGATAATTTATCCCAAAGAATGAACTTTGCAACTACAAAAACGAGAAAAAGAATGAGCACACAGAAACTCCACCTCGACACGCTGGCCCTCCATGTAGGCCAAGAGACGGCAGACCCCGTATCGGATGCCCGCGCCGTACCTATCTATCAGACAACATCATACGTATTCCATAACAGCCAGCACGCCGCCGACCGCTTCGCACTCAGAGACCCCGGTAACATCTACGGCAGGCTCACCAACACCACACAGGACGTGTTCGAGAAGAGGATAGCTGCACTCGAAGGAGGAGTCGCCGCGCTCGCAGTGGCATCCGGTGCCGCAGCTGTCACCTACGCCCTCCAGAACGTCCTCCAGCAGGGCGACCACATCGTCGCCGCCGACAACATGTACGGAGGCTCATTCAACCTGATCACCCACACCCTGACGACACAGGGGATCTCCAACACCATAGTCAAGGTCAACGACCTCAAGGCCCTTGAAGATGCCATAAGGCCGAACACTAAAGTGATTTATGCCGAGACTTTCGGCAACCCCAACTCCGACGTCACCGACCTCGACGGCATAGCCGAGGTCGCCCACAGGCACGGGATCGTGTTCATAGTTGACAACACGTTCGCCCCTATCCTGATAAGGCCCATAGAGCACGGGGCCGACATCGTCGTACACTCGGCGACCAAGTTCATCGGCGGCCACGGCACCACCCTCGGCGGAGTCATCGTGGACGGGGGCAAGTTCGACTGGAAAAAGACTCCGGACAGGTACCCGACGCTCGCCAAGCCTGATCCGAGCTATCACGGGGCTGTGTTCGCGGACGTGGCGGGGCCGGCAGCATTCGTGACAAGAGTGAGGGCCGTGATACTCCGCGACACCGGAGCCTGCATCAGCCCGATCAGCGCATGGCTCCTGCTCCAAGGTACCGAGACGCTGCCGCTCCGCATCGAACGCCACGTGCAGAACGCCCTCAAGGTGGTGGAATATCTTGAGCACAATCCCAAGGTGGCCAAGGTCAATCATCCGGCCGTCCCGACACATCCCGACCATGCCCTGTACCAGAAATACTTCCCGAACGGCGGAGGCTCAATCTTCACTTTCGAGATAAAGGGAACCCGACAGGATGCATGGAAGTTCATCGACAGCCTCAAGATCTTCTCCCTTCTGGCCAACGTGGCGGATGTCAAGAGCCTCGTGATCCACCCGGCCACGACCACCCACTCGCAGATGTCTCCCGAAGAACTTGAGCAGCAGCACATCACACCGACAACAGTCAGGCTCTCCATAGGGATCGAGAATATCGACGACATCATCGCCGATCTCGACCAGGCTTTCGCAGCGATATAGAAAATGAAGCAATACCCCTCACTTGAGATAGTCCCGCCTCTGACAGGGATGACAAAGGCTGAACTCCTCGATGACATCAGGCCGTTCATCGAGTTCAAGCCAAAGCATATAAATGTGACCTGCCACCGGGATGAGGTGGTCTACGAAGAGCAGCCAGACGGCAGCTACAAGAAGCGTCTGGTTCGCCGCCGCGTCAGCGAGACGGCGGTATGTGGGGCCATCCAGTCCGAGTTAAAGGTGGACGTCGTCCCTCACCTGATATGCGGTGGACTGAGCGCCGAGCAGATAGAGTTCCAGCTGCAGGACTTCAAGTTCATGGGGCTCAGCAACGTGTTGGCGCTGCGCGGTGACTGCCTCACAGGAGAGAAGCGCTTCTCCCCTGTCCCGGGCGGCTACACCCACGCGAGCGAACTGGTGGAGGCCATCCGCCGCTTCGAGAAAGACAACAGTTGCGAAGGATTTTTCAAGGTCGGGGTCGGGGGCTACCCTGAGAAGCATTTCGAGGCGCCCAACCTCGATGACGACATCGCCAACCTCAAGCGCAAGGTCGATGCCGGCGCAGACTATATCACCACCCAGATGTTCTTCGACAACAAGGTGTTCTACGATTTCGTGGGCCGCTGCCGGGAAGCCGGCATCAATGTCCCTATAATCCCGGGACTTAAGCCCATCTCCACCCCGAGGCAGGTGAAACTGCTCCCGGAATCGTTCTCCATCGACATCCCGCACGAACTCACGAGCGAAATCGCCGCACATCAGGACGACAGGCAGGCCGTATACCGGATAGGCCAGGAATGGGCCACGGCGCAGTGCAAGGATCTTCTCGCCCACGGAGTCCCGGGAGTACACTTCTACACCATGGGCAAGTCAGCCAACATCATCGGAATCCTCCGGGAATGTTTTTAGACAACACAAGATGCAAGATATAAAGGCAGAACTTTCAAAACGCATACTCATACTTGACGGAGCCATGGGAACCATGCTCCAGCGCAACGGTCTCCAGGGCAACAGCGAGTCATTCAACCTCACAGCCCCGGAGGCCATCCTCCGTATCCACTCGGCATATATCGAGGCCGGAGCGGACATGATCACCACCAACTCATTCAGCGCCAACAGCATCTCCCAATCCGAATACGGGCTCTCCGACAAGGCCAGACAGATGGCCGAAGCTGCGGCGCGTATAGCGCGGAAGGCAGCCGATGAAGCGCCCCGAAAAGTATGGGTCGCAGGGAGTGTCGGCCCGACAAGCAAATCGCTTTCGCTTGCACAGGACATGTCAGACCCTGTTTTCAGGCCTTATTCTTTCGATGAGATGGCTGCGGCTTTCGAGGTGCAGATGAGGGGACTGATCAAGGGCGGAGCCGATCTGCTTCTGTTTGAGACCTGCTTCGATGCGCTCAACACCAAAGCCGCGCTGTACGCGCTCAGCCGCATCCCCGAGGCCTCCGGTATCCCTGTCATGGTATCGGCCTCGATGAGCGACAGGAGCGGGCGCACGCTCACTGGGCAGACGATGGAGGCGTTCTACCGCTCCATACAGCACTGCTCCCCGTTCTCTTTCGGACTCAACTGCTCGCTCGGCGCGGAGGACATGGTTCCCCTGATTGCCGATGTGGCCACATGGGCGGACTGCGCCGTCAGCTGTTATCCCAACGCCGGGCTGCCGAACGAGATGGGCGAATACGATGAGACTCCCTCCCAAATGGCCGAAGCGGTACGCAAAATGGCCATGGCAGGCTCTGTAAACATAGCGGGAGGCTGCTGCGGCACCACTCCCGAGCACATAAAGGCCATGGCGGAGGCAGTAAGGGGTATTTCTCCGAGGCACATCCCCGCCCCCGACAACGCCCTGCACGTCAGCGGCCTGGAGAGTGTCACCGTGGACAGGAATCGCAATTTCACCAATGTCGGAGAGAGGACCAATGTGGCCGGCTCGCGCAAGTTCGCGAAGCTCATCGCCGCCGGCGACTACGAGACGGGACTGCAGATCGCGGCCCAGCAGATCGAGAACGGGGCGGACATAATAGACATCAACATGGATGACGCGATGCTTGATTCGCGTCTGGAGATGGAAAAATTCCTCCGCTACGTCGCCAACGACCCGGCAGTCGCCAAGGCCGCCATAATGATCGACTCTTCGCACTGGGATACTCTGGTCACGGGGCTCAAAAACACTCAGGGCAAGAGTATCGTCAACTCGATTTCACTCAAAGAAGGAGAGGATGCGTTTCTGCAAAAAGCCCGTGAAATCAAGGCCTTGGGTGCGGCGGTGATCGTGATCGCATTCGATGAGCAGGGACAGGCCACCAGCTATGACAGGAAAGTGGAGATTTGCAGCAGGGCCTATTCTCTGTTGACCGGCAAGGTCGGGTTCAGTCCATCGGACATCATTTTCGATGTTAACGTTCTCCCTGTGGGCACGGGCATCCCGGAGCACGCGCGCTACGGGGTGGATTTTATTGAGGCGGTGAGATGGATAAAGGCCAACCTGCCCGGCTGCCGCACCTCGGGAGGCATCTCCAACCTTTCGTTCTCGTTCAGGGGAAACAATGAGGTGCGGGAGGCCATGCACTCGGTTTTCCTGTACCATGCCATCGCTGCCGGGCTTGACATGGGAATTGTCAATCCCGGGATGCTCAAGGTCTATGACGAGATTGAGCCGGGGCTGCTCCGCTGCGTGGAGGATGTGATTCTGGACTCCGATCCCGGAGCCACAGAGAGGTTGATCGACCTGGCTTCCAAGATACTGGAGTCCAAGGCTGCCGCTGCCGCCAATGGCATCCCCGCAGAAACCGGTTTCCACGTGGACAGCGCCTCCACTCCGGAGGAAAGGCTCATGCGTGCGCTTGTGAAAGGTGATTCCTCTGGATTGGAAAGGGACATCGAGGAGTGCCTTGGAAAATACGATAAGCCTGTGCAGATCATAGACGGTCCGCTGATGAGCGGAATGGCCAAGGTCGGGGAACTGTTCGGCGAGGGGAAGATGTTCCTGCCGCAGGTCGTCAAGTCCGCCAAGACCATGAAGAACGCCGTCGCGCTGCTCCAACCTTACATCGAAGAAGAGGTTGAAGGACCGGAAGTGAAGAAACCGAAGATCGTGTTCGCCACAGTCAAGGGAGACGTGCATGACATCGGGAAGAACATAACCGGGATAGTGTTGAACTGCAACGGTTTCGAGGTCATCGACCTCGGGGTCATGGTGCCGAAAGAGGAGATTCTGCAGAAGGCACTGGAGACCTCGGCTGACCTTATAGGGGTCAGCGGGCTTATCACCCCGTCGCTCCACCAGATGGAAGAGCTCTGCAGGGAGATGAACTCCCGAGGGATGGACACTCCCCTGCTCGTCGGTGGGGCCGCCGCCTCTGCGCTGCACACGGCAGTGAAACTTGCTCCGCTCTACTCCCATGTCTTTTACGCCAGCGATGCCTCCGCAAGCGCTGTCCTGGCCAACCAGCTTGTGACAGACAGGGAGACAAGCGAAAAATCCGAACATCAGAAGCAGGAGCAGCTTCGCGAACTGTATCTCCAGAGTTCGCGGCATAAAGGTCAAGCTGATGCAACGGAGCCGTTCCCGGCATCAAGTTTCATAGACGGACAGCCTTTCGGTGACATCAAGGCCAGACGGCTGAGCATAGACGAAGTCGAACCGTTCCTTGACTGGAACCTTTTCGCGGCAATCTGGGGAATAAAGAGTGCGGAGGCCCGGGAAGAGTTCGAGCGGCTGCGCGCCGATGCGCTGAAAGAAATCAAACGTCTCAAGGCGGAAAACGCTTGCCGGATAAAGATTTGTGTAAGATTTGACGCTTGCCATAGCGAGGGAGACGACATCGTCTCCCGGGACTTCAGGCTTCCGATGTTCCGTCAAGAAGGGGGACGGTCGCTCGCCGATTTCGTCCCGCCCGAAAAATATGGCTTCGACTCACCGATGGGGATGTTCGCGCTGAGCGTTCATTCTCAGGGCCATCCAGACAACTGCGGCTGCCCCTCATGCAACACGGAATACGGGCCCATGCTGACACGCTCTGTACGCTTGACTTTGGCGGAGGCCGCATCGGAATGGCTCAGTGCACATATCAGACAAGAATTGCCGGAGGGGTTCGAGAAGGCGAAGATCATCCGTCCGGCACCGGGCTACTCAAGCTGTCCCGACCATACTCTGAAAAGGGACATCCTCAGGCTCCTTCCCGGTTCGGAAGAGCTCGGCATCACACTTCTGGACAGCTGCGCCATGGTTCCGGACGCCAGCATCTGCGGCCTCATATTCATCCACCCGGAAGCGTCATATCCGGAGATCCGGAGAGTCAGCCAGAAGACGGTCGACGACTATGCCGCCCGCCGCGGCATGACCGACCCCGACAAGGCCCGCTTCCTCGGACACCTTCTGTGAATATTTTCTATCTTCGCGCTGATTATGGACAAGAAACCTGACAAGATACTGGTCCGCGGAGCGCGGGTCCACAACCTCAAGAATATTGACGTCGATGTCCCTCTCGGGGAGATAGTCGGGATAGCCGGAGTGTCCGGTTCCGGCAAGTCTTCCCTTGCTCTCGGGGTGCTGTATGCTGAAGGGTCGCGCCGCTATCTGGAATCACTCTCCACCTATACAAGACGCCGCATGACACAGGCCCCCAAGGCTGATGTGGACGAGGTCCTGTACGTGCCAGCCGCTCTGGCCCTGCACCAGAGACCGGGCATCCCGGGAATCAGGAGCACTTTCGGCACCGGCACCGAGCTTCTCAACAGCCTCAGGCTGATGTTCTCCCGTCTCGCGAGCCACCGCTGCCCCAAGGGGCACTATCTCCCTCCCACCCTGCTCGTAGCTGCCGGAAAGGAACTGGTCTGCCCGGAGTGTGGAGCGCACTTCTATGCCCCGTCCGCCGAGGAACTCTCCTTCAACGGGCAGGGGGCATGCCGCAAGTGCGATGGCACCGGGACAGTGCGGACTGTGGATGAATCGACCCTCATCCCGGACGAGAACCTCACCATCGACCAGGGCGCCGTAGCCCCATGGAACACCCTGATGTGGTCGCTGATGAAAGATGTCTGCCGCGCCATGGGAGTGCGCACCGACGTCCCGTACAAAGACCTTACGGACAAGGAAAAGGACATCGTCCTGCACGGCCCGGCAATCAAAAAGCACATCCTCTACAAGGCCAAGGGCTCCAACGATGCCGCCGAGCTGGACTTCACTTACTATAATGCCACTTATACGGTAGAGAACGCCCTCGCGAAAGTCAAGGACGAGAAGGGCATGAAGCGCGTGGAACGTTTCCTCAAGACCGGCATCTGCCCCGACTGCCACGGTACGAGACTCTCCGATGCCGCGCGCGCCCCGCTCATCATGGGAAAAAACCTTGCCGACATCTGCACGCTGACCCTGACCCAAGCCGTGGAATGGGTCAGGAACGTCCCGACCTCCCTCCCGGAAGAGATGCGCCCCATGGGAGAGAACATCTGCGCATCCTTCATCGAGTGCTCCAGAAGGCTGCTTGACCTGGGCGTGGGCTACCTTACCCTCGACCGCTCCGCCTCCACCCTCTCCACAGGAGAAAGGCAACGCATGCAGCTCTCCAGGGCTGTGCGCAACCGCACCAGCGGGGTGCTCTATGTGCTTGACGAACCGTCCATAGGCCTGCATCCGGCCAACCTTGAAGGCCTGTGCGGTGTCATGGACGACCTGGTCGAAGACGGCAACTCCGTGATCCTTGTGGACCACGACACGCAGGTCCTGTCCCGCGCCGACTGGATGATCGAGATGGGGCCCGGTGCCGGTTCGCAGGGCGGAGAAGTCATCGCCCAAGGTAGCATATCAGGTATAGAAAACGACCCCGACTCCAAGATCGGCCCTTACCTTGCCGGAAGAGAAGAAATCCCGCTACAACGCAGAGATGAAAGTGAGACGTTCAAATACGGGACAATCTCCATGTCCACGGGCCCCGTCCACACCGTGCAGCCGCTGGAGGTCAGAATCCCAAAGGGACGCCTGACTGTGGTCACGGGAGTCTCAGGTTCCGGCAAGACGACCATGGTGCTGGAAAGCCTCATCCCCGCCCTGCAGGCCAACATCTCCGGCGGCAAGCTCCCCTCTCACGTCAAGAGCGTCGAGGCCGAAGGCATCAGGCTGGTCAAACTAATCGACGCCTCCCCCATCGGGATCAACGTGCGCTCCACCGTCGCCACCTATGCCAACATCCATGACGAACTCCGCAAAGTCTTCGCCGCCACCCCGGATGCCAAGGCCCGCGGCCTCAAGGACGGGGACTTCTCATACAACACGGGACGCCTGCGCTGCCCGACATGTGACGGCACGGGGTCGATAAGCCTTGATGTCCAGTTCCTTCCGGACGTGGACATAACCTGCCCCGACTGCCACGGCTCCAGATATTGCCGAGCGGCGTACAGCATCAGGCGCGAGAACTCCGCTGGCGAGTTCCACTCCCTTCCGGAACTGATGGACATGGATGTCAATTCGGCCCTCAATGCCTGCGGAGACCTTCGTCTGGTAAGTCAGAGACTGAAGGTTCTCCGCGACCTCGGACTCGGATACCTCACCCTTGGAGAGCAGACTCCGAGCCTTTCCGGCGGCGAAGCTCAGAGGCTCAAGCTCGCCAGCGAGATGGGGCGCGGACAGCAAGACTCAGTCTTCGTGTTCGATGAGCCGACCATCGGCCTGCATCCTTCCGATGTCCGGACACTTATGGACGTTTTCCGAAGCCTGATGGACCACGGGGCCACAGTCATAGTGATCGAACATGACCTTGACGTGATACGCAGTGCCGACTACATCATCGACATGGGACCGGGAGGCGGCACCGAGGGCGGACGCATTGTCGCTCACGGCTGCCCTTATGAAATCAGCCGCACTCCGGAAAGTGTGACAGGGAAATACCTGTAACCTTACATGACCGTATCACGAAACGGAACTTTTCGTATATTTGCCGGGATGAACCGGTGGCTCAAAATACTCGTTGTATGCATCTTGATGCTCTCGTGTCGCGTGCTCGCGATACAGGCATCATGCAGCAATGCAGTCTCGCAGCCGGGCGGTGAAATCAGGCAGGACAACAAGTCGATACCGCAGGAAGTCAAAAACCATGACTTCTGTCTCTACGGCTCCCCCTGCGAATACGCTCCGGCCGAGCATTTCAGCCCGTCCGCACGCCTGCGCAGCAGCGGATCGCGCCGCAGCACCGGAAACATCAAGATCTTCATCAAGTCCGGAAATGTAGTCAACATAGCCGCCCTCCAGGGATTCATCCCAGAGCGCAGCCGATTCGTCTCCGGCACACTCTCCCCCACCTCACATTTCATTTTGTTGAGAAAATTCAGGCTCTGATTGTCCCTGCAGATGGCAGCAACAGCTGTCCCGCACTGGACGGCCTCGCTTTCCGGGCGTATGCTACGGAAGATATCATCCATAAAACAATCTCTAAGACAATCGCAATCATGAACAAAGAATTTTCCCGCACCCGCAGTGCGCAAGACATCGCCATATCTGTAATCCTGATAATTGCAGGCCTCGCCTGCGTAATCTGCAAGACCCCGGTAGGGGTAAACATCCTCGGATGCTGCGCTATCATCCTTGGCATAGTCCTCTTCTGCATGCTCAAGTCATGCCGCAAAGACAAGGACAGCGGCATCTGCTACAAGCTGAAAATCAAATACTATCCCACTAAACGCCAAGAAGAGATACTCGGAGCCCTTAAGACTGATCCGTCGAGCATCGACTGGACTGAAAGCGGCAGCGAAGAGGGCTTGCGCGTGGACATCTTCTATTCAAAGGCCGGCAACAAAGCCTTCGTGCAATGCTATAGGTACGTACCATATGAATACCAGGTGCTCTCCGACTGGTTCGAACTTCCGCTTGACAAGACCGGCAACCTGATAGGGTAACGGCAACCACGCCAAAGACAACGGGGTCAATGTGGTCACGGGTCGATAAAGAATGTCTCCCGACCACTTCGGCCCCGTTTGTCATATACAAGAGCATCAGTATGACCTGACACGGTAGTCTGTTCCGGGCGTGGAGTATTGCGAATAATTTCGGTTCATCGGAGTTTTTTCGTACTTTTGAACAATGCACCTCGCCTGCGGTACTTAGGCTGAGGGCCGACTACAAATTATTGGGGAATGGAAAAGTTGAATATGCATACTCAAGATATGGCGGATATCAATATTGAGAGGATCGGCAAGTTGTTTCCGAATTGCCTAACGGAGAGGATTGTGGGGAAGGGCAAGGACGGGAAGGACATTATCGGTAAAGGGATTGACTTCGAAAAACTTAAGCAGGAACTATCAAAGAGCATTGTCGATGGGGCTCAAGAAAGGTATCAGTTCACTTGGCCGGGGAAACGCGAGGCTATTCGGATCGCCAACACTCCGACCAATATGACTCTTCGTCCGGACATGGAGAGCAGCGTGGACTTTGACAACACTGGGAATCTCTACATCGAGGGCGACAATCTTGAGGTGCTTAAACTTCTTCGGGAGGACTACCTCGGAAAGGTGAAGATGATCTACATCGATCCTCCGTACAACACGGGCAATGACTTTGTCTATGAGGATGATTTCAGCCAGACCGCTGGTGAGTTCAAGGACAAGAGCGGGATGTTCGATGAGGACGGGAATATGGTCTTGCAGAACTACGAGGTCAATTCCGAAAGCAACGGTCGGTTCCACACGGATTGGCTGAATATGATCTACCCGAGGTTGACGGTCGCTAAAGATTTGCTGACCGAGGACGGAGTCATATTCATTTCGATTGATGACAATGAGGTGGAGAATCTCAGGAAGGTTTGCGATGAGGTGTTCGGGGAAAGGAATCATATTGCAAGTATTATTTGGCAACGAAGGACATCTCCTGATATGCGCAAATTAGTAAGTACTGCGCACGATTACATATTGCTATATTCAAAAGACATCAATCTTTTAGATTCAGCCATAAATAAAGTTCAATTAAGCCAAAAAGACGCTGCCAATTATTCTAATCCAGACAACGACCCGAGAGGTCCATGGGCATCAAGTGACTTTACAGCCCAAGGATTCAGGCCAAATCAAATGTATGAGATTATAACTCCAGGAGGAGCAAAATACCTGCCACCAGAAGGGAAATGTTGGAAAAATGTTGAAAGCGAGTTTTTGAAACAATGCGAGGACGGCCGTTTTTGGTTTGGAAAAGACGGGAAGGGTGTTCCACGCCGAAAAACTTTTTTATTTGAAAAGGAGGGTAAAAACATTTGGACTTGGTGGCCAAACACAGAAGTTGGACACACCCAAGAGGCAACTCAAGAGGTAAAGAAAATCTTTGAGGGGCATACTTTCTTTGATTATCCAAAACCATTACGGTTATTATCAAAGATTGTACAGATAGGGACAAAAAAAGACTCCATAATCCTCGATTTCTTCTCCGGTTCCGCCACTACCGCCCACGCTGTGATGCAACTTAATGCGGAAGATGGAGGAAACCGCAAGTATATTATGGTACAGTTGCCGGAATTGACAGACGAGAAAAGCGAAGCATGCAAATCTGGCTACAGCACAATCTGCGAAATCGGCAAGGAACGCATTCGCCGAGCCGGCAAGAAAATTCTGGAAGAGCAGACTGCGAAAGAAACTGAAAGCGGGTTGTTCGACAATGAGACAAAACGTCCAAGACTCGACGTGGGTTTCCGTGTCCTGAAGCTTGACACTTCAAATATGCAGGATGTCTATTACACTCCGGAAGAATCCTCCGCCGCCACTCTGTTCGATGACAACGTGAAGCCTGACCGCACACCGGAAGATCTCCTATTCCAGGTGATGCTTGAGTGCAACCTTCCGCTCTCGGCGAAAATCGAAAGAAAGACAATCGCCGGCAAGGAAGTGTTCAGTGTGAACAATGATTACCTGATCGCCTGCTTCGATGATGACGTGAACGAGACCGTGATCACCGAAGTCGCCAAACGCAAGCCATACTACTTTATAATGCGCGATAGTTCCCTCTCCTCCGATCAGGTCGCCGACAATTTCGAGCAGATATTCAATGCCTACAGCAAGGACACGCTCCGCAGAATCATATAAGTTATTAAGAAAAACTTAACAACTGCTTATAATCGACAAGAATGAAAGAGATTAAGGATAATGGCCAGAATGTGGATCAACAGGCAGACATCATAATATATAATACTGATGATGGTCTTTCTTCCGTTGTCTTGATCAGTACGGACGGAATGGTTTGGCTAAGTCAGATGCAGATCGCAAAACTTTTTGCCACCTCTAAGCAAGCCGTCAGCTATCATATAGCCAATGTATTAAAGGAGAATGAATTACAAAAAAAAGCAGTTGTCAAAGAAATTTTGACAACTGCAGCCGACGGAAAGTCTTATCCGGTAGAACACTATTCTCTGGATATGGTGCTAGCCATCGGATACCGCATAAAAGGGATACGCGGTACGCAGTTCAGACAATGGGCGACCAGAAATCTATCCGAATATATGGTAAAAGGTTTTGTCATTGACACCGAACGACTTAAGAATCCGGATGGAAGACCTGACTATTTCGATGAATTGCTAGCGAAAATTCGTGACATACGCGCATCCGAGAAGAGATTTTACCAAAAATTGAGAGACCTTTTCAAATTAAGCAGTGACTATGTCGCTGAAGACAAGTCAACGCAGATGTTCTTTGCAGAAACACAAAACAAGTTACTGTATGCCGTAACACACCACACAGCGGCAGAAATTGTGATGGAAAGGGCAGATGCTCAAAAGCAGAATATGGGACTGACTTCATGGAAAGGGTGTATTGTCCGCAAACAAGATGTTATCATTGCAAAGAACTACCTATCTAATGAAGAGCTTGATAAATTGAACAGGTTAGTTACAATCTTTCTGGAATCTGCCGAATTACGTGTCAAGGAACGAAAAGATCTTACAATTGATTTCTGGAGAAAAAATGTTGACTCCATACTATCGTTTCAGGGACAAGATGTTTTATCTGGAAAAGGAAGCATTTCCAATCAACAGATGGAAAAACAAGTTTTGCGGATTTATGATAAATTCGATAAAAGACGTAAAGCATTTGATGCCGCAGAAGCAGACAGACAAGATATGTTGGAACTTAGTGAATTAGAAGAAAGTATTAAACACCGTTAGTATTCGGCAAATGAAATTCAACTTCAAGATACAGCAGTACCAGACTGATGCGGTGGAGAGTACGGTGGCGGTTTTTGCGGGACAGCCGTCTCAGGATGGGTTTCTGTACCACAGGGATTTGGGAAAGAATGCCGCCGGGCAGATCACTTACGAGGAAGACTACGCGGGGTTTCGAAACGCAGACATAGAGCTCACAGACCATGATATTCTCGCGAGCATCCGCGATATTCAGGAATCCAATAACATTCCTCTGTCAAAGACTCTTTCGCACGATCTCGGAAGAGTCGGCCTTGACATTGAGATGGAGACCGGAACAGGCAAGACTTACGTTTACATCAAGACGATGTTTGAGCTGAACAAGCGTTACGGCTGGAGCAAGTTCATTGTCGTGGTGCCGAGCATCGCCATCAGAGAGGGTGTGGCCAAAAGTTTCGGAATGCTTGAGGATCACTTTATGGAACACTACGGTAAAAAAGCAAGATATTTCATCTACAACAGCGCCAACCTTCAGCAGCTCGACTCCTTCTCTGGCGATGCCGGCATCAATGTGATGATAATCAACACTCAGGCTTTCACATCGTCACTGAAAGAAGGTGCCAATAGTAAGGAGAGCCGCATCATATATTCGGAAAGAGATGATTTCGGCAGCAGGAAACCAATTGATGTGATAGCGGCAAACAGGCCGATCATCATTATGGATGAACCACAAAAAATGGAAGGCGCGGCCACACAGGCGGCACTGAGGAGATTCAGGCCGCTGTTTGTTTTGTATTACTCCGCCACCCATAAGACCAGTCATAACTGCATCTACGCCCTCGACGCCCTCGATGCCTACAAACAGAAACTTGTCAAGAAAATTCAGGTGAAAGGCTTTGAAGTGAAGAATCTGAGAGGGACTAGTTCCTACCTGTACCTTGACAGCATTATCCTGTCGAAGAACAAGCCGCCGGTCGCCAAGATTGAACTGGAAATGAAAGGTACGACCAGCATCAGGAAAGAATCCAGAAAGTTCAGTCTTAACGACAGTCTTTACACAGTGTCAGGGCTTCGTGAATACGAAGGGTTCAACATTTCTGACATAAACGCATACAAAGACTCTGTCACTTTCACCAATGGCATTACTCTTCACAAAGGCGAAGTCTATGGCGACAGCAGTCAGGAGACTATGCAAAGAGTCCAGATCCGAGAGACGATAGCCTCACATTTCGAAAAAGAACAAGAACTCTTCAGCAAAGGGATCAAGACCTTGTCTCTTTTCTTCCTTGACGAAGTCGCAAATTACAAAAGTTACAATGAGGCCGGCGAGGAGGTAAAGGGAAAATTCTGGAGGATTTTCGAGGAAGAATACAACAAGTACCTGAATGATAACCTATCGCTGTTTGATGATGCTTATCAACGATATCTGAGAAGATTTGAGGTGTCACAGGTGCACAGAGGTTACTTCTCCATTGACAAGAAGACCGGACGCAGCATTGACAGCAAGCCAAGGAGAGGCAGCGATATGTCCGACGATATTTCGGCTTATGATCTGATCCTTAAGAACAAGGAGCGGCTGTTGGGTTTTGATGAGCCTTGCCGCTTCATTTTCTCACATTCCGCTCTACGCGAAGGATGGGACAATCCGAATGTGTTTCAGATTTGTACCCTTCGTCACGCAAGTTCAGCGATCGCAAAGCGTCAAGAAGTTGGACGTGGACTTCGTCTTTGCGTTGACCAGCAAGGAAACAGGATGGATCAGCAGGAACTCGGCGAAGATGTTCAAGAAGTCAACAAGCTGACTGTCATCGCCAATGAGAGTTATTCAGATTTTGTGGACGGACTTCAGAAAGAGACAAGGGAATCGCTCCGTGAAAGGCCGACCAAAGCTGATATCAATTTCTTTGAAGGGAAAGTTGTCACCAGGGCCGATGGTGCCAGACAGACCCTTAACGGACAGGATGCTCTGATGATTGTCGGTTACCTGCTTGGCTGCGGGTACATAGATGAGAGCAACAACATCACCCAGAAATACAAAGATGATCAGAAAAACGGAACCATTATGCCAATGTTCCCTGGACTTCAGCCTGTGGAAAAAGAAGTGCACAAACTGATTCATTCACTCTACGATGAAAACTATGAACTTACAGATATGGTCGAAAACGGCTACAGCACGAAGACCCCAGACAATGCTCTCAATGTAAACTTCAGCAGGAAAGAGTTCCAGGAACTCTGGAAACTGATCAACCACAAGTACGCATATACCGTTCACTACGACAGCAAGGAATTGATCGAACACGCTATACGCTCAATCAACGCCAATCTTTTCGTCTCCGCGCCAAGGTATGTGATGACCATTGGAGATCAGAAGGGCGTGGACAGTTTCGACGGAGAGCAGACCACGACAAAAAGCATAACGACTGTCAGCACATCGACCGTTCCTTACGATCTTGTCGGGGAAATCGCAAAGAGGAGCACACTGACAAGAAAGACTGCGGCGGCGATTCTTCGAGGCATCAGTCCCGAGAGGCTGTCAATGTTCCGAAGCAATCCGGAAGAGTTCATTGCCAAAGTCAGCCGACTGGTAAAAGACGAAAAGGCAACCATCATCGTAGAGCATATCAAGTATAACAAGCTCGATGAGACATACGACAGCAGCATATTTACAAAAGAGAAACGCAATCAAGATATACGCAAGGCATATCTGGCGACAAAGAGCATTCAAGACTATGTTTTTACCGATGGTGCCGCTGATGACAACAATGAGAAGAAGTTCGCAAGATCACTCGATCATGCCACAGAGGTTTGCGTCTATGCCAAACTGCCGCGCGGTTTCCAGATTCCGACCCCTGTCGGCAATTACTCGCCGGACTGGGCTATAGCATTCAACAGGGGAACGGTGAAGCACATCTTCTTCATCGCTGAAACAAAAGGAGATATGAGTACTATGGAACTCAGGCCGATCGAAAAGGCAAAGATAGATTGCGCCAAGACCCTGTTCAACAATCTTGACGGAGCGAATGTACGCTACCATAACGTGAAAGACTACGACTCGCTTCTCGACGTGATGAAAGGTCTCAATTAAAGAAAAAAACAGACAATATGTCACTCAAAAACATAGGAGAATTCGGGCTGATCGCTGAAATCAGTGACGCATTCAAGGACGGGATGCCGGACTTGGACCGGCCTTATGAAGACAAAAGCAGCGAAGCCATAAAGGGCATCGGCGATGACTGCGCCGTGCTTTCTCAACACGACGGGATGGTCACCCTGGTCAGCACAGACATGCTGGTCGAGGGTGATCATTTTCTGTTGGACGACATCAGTCCATATCAGCTCGGCTGGAAGTCGGCTGCCGTCAACATCAGCGACATAGCCGCCATGGGAGGAAGGCCGACGGCGACATTCCTCGCCCTGGCTCTGACGGCCAAACTGGACAACGCCTGGATGAAAGAATTCATCCGGGGCTACCGCGACATCTCCCTGAAGTTCAGCTGTCCGCTGCTCGGGGGTGACACAACTTCCAGCCCGGATGGTCTCAGCATCTGCGTCACCGTCCTCGGGCAGTGCCGCAGGGGCGCGGAGCGCTGCCGTGACATGGCGCGCGAGGGGGATCTTGTCTGCGTCACCGGAAATCTGGGTGACTCAGCGGCGGGTCTCAGGATCATACTTGATAATAAGCCGCGCGACACGGATGCCGCACAGCTTATAGAAAAACACTACCTGCCCATGCCGCGTGTGGAAGAGGGGCTCAAGCTTGCCGCCACCCCGGGCGTGCACGCCATGATGGACATCTCCGACGGGATAGGCTCGGATCTTCGCCACATCCTCAAGGCCTCCGGAAAAGGTGCAGAGATAGATGTCAAGTCTCTGCCATTATCCGTAGAACTCAAAAGGGTCTGCGCCCGCGAGGGATGGGATCCGGTGGAGCTGGCCACCTGCGGCGGCGAGGACTACGAACTCCTATTCACAATAACTCCGGAAGCGGAATCCGGGCTGGATGTGGAGCACCACATCATCGGACGGATCACTTCCGGAGATAGTCTGGAGTGGGTCGGATCAGACCGCGACTACTTGGGATTCAGGCACTTCTAACTGTTGTAGGCTGTCTCTCCGTGCTCGTAGATGTCCAGTCCCTCCTCTTCGATACGAGGCGCGACACGGATACCCATAATCTTGTCAAGAATCTTCATGGCCACAAAGCCGATGACGAATGACCAGGTGCAGACACAGAGCGAACCGAGGGCCTGAACCCCGAGGAAATGCCAGCCTCCGCCATAGAAGAGACCGCCGTCCACGGCGAACAGTCCGGTGCAGAGCGTACCCAGGATTCCGCAGGCCCCATGTACCGAAACGGCTCCGACAGGGTCGTCAATATGCAGGGTCTTGTCAATGAACGACACGGACAGGGTCATCACCACTCCACTGAGTGCACCGATCACGGCTGAACCGCCGAGCGAAACCAGATCACAGCCGGCAGTGATTCCCACAAGTCCGGCCAGGATACCGTTGCACATAAGGGAGAGGGACGGTTTGCCATAGAGAATCCAAGTCAACGCCATTGTGCTGACCCCGCCCATTACGGCAGCCATGTTGGTGGTGCAGAACACATGTGAGATGGCGGTGGCGTTAGCCGCACCCTCAGCGCTCAGCTGAGAACCAGGATTGAAGCCGAACCAGCCGAACCAGAGGATGAACACCCCGAGCGTACCGATGGTCAGGTTGTGTCCAGGGATCGCCACAGACTTGCCGTCCTTGGTATACTTACCGATACGCGGGCCGAGCACCATGGCCCCGGCAAGGGCTATCACGCCGCCGCAGGAGTGCACCACCGTTGACCCGGCAAAGTCGTGGAAGCCGAGCTTGCTGAGCCAGCCGCCTCCCCATACCCAGTGGCCCTCAACCGGATAGATGAGCAGGGATATGATTATGGAGATGATGATATAGGCGGAAAACTTGGTCCTCTCGGCCATAGCGCCGGAGACTATCGTGGCCGCCGTGGCGCAGAACATCGTCTGGAACGCCAGAAAGCACTCTTTCGGGATGTTGGTGTCAGGATAGAAAGAGAAACTGAAAAGATGCGGTGTGCCGATGAATCCGTTGCCGGAGGCATGCATAAGGGAGAAGCCCAGCATCCAGAAGAAGAATGTGCCTATCATGAAGTCTATGAAATTCTTCATCAAGATGTTGGCCGTGTTCTTGGAACGGGTGAATCCGGCCTCCACCAGAGAGAAGCCAGGTTGCATAAAGAAAACAAGCATGGATGCCAGGAGCACCCATACGGTGTCCAGGCCGCTGATCGTAGTCATGATTTTTGGATTTTGGAAATGAAACTATTTTCTGTCTGCGAGCACCGTGTCCCCGTGCTCCCCTGTCCTGATGGACCAGGTGTCGTCAACCGGGCTGACGAATATGCGCCCGTCCCCCACCTCACCGGTACGCGCCGCCTTCATGATGGCGTCTATTGCGGGCTGCACGAACTGGTCGCGGCACACTATCGTGATTTCGATACGGGAGATGATGTCCGTGCTGTACATCACGCCGCGGTAGATGCGGTCCTCCCTGTCCTGGCCGATGGCCTTTACTTCAGAATAGGAAAACCAGTTGATGTCGGCGGCAAAAAGTGCGGCCTTGACCTCCTCAAAGTGGGTTTTCCTGACAATTGCTTCGATTTTTTTCATAAGGAATACACTGTAAATTTCTGTGGAATAAAACAAAATCCCCTCCGGCGGCCTCTTGCAAGGCCGCCGCGCTTATGGTATTTCAGGGGATTTATAGGAAAAAACTAGCTGATGAACAGCATCTCACGGTACTTAGGAAGAGGCCAGGTGCGGTTGTCTACGATCTCTTCGAGCTTGTCGATAGGCTTGCGCAGATCATAGAGCGCATCGGCGATCTTGTGGTATGCCACGGCCTTCTCGTACTCGTCGGTGATGGCGTTGGCTGCTTTGCGCGCCTCCTTCATCGCTGCGGCCTTGAGGCGGATGTCCTCCACATAGCCTGAAATCTTGGTGATGAGCTCAAGCTCGGCTGCGCAGTTGTCCGTACCTCCGAATACCTCCTTGCACAGGGCAACTTCCTTGAGCAGGCGTGACTTGTAGTCCAGCACCGCCGGGATGATGTGGTTGATGGCCATGCGGACGAGCACGCGGGACTCGATCTGGACCTTCTTGGAGTAGGTCTCCCACTTCACCTCGTTTCGTGCGACAAGCTCCTTCTCGCTGTATACCCCGGTGGATGTGAACATCTTGACTGAATCCGGGCGTGTGAAGACCTTGATCATCTCAGGGACGCTTGTCTCCACGTCAAGTCCGCGCTTCGCGGCTTCAGCCTTCCACTCCTCGCTGTAGCCGTTGCCGTCGAAGCATACGACATCAAGCACGGAGGCGATGATCGGCTTGAGGGTGTCCATGACGGCCACATTGACGCTCTTGCCCTTGGCTATCTCCTTGTCCACGTCGGCCTTGAATGCGGTGAGCTGCTCGGCCACGGCGGCATTGAGAGTCGTCATGGCGCCGGCGCAGTTGGCAGATGAACCTACAGCCCTGAACTCGAAGCGGTTGCCGGTAAATGCAAACGGTGAAGTGCGGTTGCGGTCGGTGTTGTCCAGGAAGATCTCCGGGATTTCCACGAGTCCCACGCTCTTGCCCTTCTTGCCGGCGATCTCGATAGGAGTGTCGGACGGCACTGTAAGGAGTTTGTGGAGCACATCTGTCATGGTCTTGCCGAGGAAGGCTGAGACGATTGCAGGAGGTGCCTCGTTTGCCCCGAGACGATGTGCGTTGGTTGCGGTGGCTATGGATGCCTTGAGCAGGGCGTTGTGCTTCTGGACAGCTGCAAGGGTGTTGACGAAGAAGGTGATGAACTGGAGATTGCCGGTGGCATCCTTGCCAGGGGCGAAGAGGAGGGTGCCGGTGTCGGTGCCGAGTGACCAGTTGTTGTGCTTGCCTGAACCGTTGACCCCGTCAAACGGCTTCTCGTGGAAGAGCACCACGAAACCGTGCTTGCGGGCAAGCTTGTTCATCAAGTTCATGATTATCTGGTTCTGGTCGTTGGAGAGGTTGGTCTCCCCGAAGATCGGCGCCAACTCGAACTGGTTAGGCGCCACCTCGTTGTGCCTTGTCTTGAGTGGAATGCCGAGCCTGTGGCCCTCTATCTCAAGATCTCTCATGAACGCCGCCACACGGGACGGGATGGCTCCGAAATAGTGGTCGTCGAGCTGCTGGTTCTTTGATGAATTGTGCCCCATCAGGGTGCGGCCGGTGATCATCAGATCCGGACGGGCGGAATAGAGGGACTCATCCACGAGGAAGTATTCCTGCTCCCAGCCGAGGTAAGAATAGACTTTGTTGACAGAAGGATCGAAGAGCCTGCACACCGGCACTGCTGCATCGGAAACTGCCTTGAGAGCCTTTTTGAGAGGGGTTTTGTAATCCAGAGCCTCCCCTGTGTAGGAAATGAAAACTGTAGGGATGCAGAGGGTGTCGCCCTGGATGAATACCGGAGAAGTCGGATCCCAGGCCGTGTAGCCGCGGGCTTCGAAAGTGGCGCGGATGCCGCCGCTCGGGAATGATGAGGCGTCAGGTTCCTGCTGTGCCAGCGATTTGCCGTCGAAGGTCTCGATGACACCGCCCTTGCCGTCATAGTCGATGAGCGAATCGTGCTTCTCGGCTGTGCCTTCTGTGAGAGGCTGGAACCAGTGGGTGATATGGGTCACATTGTGCTCCATCGCCCATTCTTTCATGCCTTTGGCAACCCCGTCCGCCGTCTTGCGGTCAAGCGCCACTCCCTTGTCGATGCACTCAAGAAGTGCCTTGAGCGTGTCGGCATCGAGGTACTTGCACATCTTTGCCCTGTCGAAGACGAGCTCTCCGTAGTAGTCGGAAGTCTTGCCTGCCGGCACTTCCACCGGTACGGCCTTCTTCTCGAAGGACTCCTTTACCAGATCTGTTCTGTCAATACTCATAATACTATAAGGTTATAACTAAATCTCTTACTTTAAAAAGCGAAAGCCGGACCTCTTGCAGGCCCGGCTTTCTTAAACCACTTAATAATACATATTATGTTTACCTACACCCGGGCAACGGAAAACACAATGAACTGCAGAACCTGCTGACGCTGGCCCTGCTGCTGGAACTGCTGCTGCGCATTCAATGGTGTAGTGTAAAGCACTTTCGTTTTTAATTTTAAATCGGGCTCAAATTTACGCATTATTTTTGGAAACGCAAGAAAAAATTCACATTTTTGGTCTCTGAATTATGATCCATAAAATGAAAAGTTCATTCCTGCTTCGCATCTCGCTTCTTTGCCTCGGCATTTTCTCTTTTGCTGCTTCTGTAGATTCAAGGACTTACACTGCCAGAACCAAGGCCGGAGAGTACCGTCCGAGGTTCGTCTATGATGTGGAGTTCGCCCTGAACTTCGACAACCGCGAATACGGTGACGAGTCCTTCTCGCCATCCGGCACCATCTTCGGTGCCAGACTCGCCCCGTCCGTCGGTTTCGTCAAGGGAACTTACAATTCACGGCACCGGCTCATGGCGGGGGCTGAGTTCATGAAAGATTTTGGAGATGTCCGTGCCGACGGGAGCGGGCTCTTCAGGGAAACGTTCTTTTATTATGGATATGAGAAATTGTTTGAGAACGGCACCTTTTCCCTCACCGCAGGCATATTCCCGCGCAGCATGGGCCAGGAGAAATGGTCCACGGCCTTTTTCTCAGAGAATTATCTGTGGTACAATCCATATATGGAGGGGATGCTGATGGGCTACGACTGGAGAAATGGTCATGTCGAGCTCGGTTGCGACTGGATAGGGATGCACGGGGCCTCGCATGATGTCAAGGAGCAGTTCCTGCTTTTTTCTGCCGGGCACATCAAGCCGGTGCGCCGCCTTAAACTCGGGTACAGCACATATATGATGCACCTCGCCAATTCTGCGGCCGCCCCAGGAGTAGCGGACAATTTCCTCGGGGAAGCATACGCGGAGATAGAACTCAGTGGCCTGTTGGGGCTCTTCAACGAATTCACGCTCCGGGCAGGCTACCTCCAGTCTCTTCAGCGCGACCGTGAAGCCTCTTCGGATTTCGAGACCCCGGGGCTCGGTGAAGCCACTGTGAGGATATCCAGAAGCGGGTTTGGCCTTGCAAACTCGCTATATTACGGCAGGGACATCATGCCGCTGTATGGCCGCAGCGACACAGCCGGCGAATTGTACGGCGGCAGACTATATCTCAACGACCCGTTTTTCCGCATGCGCACGGACGGGAGCTCCGCTCCGGGAAGTTACGACCGGCTTGAAGTATTCTACGCACCGCAGACAGGCAGAAGCCTGCATCTGAAATTCTCCGCAGTCTTCCATTTCAACAACCTCTCATACAGCGGCTGCCAGCAGCTAATAACCTTGAGTTACAACCTTCTGTAGTCACTTCGCACGCCGCACTCCCCTTACCGCCTCTGCTGCCAGAGGGTCGTCAGGCCATGAATGCTTCGGATAGCGGCGACGCAGTTCCTTGCGCACCTCGAAATAGGTTCCGCCCCAGAAACTCCGCAGATCCGAAGTGAGCTGGACCGGCTTGTAGCCGGGAGACAGAAGCTCCATCAGCACCGGCACGCGACCTCCGTCCACCCTCGGGGTGTCCGTCAGACCGAAACATTCCTGAAGACGCACACGGAGCACCGGGGCCTCCGCTCCCTGGCGGTATTCGAGCCGTATCCTGCTGCCGGTCGGGACTTCCAGATGGGACGGGGCCAGACGGTCCACAGCCTCCTGCTGACTGTATGAGAGCAGAGAGCGGAGCACCTGTACCATATCTATCTTCTTGAGTTCCACCGCCGAACTTGCACGCCCGGCAAATGCCGGAAGCCACTCCTCCACCATCCCCAGCACAGAAGCAGTGTCAAGTTCCGGCAATTCTATCTCGGGATGCCGCGAAGCGACGAATGCCACACGACGCTGATAGTCAAGGACATCTTCCGAGAACTCAAACATGCTCTGTCCCTCTTTCTGTGCGGCCTCACATATTATAGACAATACTCTTTCGCGCGGCACGCCATTTAGGGGTTTTTCCGCCAGCACAAGCGAGCCGAGGCGCATCTGTGAACTTGCCACGACAGCCTTGCGGGCCGGATTCCATGAAACACTGTCATGCCGCCGCGCCAGAACCATCAGATCGTCAGGATGCACTGGCGAAGCCAAAAATATCCTGCCTGGCCGGTCTCTGTCCGAGTTCATCGAAGCTACAGCCAGATACTCGCAAGAGGCGAGCGGGGCGGTTCGTTCGACAAAGGCCCTTCCGCCACCGGCGAGGGCTAATTCACCGAGAGAACCCGGCACCGCTTTCGCAACCCTTTCCGGATATGCTGCAGCAATCAGAGCACCTGCGGAATACGGATCTTGCGATGGGCTGGCCTTCCCTGCACCAGCAAGACGCCTGTACTGCTCGGCGGCCCGACAGATACGCGTCCACCTTGCTCCACGGGCTGAATACAAGGCCGCGAGCCTGAGATTTATATCCGCACCCGCTTCCGGAAGCGGGTCCTTATCCTCAAGAAGAGCGGCGATATCAGCTGCCAGGGCCTTGTCTTCGGAGGAAGCGGCCCGCAGGAACATGTTTGCAAGACGGGGATGACATGGATATGCGGCCATTTTCCTGCCATACTGGGTTAGTTTTCCGTCTGCATCCACAGCACCCAGCGTCTCAAGCAATCTCGACGCCTGCTCCACACCGTAGGCAGGAGGCGCGGTCAACCAGGGAAGTTCCCCAATCCCGGCACCGCCCCATGAGAGGATATCAAGCAGCAGCGGCGCGAGGTCAGCCTCAAGAATCTCCGGCCTGCGGTTCTCGGCCATCAGTTTTTCTGTGGCAAGACTCCATAGCCTGTAGCAGACACCGGGAGCTACGCGGCCAGCACGCCCGGAGCGCTGGGAAGCCATGTCCTTGCTTATCCTCACCGTCTCAAGACGGCTGAGCCCGCTCTGCGGGTCATACACCATCTTCCGGCACAGTCCAGAATCAACTACGACACGCACCCCTTCTATGGTGATGGACGTCTCGGCGATCGGGGTAGCCAGCACCACCTTTCTCTCCCCCTCACGGCTCGGGGCAATAGCAGAGCGCTGCTCATCAGGTGAAAGCATCCCGTACAGGGGCAAAACACGTGTCGTTCCCAACGCCGAGCCGAGAATCTCCGCACAGCGCCGTATGTCCGCCTCTCCGGGAAGGAAAGCCAGAATATCGCCCTCGTGCCTTGAATGCGCCGCCCTGACCGCCGCCGCGACAGCCTCTGCCGCATTGCGTTCATCCGCATCCGTCCTGGAATGGACGATTTCCACAGGGAACATCCGGCCTTCACTCTCCACAAGGCCGGCACCGAGTCCGGAGCAGATTTCCCGGGCATCGATGGTGGCGGACATGACCACTATCTTCAAATCGGGCCGCAGCACATCCCGGGTATGCCGGACAAGCGCGAGAGCCTCGTCCGCGACAAGGCTCCTTTCATGGAACTCATCGAATATTACAGCCCCAACCCCATCAAGTGTGGGGTCGTCTATGATCATCCTGCTGAGAATCCCTTCTGTGAGAACTTCTATCCTGGTCTGTGGGGAAACCCTGCTTTCGAAGCGCATCCTGTAACCGACCGTCCCTCCGGGCTTCTCTCCGGCAAGGAAAGCCATCCGCTCCGCCACCTGCCGTGCCGCTATCCTGCGCGGCTCAAGCATCAGGACCTTCTCCCCCTGCGGGACGGCGTCCAGAACCGCAAAAGGAAGCACCGTGGATTTTCCCGCCCCTGGCGGGGCGCAGACCACCAGACATCCCTCATTCTTCAGACGCTCTGTCACCTGCCCAGCTATGGCCGCTGCCGGAAGCGATGAGGCCATAGACATGTTTCTGATCAATTTCACGCCACGAAGTTACGAAGTTTCGGTGCTTTCTTCAAAAAATCCCTATTTTTGCGGCATCAAGATGACGATATGAAAGACAACTACGGATATATCAGGGTTGCGGCCGCAATGCCGAGAGTGCATGTGGCCGACCCGCAGAGCAATTGCGAAGAGATGGCCGCACTGGCCATGGAGACAGGCGAAAGCGGTGCTTCCGTCGTGGTGTTCCCGGAACTGGGCATCACCGGCTACACCTGCGCCGACCTTTTCGGGCAGCGCAAACTCCTCTCGGACGCACAACTCGCCTCGAAGGAATTCCTATCACGCACCGCCGCCCTTGAGCCGCTTCTGGTCTTCGGCGCCCCGGTCGAATTCCGCGGCAGACTCTTCAACTGCGCCGTAGTGGCCCGCCGGGGAAAGATCCTCGGCATAGTTCCGAAGACCTACCTCGCCGGCAACAACGAATTCTACGAGCCGCGCTGGTTCGAGTCTGCAAGGGTGCTGGACGGCAAATGTTTTGAGATGGACTACGCCGGACAGACGGGCATACGCTTCGGCGTGCGACAGCTCTTCCGCATCGGAGAAGCCACTCTGGGAGTTGAGATCTGCCAGGACCTCTGGTCGCCGGTGCCGCCTTCCACCTGGGCCGCCCTGTCCGGTGCGCAAATCCTGGTCAATCTCTCCGCAAGCAACGAGGTGCTGATGAAGCACGAATACCGCAAACAGCTCGTATCCGCCACAGCATCAAGACTTTTCGCCGCTTACATCTACAGTTCCTCCGGTTACGGTGAGTCAACCCAGGATCTCGTATGGGCAGGCTCATCCCTTATATGCGAGGGTGGAACCATCCTGCAGGAAAGCGAGCGCTACAAAAGGGAGTCCCACTACATCATGGCGGACGTGGACATAGAGAAGCTAGACACTCTCCGTGCCAAGGAATCCACTTTCCGATTTGAGGGCAATACCGGGGATTTCCTGCTGACCGATGCCGGAGATGCCTCCCATGCCGATTTCGACACGACACTTTTGAGATACATCGAGCCGCACCCTTTCGTCCCGCAGGGAGAAGGGCTGAACGGAAGATGCCGGGAAATCCTGTCCGAGCAGGTGGCTGGCCTGACCACCAGGATGGAGCACATCCGCTGCCGCAAGGCCGTGATCGGAATCTCCGGAGGGCTCGACTCCACCCTCGCCCTGCTCGTGACCGCCCTCGCATTCGATGAGATGGGACTGGACCGCAAGGGAATCGTGTGTGTCACCATGCCGGGCTTCGGCACTACCGGTCGAACATACAACAACTCCCTTGCCCTCATGCGTCTGCTTGGCGTAACCGCCCGCGAGATTTCCATCGTTCCTGCCACCAGACAGCATTTCACGGACATCGGCCACGATGAAAGCATACACGACCTCACCTACGAAAACAGCCAGGCCCGTGAGCGGACCCAGATCCTCATGGACATTGCTGGTCAGGAAGGAGGAATCGTGATCGGGACAGGAGACCTTTCCGAACTCGCGCTCGGATGGTGCACCTACAACGGAGACCACATGTCGATGTACGCGGTCAACGTCAGCATTCCGAAAACTCTTGTGAAGACTCTTGTCATCTGGGCTGCTGACAACAAGTTCGGCGACGAGGCAAGGCATGTCCTGCTTGACGTGGCCGACACTCCGATCAGCCCTGAACTCATCCCGGCCGACGAGAAGGGCGAGATAAAGCAGAAGACGGAAGACCTCGTGGGCCCTTACGAGCTGCACGACTTCTATCTCTACCACTTTTTCCGCTTCGGTTACAGGCCGGAGAAGCTGCTATTCCTTGCCCACAAGGCGTTCGACGGCGTTTACGACGAGAGCACCCTGAGCCACTGGCTGGAGACTTTCCTGCGAAGGTTCTTCACTCAGCAGTTCAAGCGCTCCTGCATTCCTGACGGCCCTAAGGTCGGCTCGGTATCCCTCTCCCCTCGCGGCGACTGGAGGATGCCTTCCGACATCGAGTCCCCGTGGGGACTTGACCTCCATTTTAATTCTCATCATGGTTCACAATCATAGTATATGTCGTCTAAAGAATCCTGAACATGATAGTATGTCTTGTTTACTCTCAACCTGTTTCGCCAACTATATACAGGCATCAGTCTGATAGAGTAGAGTTTCGAATACGTATTATAGTATAAATCATAATCGACAAAGTTATAATATACCGTATCGGCGCACAACATCACAAGAAAGGCTTCCGGTTCATACCGGAAGCGGTATACGTTTATGCTGTCAATACTATATTCCTTCTTAAGGGTAGCATAATTGTCGTCATAAAGGGTAGCATAATTGTCTTTATAAACAGGTTTAGGAGTGATAAAGCCATCCAACCCACGATACCAGCCATACTTGCGCATTCTGCGCAAGGCTCTCCTGTTTTCAAAAACAACCGTTAAATAGCGGCTTTCTTCATCAAGCATGCGAAAAAACAAACTGTCCGAATCCATATCGGCACTTCTGATGGAGTCCATTGGCATTGGCTTTGTCACATACATCTTTCCATCTTTCTCCACGACTTTAGGGGAGTCTATATGTATAGTGTCTACATAATACACCGGCAAAATATTCTCGGGATATGTCGGTCGGTCGCAAAAAAACAAAGGCTGAAAGAAAGTCCTCAAGTCTTTTTTCGTCAAATTCTTAAGAGAATCAAAACAGTCTCTAGGAAGC
>DJOT01000015.1 GCA_002439095.1 Bacteroidales bacterium UBA6431 | reverse complement strand
TACCACACGGGGCTTTTGAGCAGGGAGACATACGAGGATGACCTGAAGGCGGTCTACATCGTGGGCATACTCAACTACTCCCTGCCGCACGAGGACGAGGCCCTGTGGGACTCCGACAACATAGTCTCCTGCTACCGCTTCACGGAGAGCCGTACTGGAGAACTTGCGCCTGACACTATTTTGTGTATATTTGCGGAGCTGGAGAGGTTCAACAAGAGTGCCGCCGAGTGCAGGGACGACAGGGACGCGCTGTTCTGGCTTTTCCGGCACAGCGGGGTGATGGGAGCCCTGCCGGAAGAGCTGAGTCACAGCAGCTTGGCCGAGGGTGTCACCGAGGCCTGCGAGGTGGCGGGCTTCTCAGCGGAAAAGAGAATATTATACGAAGAGGATATGGTAACAGAACTTGATTTGGCGCTGCAATACGACTATGCGCGTGAACAGGGCGAAGCCATCGGGGAAGCAAGAGGCAAGGCGGAAGAAAAATCCGCCATTGCCCAGCGGATGCTGGAAGACGGTGTCCCGCCGGAGACTGTGGCAAAATATTCCGGGCTTACTAAAGAAGATGTCATGAAGTTGGTATAGTTCCTCCCCTCTGCGTCAGCGACATCCGCACCGACTAAGCCCCATCTACTTTCAGTCCCTGCCGGAAACACCCGATAGAAACACCCGCCAAAGGTTGGGATATTTATGGCCATTCTTACACCTACCTTCCGGGGGCACCGCCCCTGCACGGCCCTCCGCGGCACCCCTCCGCCAAAGGTTGGTGTGTTTTTCGCGCTTTCTTCCCCTACCTCAGCCATTGCCCAGCGGATGCTGGAAGACGGTGTCCCGCCGGAGACTGTGGCAAAATATTCCGGACGGGATGTTTCTATCTTCCGGAGCGCAGAGCGACAGCCTTTGCAAACGGCTGAAAGTATCGCTCAGATGCGCATAGACGCGAGCCGTCTTCTGAAAGGTATTCTTCGCAGAAACCATCCCTTGCCCGGAGAAGTTCGCGCAACATAGAGGCTCGGCCATTGACTTGATCTGCCGAACTTCTTCCTGTCGCTATCGTGAGGTCGAAGAGATCCAGCGCCCTGATGAAGGCCTTTTGCGCCATTTCAGGATTGCCCTTCGCCTTCCATTTGAATGTGCGCCCGACTTCGCTGCCGATGTTTGCCATCTGCATGACAAACGGCATCTCGGCCCAGCGTTTCTTGTCTGGTATTGCCGGAAGATTGGTCATTTTATATGGCTTTCTACAATATCTCTGATTCTGTCCCTTATGCAGAGCCAACAGCCCTTTGTCAACGTCCACGACACCCTTGATCATGTCGCCGTAGAAATCCTCTGCCATTTCGGAGAGTTGGGCTTTGCTTATGGTTCCGTCAATTATTGTCATAATGGAGTCTTTCGGCAAAGATACATAAAAACTGTTGTCGATTGTTGCTTCTGCCCATGCCAGTTCGGATTCTGTTTCGGATTCCGGGATTCCGCTTCCGGCGGCCCAGCTCGCAGGTACCGTCCCGATAGCATGTGCCTCCCCACTCGCAGGTACTGTCCCGTGCGCACGCGGCCAGTTCTGTGCGCACCGCGGCACCCCTCCGCCAAAGGTCGGGGCATTTTCCCTGCACATGCTCGGAGACAATCTTGATTTTCTCTTCTTCAGTGTACCGGTAGTACGGCAATATGGCCAGAAAGACACGATAATGCACCTTCAGCCATATTCCGCATGAAGACAAAAGCCTACCTTTGTCCAATCAGGACGAAACCGTTATGATAAAGTTCAAATATCTTCTCATTCTCACCGCAGCATGCATGCTCACGGCAGCGTCCTGCGAAAAGCCGGAGCCGTCAACACCGGATCAGGGCAAGCCAAATCCGGAACAGCCGGAGCCGGAGCAACCGGAACCCGGAAAATCTGATTTTACCCTCATATCGGAGCAGATGGCCGACCTCGGGCTCAGCGTAAAATGGGCCGGGTGGAACATCGGGGCCTCCAAACCGGAAGAGTATGGCGACTACTATGCCTGGGGAGAGGTGGAAGTGCGCGACGAATCCACCTACAAATACAACATGTGGGATCATTACAGGTTCGGATGGGCCGAGCCCGGAAAAATCCACATCACCAAGTACTGCACGAACCCGGAGAACGGTATCGAAGACCAGAATACCATCCTTGATCCAGAAGACGATGCCGCCACTGTAAAGTGGGGCGACAAATGGAGGATGCCGACCACCGAGGAAATGCAGGAACTCAAAAATAAATGTGAGATACGTGATTATGAACTCAACGGAGTAAGCGGATATCTTTTCATCGGCCCTAACAAGAATGCCATTTTCCTGCCGAAAGCCGGAGGAGTCCAAGGATACCAGGGTAAGAACGTCTACTATTGGACATCTTCTCTTTCATTATCCGCCAACGACCAAGCCATTGCATTGAACACTGGGGTCAGCAGCATAGAAGGCGGGTTCGTACTTGAGACGACTGCCGGAAGAGTCTACGGGCTCAGTGTTCGCGCCGTCTACGGAGAGCGTCCAAGGGACGGTTATGAAGTCCGTTTCAGCGACACGTCTGTTTCGGACATCAGAGAGACATCCGCTGTGGTCGTGTCAAAGGTCACCACATCAGGCGGCAAGATCGACTATGCAGGATTCTGCTACGGCACAGGAGAGCGAGTCGATGTGCTCAATGAGGGCAAACAGGAATGTACACCAGGTGCGGACGGCACTATCAAGCTTGAACTCACAGGCTTGCGCGAAGCCACATCATACAAGGTCCGGCCTTATGTGTCCATTGAGTCTGTCAGATACTATGGGGATTGCATCGATCTCAATACAGTTGCGGAAAAGGCAGAGCAGATTGTTGATTTGGGGCTCAGTGTAAAGTGGGCAGGGTGGAATCTTGGTGCGACGAAACCGGAAGAATACGGAGGATATTACGCCTGGGGAGAGACTTCTCCGAGAACGAGTTTTAAAGAGACTGATTCGTATGCGTATTGGAACGGCAAGGAGTTTACCAAATATAACAAGAGAGACAAGAAAACCATACTTGACCCGAAGGATGATGCGGCCTCTGTGGCGTGGGGCTCGGAGTGGCGTATCCCTACACAGAGCGAGTGGGAGGAACTGTGCCGCAACACCGATCGCATCAGAACCGTCCGCAACGGAGTCGCAGGTATGCAGTTCACTTCAAAGAAGAACGGCAAATCGATATTCTTCCCGTTTGCTGGGTACTATTACAAAGGAGATGAAATCCCCGACTATGCATTGGGCCACACCGGCTCTTATATGTCCTCCCAGATTCGCATCAAGACAGGAGTGCATATCGACAACAGCTACTCAGCTCCTTACTGTTGCAGCTTCGGTGATGAGATACCCTTATACTTACCCATCGAATCTGTTACCAATCGGATAGGCAGCGGCAATAGCATCCGCGCCGTTTGCCAATAGAGAGAACACGATAAGGCGGAAAAGCATTTTCACGCCCGGGAATGGTCCCCGTTGCTTGGTCGGAGGTGACCGGAAGGAAGCGGCCGGCGGCACGCAGCCTCCCTCTGTGGCCGCCTCCCCGTCCAGGTAGGAGCCGTTTCCGGCGATTCCGCTCCTACCTGGCACCGCCCCCTGCCCTGCAACTGCGTCCGTGGCCTGCGTTCCGTCCAGGTGTGAGACTTTTCAGGCGTTTCCGCTCCCACCTGGCAGACGGGGCGTCAGCAGCCGCCAGTCCGTGGAACATCGCCGTGCGCACGGCAATGATTCCGTGCGCACCAGGCCCTCTCGTGCGCACCGCGCTGAATCTCCTTCTGTCCCGTGCGCACCAGAGGCCTTTTCACGCACGGGATCGACTTCGTGCGCACGGGACAGGAATGGAACGTGAGAGGGACAGGAATGAGACGGAAATGTGGGAGAGGGACGGGAACAAGAATGGGATGAGAGAGGAACGGGAGAGAAATGGAACGGGAACTGGATGGACGGGGCGGTGGGCCTGAACGCAAAAGAGACTGACCGTCAAGGCCAGCCTCTTTTGGGTAAGCGGCAAAAATGAGTTGCCGCAGATTTGTCGAAGATTCTCGAGGATGGATTTCTTTTTGAAATCAGATTACTTCAGCACGATAGGCTTGTACTTCGGCACGAGAGCCTTCATGATGCTCCATGCGAGCACATAAGCGATGCCGCAGAAGCAGAACATGATGAAATATCCTCCCTGCTTTCCTTCGAATCCGAGGAAGGTGAAAGCGGAGCCGAGCTCGGCAGTCTTGGTGAAGAGCAGACCGGCAGCCTTCTGGATGAAGAACGAGCCGATACCGCCGGCCATTCCCCCGATACCTGTGATGGTGGCGATGGCCCCCTTAGGGAACATGTCACCGATGGTGCTGAAGAGGTTGGCGGACCAGGCCTGATGTCCGGCACCGGCAAGACCGATGAAGATCGCCGGCCACCACGCTGAATGCACACCCATCGGCTGTGCGAACAGGGCGAAAAGCGGGAAGAACGCGAAGAGAAGCATCGCGAGCATACGTCCGGCATAAGGATTCATGCCCCTCTTGTCCACGAAGATGCGCGGCAGGTAACCTCCGAAGATGGAGAGCACCGTCACGATGGCATAAAGGGTGGTGATGAGCGCAACGCCCATGCCGGATGAAGAAGTGTAGCCGAACTGGTCTGAGAAATAGGCGGGAGCCCAAAACAGGAAGAACCACCACACGCCGTCAGTAAAGAACTTGCCGGTGATGAAAGCCCAGGTCTGCTTGAAAGTGAAGCACTTCCAGAGGGAGATCTGCTTATCCTCCTTCTTCTCGGCCCTGTCGATGGCCTTCTCGCCCTCGGCGCCGTCATCCTGGTGGATGTACTCAAGCTCGGCCTCGTTGACATGCTTGCACTTCTCAGGCTTTTCGTACATGAACACCCAGAGAGCCATCCAGACATAACCGATGGCGCCTATGATGATGAAGGCCATCTCCCAGCCGCCGCCGATGCCCTTGTTCTTGAAGAACTGGGCGAGGAGCGGAATGGTCGCGGGAGCGATGAGGGCGCCTACTGAAGCGCCGGCATTGAAGATTGAGGTCGCGAATGCGCGGTCCTTCTTAGGGAAATACTCTGCGGTCGTCTTGATGGCGGCAGGGAAGTTGCCGGCCTCACCGAGGGCGAGCACGGCACGGGCCGCGACGAAGAGCCATACGCTTGTCGAAGCTATCGCAAGGGCAGCCGCGGAGCCGTTCTGCACGGCCTGCATGGCCTTGATGCTCTCGAAGCCCTCGATGTGGCAGGTCGCCCAGCCGCAGGCTGCGTGGAGGCAGGCGCCTGTGGACCATATTCCGATAGCCCAGAGGTAGCCTTTCTTTGTGCCCATCCAGTCCACGAACTTGCCGGCGAAAAGCATGCAGACGGCATAGATGATGGAGAAGATGGCGGTGATTGTACCATAGTCGTTGTCTGTCCAATGGAATTCAGGAGCGATGAAGTCCTTCCATGTCAGGGACAGCACCTGGCGGTCCATATAGTTGACGGTGGTTGCAAGGAAGAGCAACATCACCATCCACCAGCGCCAGTTGGTCATCAGTTTTTTCTGTGTTGACATAAATATGAGATTATCTTACTTCTTTCACGATAGCGAGGGCGCCGCGGCAAAGCTCGGTGATCTTGGACCACTCTCCGGCGGCTACAACATCCTTAGGGAAGAGGTTTGAGCCCATGCCCACGCAGGTCACTCCTGCCTTGAACCAGCCTTCGAGGTTGGCCTTCTCCGGCTTCACGCCGCCGGTTACCATGATCTGGCTCCAAGGCATAGGTCCGCGCAGATCCTTGACGAACGCAGGTCCGAGCACATCTCCAGGGAACACCTTGCAGACATCACAGCCCGCCTCCTGTGCGGTGCTGACCTCTGTCACGGAGCCGCAGCCCGGGCAGTAAGGGATGAGCCTGCGGTTGCAGACCGGGGCGACGGCCGGATTGAACACCGGGCCGACGACGAAGTTTGCACCGAGCTGGATATAGAGGGCTGCGGTGCCCGGGTCAACGACTGAGCCGACACCCATGATCATCCCCGGAAGCTCCTTGTTTGCGAACTTCACGAGCTCGGCGAACACCTCCTGGGCGAAGTCGCCGCGGTTGGTGAACTCAAACGCGCGGATGCCGCCTTCGTAGCAGGCTTTGAGAACATTCTTGCTGACCTCGATGTCAGCATTGTAGAACACCGGCACGATACCGGTCTCATTCATGGTCTGGAGGACCTGGAGTTTATTGTATTTTGCCATGATTCAAAGAATTTTATCTTGACACGCGCCCTGAGGCGTCGCCTTTCATGAGATTCTCCACCTCGGCCACGGTCACCTGGTTGTAGTCGCCGAAGATGGTGTGTTTCAGGCAAGATGCCGCGACTGCGAAGTTGAGGGCTTTCTGGTCGTCGCCGGTGTAGGTGAGAAGTCCGTATATGAGACCGCCCATGAAAGAGTCGCCGCCGCCTACACGGTCAACGATGTGGGTGATGTCGTAGCGAGGAGACTGGTAGAGTGTCTTGCCGTCCCAAAGCACGCCGCCCCAGGTGTTGTGGTTGGCGTTGATGGAGCCGCGCAGGGTGATGATGACTTTCTTCGCGCGCGGGAACTTCTTCATGAGCTGCTCGCCCACGCTCTGGAATCTGCGCTGGTCGATCTGGCCGCCGGTGCTGGTCACATCGAAGCCTTCAGGCTTGATGCCGAACACCTTGTCTGCATCTTCCTCGTTGCCGAGGATGACATCGCTTCCCTCCACGAGGGCGGGCATGATCTCGGAGGCTTTCTTGCCGTATTTCCAGAGGTTCTTGCGGTAGTTGAGGTCGCAAGATACGGTGATGCCCATGGCGTTGGCGGCCTTGATGGCCTCAAGACACACGTCAGCGGCACCCTGGCTCAGGGCCGGGGTGATGCCGGTCCAGTGGAACCAGTCGGCTCCCTTGAGAACCTCGGCCCAGTCGATGTCGCCGGGCTTGATGGTGGCGATGGAAGAATTGGCGCGGTCATATACGACCTTGCTCGGGCGTGCTACGGCTCCGGTCTCAAGGAAATAGATTCCGAGGCGGTCGCCGCCATATACTATGGAGCTTGTATCTACTCCATAAGAGCGGAGATCCTTGAGACAGGCCTTCGCTATATCGTTCTCGGGAAGCCTTGTGACGAACTTGGCGTCCATTCCGTAGTTGGCAAGTGATACGGCCACATTGGCCTCGCCGCCACCGAAAGTGGCGTCAAACTGTTTGGCCTGACTGAACCTCAGGTATCCCGGTGTTGACAGTCGGAGCATTATCTCTCCGAAGGTGATGATTTTGGGCATATAGGATATGTGTTATTTGTTACAAACTGCGAAGTTAACAAAAATTTGTCACTTTCTTCATAAGAGCTGTCAGCTGTTCCTGCTGCGGCACTGCATGGTGGGCGGCAAAAATAAAGAAAATTCGGATTATGCAGTTGAAAATTTAAAAATAATTCGTAACTTGCGCCAAAATCGGCAAAAGTTCAAGTTGACCACTAACCACAACTCATGCGCCGATGCGAGTAACACTATTTAATTTAATCAGTTTTCCTAAATGATGAAAAAACATCTAAGAGCGACTGTGCTCACTCTCCTCGCCCTTTTCATGGCAGGAGGAGCGGCGTTTGCACAGCAGAAAGTCTCGGGAACGGTCAAGGATGTCAAGGGTGAACCTGTCATAGGCGCTTCTGTCGCCGTGAAAGGTACCACCAACGGCACCATGACTGACATTGACGGCAAGTGGACGCTTTCCGTTCCCGCAAAATCCACAATCGTCGTGTCCTGTATCGGTTATTCCGACAAGGAAATGACCATCAGTGCAGGACAGAAGACAGCGGATTGCGTCCTTGAAGAGGACTCCGAGTTTCTGCAGGATGCTGTCGTCATCGGTTATGGCGGCATCATGTCCCGCCGAGACCTCACCGGTTCCGTCGGATCTGTATCCGGAACCAAATTGGCAACCGTTCCTGTGACTTCAGCGGCCGTGGCCCTTCAGGGTAAGGTGGCCGGTGTTCAGGTGACCACTGTCGATGGCGCTCCGGGAGCGGACATCAACATCCGCGTGCGCGGCGGCACCTCCGTCACCCAGAGCAACGATCCTCTCTACATCGTGGACGGATTCCAGACAGACAATATCAACGACATTCCTCCTACCGACATCGCCTCCATCGACATCCTCAAGGATGCGTCCCTGACCGCCATCTACGGTGCCAGGGGTGGCAACGGTGTAGTTGTGGTGACCACCAAGGCTGCCCGTGCAGGCAAGGTGCAGGTCGGATTCAACTCCCAGGTCTCCGTGAGCAAGCTTTCCAAAAAGCTCGACCTGATGGATACCTACAACTTCGTGCGCTACCAGTATGACTGGGCGGCGGCAGGCGGCAACCGCAGCTCCGCAGCGCAGTACTTCCGAGCCAACTTCGGCAACCCGATGGACCTTGACGTATACAAGAGGGCTCCTACCCACGACTGGCAGGACGAGGTGATGGGCGAGACACCGCTCAACTACTCCACCAACGTCACCGTGGGCGGCGGTACCGAGAAGCTCCGCTTCAACATCTCCCTCACCCAGTCCGAGGACAAGGGTATCATACTCGGCTCGGGTGTGCGCCGCACCAACCTCAACATGAAGTTCAGCTCAGCCCTCACCGACAAACTCACCCTCAGCTTCAACCCTAAGTTCACCTACCGCCGCGACACAGGTGCCGGCGGCAACAACATCGGCTCCGGTGGCATCATCGACGTGCTTCGCTACCGTCCTACCAACGGACTGCACGAGTTTGCGTTCTGGGATCCGGCCACCGTTGACCCTGATGACGAGAAGGTGTTCGAATACACCAATCCTAAGAACGACATCAGCGAGAACACCCGCAAGAAGCACAGCTACTCCATCACCAACCAGGTCGGGCTCGAATGGAAGCCTCTCAAAGGCCTCGTGCTCCGCTCGGAAGGTACGATAGCCCTTTCGTTCAGCGATGACAACCGTTTCTACGGAGCCATGACAAGCACCGGCCAGGCCAACAACAAGCTCCCGGTGGCGTCCATTAGCAGCTCCCAGGGCGAGAAGTTCATCTGGACCAACACCGCCTCCTACGGCTTCAGCCTCAAGGACGAGCACAACTTCTCGTTCTTGCTCGGACAGGAGATCCAGAGCTCGCAGACCAAGTCAAGGAGCATGACCAACAGGTACTTCCCGCGTTACATCTCTGCCGACAAGGCCATCGACAACATGAACCTCGGCACGCCGTGGAAGGCGACGACATCCCTCTCAACGGCTGACCGCACTGCCTCGTTCTTCGGCCAGGCCAACTACAACTATATGCACAAGTACCTCCTCTCGCTGACGATGCGTGCTGACGGTTCCACCAAGTTCGCTCCCGGTTCGCAGTGGGGCTACTTCCCTTCAGTGTCCGGAGCCTGGGTGGCATCCGAGGAGGATTTCCTCCAGTACAACCCTGTCATCAGCAACCTCAAGCTCAGGGCAGCCATCGGAAAGGTCGGCAACAACCGCATCAGCAACGACATGTGGAGATTCCTCTACACGATAGCCACAAGCGGCGGCCCGGGCTTCGGTGAAGCCACTGAGAACGGGGAGCAGTACTATGTCATCGGCGACGGCAGCACATACCCGAACACCAAGATCAAGTGGGAGACCACCCTCACCCGCAACCTCGCCCTCGACATGGGATTCTTCAAGGACAGGCTCTCCGTCACCCCTGAAGTCTACTGGAACACCACCAGCGACCTCCTTTATACCTCCGACGTGCCTACCGTATCGGGCTATACCCGCCAGATCCGCAACATAGGCCAGGTGACCAATAGGGGAGTCGAGCTCACCGTGAACGGGGACATCCTGCGCGGGAGTGACTATGTGCTCAGCGGCAACCTCTCTTTCGGATTCAACAAGATGGTGGTTGACAAGCTCAACGACACCGATGACGTGATCTGGGACCAGAACGACCGTTGGAAGTCAAGCTACAACGACTACTGCCTCAAGGTGGGCGACCAGGTCGGACTCATCTACGGATTCATCTACGACGGCCTCTACGGCTTCGACGAGTTCGACTTCGACCAGAACCAGAACTTCCTCGCCATCCCTAAGGAGGGCACGGTGATCAACAAGGTCTCAGGATCCAGCAACTCCGGCGACCCGACCCTCCCGGGCAAGATCAAGTTCAAGGACATCTCCGGCCCTGACGGCACCCCTGACGGCATCATCGACGAGTACGACCGCACCGTGATAGGCAACACCAACCCTAAGTTCCAGGGCGGATTCGGATTCTCCGGCCAGTGGAAGAACTTCGACTTCTCCATCAACTTCAACTACATGTACGACTTCGACGTCAACAATGCCACAGCCTATCAGCTGTCATCGTCAGAGGGCAACAACAAGAAGTTCTACAATGTTCTCGGTAAATTCTCCGAGAACCGCTGGCACTACTATAATCCGGCGGACGGAGACAACTACTACAAGAACTACTGGGTGGACAACTCCGTGGAGATCTACAAGGCCGCCAATGAGGGTGTGACCCTTTGGAATCCGGCTGACGTGACCAACAAGATCACCCACTCCTACTTCATAGAGGACGGCTCGTTCCTGCGCTGTCAGGATCTCACCGTCGGCTATACCCTGCCGCAGAACATCGTTCGCAAGGCCGGACTCTCAAGGCTCCGTCTCTATGTCAGCGCCACCAACCTCTTCATCATCACCAACTACTCCGGTTATGACCCGGAGGTGGATGTGCAGACAGGTCTCACCTGCGGTATGGACTACAACCGCTACCCGCGCAACCGCAGTTTCGTCTTCGGCGTGAACCTCACATTCTAATTTAATGGACAGAATCATGAAAATAAAATACATTATCGCTGCCGGACTTGCACTTGCGTCATTGTCTTCCTGCAACGATTTCCTTAGGGTGGATGCGCCGTCCAAGTATGACAACGACTATGTCTTCAATGACAAGACGGAGGTCAACCGTGCCCTCAACGGGGTATACGCCCAGATGCTCAGTTCAAATACATACGGGCAGGCCTATCTCAGCACATTCTGCTTCAACAGCGATGTGGACATGGCCATGTACACCAGTGACGTCTCCACCAACGACAGCTACCGCCGTTTCGACTGCACTCCTCTCGGAGGAGCTATCGCCAGCACCTGGAATGCGGCCTACAAGGGTGTGGAGTACGCCAACAACTTCATATATCAGCTTGAGAACAGCCCTCTCTATACTGCAGAGGACAATGAGGATCTGCTTCAGATGATGGGGGAGGCCAAGGTGATGCGTGCCATGTTCTACCACGACCTCATCACTCTCTTCGGGGACATCCCGTTTTCGATGAGCCCGATGAGCGGTACCGATGACAACAAGTCTCTCCTCCTCCCGGTGACTGACCGCGAAGAGGTGCACAAGGCCCTTATCGAAGACCTCAAGGGGATAGCCCCGAAGATGCAGTTCGCGGCCGACCTCAGCGGTGGTGTCGAGAGAGTGTCCAAGGAGTTCTGCTGGGCGATGATAGCCCGCATGGCCCTGACCTGCGGCGGATATTCACTCCGTCCGGACACCTCAGACCCTTCGAGCTACGGCAGCATGAAGCGTCCTGCCAACTATCAGGACTACTACAAGATCGCCCGTGACTACTGCGACTCCGTGATCGTCTCCGGACGCCACAGCCTCAGCCTGCCGTACAACCAGGTCTTCATCAATGAGTGCAACTACGTGGTGGTCAACAATGACGACCCTATCTTCGAGATACCTTTCGCCAAGAACAGCACCGGCAACATCGGCTACATCCAGGGCCCTACCAGCCAGGTCTACGAGGGCAACACCGCTGGCAAGAACATCTGGGGCGCCAGCAGCGGCAATGCCAGGCTCAACGCTCTCTACCGCTTCCTCTTCGACGAGGACGACCTCAGAAGGGACTATGTCAACGGCATGTGGTACTACCAGTACGACGGGACTCCTGTCCTGCTCAACGACCGCACCGTCTTCAACAACAAGTGGTCAAAGCTCTGGTCCACCTCTTCCCTTGGCACCAACAGCGCAGGCAACACGGGCATCAACTACCCTTACATGCGCTATGCCGATGTGCTCCTGATGTACGCCGAGGCTGTCAATGAAATCGATGGCGGAGTCGCCGGGGCAGACGGGGCGAAAGCCGTCGACGCCCTCAGGCAGGTGCGTAGCCGCGCATTCAAGGACAGCGGCAAGGTCGAAAGCTATCTGAGCGAGGTCAGCGCCTCCAAGGAGACCTTCCTCAAGGCCGTGCTGGACGAGAGGAAATTCGAGTTCGCCGGTGAGAACATGCGCTGGAAAGACCTTGTGCGCAACAACATGTATTCCGAGGAACTCTACTGGACATTCCTGCGCTACTACGGCGTGGCGGAGAACGGGGCCGGCTCGTCCGACTATCTTGAGTCTGTCGCCATACACGACGGGAAGGATCCGGAGTTCTGGGACAACATCCCATACGACATCTTCTACAAGGACGCGCAGCCTAATCCGGGCGATGTCTCAGTCTATCCTAACACCGCTCTGGACGTGGTGACGTTCTATGACCTGTACAAGAGTCATGTTCACCCGGGAGGAGACTGGCAGCAGGCTTCCATGTTCGGCTGGTGGAACGACGGCGTAGGCTGCCCTGAAGACAGGATGCTCTACTCGTTCTTCGGCTTCATCCGTGCCGACCAGACAGGCATCATCTCCGTGGTCAGGGACGGCGCTCTCGAGACGCCTTCAGTTGACAACCTGCCTCCTGTCCGCTATATCATCCCTTATCCGCGTACCGCCATCCAGCGCAGCGGCGGAGTATACAAGAACTACTACGGTTACAATTGATAAACATTCATAGACATGAAATTCAAATACATATACATAGGTCTGGCTGCGCTCGCCGCCGCATCGCTCTTCTCCTGCACAAAGGAGATGAAGGGAGTCTACGACGATGCTCCGGAGCGGGAATTCATGACCATGTTCCGCAAGGAGCACAACACGGCGAAGTCCAATGACCCTTATGCCTGTGCGGTGGAGGATCTCAATGACGTCCACCTCTACTGGTACGGAGTGGACGGCTGCGCCGGCTACGAGATCAAGATGGCCCTCCAGCCGAACGTCTCATCCGGGCTCGCATCCGACTGGGAGAACCCGGCCAATATAGTTTTCGACACCATCGTGAAGCCTGACGTGTTGGACCTCGTGATCAAGCACCTCAACTACAGTACAAGTTACCGTTTCGCGATACGCACCCTCTCCAATAAGGGGCCCGAGTACCACTCCAAGTGGTATGGCTACGGTGACGGCCGCCACTGGGCTGACTGGTTCGGCCTCGACACCGAGATCCGTTACGACACCCCTGACGTGTTCGAGGTGGGGAGCATCACCAAGACCACTTTCCGTGTCAACCTCGACCTGGACTACGCCAACTCCGGTGACCCGGGCACATATAAGGAGCACTTCGAGGTGGGAGATGACGGCCGTTTCGTCGTGCATTATGTCAAGGTGGAGGCTTCTCCTACCAACCCCGATGCTGTGGTGCCTACCAAATGGCAGAAGTACTATCTGAACGAGGAGGACAAGGAGCGCGGATACATCGAGATAGACGGACTCCAGAAGAACAGCGTCTATGTCGTGAACATGGTCAACGAGAACATCCCTATCTACGTGGACGCCCTGTACAACACCCGTACGGTCCGCACCGACGGCGACCCTGGCGAACCTATCTTCCTCAAGCACGAGGTATGGCAGGAGGACACCATCCCGGGGGCCGTGGAGTACAAGGCAATGTGTCTGGACAAGATTCTCACCGACTACACCAACAACGCCGAGCTGGCCGAGGGCACCATCTACGAGCTTGAGGGCGGCAAGGCCTACTACTTCGCCACCAACCCTACCCTCTGCAAGGGCTTCACCATGCGCACAAGGGCCGAAGACCTCGCGAAGGGGCTGCGCGCCAAGATCTATCTCGGCGGCATGTCTCTCAACCCTGACGGCTCGGCCGCGTCCTGCAACTTCATGTTCGGACGCCCGCCTCAGGCCGGAGAGAGCGATGCGCCTATCAATGTCAAGTCTCTCGTTTTCGAAGGCATTGACTTCGACTGTCCGCTCGCTACCAACTTCGGGGACGGCAAGGCTACCGGCAACTACTTCGCCAACATGTATTCCAACGGCATGGCGGTGACGTTCTCCTCTTTCGAGGTGCGCAACTGCACTTTCCAGAGGATGATCCGCGGCTTCATACGCGTGCAGGGTTCGAAGCGCAAGATATTCGAGAACATGCTGATCGAGGACTGCCTCTTCTACAACTGCGGCTACTACGACAACAGCGGCCGCGGCTACGCCTGGTTCGCCGGCGACGGCAAGGACCCGAAGTCCAATATCTACAAGAACCTTGTGGTGCGCAACAACACCTTCTATGATTCTCCACGCACCTGCATGTTCACCGACGGCGGCAAGAACCTCAAGTGGCCTTCAAGCGTGCAGTACAACATCACCCTCGAGAACAACACCTTCGTCAACTTCAGCACCCGCTCCAAGGGACGCAAGATATTTGACCTTAGGTACTTGCCGAGCGGCAGCAAGATCGTGGTGAAAAAGAACCTCTTTATCCAGACGGCGCAGGAGGGAGATGATCGCGGACTCTACTTCGAGGGCATGGATATCAGGCAGATCAACGGAGACTCCAAGGAGGTGACGTTCGACATCGCTGACAACTACTCCTCAAGCTCGGACGGGGCAAAGCAGGTCGATGACAAGATCTTCACCTCCGCAGCCTTCAGTGCCAAGAAGAACAGTGCCGGGGCATTCCTCAAATACACTCCTGGCGTGATTAACGGTGCTGACGCTCTCGTAGTGAAAGTCGGTGAAAACCCTATCTCTCCGACCGAGTTGATGAAGAACCCTAACCCTCCTCACAAGAGCGGGGACAAGGATGTGCATGAGATCGACAACCTCGACGGCCTGTACTTCAACAACACGGATAAGGTTCACAACCACGAAATCTACACCAAGGGTATCGGTGACCCGAGGTGGAGGAGATAGAAGGACAGATTACCTTATATATAATGTATGGGCGGAGCAGCATTTTTATTGCTGCCCCGCCTTTTTAAAAATATTTTTAATTAAAGAATTGCTAATTATTACCGGGGAATCACTATATTTGCATCTTGTACGCTATAAACGAAAGGAAACGAGACTACATAATTAGTTTTTGACCAATCAACTTTGTTTAACCATTTTTACAGTGATCCCTATGATGAAGTTTCATCTTAGAAGAGCTGTGCTTGCCGCAGTCGCCCTTGTTTTCGCGGGTGTCTCGGCTTTTGCGCAGCAGAATGTATCAGGAACTGTCAAGGATGCCAAGGGAGTGCCGGTGATCGGCGCTTATGTGGTCGTGTCCGGCACGACTACCGGCTCTATGACTGATGCCGAAGGCAACTGGACCCTGTCAGTCCCTGCAAACTCCACTCTCGTAGCCTCATGTGTCGGCTACACAGATGCCACTGCCCAGGTTACATCCGGCAAGAGCGTCTACAATTTTGTTCTTGAAGAGAGTTCTGTTTTCCTTGATGACGTGGTTGTCATCGGTTATCAGACAGTTAAGAGACGTGACCTCACCGGTTCGGTATCTTCAGTGACCGGCAAGGACATCGCCAAGGTTCCTGTGGCTACTGTGGCCCAGGCTCTTCAGGGCAAGCTCGCCGGTGTCAACGTGATGGCTCAGGATGGCCGTCCTGGCGGATCTTCATCCATCCGCGTGCGCGGCGGCGGCTCCATCAGCCAGTCCAACGATCCTATGTATATCGTTGACGGTGTGCAGGTAAGCAGCATCGATGACATCCCCGCAGACAATATCGAGTCCATCGATGTGCTCAAGGATGCGGCTTCCACGGCAATCTACGGAGCCCGCGGTGCCAACGGCGTTATCCTCATCACCACCAAGGGCGGTACCGAGGGCAAGGCTCAGGTCCGCTACGGCATGTACTATCAGTACAAGGAGAACCCTAAGACCCTTCCTGTGATGGACGCTTATGACTATGTTCTCTGGAACTGGTCTTATGCCACCGCTTATGGTACTTCTTACGGTGACGGTGTCGCCCAGTACTTCGGCCTCGGCCCTCAGTACGGCAACCACCTCGAGGATTACCGCAGCATGACTTCCCACAACTACATCAACGATGTGATGAAGGGGGCCAACACCTGGAACCACGACATCTCCCTGAGCGGCGGTACCGCAGATACCAAGTACTTCGTGTCCGCCAACTACCTCAACGATGACGGAATCCGTATGAAGTCAGGCTTCAAGAGGTTCGGCGCCAACGCCAAACTCTCCCAGAAGATCACCAAGCAGCTCCAGTTCGACATGGACCTCCGCTACACCGAGATGGAGATTCTCGGAACGAGGTTTGATTGGGCTACTTCTGCCTACTCTTACCGCCCGATCGACACCCCTCTCGGAGACGGCAACCCTACCCACTTCGGCAACGGTTCAAGCAGTGTCGAGGACATGTACAACCCGGTTGACGTGCTCAACAACTTCGACAACATCAGTACCCGCAGCCGCCTCCGTGCAAATGTCGGCCTTACCTGGAACCCTCTCAAGGGCCTCGTGGCCAAGTCTGAGCTTGGCGTCAACCGCAGCTGGAACGAGTCCAAATATTGGGACAACGGACACCCGAGCGGCACCGGCCACAAGCAGGCCAAGCTCACCAGAGGAGTAGGCAGCGGATACCGCTGGACCACCACAGTAAGCTACACGATCCCGTTTGCCAACGAGGACCATAGCGCGACCATCCTCGCCGGTAACGAGGTGCTCAACTCCGAGTCCACCACCACCACCATCACTGGCAACTACTATCCTGATGCCTTCACCATGGATCAGGCTTTCGGCATGATCGACATGACCGGCACCAACTCCAACGGCGCCAAGGAGGACACTTTCACAAACAAGGTCGACATCCCGAGCAACACCCTCTCATGGTTCGGTCGCGCAAACTACTCATACAAGGGACGTTACCTCTTCTCTGCCTCCCTGCGCGCGGACGGTTCTTCCAAGTTCGCTCCTAACAACCATTGGGGCTACTTCCCGGCAGCATCAGCCGCATGGCGTCTGTCTGACGAGTCCTTCATGCAGAGCACCAAGACCTGGCTCGATGACCTCAAGCTGCGCTTCTCCTACGGTGCATCCGGTTCTGACAACATCAGCCCTTCACTCTGGAAGGAGTTCTGGAACACCAAAATCATTACCGTGGACGGTGTCAAGCAGACTTCCTATGTCCCTGGTGACATGCTCAGCAACCCTGACCTCAAGTGGGAGACTACCATCTCCCGCAACCTCGGTCTCGACTTCAGCATCCTCAAGAGCCGCGTACGCGGTACTGTCGACCTCTACTGGAACAACACCCGTGACATCCTCATGAAGATCCCTTGCGACCCTTCATCAGGCTACACCTACCAGTTCCAGAATGTCGGACTCACCTCCAACAAGGGTGTCGAACTCTCCCTCGCGGGCGAGATCATCAGCAAGCGTGACTTCAGCCTCTCGGCCAATGTCACCTACTCTTACAACAAGAATATGGTGGAGGATCTTCCTGACGGCATCAATGCCGACTCCCACACCAACTGGGGTTCATCCATGCGCAAGCCTACCTATGACTACATAATCCGTGAGGGCATGCCTCTCGGCATCGTATCCGGCTATGTTTCAGAAGGCTTCTATACCATCGATGACTTCAACTTCGTGGATGGCAAGTATGTCCTCAAGGAGGGAATTGCTGATTTCAAGGGTTCGGTTGTCAACTATCCTTCCGGAATCAAGGCTCTCGTCCCTGACGGACAGACAGCATTCCCTGGAGCTGCCAAGTTCAAGGATGTCAACGGGAACGGAGTCATCGACGATGACGACGTGGACGTGATCGGCGAGATGGTTCCTAAGCACACCGGCGGATTCAACATCTTCGGCAACTACAAGGGCTTCGACTTCTCCCTCGGCTTCACCTACGCCCTCGGCGGAAAGGTCTACAACGCCAACGCCATGCACTCCATGATGGGCAACAAGGACAACCAGCTCGGCGAGAACCGTCTTGCCTATGTCAACGACTGCTGGAAGGCCTACGATGTGAAGTCCGACGGCTCCCTCTACCTCGTGACCGATCCTTCTGATCTTGCCGCGCTCAACGCCAATGCGAAGCACGCGATCCCTTACTCCGAGTACGGTATCACCTCATCCGAGTTCATCGAGAACGGCTCATATCTGCGTCTCCATACTCTGACACTCGGGTATACCTTCCCTAAGAAGTGGATGGAGAAGATCTCAGTGCAGAACCTCCGCGTCTATGCGACTGTCGGCAATCTCTTCTGCCTCAACAGCTATTCTGGCATCGACCCGGATGTCAACACCAACCTCGATGCAGGCGGTGACGGCTTCCCGACACCTTACTATGACTACAACTCATACCCACAGGCAAGGAGCTTCACCTTCGGTCTCAACGTATCATTTTAATTAAGGAGATATCATAAATGAAAAAGATATTCAATATTCTTTCTGTCTGCGCTGCAGCCGGCTTTGTGCTGACTGCCTGTGACACGGAGAAGTTCCTCAACCCGACCTCGCCATCCACGGTTGACAAGGATTTCGTATTCTCCAATATGGAGACCGCCGAGGCCGCTATGGACGGAGTGTACGATACATGGATGGGGGCTTGCAATAATCAGACATTTGCCAACGGGCTTTTCTATGCCCTTGATATGGCGGGATCTGACATTGAGCGCCATCCTGAGATTTTCTCTAACCAGCCTGGCCGTCACTGGATGGAGTGCCTTTACCAGAACGGTACCTATACCGGAGATTACGGCCTCACCACTTATCTCAAGGATGATGCCTCCGGAGCATACAACAGGCTCTTCGATGTGATCGGCAAGGCAAATGCCGTCATCGGAGCCATCGAGTCGATGTCTGATTACGAAGCCATGATAAGTGCCGGCGCACCATCTGATCTCGGACAGCTTTACGGTGCGGCATTTTGCGCCCGTGCCGTGGCTTACCGCGAGCTTATCAAGTATCATGGTGACGTGCCTTACTCTGTCAAGGCCGGTGTCGCTGCCGGCGGACTTGCTCCGCGTGACTCTGTATATGAGTGCGTGATCGCTGACCTTGAGAGGGTGATTCCTCTCATGAAGCCTGTCGGAGAGGTGGCCAAGAACAAGTTCTCCAAGACTTTCGCCCAGGGCTTGATCGGCCGTCTCTGCCTTGAGGCCGGCGGCTACCAGACCCGCCGTGCGGATCTCGGCGCAGACTTCTACAAGGGAGCTGACGGACAGGTTCTCACTTTCGAGACCAAGGGTCAGCCTAACCAGAACGCTCAGAATGCCGTCTACGGCCGCCGCAGCGACTGGAAGACTTTCTATGAGAAAGCCGCGAAGTACTATAAGGAACTTGTCGCCAATACTGGTACCGCAGTATGGCACGACACCGACCCTCGCAAAGCGGACGGCAAGGATGGCAACAGGGTATATGGCAACCCTTATCAGTACTTCTTCCAGCAGATGAACAATCAGGAGTATGCCGACGAGTCCATCTACGAGTATGCCATAACTCAAGGCTCGAGCGGTGAGCGTCCGTACGCTCTTGGCCGCCCGTCAAGCGGTGGCGGAAGCTACGCCTTCCCTTGCAAGGCTTACGGACAGGGCCGTATCAATCCGGCATATTATTATGGTATGTTCGATCCTAAGGACAAGCGCCGTGATGTTTCCGTGACCATGACCGGTTCAGACGGAAAGGGAGCAGAGAAACTTATACCGTTTGTGCCGAACTCAAAGGCTGAGGGCGGCGGACTGTCCACCAACAAGTGGGATGAGAACCGTATGTCCAAGCCTTATATCATCAAGAACCGCCAGTCCGGTATCAACGGGCCATACATGCGCCTTGCCGAGATCTACCTCGGTTATGCGGAAGTCAGCGCGGCTCTCGGTGACGAGGCCACTGCCATGACCTACCTCAAGAAGGTGCGTGAGCGCTCTTTCCCTGCAGGAGAGGCCAATACCGATGCGTTCGTAGCGAAGTGCGGCAGCCTTCTGCGTGCCGTCATCGAGGAGCGCGGCTTCGAGTATGCCGGCGAGGGTGACCGCCGCTGGACACTCATCCGCACCGGTTACCTCCCTGAGGCCATCAAGAACATCAAGGAGATGACTGCCGCCATGATCGCAGGCCTCAAGGCCAGCGGAAGCTACACCTTTGAGAACGGCAACACCATCTCCGACACGATATGGGTCAAGACTGTGGATGCCAAGTCGAAGTACGGCTACCGTCTTACCGCCCAGTGCACCGATGAGTCCGATCCAGTGCTCTTCCCGGGCTGGAGAGGCCAGAACGACGACTGGAAGGCTGTGGCTGATGCCGCAAACTCAAGTAAGTTCCCTACGGCTGGTGACAACACCAACCTCGCCATCGAGGGTCTCTTCAAGCCGGTGACCGATGCCGCCGCCCTTGAGGCCGACGGCTATACCAAGAAGGCCTGGGGCTCGGACCTCGTCACGTACGAGAATGAGTATCTTGATTACCTCTTCTATGACTACGATTATGTGAGCGCACCTATCTATCTGGTGCCTTTCACCCCTAACGTACTTTCTACCGGTGGATTCACAAACGGCTATGGCTTCAAGCAGCAGTAGTAGTGCCGACACCTTATAGATTTCCCGCCGCAGCCGGACACCCGGCTGCGGTTTTTTGTTTGATATTGTGTTGCTGTGAATGCTTTTTTTCTTATATTCGCAGCAGGAAAATAAAACGCAGTTTGGATGAGGTATTTCGCTTTGTGCACAGTCCCCGCCTCGAGCCTCACCGTAAGGTAAACATCCGCTGCGTGTTCCTGGGGCAAATATAGGGATTGCCTTTTGTGGACAATCCCTTTTTATTCTGTTTCGATAGCGGTTATGCAGTATTGTACTTTTTCGTGAGTGCGGTGTTTTACGCCGACAGTCATTTTTACTTTGCCTATGCCGGGGCATTCGTGGTACATTACAATCATCTTTTCGAATCCTTTTTGGTTGCTGTTGTTTTTCGGTGGCAGTGTTGCTGCTTTCTTTGCTCCATTGAGGATAGCATCCAATTGAAGTACTGCCAACGTTGACAGGTATGACCGTGAGGCGTGGGTGCATGTTTCAGTGATGGAGATGAAACGTATGTTGATGTATTCTCTCAATGAGAAATTGTACCGTCTTTGGTGGGGGTTCTGTTTTTTCCATTCGCGGTAGAAGTTTGCAATTATGTTTCGCCTTGTTGCAATATCTTCGGGCGAATTCCCCATAGGAATATTCGGTATTGTTATCATAGTTTCTAAGTTTTGCTTACAAAGATAAGTCATGCAAAGCAGAAAAACCAATTCGCTCAATACGGATAATTATTAAAAATATTTTTTATTGTGTTCTTGCGCGATTATTAAAATTTGTGCTAAATTTGCCGTCCGAATAACACGAATACACTTTAACAACATAACCGTATAACCAATTTCAGTATCCTTATGATGATAAATCATCTCAGAAAGGTTGCGCTGGCCTGTGTTTCGCTCATGATGATGGGCGTGTCGGCATTCGCGCAGCAGCAAGTATCGGGAACTGTCAGAGATGCCAAAGGTGAGCCTGTAATAGGCGCCGGCATCGTCGTCGAAGGCACGCAGAACGGCGTGGTGACCGACATTGACGGCCGCTGGACACTTTCCGTTCCCTCCAATTCCACACTCGTAGCATCCTGCATCGGCTACACCGATGTCAAGGTGAAAGTCTCTGCAGGGCAGAGCGTCTATGACATCACTCTCGAAGAGAGTTCCCTCTATCTTGACGACGTGGTCGTGATCGGATACCAGACCGTCAAGAGGCGCGACCTCACCGGCTCCGTGTCTTCCGTCAACTCCAAGCAGCTGTCCTCCACTCCTGTAGCCAATGTGGCCCAGGCTCTTCAGGGAAAGCTCGCCGGTGTGAATGTCGTATCTCAGGACGGTCGTCCTGATGCCACCATCAACATCCGCGTCCGCGGAGGCGGCTCCATCAGCCAGTCCAACGACCCTCTCATCCTCATCGATGGTGTGCAGGGCACTCTGAGTGACATCCCTTCAGACCAGGTCGAGTCCATCGACATCCTCAAGGACGCGTCTTCCACCGCCATCTATGGTGCGCGCGGTGCCAACGGCGTTGTGCTCATCACCACCAAGAGCGCCAAGGAAGGCAAGGTGAGGGTGAGCTACAGCGGCTACGCCAAACTCAACACTCCGACCAAGTACATCGAGGGTCTTGATCCTTATGACTATCTCGCTTATGTATGGGCCAATACTGAGGCTTACGGAGTTGATTATGTCAAGCCTTTCACCAAGCTTTACGGTATCGGCGACTATGGCGACATCGAGCGTTACCGCAATGTGGAGAAGTACGATGTGCAGAAGCAAATCTACGGCAACTCGTTCTCCCACAGCCATGATCTCTCGGTTGCAGGCGGTACCGACATGACCAAGGTGCTCTTCTCCGTCAACTACAACGACGAGGATGGTATGAAGGTTAACTCCTACAATAAGAGGGCCAACGTCTCCCTCAAGGTTGACCAGAAGATCAGCAGCAAGCTCAACATGGGCCTCGATCTCCGCTATGTGGATGTGACTTCCATGGGCTATGAGGGTACCGGCAGCCGCAGCGGCTCCACCCTTTCTTCAGCCTACCGTTTCCGTCCTATCGCCACGAGTGATATTCTCGGTGACTTGGATGCTCTCCGCGAGGGCGCCATAGAGCAGTATGGAAAGTCTTCTCTTTGGGATATGTACGACCCATATAAGATGATTATGGACTACGAGCCGCTCAAGCAGCGTCAGCACCTGCGCGGGACTGTATCAGTCAACTGGAACATTATTGAAGGTCTCACATATCACTCTGCTCTCTCTCTTGCTCGCACATATCAGCAGAATAAGACTTGGACAGGAGCGGCAGCGAGCAACTACCTCGATGACGTCACTGGTGAAAAACTGTGGGCCGGAAAGGCTTCCCTCTATCAGGGAAATTCTTCAAACCTGCGTTGGACCAATACTTTGAACTATCAGTTCAACCTTGGCAAGGATCATAGTTTCAATATCCTCCTTGGACAGGAGATGACAGATTCTCAGGGTAACTCTATGACTATTAATGCGGATCGTTTTCCTGCTAACTATACAAAGGAGAATGCTTTCGCGATGATCAGCCAGTACGATCAGGCGGCCTCCACTCTCAAGATTACTGATATAATATCTTCAGGCTATACCACACCTTCTCGTCTGCTCTCATTCTTCGGGCGTGTGAACTACAGTTTGTTTGACCGTTACCTCTTCACCTTTACGATGCGCGCCGATGGATCCAGTAAATTCGCTCCGAACCACCGTTGGGGTTACTTCCCTGCGGCAGCATTTGCTTGGCGCGTGAGTGATGAGCCGTTTATGGAGGAAGTTGACTGGATGGATGACCTCAAACTTCGTCTCTCCTATGGCGAGGTCGGAAATGATGGAATCAGTGCTGATCTCTGGTCTCAACCATGGAGTAGCAGTACCACCAATTCCGTCATTAGCGGGCAGGCTTATGGCTCCTACGACCTTGCTTCATCTTTGGCCAATCCTGACCTCAAGTGGGAGACTACTATCACCCGCAACCTCGGCGTGGACTTCGGCTTCCTCAAGGGACGGCTCAACGGTACCCTCGATCTCTATTGGAATACCACCAAGGATTTGCTTATGGACGTGACCATTTCCGGAACATCTGGATTTCAGTCTACATTTATGAATGTCGGACAGACTTCCAACAAGGGTGTCGAACTCTCACTCAATGGTACCATCATAGAGACCCGCGACTGGGGACTCTCCGTGGGCGGCAACATCAACTTCAATCGTAACAATATTGATGAACTTGCTGACAATGTTTCCACTCGTTACGGTTCCTCATGGTTTCACGCGGGCAATCCAGGCAACGACTACGGATTTGAGGTCGGCAAACCTGTGGGCCTCGTACGCGGCCTCACCTACGACGGGTTCTACACTGCGGATGACTTCACTTATGCTGACGGCATCTACACTCTCAAGGAGGGCATTCCTGACTTGAGCTCCAACATCACCGGTGTATTCCATGGTGCTGAAGGAAGGGTTCCTAAGGGACAGAACGCATACCCTGGCATGGCCAAGTTCGTAGATACTGACGGAAGCGGAGTTGTTGACGATAAGGACTACACTTTTATCGGTGACATGAACCCTCTCTTCACCGGCGGTTTCAATATCAGCACCAACTACAGAAACTGGGATCTCGGCCTGTATTTCAACTACAGCGTAGGCAACCAGATCTACAACATCAGCAAACTCGTTTCCCTCAACGGATATAAGGAATCTGGCGTGTTCGAGAACCATCTGTCCCTGCTCAAGGACTCATACAAATTGTATGACATACAGAACGGACAGCTCGTGCGTCTTGAGACTCCGGAGCAACTTAATGCGGCCAACGTGAACGCATCGCTGCCTCTGTTCAATAACGAGAATGGTATTGTCTCCACCCTCGGTATCGAGGACGGCTCATACCTGCGTCTGAACACGATGACCCTCGGCTACACCCTCCCTTCAGCATCCAAGTTTGCGAAGACCATGAGCATCAGTTCTCTAAGGGTTTATGCGACGGTTTACAACGTGTTCACCCTTACCAAGTACTCTGGACTTGATCCGGAGGTCAGCACCAACAATCAGATGAACGACAGATACCCGACTCCGGGTATCGACTACGGCGCATATCCTCGTGCCCGCTCGTTTGTCCTCGGTCTCAATATCGGATTCTAAATTATTGAAGTCAAATGAAAAAGATATTATATTCCTTTGCTGTTTTGGTCGGATGCATGACTCTGACTCAATGCGACAACTTCTTGAATGTAAGTTCTCCAGACAAGGCCGGAGACGAGTTCGTTACATATTCTGTCAGCGAGACTTACAAGACGCTTTCTTACTGCTACGGTGTATATAGGGGGGTGGCTGCTGGAGGTAACTACAACTGGAATGACTCAGCCTCTGATGCCGAGTATTATCCGGAGGCCACTTCAAACAACGGCCGAATCGGCTATCTCCAGCCGACTGCAGTCGGCGTGAACGACAAGAGCAGCCAGTTCAATAATCTCTACAAGATTCTTGCGAGGTGCTCCCGCATTGCGAACATCATCGCCGAGAAAGAGGAGTTTACGAGCGCAAATGGTACCAACGACTGGACCCAGCTTTACGGAGAGGCCTGGACGATGTGGGGTTACTGCTATCTTGAGCTTGTGAAGCATTTCGGTGACGTTCCTTTTGGAACTGAGAATAAAGTGCCGTCAAGCTATACACTTGCATCTCGCTTCGATATCCTTGATGCAGTCATAGCGAAACTCAAGGAAGTTGAGCCTCTGATGTACGACCTCGGGGAGGGCGGCATTACCGCAGAGCGCATGAGCCGTACTTTTGCCAACCAGATCATCGCCGAGGCGAACATGTTTGCAGGCGGCTGGCAGACCATCCGCACCGATGTGGAGGGCCTTTACGGCGGAGTGACCTTCCAGTCCAAGAACCTTTCTTCCAATGCCAAGGCTGACTATGCCCGCCGCAGCGACTGGGAGAAATACTACAAGGAAGCCCAGACTTATCTTCGCAAGGTTCTCGGTGAGCGCAAGGGTACATCCAAGTTGATTACCAGCGATGACCGCAGCGTGGCAAGTAATCCGTTCCAGAGAGGATTCCAGTATATTATGGACATGCAGGTTTCCCCTGAGTCCCTCTATGAGGTCGGTCATATGGCTGCCAACGGCAATGCCGAGCGTCCGTATTCTCAGGGCCGTCCTTCAAATGGTGCCACCAAGAATGCCGCTCCTTGCAAGGTCTTCTCCGGCATCCGCGTACTTCCTACATTCTATTACACCGGCTATGAGGACGGCGACAAGCGCTGGGACGCTTCCGCAGTTGTGACCGGTTCCGATGGCAAGGGTACCGAGCAGATGGTGACACTCCTCTCTGGCTCCCGACTCAATGGCGGTATCGCCATCAACAAGTGGGATATCAACAAGATGGCAAGCCCTTATGTGGTAGCCTGCCGCAATTCCGGCATGAACTACGCGTTCTTCCGCGTCCCTATCACGATGCTTGAACTTGCGGAGGTGGATGCCGCTCTCGGAGAGAATACCGAGGCTCTCTCGATGCTCAACCAGCTTCGTGCACGTGCATTCGGCGACGACAGCCATGCGCTCTCCGAGCTCTCCGGCGAGGAACTCGTGAAGGCCGTGCTTGCAGAGTACAAGAGGGAGACCCTTGGCGAAGGCAACATCAAGTTCTCCCAGATCCGCAGCGGATACTTCCCTGAGTACTCCATCAAGGCGCGCGCAGATATCAAGGCCCTCATCGCGGGTCTTGAGGCTGACGGCTACTATACTTTCCCGAATGGAAGGACACTCTCCGCATACGTTTGGACCAAGCTTGTGGATCTTACCGGCAAGAATATCGCCACGCTTACCTACGATGTGGCCGAGGGCGAGACCAATCCTGCCCTCAAGCCGGGCTGGCGCGGAGTTTACGACTACACCAGCATCGCTTCTGTCGCGAGCGTAGTCACAGGCACCGAGCACAACCTCGCCATCGAGGGCCTCTTCGAGAAGCTCTCCGATGCAAGGATCGCCGAGCTTGAGGCTGACGGATACACCAAGACCAACTGGGGTGTGGACATCGTTGCCGGCAAGGACGGTCTCTTCGACTATAATGTCCTCTCCGGAATAGAGCTCTCCAATGTGCCTCTCTACTTCCATCCTATCCCTCTGGAGACCATCCAGCAGTCAAAGGGGAATGTGACCAACGGATATGGCCTGCCACAGCAGTAGTATCCTGGAATAGATAATCTTTGAGGTGACCTGTGGCTTATGCGGCTGCAGGCCACCTTTTATAAAAAAAGCAGCGACAATGAAATTGACCGCAAAAACAATTGCCACAGCATTTTCCGCCCTTCTTGTCTCCGGCGTGGGCGTCACGGCGCAGCCGACTCTGTCTCCGACCGGCTTCAACGCCCCTTCGAGCGAGAACCATACCGCCACCTGGTGGCATTGGATGGACGGGGACATCACCAAGGAAGGAATCACCAAGGACCTTGAGGCCATGAAGGCCCAGGGCATCACCAACGCCACGGTGCTCAACATCTACCGCCTCATCGGGGTGGAGGGTTGCCAGAACGTGAAGTTCAACAGCCCCGAATGGTATGCCATGTTCCGCCACGCAGTGGAGGAGGCCGACCGTCTCGGGATAGAAATCGGAGCCGCCAACTGCGACGGCTGGAGCGAGAGCGGGGGGCCGTGGATCACGCCGGAACTCTCCATGAAGCAGTATACCTGGCGCAAGACTTTCGTCAAAGGCAGCGGGCGCGAGCAGAGCATCAGCCTCGCCCTGCCTTACTCAAAGGAAAGGTTCTACCGCGACGTCAAGGTGGTGGCCTACCGTGATGCAGCCCCGAACTCTTTTGTGCAGGCCGCTCCGGTGATTACCGCCAACGGCGGCTATCCGCTCGAAACGCTCATCAAGAGCCATAAATATCACGACGAGACCCGTCATCTCGATCTTTTCGATGAGTTCCCTGCCGACATCCTGATCGACGGCAACCCGACTACGGCTCTGACTCTCAGCGATGACAAGACCGTGAAACTTGATTTCGCAAAGCCGTTTACGGCCGAGGTTCTCCAGATCTACATCATGGTCTCCGCTGCGAAGTTTCCGATTCCGGTGCTGATCGAGGTTTCCGAGAATGGCACTGATTATAAGGAGGTCGCGACTGTCTTCCCGAAGGCTGCCAATTCTCTCCAGAAACTGTCCTTTCCGAAGACCGCTTCGAAGCACTGGAGACTCACTGTCAATGAAAAATTGTCTCCGACCACGCTGAGCGAACTCTGCCTTCTCAAGAACGGCGAGAGGGGAGTATGGGACAGCACTCCCGGCACGGCCATTGCCTCCGCTGACGATGTGCTTGACCTTACGGACAGGATGAGCCCGGACGGCACCCTGCGCTGGAATGCCCCACGTGGCAACTGGACCGTGATCCGCTTCGGCTACACCTCCAACGGCAAGTTCAATCACCCGGCCTCCCCTCAGGGTGTGGGCCTTGAGTGCGACAAGATGGACACCACAGCCCTTAACGTGCATTTCGCCGCCTATCCCGACAAACTCATAGAAGCGGCCGGTCCTTACGCCGGCAAGACGTTCACCTACTTCCTCGTGGACAGCTGGGAGTGCGGCCAGCAGAACTGGACGGCTGCCCTTCCGGAAGAGTTCCTCAAGCGCCGGGGCTATTCACTTGACAAATACATCCCGGTCCTCTGCGGTGAGCAGATCGGCAGCAAGGCCCTCTCGGATGCATTTATCCATGATTTCGACAAGACCCGCGGCGAACTGGTGCTGGACAACTATTTCAAGCACTTGGCTGACCTCTGCCACAGGGCCGGCATGAAGCTTTATTCTGAGGGTATCTATGGCGGGGCTGCTATGCCTCCTGTGGACGTGCTGAAATCGTACAAGTACTGCGACGTGCCGATGACGGAGTTCTGGGCGCAGGCCAGCGAGTACCGCGAGTGGCCTATCACCTACAAGCCTGGCAATTACACAGGTCACGCCATTCCATATCATGTGCCGCTCATCTACGGCAAACCTATAGTGGGAAGCGAGGCCTTCACCGGAATGGCGCTCTACAGCGACTCCCCGATCGACCTCAAGCTCTACGGGGACATGGCCTACAGCCTCGGTGTCAACAGGATGATACTCCACAGCTACGTGCACCAGCCTACAGACCGCAGGCCGGGTGTGACCCTTGGTATCTACGGGCAGACATTCAACCGCAACAATCTCTGGTTCAACTACTCCGATGGCTTCTTCGCCACGGAGGCCCGTATCCAGTACATGCTTCAGGCAGGTGACCGCCGCAGCGATGCCCTTGTATACATGGGAGACAACCTGCCGAATACCGAACTCAAGGAGGGTGAACTCAACCGCCTCCTGCCGCCGAACACCAAGTACCAGTACATCAATCAGGAAGTTCTCCTGGACCGCATCAGCGTGCGTGACGGGAAACTTTATCTTGACGGCGAACATCCGTTCAAGTATCTGATGCTCAGAGGGGACAAGATGGACATCGAGACCATCCGCCGCATCGAGCAGCTTGTGGATGGCGGTGCTCTGGTCTATGGGCAGAAGCCTTCATCCACTCTGTCTCTCAAGGATTACGAGACGCAGACGGCGGAACTCCGGCAGATTGCGGACCGCCTCTGGGGCTCGGGCAAAGTCATTACAGACCTAAAGGCTCTCAAGAAGTCATTTGTCCCAGATCTCAGTCTTAGGGGAGTGGACATCGATGATGTGCTCTACATCCACAAAACCCTCGGAGAGCTTGACTATTACTACATTGTCAACAAGGAGAACTCGCGGACAGTGAATTTCGAGGCGACTTTCGATCTCAAGAACGGCCGTCCTGAGATCTGGGACCCGATGACCGGAGATGTGCGCGAGCAGATGATATATCTCAACAGCGGCGGGCTCACCACTGTCCCGATGACCCTCGGTCCGCGTCAGGGGGTGTTCGTGGTGTTCCGTCAGGGCGGAGACCGCCAGTCCCATGTGCGCAAGCTCACCTCCATCGACGGGGAGATCCTCTTTCCGAGCGAGACCGGTGATTTCAGCCGCGCCCTGCCGGAGGCATATCGCGGGGTGGACGGGGAAATCCACCTGCGCAGCCTGGAGGCAGGTTCATACGTGCTCGGGTATTCCGATGTTCTGTCAAGCCGTGTGGACATTGAGGCCCCGGCCAAGCTGGTGCTGGACGGCACCGTGGGGACTATGACATTCGAGGACGAACCGATGCTCGGCACTGTCAACATCGGCGGATTCCGCAACCTCACCGGAGCCCTTGACCCGATGGTGAAGCATTACTCCGGTGTGATCACATACCGTACTCAGGCTGTTCTTCCGGAAGGCTTTATCAAACCGGGGCGCAGAGTGCTCATAAGCATCCCGGCTTTCGGCTCAACGGCCCGGCTGACCGTCAACGGCCATACGCTCGAGACCATCTGGGATCCTTATCTCAAAGCGGACATAACAGATTACGTCCGCAGCGGCAGCAACGAGCTCGTGATAGTGGTGACGAACCCTTGGAGAAACCGTCTCGTGGGGGACAAGGCCGGAGTGCCTTCGAGCCAGAAGCTCTGGACAACCTCTCCGCTGCAGCAGAAGCACATCCCTCCTCAGCAGATCATCCACGAATACACCCTTCTCTATCCGTCGGGAATCTCGCAGCCTGTGACGATTTACAGCGAGGGCGCAGAGAAAATCGTAGTTAATTAGTAACTTTATGGCTAAAACACAGACAAATATGAAACTTTTTGCCAAAATCCTCGCCTGCGTGCTCCTTGTCTCGGCATGCGGCGGCAAAACCGAGACGCCGCAGTACGGCACCTACACCAACCCTGTCCTCGGGGGAGATTATCCGGACCCGTCCATTCTCAGGGATGGAGAGGACTACTATCTCACCCATTCTTCGTTTGACTACAACCCGGGCCTCATCGTCTGGCACTCTACCGACCTTGTCAACTGGGAGCCGATAAGTTATGCTTTGAGCACCTATCTCGGCAGCGTCTGGGCTCCTGACTTCGCAAAGGTTGACGGCCAATACAGGATATATTTCACTGTGCACGGCCGCGGCAACTGGGTGGTCACAGCGGATAGCCCTTACGGGCCGTGGAGCGAGCCGAAGGATCTGCATGTGGGCGGCATCGACCCGTGCATCGCCGTGGCTGAAGACGGCACCAAGTGGCTCTTCTTGAGCGGAGGCATGCGCAAGAAGCTGACGGCTGACGGACTTGACACCGTGGAAGGTACTGATGAGCACGTATATGACGGCTGGATCTTCCCGTCCGACTGGGTGACCGAGGGGCTCTGCCTTGAGGGACCGAAACTCAAGAAGGTAGGTGACTGGTGGTATTACCTGAGTGCTGAGGGCGGCACTGCAGGCCCTCCTACAAGCCACATGGTGACGGTGGCCCGCAGCAAGAGCCTTGACGGCCCTTGGGAGAACTCCCCGTACAACCCGCTGATCCACACATGGAACGCCACCGACCGCTGGTGGTCAAGGGGACACGGTTCGCTCATAGACACTCCTGACGGACGCTGGTACTGCATCTATCACGCCTACGAGAATGGCTTCACCGGTCTCGGACGCCAGACTCTGCTTGAGCCGGTGCAGTTTGACAGTGAAGGCTGGCCGAGGAGCGCGGTCTCTGATGTTGCCGCCCCTATCGCGGCGCCGCTTCCTCTTCACCCGACGGACCGCAAGGCACATCTGGGAGAGTTCCGCGTGGGACTCGACTGGAAATACTACAAGGATTTCGATCCATCACGCGCTTCCATCAAGGACGGTGTCCTCACTCTCAAGTCTACCGGCACCTGCCCTGCGGACTCCGCTCCGCTCATGTTCGTGGCGGGTGACCATGCCTATGAGTTCGAGGCTGAGATCGAGAGGACTCCGGGTTCTGTGGCCGGTCTCGTGATATATTACGACAACCGTTTCTATGTGGGACAGGGCATCAATGACAGGGGAACTCTCCGCTTCCGCCGCGACAAGGGCGGTGTGCGCAGCAAACTCCCTGACGTTGAGCATATCTGGCTGCGCATACGCAATGACAATCAGGTCATCACAGGCTATTACAGCCTTGACGGCAAGGAATGGGTAAAGGAAGAGTGGGGCATGGAAATCTCCGGTTTCAACCACAACACTTTCCATGATTTCCAAAGCATGCTTCCGGGTCTGATGGCCGCCGGCGATGGTGAAGTGAAGTTCAGCAATTTCAAGTATCGTGTCCTTGATTAGCATGAGAAGATTCTTTGTCATGATGGTGGCGTCGCTTTTTGCGGCGCTGCCTTCTTCATTTGCCGCCCAGGTGGAAAAATGGGGACGTTTCGAGTACAGTTGTGAGGCTTCCGTCAAGGGCAACCCTTTCGATGTGAAGTTCTCGGCCGTGTTCTCCAACGGCACCGAGAAGACTGAGGTAAGAGGTTTCTATGACGGTGACGGGGTCTTCCGTGTCCGTTTCATGCCTCAGAGCGAGGGGGAGTGGACATTTGTCACCAGGAGCAATGTGGCGGCGTTGAGGGGTAGGAAGGGTTCGTTTACCTGCATCCCGGCTTCGGAGGGCAACCATGGCCCTGTCGGGGTGATGGAGGGCAACGTCCACGGGTTCAGCTATGCTGACGGGCTGGTCTTCCATCCTCTCGGCACCACGGCCTACAGCTGGATGCACCAGAGTACGGCCCGTCAGGAGGAGACTCTCGCCTCGCTTGAGGCGGCGCGTTTCAACAAGGTGCGCATGTGCGTTTTCCCGAAAAACTACCCGCTCTGCCGTGAGATTCCGGATCTGCTGCCGTTTGAGAAGAAGGGGGGCGGCTTCGATTTTTCTCGTCCCGTTCCGGAGTATTTCAGGCACATAGAGTCCCTGCTGGACAGGATGGACACACTCGGCATCCAGGCGGACCTGATCCTTTTCCATCCTTACGACAAGGGTGTCTGGGGCTTTGACAGCATGCCGCAGGAGGCCAATCTGGCGTATCTGGATTATTTTCAGGCACGTGTGGCATCGTTCCGCAATGTGTGGTGGTCTCTGGCCAACGAATATGACTACTGCAAGGCCAAGAGTCTTGAGGACTGGAGAGGGCTTATCGCCCGTGTGGGGGACAACGACCCTTACGGTCATCTGTGCTCGATCCATGGCAGTACGGCCAAGTATTACCCGGTATGGGAGGGCGGCCTGACGCACGCCAGCATCCAGGACGAGGCTCCGGTGGAGGACTTCGGCAGGGCCGCCACGGTTCGCAACATCTATCCGATGCCTGTGGTGTTTGATGAAGTGTGCTACGAGGGCAATCTGCCTTCCCGCTGGGGACGTCTGAGCGGAGAGGAGATGCTCCACCGCATCTGGCAGGGGCTCATCGCCGGGACTTATGTGACCCACGGGGAGTGCTACCAGTACGAGGAGGGGGACTTCGATGATATCTTCTGGGCCAAGGGCGGACTTTGGAGAGGAGAGTCGTGGAAACGCATCGGTTTCACCCTTGATATTCTTTCTGGTCTCAAGCGGCCTCTCGAGCTTGCCGACACCAGCCGCGACCATCAGACTGCGACGGACGGAGAGGGCAACTATTATGTGTATTTCGGGGAGAAGATGCCCGGTGTGTGGGATTTCAATCTTCCGGCCAAGTGTGCGGGCTATGCCAAGTTGCAGTCCGGCACGAAGTTCCGTGTGGAGGTGATCGACACCTGGGGCATGACGATCTCTGCCGTGCCGGGGGTGTTCGAGACCGGGGAAGTCGAGGATTACAGGCTCTATGACAGGTCGCGCCAGAAGATACGTCTCCCTAAAACCCCTTATTTATTATTGAGAATAACAGCTTTATGAAAAGGATAGCAATATTGGCCTCGCTCCTGTCTCTTTGTCTTGGGCTTTCAGCTCAGACCATCAGCTATAAAGGCGAGGAAATCAAGCTCGGGCCGCATGCGTTCTATGTGGACGGCAGCCTCAGCGCAGAGCAGGCGGCGCAGTCGCCTTACGTGTTCCGCACGTTCAACGAAGCCATGGCCAAGGTCAGCGACGGCACTGCTTCTGACCCGATGAAGGTGTATATCGCGCCTTGGGTGTATTGGGTTGACGATCCGGATGATCCTCGGGATCGCGTCCCGGAGGAGGGGCAGGGCGCCCCGATAGGGCTTACCATCCGTTGCGAGGCTCTTCAGCTTCTGGGCATGGCCACTGATGCCCGTGATGTGGTGCTCGGCTCCGCGAGAGGGCAGACCCAGGGTGCCCGAGGCAATTTCACGATGTTTGACTTCTATGGGGACGATCTGGTTGTCAAGGATTTAACCATGGGCAACTATTGCAACATAGATCTTGAATATCCCCGTAACCCAGAATTCAACAGAGCCAAGCGCAATCCGGCCATCACCCAGGCCCAGCTTGCTTTCTGCCATGGGGACAGGGTGTATGTGGAGAACGTCCGTTTTGTGTCCCGTCTCAACCTGACCCCTCTTACCGGCTCCAAACGCATCCTTTTTGTGGACTGCCACTTCGAGAGCACCGATGATTCCCTCAACCACTGCGGCGTGCATCTGGGATGCGATCTCGACTTCTGGGGGAGGCAGCCGTTCGGCAGTGTGGACCGCTGCGGCACCGTATTCATGGACTGCGACTTCAGTGTCCGCCACGGTGAGGCCGTGCAGGCAGTGAGCAAGAATGTCGGCAGGCACAGTCTCGTCGATGTCCGCTATCACGCCGGCCGTCCGGTCCAGCTTGCATGGACATTCCGTCCGGAGGAGTGGCTCCGCTGCTATCAGTATAACATTTCTCTTGACGGAGCTCCTGCTTTCGTCGGTGCCGCCAAGCCGTACAATACCGTCATTCTCGACCAGAAGGCCCAGCTTTTTGCCTACCGTCTTGTGGAGGATGACGGGACGGTGCTTTACAATACCTACAACCTTCTCCGCGGAGACGACGACTGGGATCCACAAGGCATAAAGGCTAGGGTCGAGGCTCTGTCGAAGCGTGACGGGAGGGATTATGCCAACATCCCGACCTGTCTTGACATGGATGTGCGTGAGGCTTCTCTCCAGACCGGCAAGGGTTCTGTGACTCTTACGGCCACGCCGATGAGGCATCTCGGTTATCCGCTTCATAATCAGAAAGTTTACTGGAAGGTACAGCCGGGCTATGAGCGTTTTGTCAAGCTTTCCTGCTTCGAAGGAGAGAAGTGCGAAGTGACTCCGGTCAACAGTGAGGACAAGACTCAAGAATTCGATGTGATAGCCTATACGGCCGAGGGCCTTGAGGTTGCCGCCAAGTTGACTGTGGCTCCTGATTTCGTGCCGGCTCCGGCGTTTGTCGAGAAGCCTGTATTGAGGGTTTCCGGCGCAGAGGCAAAGGTTGAGTATAAGCTTGATCTTCAAGGACGTGCGGATGAGTCTCTGGTCACATGGTATCGTTGCGATGACCGTAAGGGAGGCGGGGCTGTGCCTGTGTGCGTCTCCAGGATGGGAGTGCCTCATCTGAGTTACAAGCTTACCCGTGAGGATGCCGGGCATTATCTGATGGTCGGTGTGGCTCCGAAGCACCTGCGCTGCGAGCCGGGGGAGGAGGTGCGCATCGTGAGCAAGTCGCGCATCAAGGCTTCAGGCCTGCCTGCTACGAAGGCATATTTCACCGATTTCAGCGATTTTCCTTGCGACAACCAGCTGGAGGTGAAGCCGGGATATTGGACCGTGGATGCTTTCATCCCGGAGGATACGAGGATGTACTACAAGCACGATCCGGACCTCTCGCAGCCTTGCTGGCTCTACGGCACCGGCATCAACGGGGCCAAGGGCTACGGCATCCAGCAGCTTCAGCAGGGCGCACGCCTGCGCTATACTCCGCTCAAGGGGAAGTACGGTGCCATGTCGGTGACCTGGCAGGTTGACCCGGCCAAGGACGGTGGTCAGGGCTTCGGAAGCGCAAGACAGCAGTATCTTGATCTTTTCGTGAAGTTCGACACCCGCAGCCTGACTGGTTATGCGCTCCGTGTCATCCGTACCACCAAGTATGCCAATGCTGTGGATGTGCTCCTTGTCAAATATGACAACGGTCATGTGGAGCCCGTGTGTGATCCTGTCACGGTGGACTGCTTCCTCACAGGATGTGTGCTCTCGGTTTCCATGCACAGGGATGAGCTTCGCGCTTCTGTCAGCGGCCCTGGCCGTGTGGCGGAACTTGCATCCGATCCGGCAGTGCATCATGGGGCTGAACTCAGCGCCAAAGTCGAGCCGAACAGTTTCGGAGGTTTCGGTCTTCAGCATACTAGTACCGTGGGCACGGAGAGCCGTATCCTTGTGCACTCGGTGCGCGCCGAGTGGGAATAGCTTCTATCTTGTAATATGATAAAAGCCCGGTCCGTGGTTCGGATCGGGCTTTTGTGGATATTGCGGGTTGAACTATTTCTTGGTGAGGAAGTTCTCCCTCATAGGGTTGAAGCAGTCGATGAGGATGCCCGGCTCAAGGCATACGCAGCCGTGCTCGATGTTCGGCTGTTTGTAGAGTGCGTCACCGGCCTCGACGATCTTGGTCACACCGCCGATGGTGAACTCGAATTTGCCTGAGGCGACATAGGTCACCTGTGAGTGAGGATGGCTGTGCATCGCCCCGACTTCTCCCTTGTCGAACTTGACCTTGACCATCATGATGTTGTCGTTGTAGCCGAGGATCTGGCGCTCGACTCCGCCGCCTGCATCCTCCCAAGGGGTGTCTGCAGCGAAGATGAAATTACTGCTCTGGTTCATGATTGTGTTGTTGTTATCTGTGGATGCCGTGTTTTTCTCTGCGTTGCCTCCGCAGCAGGACGCGGTAGCGAGCACGGCGGTCGCAATCGCGAGAATCTTGACTATTTTTTTCATAAAAACGGTATGATAAAATTTCTCAAATATACGCAGAAAATCCGTATCTTTGACCGAAATAACCGCAATAGCATGAATACTAAAATCAAGATTATCATCCTCGGGGCGGCATTGTGCCTGCCTCTTGCCATGACGGCAAAACCTAAATCTCTTGAGGACAAGGCTCTTGAGACCATGAAGACAGCCACGCAGTATATGATGGACAAGGTCAGTTACAACGGCGGCTTCGTCTGGAACTACCTTCCGGATATGTCCCGCCAGTGGGGTGAAATGGAAGCCAAGCGCACAATGGTATGGACTCAGGATCCTGGTACGCCTCAGGTAGGGCACATGTTGCTTGATGCTTATCACGCCACTGGAGACGAATATTATTATGAGGCAGCCAAGAAGGTGGCTTCAGCGCTCATCTGGGGACAGCTCGAGTGCGGCGGCTGGAACTACTGCTTCGATTTCGCCGGCGAGGCTTCCCTCAAGGACTGGTATGCCACAGTCGGCAAGAGCGGCTGGAGACTCGAGGAGTTCCAGCACTATTACGGCAACGCCACATTCGATGATTCCGCCACTACGGACTGCGCCAAATTCCTGCTCCGCATATATGTGGAGAAATATGACCCGATCTTCCGTCCCTCTCTTGACAAGGCCATCAAGTTCGTCCTTGACAGCCAGTATCCTGTGGGCGGCTGGCCTCAGAGGTATCCTCTCATGTTCGACCACCCTTTCCAGGGCAAGGCGGACTACAGCTCGTTCATCACTCTCAACGATGATGTGATCCCGGAGGCCTGTGACTTCCTCCTCCAGTGCTATCAGTCTCTTGGCATCCCGGGGCTCAAGGAGCCTATCTACAGGGCCATGTACTGCACGGTTCTGCTTCAGCAGGGGGCGCCTTATGCCGGTTGGGCTGACCAGTATACTGTAGCGGATCTCAAGCCTGCCCATGCCCGTTCATACGAGCCTCGCGGCGTCAACTCCGGCACTACCGTCTCCATGATCCGCCAGATGATGGACTATTACCGTCTCACCGGCGACACCCGTTTCATGACCGGCATCCCAGCAGCCATCGAGTTCCTTGAGTCACAGAAACTTCCTGCATCAGAAGTCGCAAAATGGGAGCGCAAGACAAACAATCCTGATGCCTTCCTTGCACCTCGCTTCATCGATCCGGACAGCGGAAAGCCTCTCTATGTTCACCGCGTAGGCTCCAACTCCTACAACGGCCATTACTTTATCAATCAGGAGATTTCTGGGACCATCGGCCACTACAGCTCCGCTTCATGGGTTGACACCAAGGCTCTCCGCAAGGCTTATGACGAGCTGATGGCCACTCCGGTGGAGGAGCTTACCAAGAATTCGCCTCTTGCCGGTGATGAACTGGTGCCTCTTGACAGATTCTATTGCCGGATGCCTCAGAATGTCAGCGATAAAGATGTTAAGGACATAATTTCATCTCTCAGCGCCGAGGGCTGCTGGCTGACTCCGCTCACCACGACTTCCAACCCTTACAAGCCGGGAGCTCCGACCACCCCGAGCAGCGAGACGAAGTATGTACGGACCAATGTCGGGGACGAGTACGACACTTCTCCTTATCGTTGCGAGACCGGTGAGATGTGCATCTCGACCCGCGAGTACATGAACAGGATGATGACACTCATATCTTTTGTAGACAAGGAAAATAAATAGATGAAACGTAATCTGATTTCGATTGCTCTTTTGGCGCTGTCCTTCGTGGCCGGCGCCAAAACTGCTGTAAATGAGGGCCCGTTCGGATGGGCCTCTGCCGTGTCCCTGACCGAAGGGGACGCTTTTGCGGTCACGGGTGGGGATGCTTCCAGCACGATTGTCCTCCAGAGCAGTGGCTTCGACATGCGCGAGGACCTGATCAAGGCCCTCAAGGACTATGATGTAGTGGTCTTGGACGGCTCCAGGGGAGATTTTGTCGTGTCTTCTTTCATGAAATTCAAGGGACTCAGCGGCAAGACTCTGCTCGGAGTCAACGGGGCGGTGCTCCGTACGCAGTTCAGCGTGACCGATGATCTGAGGGAGCTCCTGGACGGTGCCGGAGTCAAGGCCATGTCCGACCAGGGAGGTGGCGGGAAACTCTCAAACGGTGCCTACGTGGCAGAGGAGAGGGAGCAGCATACGCGACAGGCCATTATCGATTATACCTCCGACCCGTCCGAGAAGTATCGTGATGCCGGACTGATCGGACTTGATGCCTGCGAGAACATCATAATACGCAACATCGCTTTTGAGGGTCCGGGTCCGATAGATGTCGGAGGCGCTGATCTGCTGACTGTTTCCAACGGCTCGAAGCACATCTGGGTGGACCATTGCAGCTTCACAGACGGGATGGACGGGAACTTTGACATAAATTCCCGCTCGGATTTCATCACGGTGACCTGGTGCGTCTTCCAATATACGGACAAGGCCTATGACCACAAGGCTTCCAACCTTATCGCGAGCAGCGAGAGACCGGATCAGGGCGTTGACAATCTCAACGTCACCTATGCCTACTGTATTTGGGGCAGGGGCTGTGAGGTGAGGATGCCGGCTGTCCGTTGGGGTACCATCCATCTTTTGAACAACCTTTATGATTGTGCCGGCAACTATGCCAATGCCGTCTACGCCTGCATCGGAGCCGAGGTGCTCATGGAGGGCAATTATTTCGAAAAAGGTGTCAAGAACATATTCGAGGCGACAGACGACGCCGGGGCATGGCAGATGCGTGGAAACACTTTCCGGGAGAAGTTCAAACCTCATGACAAGGGGACGGTGAATATCCCGTATCGCTACAATGTGCTTCCAGCATCCCGCGTGCCGAAGTTGCTTCGCGGCCCTCAGGGAGCCGGTCCGACCCTCAGCCCTGAAGTGCCGGAATCTTCGGTGAAGTTGACCCTGCATCTGATGGGGGATTCCACCATGGCGGACAAGGACATCTCAAACGGTAATCCGGAGAGGGGATGGGGAATGGTGTTCGAGAACTTTGTGGATCCGTCCGTGAGGGTGATAAACTATGCCAAGAACGGCCGCAGTACCAAGAGTTTCATCGATGAAGGGCTCTGGGATAAGGTCAAGGCGAACATCCGTCCGGGAGACTACGTCTTCATCGAGTTCGGCCACAATGATGAGAAGTCCAATAAACCGAAAGTCTATGCTGCTCCGTGGGGAGCTTATCAGGACAACCTGAGAATGTTCATAAAGACTGCACGCGAACTCGGGGCGACCCCTGTATTGCTGACCCCGGTGGCGCGCAGGCGTTTCGTGGGCGGGGTCCTGGACGAGACTACCCATGGTGAATACCCGGCAGCGATGAAAGCTGTCGCAGCCGAGACCGGGACAGTGCTCATAGACATGGAGAAGGCCACAATTGACTGGATCAAGGCTGCCGGGGACAAGGCATCCAGGGAGTATTTCATGTGGGTCGCCGCTGGTACCTGTCCTGCCATGCCTTCCGGCCGTCAGGACGACACCCATTCCAATGCCCGTGGTGCACGGCGCAACTGTGATATCGTCTGCGACTCCATCCGTGCCAAGATCCCACAGCTCGCGGAGCATCTTGTCCGTTATGATTTCGTGGTGGACAAGGACGGACGCGGTGATTTTCTCACCATGCAGGAGGCTGTGGATGCTGTGCCTGACTATCAGAAGAGCATTCAGACGACCATACTGGTGAAGCCTGGCGTATACAGGGAGCGCATCATAATCCCGTCAGGCAAACGCAGTCTCAAGATAATTGGCTGCGGTGCCGGCAAGTCGGTCATCACTTATGACAATTACGCCCGCAAACTCTGGCCTGACAGCCCACATGAGATCGGCACGAGCGGAAGTGCTTCCGTGTTCGTGGATGCAGATGATGTGACTTTTGAGGATCTGAGCATCCGCAATGATGCCGGTGAACTTGGCCAGGCCGTTGCGCTCATGACCAATGGGGACCGCATCCTTCTGCGGCGCTGCCACATCTTCGGCAATCAGGACACCATCTATACCTACGGGCGCTACGGTGAGGACGGGCAGACATGCCGCAGTCTTTATGTGGATTGTCTGATCGAGGGGACCACCGACTTCATCTTCGGTCCGGGCAGGTGCTGGTTTGAGAACTGCGAGATCCGCTCCAAGCGCAACAGTTACATCACTGCCGCGTCCACTTTTGAAGGCGAAAAGTTCGGATATGTGTTCAACCGCTGCCGTCTGACGGCGGCTCCCGGCATAGATAAGGTTTATCTTGGCCGTCCGTGGAGGGACTATGCAAAAGTGGTTTATCTCAATTGCGAGATGGGGCCGCACATCCGTCCGGAGGGATGGCACAATTGGAACAGGCCGGCCAAGGAGAAGACTGCCTTCTATGCCGAGTACGGCTGCTCCGGCCCGGGAGCGTCCATCGGTGGACGTGTCGGCTGGTCGCATGTCCTGACTGGCACGCAGGCGGCTGACTATACGGTTGACAACGTGATGCGCAACTCCGCTGACGACATCTGGAATCCTCTTGAAAGCCGGTGACCATGAATATTCTTAATTTTCTGCTTTCCATGCTCGTTGCGGCCGCGCCGCTGCAGCGGGAAACACTTGATATTTCTTCTCACGATTGGAGCATCACCCTTGACAAGGATGCAAAATGGGAAAACGATGAGCTTTTCCTGCCTCCTGTCGATATCGATAAATTGCCGGTGAACACCCCTTCGGGTGGATGGGCTCTGCTTGAGATCCCGTCCGTGTCCGGGGTTCATCTCCCGGCCACGGTTGAGGAACACCTTTGGGGCTGGAACGGGGAGACTTTCGGCGTGACCGGCAACTATGTCGGTGTATCCTGGTTTGAGACTAGGGTGGATATCCCGGCCTCGTGGGAGGGGCGCAGGGTTGCCATTGACTTTGAGGCGGTGCGTTTCCGTGCTGAAATATTTGTGAATCATAAACTTGCCGGATACGATCTGGTCAACAGCACACCGTTCGCTTTCGATATCACGGACTTTCTGGAATACGGCAAATCAAATGTCATCAGCGTCCGTATCACCGATCCTAACGGGAATTTCAACTGGAAAGACTCGCAGGTCTACAGCTGGGGAGAGTATCTTACCAATCCTTCTCATGGTTTCGGCGGCATTACGGGCAAGGTGAAGCTGATCGCCACCGGAAAGACATATATTTCGGATCTCTATGTGCAGAATCAGCCTGATCCGCGCAAGGTCAAAATAGAGGTGAGCGCCTTCGCCGACAAGGCCACGGACGATGTTCCCGTCCGGATTTCAATCCGGGAAAAAGGCGGACGTGAGGTATATGCCAAGAAATATTCAGCATCGCTCAAAGCCGGTGAAAATGCTCTTGAATATGCCGTTAGGCTTCCTGGGGCAAAGTTGTGGAGCGTAGAAGAGCCAAATCTGTACGATCTCAGCGTTACTCTCGGGGAAGACAGCGACACCCGCCGTTTCGGTTTCCGCTGGTTTGAGGTCCGTGACGTCAAGGGGGACAGGCAGTTCTATCTCAACGGACGGCGCATAGTGCTGCGCACGTCCATCTCCTGGAGCTTCTGGCCGGAGAACGGAATCATGCCTTCTGATGAACTGGCCCGTCGTCAGGTGGAGGCCGCCAAAGGAATGGGGTTGAACATGCTGAATTTCCACAGGACAATCGGGCAGAGCGATGTCTTCAAGTGGGCGGATGAGCTCGGACTGCTCTATTGGGAGGAGCCGGGAGGAAACCAGTATCCGATCTCGAAGTTTGATGATGACAACATTCAGAGCCGCTTCTATTTCGCATACCGCAATGAGAAACTGCGCCGTATGATAATGCGTGACCGCAGCCATCCGAGCTTGATAATCTACAACATGCATAATGAGAGGGGAGCGTGGCCGCAGAAGCAGGATTATGAGCAGATGACCATGGGTCACAAGCTCGATCCTAGCCGTATTCTGGTGTACAACTCCTGCAACGGCAACAACCCGGAGGTGAAGCCTGATGCGCATTTCAAGACCAATCTGATGCCGTTTGACACGACCTTCCGCGATACTGGCTGGTGGGACAACCACCACGCCGGCGGTCCTGGAGTGTACCATGATGCCCTGTATGTCTCCAAGGATGAATACCTGCGTGGCAGCGCCAACCGCGGGGAGATCGTAATCTGGGGCGAAGAAGGGGCTATCGGCACGCCTCCGAGACTTCAGTTGATACGTGACGAGATCCTTTCTTCAGGCAAGACTTCCACTTGGGAGGCGCAGGATTACCTTTCATGGTACGATGCATACAATGCCTTCCTTGACAAGAAGGGCTTCCGCAAGGCGTTCCCTACGGTGGACGACCTCACGGTGGCCATGGGCAATGTGTCATACTATTATCAAGGGCGCATCATCGAGAATATACGTATCAATGACGTTGTGGACGGCTATGCCATCAACGGGTGGGAGAGCATGAAGTTGGAGAACCACTCCGGAGTGGTTGACAATTACCGTCATTTCAAGGGTGATCCTGAACTCATAGCCCGCTACAACCGTCCTCTGGTGCTGTCCGTGAAGTTGAACCACAAGGTTCTCCCGGTTGGCCGCAAGACTACGGCTGACGTGTTCATAATCAACGAGAAAAACCTCAAGGGTAATTTCACTCTTGTGCTTGATTATCGTCTTGCCGACGGCACATTGCTTGATTCGCGCAGCACCAAGGTCAAGGTCAGCGGCGGGACTGTGTATGGAGAGTGCCTTGCAGACGGGTTTGAGTTCAGTGTGGACGAGCCTGGCTACAGCCGTGTGGAAGCGCGCCTTATCCGTGGAAAAGAGACGGTGTGCGAGGGCAGTGACGAGATCTTTGCTGTGAAGCTCGATGCTTCCGGGATCAGCTCCGACGGTTCTGTGGCGGACAGCAGCGGCAGGGTCGCGGCTTTCCTCTCCAGTCTCGGCATAAGGCCGGCTGAATATGTGTCGGGTACTCCTTCTGGCGATTATCTTGTTGTCGGCGAGTTTGAACCGCAGCAGTGGGGGAGCGGCATGAGCGACATCATGGAGTGGGTCTATAAGGGACACACGCTTATAGTTGTGGACAAGCCGGAGAGGTGGGCAGAATATTTTGCGGATAAGGAAGTGCTTGACTATCGCGGAAGCAAGAAAGTCGGTACTGCATGGTATGGTGGCAATTATTTCAACCGGGCTCACCCTATATGGGCCGGTCTGCCGCAGGATTGCGTGTTCAACTGGGAATATCAGTGCTTCGCCGCTTACAATCGCCGCCGTGTGGGGCTGCGTTGCGAGAACGGCGAGACTCTTGCTGCTGTCGTGGCCGATCACAAGAAGGAGGTCTACTCTGTCTTGAGCCTTATCAGGGCCGGCCGGGGTCAGGTGATACTGACATCTCTCGACATTCCGGCCTGTATCAGTGACATTCACGCCCCTTCGCAGGATTCTCTCCGTGAGGGTGACGTGGTGGACGGGATGTATGAGGCTCTCGGGACATTTGACGTGAGCGGAGAGAACGGCGCCAATGTGGTCGGTCAGCAGCTCCTGCTCAACATGATGAAACTCAAGAATCTTTGGGTCCTCTGCGGTATTCGGAAGGTGATACCCCGAAACGCTTCTTGAATGCCTTGCTGAAATAGTGCGGGTCGTTGAAGCCTGTCTTGTAGGCTATCTGCGATATTGAATAACCGCCTTTTGCCATCATCTCCGCGGCTTTGCTGAAACGCAGGTCGCGGAGATATTCTGTAGGGGCCTTGCCGAGCATTGCCTTGCACTTCTCAAACAGTGCGGAGCGGCTTACGTTAAGGGCGGCTGCCATGTCTTCGGCGCTGAGGTCCCCATTGTCGAGATTCTCTTCGAGGAAGATCTTGAACGCTCTGGTGAATTTCTGGTCTTCGGCTCCGGATGGAGTGACGGCGACAGCGGCCATGGCCGGAATAGCGGTTTTTTCCGTTTTCCTTTTACGTGCGATGATGTAGGCCGATATCATGATGGCGATGATGGCTGTTATGATGCCCATCTGGATGTAATTGGAGATGGCGGGCCGGACTGTTACAATGACATTGAGGGCATTGTCTCTCTGTACTCCGTCCGCGTTGGTGGACCTGATCTGGAGTCCGTGACGTCCTACGCCCAGATTGTCCAGACTTAAGGTCTGTGTGCTGCCGAGCTGCGTCCAGTCTTTGTCTCCGTCTTTCTTCCATGAGTACATGACTCTTTCGGGGCCATGCATGTCCACTGCCGCAAACCGGATGTCAAGCCTGCCGCTGCCGCGGATCTCTACCTGCCTGCCGCCTTCAGGGTAGATTCTCTCACCTGCAAACTGGCAGTTCGTGATGAATACCTTCGGAGTGAAAGTGCTGTTTGAGATGTCTTCAGGGTTGAAATACAGGATCCCTGCGGTTGTGTTGAATATCAGATCCCCGTCTTTGGAAATAAGGGGTGCGCCTTCATTGAACAGCAGATCCTTGCCTATCCTGTCGTATGACCAGCCGATGACTTCACCCGTCCCCGGGTTCAATTTGTTAAGACCCCGGTAGGTTGCAATCCAGATGTTCCCGTCCTTGTCTTCGATTGCTGAGAAAACGAAATTCGACATCAGCCCGTCGTCTGTGCTGATTGCTGATAGCGTGCCGCTTCCGTCAAGCGGACAATGTATAAATCCGCTCCCGAAAGAAGAGGCGTACATCTGACCGTCTCCGGTGAACAGCAGATGCTGGATGTCTTGCTCTTTTGTGCCGGGCAGCCTTTTGAAATCCAGCGATTCCTCCGGTGCGTTTGGATTTTCACAGACGAAGATCCCCTTTCTTCCGCAGGCATAAAGTTTTCCGTCCGGGCCGGATGTAATGAAACGTATCTTGTCTATTTGGCTTGCAGAGGACCGGAGATTGTCTTTGCTGCCGATAAATTGTGTGCCGTTGTCGAACGAGCCTGTCCACATGCGAGTGCTGTCTTGATACACGCAGTATACCAGATCTCCATTCTGATTGGGCCCCCTGTATGTTTTGGGTCGGAATACAGGTCTATAGCCGAAGGCCGGGGCTGTATTTTCGATGACTCCGCCGCCTTTGGTACCTATCCAGATGTGCCCCTCCCTGTCTTCTGTTATGCTGTAGGCCGGGAAGGGGAGTCTCCAGACCGTGATAGGGCTGAGGTTCTCGCTAAGGATGTGTATGTTGCCGTCTTTTGTGCCGGCGTAGATGATTCCCTCATTGCTCTGGGCTATTGCCCTTACGCTGTTTGCCGGGGATGGACTGTCGCTGTCCGGGGTGAAGCTGAGCAGGTTGAAATTGCTGTCTTTCCTTGTCCCGCGTCCTATGCCTCCCCAGCTTCCGGCAAACCAGATGTTACCCTGGTTGTCTATGAACGCTGAATATATGTTGTTTTCGGCATTCCAACCATCCGCATCGACTGTTTCGTATCGCATGGGCTCAAGTTTGAGACGATCTGGGGCGAGGCTGCTGATGCCTCCGAAAGGCGACCATATCCAGACAGTACCCTTGCCGTCAGTGAATGACTTTGGGCTTGAACTCAGGCAGCATTCCGACGGGACATCTATGTTTTTCAGTTGCCATTTGTCCATCTTCAGCAGGGAAAGCTGCCCGTCGTCAGAGCCGAGGACAAGGTCGATGGAGCCGGGGATGTTGGCTATCAGCCTTATATCATATCTGGCATCTGTCCCGATGTCGAAAATTCTCCCGTCTATGCATTCTATGATTTTGCCTCCCTTGCTTCCGAACCGTAGAGCTCCGGACGAATACTCTACACAGTATCCGGGGTTGTTGCTTGCGACTTCTTTATTGCGCAGGATGACACTGTCTGTCGCAGTCCATACATTGTCCTCCGAATCCTTGTATATGCAGTTGATGTTGTCAGAAGAGGAAATGGCATAATATTCTGACAGTGTACAGGTCCGTCCGTGGTTAGAGTATTTTGTGCGCAGGATCGTGTTTTCCATCGTGACGAAGCAGAAGTCGTCTGACGAGAGTTTGTGGATTTGAGATATTCCCTGTCCTGACGCCATGGGATTGAAATTCCCTTTCTGCGGATCGAAGCGGTATAAAGAACCGTCGTATGAGAGGGCCCAGATATAGCCGAAACTGTCCCGCTCGATCCTGTCGAATCTGTTGTTGGCCTTTTCGCCATGTGTTCCGGAGATGTCTGCCCTGAATCCTGTGAAACTTATTCCGTCGAAACGGTATAGCCCGGACCAGCTTGCCAGCCATAGACAGCCATTGCTGTCTTGTATCATATCCTGTACAAGGGTTCTCGGGAGGCCGCGCTCTTTGAGGTAGTAGGTGTATTGCAGTCTTGGAGCCGCATCGGATGATGATACGGCCATGATTATCAGTAAAAGCGATATGAGCAGTCTCTTTATCACAATCTATAGTTTATGATACAATTCCACTTTTATGTGGTATGCTTTTGGATGATATTCCACCTTTTTAATATGCAAATATACCAATTTTTCTGATGCCTTATATACCTTTGCATTGCTGCTTTTAGTTCTAACCATTACGGCAGTTGAGGCCTTGGTCACATTGTCATTGTGGTAATTTGTTTTGGTGTCCTTGGCTTCAGTTGCCAGAAGCGGTACCTAACTTAAATTATCCTGGGTATTAGCGGTTAATAATTTTGTATTCGGAATTAGGGAGGTCTCCAGGAGCCTCCCTTTTTTTACGGGGCATATCCCCGGACCCCTGCGGCGCTCAAGTCGCTTTCCGACTTTGCTGGTGCAAAGTCCCGCGACCGCGCCGGTGCTCTGATGAGCACTGGGGGCATATCCCCGGACCCCTGCGCTTGCTGCGCAAGCGCGCTTTCTCAACCCCAGTCACTTCTTTTACTGGGCATATCCCCGGACCCCTGCGCCCTCAAGGGCCTTTCCAATTTTGCTGACGCAAAATCCCGGCCCCGGGCGGTCCGCTGATGCGGACTTCGAGCCATGCCCTTTTCTTTGCAATCCATCGCCGGGCGGCTTCGCTGCTCATTCGCTCCGCAAATTCGCTGACGCTCCGCCGCGCCGCTGACGCGGCCCTCCGGAAGTCGCTTTCCGACTTTGCCGGTGCAAAGTCCCGCGACCGCGCCGGTGTGTTAGGCGCAGTTTGTCCGGAGAAACGCCCTTTGGCCGGACAAAAGGCCGACGCTTCCGCCACGCTCATCTAAACTTTGCAAGCAGTGGCGGATAAGTGCCTGATACTGAGGCGCAAAGCGATATGGCCTATGCCCATATTTGGGGAGGCTAAACGTTTAAAGTGCTGATTGATAATGATTTGTCCGCCACCGCTTCGTCTGTCGCAGGCTCCGCATCTCTCCCTGACGCATTCACCTGAAGGACATTGCTCTGCGCTCATCCCATAACACATAACCAGACTGCCTTCGCCCAGATCGCCTTCGCCCCGTGCGCACGGGGCTGATTCCGTGCGTGAAAAGCCGTCTAGTGCGCACGGATGTACAGGCCTTCAGTGTAATTAGCGGGGAGTCAATGCGGACTCGGGCTTGATCAGGAGAGTAGGCGGGGTGCAGGGGAGGGAGAAGCCCCGGTTTTTCAACGTAATCCGCGAGGAGGCTGAACCGGGAAGAGGTAGAACCGTCGATCCGGCTTGAAGTCCAGCATCCACTGATCGAAGATGATGTGGTCATCAACTGCGGCAAGTGCCAGTGTATGCTCGCCGGCGGAGATTTCAAGCGGAATTTCCACCACCCTCTGGCCCCGCATCACATTCTCTTTCCACTGGTCGCTGCGGAATGGCTCCTTTATGGAAATGACTTGAGGGATGCCGCCGTCCACGGAGACGGAAAAGCGTATGTCCCCCTTGTCGTTGGCCTGTGTCGGAATCAATGCGATCCTCAGTACAGCTTTGCCGCCGGTTCCGCTCGCGAAATCATATCCCAGAGTACCGCCCTTTGGGACCGGCACGGCATTGCCGCTGTGCCCCAGATTCTGCACCGGCGTGACCTCCGCAGAAGCCGAAGAGAAATCGCAGGCGTTGCGCGTGAGGCAGTCCCCGCTCAAGTTGTCCAGAGCGGAGGCTTTCCAGAAACTTGCAACTTCAGACCATGCTCTGCATTCGTCTTCGTTCAGCATGACCGGCAGCATCGGAGCCCGGAAAGCATGCAGATCTCTCGGCCTTTCGCACATCAGCCCACGCCATTTTCCTCCGGACATCACATCGTTATAGTGTCTGGTCAGACTTCTTATTTCCTGATAGGCTGCCTGACTTAGTGCGGCGGAGGCCATCATCACGCTGTCTGTCCTCCAGATTCCCGGTGCATAAGTCGTCTTTGCACGCTCACGTGCTTTCTGGGCATATAGCATCTTTTCCGCCATGGCCCTTGTCACGTTGACCGGATATTCCACAGCGGCGAAATATGCATCCAGACTTCTTTGCGGAACATGCTTTTTCGCCTCAAGAACGTGAGCTGACACTTTGCGCAAGCCATCTATGTATCGCTGTGCTTCATCTCCGAACTCGTTGAAACTGAACTCTGTATCCGAGGCCGCAGACAGACCGCCCGGGTGTCTTTCTCTGTCGGGAAGCTCTACCTGGCTCCAGCCCATGAACTCCGGGCGCCGCATCGAGGCAAGCCGGTAATATTCACTCATAGCCGGAGCGAGCAATGTCCCTGTCGCTTCGCCGAACTCCCTGCACAGCCATCTTTCAAGATGGGCGTTTACGCTCTGCGGCCCGACGGAACGGATGTCCCAGGCCATGTCAAGGAACAGTTCGAGATCATAAGCCGCAACTTTCGGATCGTGGACGTTGGCTATCCACAGCTTCCGGACATTGTGGTCGTAGGCCTGCTGCATCTCATGGTATATCAGCCCTGGCTGTGTAGAACTCAGCCACAGGCAGTCATGAGGACGGCCAGCGTAGCTCAGGTGGTAGTAGACCCCGGCCCCGCCGCTGCGCGTCTGCTGCTGGGCTGAACTGAGACGTGTCATGTAGCCGTAGTTGTCATCGCACCATACTATGGTGACATCTTCCGGCACATCAAGGCCGTTCTCCATTATCTCAAGCACCTCCTTGTACGGCATGAACATCTGCGGGACGTCTGCACCGACGTACCGGCGCAAAAGTTCCCTCTGGTCGTAAATAACCTGCTGGAGAGCAGATGTCTTCTCCTCCAATGTGCGTACCCCCTCCATCGAGCCGTCGTGGATGCCTCTCATCCCGATAGTGTACAGGCCCGGCCGGCCTTTCATCTCCACGAGCCGTTCTGTCCAATAGTCCTGAACAGCCTGCCTGTTTGTGATATAGTTATACCTTCCGCGCACAGACTCGTCCCATTCTCCGACATTGTTGCGCAATAGAGGCTCGCAGTGGGATGTGCCGATGAAAATCCCGCAGGAGTCCGCCGCCTCGCGCGCACCGGGAACATTGAAGAACGGGGTGGTGCCCGGATGCATTCCCGGCCACAGGGTATTCGCCCTCAGGCGGAGAAGGAGTTTGAAAAGCTCCCGGTAAGTGTCCGCGCTTATCGTCTCGGGATTGTCTTGAGGGGAAAATGTCTGTGTGCTCCAAGGCCTGAAAGCCCAGTCCTCATCATTGAGAAAGAATCCCCTGTACTCGACCGACGGGTGCTGGAATGTGCTGAACCCGTCCGGAAGTTCCAGAGAAGCACGTTTCTCGGGACGCGAATCTCCCCACCATATCCATGGGGAAACCCCGGCGAGGCGCGAGAGTTCAAGTGCCCCGTATGCGGTGCCTCGGCCATCGGAGCCTGCAATTATGATTTGCCTGCCGCGTGTGCCGATATAGAAGGCTTCCTTGACGAAGGACAGGGAGTCCGCAATGTCCGCAGGCACTCCAAGCCGGCGAAGGCTTGTCCTGTCCCTGTCGCATTGGATTATCTTGACGGTGGCGCCGCCGGCATCTGTCCGGCGTGGTGTGAGTCCGGTGACTTCTTCCAGATCGTCCTGCAGCATATCAACGGCAACGCCGACCACAGGGTCGGCGTTGCGTGATACGTTGATGGTGACAGGAGAGACTCCGTTGAACCACAGGAACGCCAGTATGGCCAGCGTTCTCATCTTATGCCACTTTTACCTTGAAGATGGCCTTGTGGATGGTTCCTTCGCCGATGAGAGGAGCGTGTGCCGTCTCAGGTGCGAAAACAATCTTGTCTCCGGCCTTGACCGTGACAGTCTTCCAGTCCTTGTCCTTATAGAAAAGGATGTCTTTCTCGGTGTTGAATTCCCCGTCCGGTTCGCGGCACTCGCTGCGCGGCTTCACTCCGAAGCTCTCGTCCTTGGAGAGCGGCACCTGGATGTCGATGTACTTGTCGTGCACCTCAAGACGGGCCTGTTCCGGGGTCTTGAGCTGGGAGTCAACTATGTTGACGAAGAGCTTGTCCCCGTCGATGACGTGCTTTCCGTTCTCGAGGGAGTTGAGATCTGTGGAGGCCATGTACTCGAGGGCCTTGATATAATTGGGATTCTTCGTGTAGTCCATGATTTAGAAATTGAAGTAGTTCTTTGCGTTGTTGTATGAGATGTCCTCGACCATCTGGCCGATTCTCTCCATCTCCGATGCCGGCAGTTTGCCGTTCTCCACATCCGTGCCGATGACATCGCAGAGGATGCGGCGGAAATACTCGTGGCGAGGGTAGCTGATGAAGCTGCGGGAATCGGTCAGCATGCCGACGAAGCGGCTGAAGAGTCCAAGTACGGAAAGGGCGTCCATCTGCCTGCGCATGCCGACTTCCTGATCGAGGAACCACCAGCCTGAGCCGAACTGCATCTTGCCAGGGACGGTGCCGTCGTTGAAGTTGTAGGCCATGGTCATCATCACCTCGTTGTCCTTAGGGTTGAGGCAGTAGAGGATGGTCTTGGTGAGCTTGTCCTCCGATGCGAGGCGGTTGAAGAACTTGTTGCCCGCGGCCGCGATCTCCTGATCGTGGATGGCATCATATCCTGTGTCAGGGCCGACAAGGTTGAACATCTTGGTGTTGTTGTTGCGGATGGCTCCGATGTGGAACTGCTGCGCCCAGCCTGCTTCCGCGTCCATCACTGCCTGATCGTGCAGGAATGCGCTGCGGAACTTGGCGAGTTCGGCCGCTCCCGGCTTCTTGCCGAGGAGCACGGACTTGAATATCAGCTCAATCTCGAATGGTTTGTAGTCGGCTGAGTAGAAGTTCTCCAGCCCGTGGTCGGAGAGTTTGCATCCCATTGACGCGAAGAAGTCGTGACGCTTCTGGAGAGCTTCCTGGAGATCCGCATAAGAGTCGATCTCCATGTCGGCGGCTTCGCCCAGCTTCTTGAGGTAAGCCTTGTATGATTCCGGGTCTTCTATAGCCATCGCCTTGTCAGGCCTCCAAGCCGGGATGACCTTGGTTCCGAAAGGATGTTCAGCGATCATCTTGTGCCAATGCAGGTCATCTGCCGGGTCGTCTGTGGTGCAGACGGTCTCGACTCCGAACTTGCGTATGAGGGCCTGTCCGCGGAACTCCTCGGTAGCCAGCTTGGCGTTGCACTCCTCGAAGATCTCGCGGGCCGTAGCCGGGCTGAGGAGCTTGTCGATTCCGAACACCCTGCTGAGTTCGAGATGAGTCCAGTGGTAGAGCGGGTTGCGCATCGTGTAAGGGACGGTCTCCGCCCACTTCTCGAAGGTCTCCCAGGCGCTGTGCTTGCCGCCGGTGAGGTAGTCTTCTGAGACGCCGTTGGCTCTCATGGCCCTCCACTTATAGTGGTCTCCGTAGTGGCCGTCCACAAGCCAGAGCTGTGTGATGTCCCTGAACTGGATATTTTCGGCAATCTGCTGAGGCACGAGGTGGCAGTGATAGTCGATTATCGGCATCTTCTCAGCATGCTCGTGATATAGCTTTCGCGCGGTGGCGTTGGAAAGCATGAAGTCGTCATTTATGAATGGCATAGTGAATGGTGTTTTAGTCAAAGTTCAAAATTAACAATTTCCGTGCTCAAAACCTAATAGGCGATGAGTTTCCATACATCCCGCAGCCGCTGCTCCGGATCCCATTTCTTCTCGAATGTGCTCAAGGCGGTCAGACTCCAGAACTCTTTCGGGTCTGGGGCCTTTTCGAGGTTGTCGTCCAACCAGCCGCTCTGCCCGCCTTCGCGGATGTTGCGCCAGTAGTATATCCTCTGCCCGAGTTCGCACGGGTCGAGCACCTTGTCGGAGTAGGCGTACATGATGTCGCGGTTGATGATGTTCTTGCTCACCACGGAGTTGAGGATGAAGAACTGGTGGTCGTGGTGGTAACGTCCGAGCAGGGTCGGGACGCTCGCATCGAAGTCGGAGTTGTTGATCACGAACTTCATGTCCTTGTCTCCGCGCCCGTCGTGCCAGATCATGGCCCTTCCGCCGCCGTAGAAGCGGCAACGGGTGGCGTAGCACCAGCCGCGCGGGCAGATGAAGTCCACGCCAGGACATTCGATGTCAAGGTCGGCATGGTAGTACATGCCGCCGCCCTTTGCCCAGAGGGAGAGGGCGTCATTGCCGTTGGAGGTGATGGTGCAGTTGACGATGATGGTCCTGGTGGCCGCGCCCTTGATTGTGAAGCGGTGCTTGACCCAGTGCGGCTGCATGTCAGCTGTCGGGGTGGCATCGAACTCGTTGCGTACCGTGAATCCGCTGATGATGCAGTCGTCTGCTCCTGTTCCGAGGTTTATGATTGTCCCGGGCTCTTTCTCGCCCGGCTTGAGGTCGGCTTCGGAGAGGGCGATCACGGTGTTGTCCCTGTCTTCTCCGACCAGGATGATCCCCGGCTTGTCTATGTTGAGTGTCTGCCTGTATTCACCCTTGCGTACCAGAATCTTGAATTGTCCGTTTGCCGGGGCCTTGTCTATGGCCGCCTGAATGCTCTCGCCAGGCTTGACCACCACATCGTAGTCTTTAGGATTGAGGACCGGCTCACGGAACATGTTGATTGTTCCGTTCTCGTTCGCACCCTTGGTCTTGAGGCTTATCTTCGCCTTGTGGCGCGGGTCGTGTTTCTCCGCCCACTCCTCGTAGAGAGGGTAGAGGTCGGCGGGGCGGCGGCTGTACCAGCTGTATCCGCTGCGGCGTTCACGTCCTATCTGCTCCAGACGGCGGCGCATGATCCCGTCACGGTCGCAGACGAAAGGCTCGCACCGCTCAAGATCATAGAATCTGGCCCAGATGGCCGGTGCCGAAGGGTCTTCGACGAGCCTCGTGTCCCGGGCTCCGTATTTGTCGGTGGTGCGTTCGACCCTGAACCCTGTCAGCTTGTATTTGTCGAACCACTTCATCGCGCCGTGCACGGCTTCCTTTACCCTCTTGTCTGGATTCGGGAGTTCCATCAGCAGCCGGACTATAGGCACGCTTTCCGCCGAGCAGAATGATGGCAGCTCGAATGCGCGCGCTCCGGCAGGCTCCAGCGTCTCGGGGTCGTTCTGCTGACACCACACCGTCGGTTTGCCGCCAACCTTGATCTGGGTGGCAAGGATGCACTCGATGCCCTTGTCGAATGAAGTCTGAAGTCTGCTCTTCATGCTGTCGTCCACCAGTCCGGCAGTATATGGGGCTGTGTCGTGGATGATGTCGTTGAAGAGGTTGAGGGTGCTTGTCATAGCATCGTCGTTGTAGGTGATGTTGACCTGGTAGCCCCTCATCCCCGGCCAGAACTGCGGCCAGCCGCCGTTGTCGTACTGCCCGCTCAGAAGATATTCCACCCCCTTGTTGAAGCCCTCCCGGTAGCGAGCATCGCGTGTGGCGTTCCAGAGCCTTGCAAGGTAGGTCATCTGGGTGGTGGTGGCATCATTGTCGGTGGTGGAGTCGTCGGTTTTGGACTTGTCCTTCATCACCTGTGCGAGTTCTTTATCTGTGAGGCGGCGGGACATGTCGATGTTTTTCGGCCAGCCGCCTGTGCACCTCTGGTAGGCGAGCACCTGGTCACCGATGATGCGGGCCTCGTCCGTCTTGTAGAATGCGGGGTCGGTCTCGGTCAGCCCCTTTTTGGTCTGGGCATGCATGCCGCAGGTGGCGGAAAGCAGGGCGAGAGAGACGAAAACCCGCGTCAAAAATGTAGGATGTGTCATTGTATCAACTTCTAATAGACTTCTACTGAACCGCCATCGTTCTTCTGGATGGTCGCGGTGGCGAAATAACCGATCTTGGCACCGATCCAGTCGCCTTCGCGGCCCTTGAACTCAGGCCCGAATGTCTTGAATTTCTTGCCGTCGAGGCTGTATGAGAACGTGGTGAGGCAATCCTTGCCCACCTTGACACGTACCCAGACCGTCACGAAAGGCTGTTTCTCAAGCCCGGTGCTGCAGAGTGTCTGCTCGGCTGCGCCTTTGTTGGCATCGATGCAGTCACGTCGTACGAGGCTCACGTTCTGCCCGTCGTAGTTGAGTTCAATGGTGCTGTAGCTGCGTCCGGTAAGGACCACGCCGACCCTCTCGCCATCGTAAGACGGGCGGTAGACGAGCTTCGTGGTGAACTCGGTGCTCGGGCCTACAACTTTCTGCGCCAGGATGTTAGGCGTGTCTCGCAGGTTCTTCCATCCTTCCGGGTTCTTGATGCAGTTGAGCCTCAGGCAACCCAGAGACGGGTTGAGCATGAACCAGTGGAACTTCGGGTTCGCCTCCCACTGCCAGTTGAGCGGGATGGAGGTTCCGGTAAATCCTGTCGTGGTGGCTGTGGCGCTGACGCCCTGGAGCTTTTTGCCTTTGTACTGCTCCGCCACTGCCGGCCTGCGGTAGTTGAGCACCGGCTCGCCGATGCCGTCACCGTTCTGGTCGGTGCCGATGATGCACCAGCCGTCCTTGTCCCAGGTCATCGGCTGCAGGTGGCAGACGCGTCCCCAGGAATAGCGGTCCTCGAAGTGGATGAACCAGTCGTCCCCGGCCACATCGGTCACCCAGCCGCCCTGGTGCGGGCCGTGGATGTCGGTGTTGCCCTGATGGAGCACGGTGCGTTTCTCATACGGGCCGTAGACATTGCGGGAACGCAGAACCAGCTGCCAGCCTTCCTTTACTCCGCCCGATGGGGCGAAGATGTAGTACCAGCCGTCGCGTTTGTAGAATTTCGGCCCCTCCACGGTGTCGTCTCCGGTCTTCTTGCCGTCGAATACGAGCACCTGGTCGGAGATCACGCGGGTGCAGTCCTTGTCAAGTTCGCAGACGTTGAGGATGCTCTTGAAACCGGCACGCGAGCCGGCCCATGCATGGACGAGGTACACCCTGCCGTCGTCATCCCAGAGCGGGCTGGTGTCGATCATCCCCTTGCCTTCGAGGACAAGGTGCGGTTTGCTCCACTCGCCGCGCGGGTCGGTGGTGTTGATCTGGAAAATCCCCTTGTCAGGATCGCCCCAGAAAATCCAGTAGCGCCCGTCGTGGTAACGGATGCACGGTGCCCACACCCCGTTGCCGTGGGAAGGCGCATCGAAGGCGGGCCCCATCTCCGGAAGAGCCGCAGCTGCTATCTCCCAGTCCACGAGGTCGGTGGAGTGCAGGATCTGGAGTCCGGGAAAACAAGTGAACGACGATGCCGTCATCCAGTAGTCGTCCCCGACACGGATCACGTCAGGGTCGGAGTAATCGGAGAACAGGACAGGGTTGGTGTACTTGCCGCCTCCCGGTGCAATCATGAGCAGGGAGGCAAGCAATGAAAGAATGGTGTTCATTATCTGTTGTGTATTTTGATGGTCTTGAGAGTTGAAGGATCAGAGCTTGGGCCGTAGAACAGGGTGAAGTGCCCCGGCGTGGCTTTCATCTCGCCAGAGGCCTCATCGTAGGTCTTGAAGACTTCCTCATCTAGCGGGATGCTGACTTCGGTGCTCTGCCCTGCCTGGATGCTGACTCTGCGGAATCCGCGGAGCGACATCTTCGGGCCGTTCTTGTCCTCGTCCTTGCGGATGTAGAGCTGGACCACTTCATCGCCGTCGCGGCTGCCCGTGTTGGTGACCTTGACGGTGAATACTCCGTCTTTCACCTTCGCCTTGCCGTATTTGAAAGTGGTGTAGCTCAAGCCATGGCCGAATGCGAAGAGAGGCTTGCCCTCAAAGAAGCGGTAGGTGCGTCCGGCCATGTCGTAGTTGTTGAAGTCGGGAAGGTCGGCATCGCTGCGGTAGAAGGTGACAGGAAGACGGCCCGCCGGGTTGTAGTCTCCGAACAGCACATCGGCGATGGCGGTGCCGCCCGCCTCCCCAGGATACCATGCCTGGAGAATCGCCGAGCAGATGCCGCTTTCCGGCAACAGTCCCATGGCGGAGCCTGACATGTTGACGAGTACCACTTTCTTGCCTGCGGCGTGCAGAGCCGCAATCTCACGGCGCTGATCCATAGGGAGTTCAATCGTGGTGCGGTCGCCCTTGTTGAAGCCCGGGATGTCGTTGTACTTCATCTCTTCGCCTTCCAGTCTCGGGCTGATGCCGCCGACATATATGACGATGTCGGCCTCTGAAGGGTCGGTGGTCACATTGGACGCTCCGATCTTGGCCCTGATGCCTTCGATGGCGGTCACGGAAGAACGCGGAGTGCCGTTGTAGTTGCCGTTGAGGACGACGGAGTCAGCGGCGTTGGGGCCGATGACGGCGTATTTCACGCCGCTCCTGCCGAGAGGCAGGAGTCCGTCGTTCTGCAGGAGCACCATGGATTCGCGGGCCATCTTGAGTGCGACCGCACGGGATTCATCGCAGGCGAGCCTGTCCTCTGATATGGAGTTCCAGCTTACAAGGGAGTCCGGGTCCATCTCGCCGAGCCTGAAGCGGGCGGTGAGCAGTCTCCGCAGGGAGACATCGATGTCGTCTTCTGATATTTTTCCTTCGGCCACGGCCTCCAGAAGATGCTTGTATGAACTTCCGCATTCGAGGTCGGTGCCAGTGCGGACTGCATTTGCCGTAGCTGAAGACGGATCATCCGGGAAAGTGCGGTGGCCGCCGGCTTTGAAGAAGTCATTGATAGCTCCGCAGTCGCTTGTGACAAGTCCCTTGTAACCCCACTTCTCACGGAGGAGCTGTGTGAGGAGCTGGTCATTGCCGCAGCAAGGTTTACCGTCCAGACGGTTGTAGGCACACATTACCTCCTGGACGTCAGTCGTCTTTATGAGTTTTTCAAATGAATAGAGGTAGGTCTCTATGAAATCGCGGTAGGACACTGACACATCGAAACTGTGCCTTGTGCCTTCAGGGCCGCTGTGCACGGCGTAATGTTTAAGGCATGCGTGGAGTTTGTCGTACTTGCCGTCATTTTCTCCCTGTAGCCCTGTGACAGCCGCGTATCCGAAGCGTGATGTCAGGTATGGGTCTTCTCCGTAGGTTTCCTGGCCGCGTCCCCAGCGCGGGTCGCGGAATATATTGATGTTCGGTGTCCATACGGTAAGTCCGTGGTATCTTGTCACTTTGCCTGCACGTCTTGCCTGCTTGAACTTGATGCGCTGCTCGTCTCCGGCGATGGTGAACACTTCTTTGAGGAGCTCATCGTCCCATGATGAGGCCATGCCTATGGCCTGCGGGAAGACGGTCGCGATGCCGGCCCTCGCACAGCCGTGCAGAGCCTCGTTCCACCAGTCGTACTCGCGGATTCCGAGTTCCGGGATGGCCGGGCTTGAGTTCATCATAAGAGACACCTTCTGCTCCAGGCTCAGCCTTCCGAGCAGGTCTTCGGCGCGTTCTGCGGCCGACAGGGAAGCGTCCTTGTACGGCAGGCGGTTCAGTTCGTCCTGGTCGTGCAGGAACTCTTCCGGCTTAAGTATCTTCGGGGTTATGCGGAGCTTGTAGATGGCTCCCTTGAACCAGCAGACTTTGTTCTGGCGGACTCCGAGCGAGGTCTTGCCCTCGCTGATGACAGGCTTGTAGGCGAGGTCTCCGCTGCATTGCAGAACTCCGTCCACGTAGCTCTTAAGTCCGTCTTTGCCTGCCGTGAGTGTCAGGTTGTACCACTGTCCGCACGGGTGGGTGAGTTCCGGGTCTATAAGAACGCAGGATTCCGGCTTGCTTCCGAGGTGTACGAAAGCGTCAAAGTACCATGTGTTGTCCGGGTTTACGCGGCTCTCGAACATCACTCTTGCACCGCCATAGGCTCCGAGATGCATGAATCTCTGTTCGAATGTGCTGCCGGGGTATTGGTTGAATATCATCTCGATGGTGAATTCCTCCATCCCGGCGACAGGGACGCTGTCCAGAAATACCCCGTCGTCAACGCCGTCGAACTCGACGGCATTCCCGAGGTTTGTCTCTATGATTTTCGGTTCTCCGAGGACCTGCAGCACTTCCGGATGTTTGTCTGCCGTCCATTCAATGACTCCCGGCATCTGGAGCAGGAGTCCAAGCATCAGTGTTATCATGTTGTGGTGTGTTTTTTCAAAAAAAAGCCCCGTGCCGCGAAAAAATGACGCTGCACGGAGCCGTCGGTTCTGTAGGCTTGAAAAGCCTATTTGAGTTTGTTTACGATGTTGAACCAGTCGGTGGCGGTCTTTACATCACCCTTTGACCAGCATGAGCCGAAGTAGTATGTGAAGACTTCGCCGGACTTGATGCTCTTCGTGCAGATCCCGTGTGCACTGTCGGGTGTGACACTTACAGATTCAGCCCCGGGGACATACACTGCCACACCGAGCATGCCGTCTTCAGGCTCTGCGTTCTGGTCGGAGGCGTGCTCCCAGATGGCGTAGCGGTCAGTGCCTACAAGCTCGTCCTCGATGGTGTCCTGCCCCGGGTGACGGAATACTCCGGCAGCCACGCAGATGGAGTCCACACCGCTGAAACTGTAGCTGTCCTCAACCTTGGTGAAGTAGGTGTCGGCGGTCACGGTCACCTTTTTGTCGAGGCTCACCTTGACGCCTGCGGCCTCCCACTCAGGGTAGTGGAGGACGAAGACAACCTTGTCGGCGCTCTCCTCGAGCATGTCGTAGGAGCGCCAGTTGGTGGCAGGATACCACAGTTCGCCGTCGATGTACGGCACTGAGGCCCCTCCGCCCAGACTGACAGCTACTTTGTAGCAGTCCTTGCCGCCGTGGTTGTGGTGGTAGTAGGAAGGATCCTTCTGAGCTTGCGCGTACCAGTCATTCGCCACGAGTCCACCTGGCATCTTCACCCAGATGTCGATTCCCGGGGAAGTCGGGTTGCCCTCAAGGGCCTTGCCGTAGATGCGGCCGGCGATGAGGTTGTTCTCGAATACGAAGTCATCGGCTCTCTCGGGCACGTAACGTGCCATTACCTTTTGTTCACTTTGAGAGCTGCATGCGCAGAGTCCTGCGCAGAGAGCAAGTGCAAGAAAAAATTTCTTCATTGTTACTTGAGATCTTTCGTAGCGCACCAGTCCATATCGTTGTAGTCATCGTTCTCACCGCACATGCCCCAGATGAAGGTGTAGTTGCGGGTAGCGCAGGCGGAGTGGATGCTCCACTGCGGAGAGATGACTGCCTGCTCGTTGTGCATCCAGATATGACGGGTCTCCTGCGGCTCTCCCATGAAGTGGCATACTGCCGCGTCCTCAGGGAGTTCGAAGTAGAAGTATACCTCCATGCGGCGGTCGTGGGTATGGGCCGGCATGGTGTTCCAGGTGCTTCCCGGAGCAAGTTCGGTCATGCCCATCTGAAGTTGGCAGCATGGCACGACTTCCTTTACAAGGAGACGGTTGATGGTGCGCTCGTTGGACTCCTCAAGGGAGCCGAGGTGCATCACCACCGCGTCTTTCTTGCTGACTTTCTTCACTCCGGTCTCGCGGTGCGCGGTGGCGGAGCAGAAGTAGAAGCGTGCCGGCTTCTCGGAGGAGTCGCTCTTGAAGACGACGTCGCGGTTACCGCGGCCCACATAGAGGGCCTCCTTGTATTCGAGGTGATACTCCTCGTCGCCTACGACCACTGTGCCTGCGCCGCCGACATTTATGATGCCGAGTTCGCGGCGCTGTGTGAAGTAGTCGGCGCGGAGGATCTCCGGTGCTGAAAGCTTCAGGTCTTCATTGACAGGGACTGCGCCGCCTGCGATGATGCGGTCGAACATGGAGTATACCATGTTGATCTCGTCAGCGACCATCACGTTCTCCACGAGGTATTCCTTGCGGATACGCTCGGTGTCGTAGTGCTTCGCGTCGATGTTGCTTGAAGCTTGGCGTACTTGACAATTGAGTTTCATATCCGTTACTTAGGCTGTTTTCCGATGTAAGCGAGGATACCGCCGTCCACATAGAGGACATGTCCGTTGACAGCGTCGGATGCGTGTGAGGCGAGGAACACGGCAGGTCCGCCGAGCTCCTCAGGCTGAAGCCAACGTCCGGCAGGGGTGCGGCTTACGATGAACTGGTCGAAAGGATGACGGCTTCCGTCCGGCTGGCGCTCACGGAGAGGAGCGGTCTGCGGGGTGGCGATGTAGCCAGGTCCGATGGCGTTGCAGTTGATTCCGTACTCTGCGTACTCTGCGCAGATGTTGCGGGTCAGCATCTTGAGGCCGCCCTTGGCCGCTGCGTATGCTGAGACGGTCTCGCGTCCGAGCTCAGACATCATTGAGCACATGTTGATGATCTTGCCCTCGTGGCGCTCCATCATCTCAGGAAGCACGGCTGAGGATACGATGAACGGACCTACGAGGTCGATATCGATAACCTGCTGGAACTGTGCGCGGGTCATCTCGTGCATAGGGATGCGCTTGATGATGCCGGCGTTGTTGACGAGGATGTCGATGTTGCCGACCTCATCGTGGATCTTCTCCACGAGTGCCCTTACGTCGTCTTCCTTGGTCACGTCGCAGACATATCCCTTGACGTTTGTTATACCCGCCTCCTTGTAGTTGTTGAGGCCCCTCTCGAGGAACTCCTCATTGATGTCATTGAAGATGATGTTCTTGATGCCGGCGGCAACGAAAGCTTTCGCGATGTTGAAGCCGATTCCATAGGAAGCGCCTGTGATCCAGGCGTTCTTTCCTTCAAGTGAGAATGGATTGTTTGCCATAATGATAAACTAATGATTAAATAGTGTGTTGTTTTATTTGAGTCTTTCCATTTCGAGCGATGCCCAGATGAACGGGCCGACACCCTTGGAGTCGTTAGGCCTTATAGGCTCGCTGAGATAGTATGCGAAATCTCCCATTCGCTTGCTGCTGCCGCCCAGACCCCCTACCGAGCAGCATTTCTCGAGGCTTATGCGGCCCTGCTCGTCGGTGGAGATGAACTCCTTGACGACATCCTCATACACTTTCTTGGCGTAAGGAAGCAGATCCTTGTCGAGGTAACCCATCCGTATGCCTTTGAGGAAGGTGTAACTGAACATTGCGGAGCAGGTGGCTTCGAGGTAGTTGCCCTCGCGGCCCGGTTGGTCGAGAACCTGATACCACACTCCGCTCTGCGGATCGGCCCATTTCGGCAATTCCGCGCAGATGCTTCTCAGAAGATCTATCAGGCTCTGTCTCTCCGCCAAATCTGCCGGAAGATAGTCGAGCACCTCCACGATGGCCATGCAGAACCATCCCAAGGCACGTCCCCAGCAATGCTGGCTCTGACCTGTCTGAGGGTCGCACCAGAACATGGAGCGGGACTCGTCCCATGCGTGGCGATAGAGTTTGGTGGCAGGGTCGTATGTGTGCTTTGCTGCGGTGAGGAACTCATTGACGATCTCCTTGTAGGCTTCGGCCTGTTCCGCTCCGCTCAGGTATCTCTTGGCGTATTCGGCGTAGAACGGCTCTGCCATATAGACTCCGTCAAGCCATATCTGGTGAGGATATATCTGTTTGTGCCAGAATGCGCCTTCGCTTGTCCTCGGCTGAGCGTCGATCTGGGTCTTTATGAGCTCGACAGCCTTGCGGTATTTCTCCTCCCCGGTCTTGTCGTAGAAGTAGAACAGCGAGCGTCCAGGACAGATGAGGTCCACATTGTATTTCTCCACAGAATATGTCTTGATGGTGCCGTCGGCGTTTACAACATCATCATACCAGAGGTGGACATAGTCGTAGATGTCCTGCCCGCCGTAGGTGTCGTAGACATCAAGGAAAGCCTTGAGTTCAAGTCCCGGGGTGTAGCCCCATTTGAGTTTTCCGTTGAGATAATCGAGATAGGTCGGCTCGGGGCAGCGTGACATCTGCGAGCGCACCATTTTCTCGGACATAGGTTCTGCCTTGTCGGCGCATGATACCAGCGCTGCAAGTGCCAGAATGGTCGGGATCAGTCTTTTCATTTTCATATATTGTTGAAATTCTTTACTCTTACGGTTGTGATGGCATCTCCGCTTTCCGGGAAGCACTTCACGTTCTTGAAAGTTATGTCCTGAGAGTTGCGCAGCGTGATGCCTTCATCGGCGGTGATGGTGCAGTCGCTCACGTTGATGTTGGTCACAGGCATCTCCGGGAGTCCGTTGAAGAGCATTGCCCTCGCGGCACCGTTGCAGCAGACATTGTTTATATATATGTCGCGGAATTCCGGTGTCGTCTCGTCTACCGGTACGGCCGGAACGTTGATGGTCTCATCTTTCTCAGCTGCGGCCTCCACTGCTGATTTGCCGCCGTAGAACAGGTCGAAAAGGATGGCGTCGGCCACTATGTCCTTCATGTAGATGTCGCTGATGTAGATATTCTTGACGACTCCGCCGCGGCCTCTGGTGCTCTTGAAGCGCAGACCGACATCCGTGCCGAGGAAACGGCAGTTGGACACCTTGATGTTCTCCACGCCGCCGCTCATCTCGCTGCCGACGGTGAATCCTCCGTGTCCGTGGAACACTGTGCAGTTGTCCACGATAAGGTTCTTGCAAGGGCGGGCCCTGCGCCTGCCGTCGGCATCCTTGCCGGATTTGATGCAGATGCCGTCATCTCCGGCATCGAAAGTCGAGTTGGTGATGAGCACGTTCTCGCAGCTGTCCACGTCAATGGCGTCACCGTTCTGTGAATAATAAGGGTTGCGGATGTTGACACGGTTGACTATCAGGTTCTTGCACATGAGAGGATGTACGTTCCAGCAAGGTGAGTTCTGGAATGTGCAGTCCTCCAGCAGCACGTTCTCGCAGTTGCGCAGGGAAACCATGTTAGGGCGGAGGAAACTCTTTATGCTGTTCCACTGCTCATCCGTGAGCTCGGAAGGAGGCACATTCATGTTGCTGATCTTGGATGCTGTCTCGAAACCTTCGTCCGGATACCAGATACGGCCGTCCCGGCTGACCACTCCGCCGGAGGCGACGAGCTTCTTCCACTCGCCCTCGGTAAGTTTGGACTTCTTGACCATCCTCCATGCTTCTCCGCTGCCGTCGATCACTCCGCCTCCGGTGATGGATATGTTGCGTGCGCCCTCGGCGTGTACAGGTGATTCGCATCTGCGGGTGTCGAGCCCTTCGAAGACGGTCTTGATGATAGGATACAAGTCCCTGTCCGGGTCAAAGATTATGACGGCGTTGGGTGTGACGTGCAGGTCGCAGTTGCTGAGGATCTCGATCGGGCCGGTAAGCCAAATCCCCGCCGGTACGTCGAGATGCCCGCCTCCTTTGTCTGACAGATGCTTCATCGCTTTGGCGAAAGCTTCCGTGTTGAGGGTGACTCCGTCTCCGACACCACCGAAATCTTTGATGTTCACGCGGAGGTCAGGGATGGACGGTCTTGCGACCCTCTCCATCTTGAAAGGGAGGTTCTCGTAGAGGTATGCGAATTCATCTCCGCCCTGCTTCCCGCAGGCGGAGACCAGGAGCAGTGCCCCTGCTGTCAGGATTGACAAAATGGCGGATGGTTTTTTCATTTGTTGCTGTTATTTTATTACCGCAAGTTCCTTGCCGACTTTGATGAATGCCGCTATGGCCTTGTCAAGCTGCTCTCTGGTGTGCGCTGCGGAGAGCTGTACCCGTATGCGGGCCTGCCCCTTTGGCACCACCGGATAGTAGAACCCGGTCACGAATATTCCCTCCCCGGCCATCTTTGTGGCGAACTCCTGGGAGAGTTTGGCATCGTAGAGCATGACCGCGCAGATGGCTGATTGTGTTGGCTTGATGTCAAAGCCGGCGGAGAGCATCTTCTCTCTGAAGTATTTGACGTTCTCCTGCTGCCGGTCATGCAGTTCATCGCTTTCCTTAAGCATTTTGAACATCTCGATGCCGCCAGCGACTATCATAGGCGGCAGGGAGTTCGAAAAGAGGTACGGCCTGGAGCGCTGGCGGAGCATGTCTATGATCTCCTTGCGCCCGGTGGTGAATCCTCCGACGGTGCCGCCGAAGGCCTTGCCGAGGGTGCCGGTGAATATGTCTATGCGGCCATAGCATTCGAACTGTTCAGCGACACCATGCCCTGTCCTGCCTACTACACCGGCGGAATGGCTTTCATCCACCATTACCAATGCGTCATATTTTTCAGCGAGGTCGCAGATCTTGTCCATAGGGGCCACATTGCCGTCCATTGAGAACACTCCGTCCGTGCAGATGATGCGGAATCTCTGGGCCTGGGCTTCCTTGAGGCAGCGCTCCAGGTCTTCCATGTCTGCGTTGGCGTAGCGGTAGCGGACAGCCTTGCAGAGGCGCACCCCGTCTATGATGGATGCATGGTTGAGGGCGTCCGAGATGATCGCGTCTTCGGAAGTCAGGAGAGGTTCGAAGAGTCCGCCGTTGGCGTCGAAGCAGGAAGCGTACAGGATGGTGTCTTCGGTGCGGAAGAAATCGGATACCGCCGCTTCAAGTTCTTTGTGCAGATCCTGTGTGCCGCAGATGAAGCGGACGGAGGACATGCCGAAGCCGTGGGTGTGCATGGCTTTCTCCGCTGCCTCTATGAGACGTGGCGAATCTGCGAGCCCCAGGTAGTTGTTGGCGCAGAAATTCAGGGCTTTGGAACCGTCCTGAAGTGTGATTTCCGCTGACTGTGCGGAGGTGATGTCCCGTTCGTTCTTGTACAGGCCGGCTTCCTTTATGGATGTTAGCTCGTCCTGGAGATGCTGCTTGAATTTGCCGTACATGGTGGTATGTGTGTCAGTTCCTGCAAAATTACGATTTTTTTGTATATTCGCAGCAAATATCAATGCACATTTCGATATGAAAAATATACTCGTGGTCGGTTCTACAGGCCAGATCGGCTCGGAACTGACGATGAAACTTAGGGGCTTGTATCCTGAAGGCAATGTGGTGGCTGGTTATGTCCGGGGCGCAGAGCCCAAGGGGGTGCTGCTTGAGAGCGGACCGTGCGAAGAGGCCGATGTCCTCAACGCCGGGCAGCTTGCCGGGATAGTGTCGAAGTACAATATAGACACCGTCTACAACCTTGCCGCCATACTCTCCGCGACAGCCGAAAGCAAGCCGCTGCTCGCCTGGAATATCCAGATCAACGGGCTCATCAACATCCTTGAAATCGCACGCGAGAAGGGATGCGCTGTCTTCACCCCGAGTTCCATAGGCTCGTTCGGTCCGGAGACGCCACGTGTGCTCACCCCTCAAGACACGATCCAGCGTCCGCGCACCATGTACGGGGTGACCAAGGTGGCCACTGAGTTGCTGAGCGATTATTATCATACGAAATATGGTGTCGATACGCGTTCCGTGCGTTTTCCGGGCTTGATTTCCCATGTGACGCTGCCCGGAGGGGGCACTACCGATTATGCCGTGACCATATACTATGCGGCTGTGAAGGGCGAGGAGTTCGTCTGCCCGATCAAAGCAGGGACTTTCATGGACATGATGTACATGCCAGACGCGCTCAAGGCCGCCGTGGACATCATGAACGCAGACCCGACCCGGTTGGTGCACCGCAACTCGTTCAACATCGCCTCGATGAGCTTCGATCCGGAGATCCTCAGTGCGAAGATCCGCGAGCACATCCCGGGCTTCCGCATGCGCTACGAGATAAATCCCGTATGTCAGGGCATAGCCGATTCTTGGCCGGACAGGATGGATGACAGTTGTGCGCGGGAAGAATGGGGGTGGAAGCCGGACTATGATCTGGAGTCGATGACCGTGGACATGATAAATGAGCTCCGCAAGAAACTTGGGAAATAGGGCACTGGTGTTCCGCATCGTCCGCCGCAGGCCGAGACGAGTCCTCAAGGAGACCCCTGAGACTATTCAACTGCGCACCGAGGCGAAAGCTTTCCTGCCGGGCCGTCTGCGCGAACTCGCCGCCATGTACGGGTTCGAGTTCAACCAAGTCAGGATCAAGCATAACGTGTCTAACTGGGGAAGCTGTTCATCCAAGGGAAACATCAACTTGAACCTCAACCTTATGAGGCTTCCCGAGCATCTGCGTGACTATGTGATGCTGCACGAGCTCTGCCATCTCAAGCAGATGAACCATGGCCCGGAGTTCCATGCCCTGCTCGGGAGTCTGTGCCCGGATTGGAGGGAGTGCAAGGCGAAACTGAAAGAATACAGGCTAATATAAATTAAACGGATATGAAAATAGGAATATGCAGTGACCACGCGGGGCTGGATTACAAGACAAGGCTCATCTCCTACCTTGTCGGCAAGGGACATGAGGTTGTCAATTTCGGGACGGACAGCCCGGAAAGCTGTGATTACCCGGATTTCGCGCATCCCCTCGGGTATGCTGTTGAAAACGGGGATGTGGATGCCGGGATCGCCATCTGCGGTACAGGCAACGGGATGGCCATAACCCTCAACCACCACCGCGGCATCAGGGCCGGGCTTGCCTGGAATGTCGAGGTCGCCAAGCTTGTGAAAGCCCACAACAACGCCAATGTGCTCGTGCTTCCGGCGCGCTTCGTCTCCTACAGGATGGCTGTGATGATGGTGCGTGCATGGCTCGAGACCCAGTTTGCCGGGGGACGGCATCAGAGAAGAATTGACAAGATTGTTTGCGAATGACATTTCCTCCTATCCGGAGGGGATAATACTTCCGATAGACAAACCCTATCGCTGGACTTCGGCGGACGTGATACGCAAGATCAAGTTCGCCGCTGTCAGACATTTCGGTAAGAAGAACCTCAAGGTCGGCCATGCCGGGACGCTGGACCCGCTCGCGACAGGCATACTCCTCGTCTGCATAGGGGAGGCCACCAAGAAGGCGGAGTCCCTCCAGGCCTCTCCAAAGGAATATGTCGCCGGTGTCACTTTCGGCGCCACTACCGCCTCGTATGATCTTGAGAAGGAGATTGACAGGGAGTGCCCGCTGGACGGGGTCAGCGAAGAGAGTGTACGCTCTGCCCTGTCCTCCTTTGTCGGAGAGCAGATGCAGGTGGCCCCGCTTTTCAGCGCCAAGTCCGTGGACGGGGTCAGGGCCTACGAGACAGCCCGCCGCCTCTATCGCCAAGGCCGTCTCGAAGAGGGGTCCGACCTTATCCGTGCGAGCAGGATAGAGATCCATGACCTGGAACTGCTTTCTTATGGGGTGACAGCGTTTACGGCTCCTCCTTCCGCAGAAGGCCGGAACTCCCGGATCAATGTGGCTGACATCAGCGCCTGTTCCCTCCCTACTGCCATGATACGCGTGGCCTGCAGCAAAGGGACATATATCCGTGCCCTTGCGCGTGATCTCGGCGAGGCGCTCGGGAGCGGGGCCTTTCTGAGCTCACTCCGCCGCACCCGCAACGGCGGCTTCACCCTCGACGACGCCCTCTCTCTCGACGACGCCCTCGCGATGCTGGGGTAGTTCAGATTGCATTTAGGACAGATTCCGAGATATTCGACTTCAGCAGGCTGTAGACATATTATCCGTAAGCAGAACAGGGGAGGGGGTCCCCGGGCTCAAAACAAAATATCGCCCGGGAACCCCCTCCACTGTTCTGCGTGTACGAAACTTATTATGGTCCTACCCCAGGCGCTCCTTGATGTAGTGCAGGCGGCTGAGGGTCTCGCCTTTGCCGATGAGCGCCATTATGTCGTGGATGCCGAGTCCGTTTGATGAACCGGTGAGCGCGAGACGGATGAGATTCATCACCTTGCCTATAGGCATGCCCTCAGCGCGGATATAGTCTTCGAGCGTGTCGGTTTCGGAGTTCTCGACAGCCCTGAGCGCGTCTTCGTAGATGTCGGCCTTCCAGAATTTGTCCACGTCCTTGGCGAGGAACGGGGCCGTGAGGCTGTCATCATAGACTTTGGCCCGAGGGTCGGCAGGCCTGCCGTCATGCACCTTGGCACCAGTCGCTCCTGCCTTGACTCCGTATTTTGCGTATTCGGAAGGAGCGATGAACAGGCAGGCGGCGATGTCCCAGAAATCCTTGACAAAAGTCGCCCTGTCCTTGGTGAGAGCTATCACTGCCATCACATAACTGCGCTCCACATTGAGTTTCTTTGCTTCAAGCATGGGGATGAACAGGTCGGCGAGTTCTTCGTCTGGCTTGGCCCTGAGGTACTCCTTGTTGAACCATTTGGCTTTCTCCGGGTTGAATTTTGCCCCGGCCTTGCCGACTTTCTCCAGAGAGAATGCCTCTATCAGCTCCGGCATGGTGAAGATTTCCTGTTCCGTGCCGGGATTCCAGCCGAGCATGGCGAGCATGTTCACAAATGCGTCAGGGAAATATCCGTCCTCGCGGTATCCACGGGAAGTCTCACCTTCAGCATTGGTCCATGCGAGCGGGAATACTGGAAATCCCATCTTGTCTCCGTCACGCTTGCTGAGTTTGCCGTTGCCGACAGGCTTGAGAAGAAGCGGGAGATGTGCGAACCGCGGCATCGTCTCTTCCCAGCCGAAGGCCCTGTAGAGAAGGTAGTGCAGCGGCAGGGACGGAAGCCATTCTTCTCCGCGGATGACTTCAGTGATTTCCATCAGGTGGTCATCCACGATGTTGGCCAGATGATAGGTCGGGAGCTCGTCAGCCCTTTTCCACAGCACCTTGTCGTCGAGGGTCGAAGTGTTGACCTCGATGTGTCCCCTTATCAGGTCGTCCATCTCCACTGTCATGTCTTCCGGCATCTTGAACCTTATGGTCCAGTCGGTGCGTGTCTGGAGCATTTCCTCCACCTGCTCGGCCGGGAGGGAGAGGGAATTCTGCATCTGCCCTCTGGTCAGATGGTTGTAGATGAAAGTGATGCCGGCGTTCTCGCTGCGGGAGCGCATCAGCTCAAGATCTTCCGGAGTGTCGAAGGCGTAGTAGGCCCAGCCGCTTTCAACGAGCATTTCCGCGTATTTGCGGTAGATGTCTTTGCGCTGGCTCTGTCTGTAAGGGGCATGCGGGTGCTTTTCCGATGGCACTTCCACCACTTTGCCGTTCTCGTCCACCCCTTCGTCAGGGATGATGCCGCACCAGCGGAGCGAATCTATTATGTACTGCTCTGCCCCTGGCACGAAACGCTGCGAGTCCGTATCTTCGATGCGGAGGATGAAATCTCCTCCGTTCTTCTTGGCATATAGATAATTATAGAGCGCTGTCCTGACTCCGCCCATGTGCAGAGGGCCGGTAGGTGACGGCGCAAATCTTACTCTTGTTCTTTTCATCTTTGTATTCTTCTTATTGCCGGTACATTCTCAAGTTCTGAGAGCTGCTCTCCCTTGCCGACTATCAGGGCCGGTTTTTTGTCCGGGTCGTAGTTGAACTTGCGGATATTGCTTTTGGAGTTGAATCCTATCTGCTGGGAGCCGCTGTCCGGGGCCAGGGATATGCCTTCCTCCCGTGCGGCGGAGTTTTTGTCGTAGACGAAGTCCTTGTTGATCATGATATAGTTGCCCATGTCTCTGGTCGGTCCTATGACATCGGAGAAACGCAGCCCCGTCACTATGGAGGTGATCCGGATGGTGTCGCCGATCTCCGGGGAGTCATCCCAGATGAGTCCACGCTTGAAGTTGTTGGCTCGGCCGGTATATTCGTCTATCTTGGCGTTGATGTTGTTGAGATCATCCATCGTGAGGCCCTGCTCATTTTTGCCGCAGGAGATGTTGATGAGCACTTTTTTCGCCGTCTTGAGGTCGAAATCGTTGAGAAGAGGGGATTCAAAGGCGGCCTTGACTGCTGTCTCTATGCGGTCCTTGCCGGAGCCTGTTCCGCAGCCCATGAGGGCCATGCCGCTGTCTTTCATCATGGTCTCCACGTCCTTGAAGTCCACATTGATGTATCCCGATCTCTTGATTATCTCCACAATGGCCCTGACGGCCGTGGCGAGCACCTCGTCAGCCTGCGGGAAAGCGTCCTGGATGAGCTGGTTGCCGTAGTATTCGTGGAGTTTTTCGTTGTTGATGATCAGCAGGCTGTCAACGTTCTTCTCAAGTTCATGCACTCCGTCGATTGCTCTGGAAAGAGCTTCGTTGCCTTCGTTCAAGAAGGGGAGTGTCACGACTGCAACTGTGAGAATTCCCTTGTCTTTGGACATCTTGGCTATGACAGGTGCCGCACCGGTGCCTGTGCCGCCGCCCATTCCGGCGGTGATGAAGAGCATCTTGGTGTGGGAGTCGAGAACAGTCTTCTCTATCTGCTCCTGACTCTCTATTGCGGCGTTGCGGCCGTTGATCGGATTGGTCCCCGCCCCGAGCCCGCGTCCCATCTGGATCTGTGTCGGGACCGGACTGCATCTGAGTGCCTGCGAGTCTGTGTTGCAAACCACGAAACTGCATCCCTTGATGCCCTGCCGGTACATGTAGCTGACGGCGTTGCAGCCTCCGCCTCCTACGCCGAGTACTTTGATGATGTCGTCTGAAGTCACCCAGTCACTTGGGGTGATGGAGTCTATCATTGTATCTTCCATATCTTTATGTCCTTTTAATTCATCGAGTCGAAGAGGTTGCCGACAGTGTTGTCGAACACGCCTTCGAGTTTGTCGCTCATCTTCTTGCGGAAGATGGATGTCCATGTGATCTTGTTTTTCCCGTCCTTCTTCTTTTTCTTGGGATTCGGAGTTATCACCTCTCCCGATACATCATGTCCCTGGAAAAGTTCTCCGTTGCCCTCGCTGTCGAGCTCCGGTGTCTCATCTCTTTCTTCTGCCGGGGCGGTCGCCTCGTCTATGCAGTTGAGATGGCTGTCACGTTTGGCTTCAAGTATCATACCTATGGTTGCGGCTGCGGAGGTCTCCGTGACCCCGGCGCAACCGCCGGAGCTGAATTTGCGTGTGCGCGGGTAGCCGATGCGCACTACATAGCCGGACATCTCCTTGAGGAGATTGGCGAAATTGACAAGGTCGGCTCCACCGCCGGTGAGGACGATGCCGTTCCGGAGGTTGTCTGCGAATCCGCTCTCCTGTATCTGGAAGAGCACGGCGTCGATGATCTCTTTTGCGCGGCAACTGATGATCTCGGACAGATATTTGACCGGGAGCTGCTCGTATGTGCCGTTCTCGTCATCGTTGATCTGTATCACTTTCTCGCTAAGGGACTGGAGTTTGTCCGGCTGGCAGGCACCGTAGGCCAGTTTTATGTTCTCGGAGAGGCGTTCGTTGAATCCGCACTCGTACTTTATGTCGGCTGTGATGCTCTTGCCTCCGAAGGGGATTGAGGAATAGTGCCGAAGCAGGCCGCCTTTGTATATGGTCAGGGATGTGACTCCGGCTCCGACCTCCACAAGGGCCACGCCGTTCTCTTTCTCCGCTTCAGTCAGCACCGCCTGTGCTACTGCCGTGGGGATGAAAATCTTGCGGGCAGGAGCGATGCCTGTGAAGTTCAGCATCGTGTCGAGGTCCGAAGATGCTTTCTTGGAGCCGATGAAAATCTTGAAGTTGCCTTCGAGGCTCTCTGCTGTGACGCCGATGACATCGTCTTCGCTTGCGCAGACCAGGTCGTCGTCGGCGGAGAAAGACTGGGCTACGGCTCCGTAGATTTCCTCTTTCATCTCATCTTCAAGCGGATAGCTGTCGATGGCAAGGCTCTTGAGGTTGTTGACCTCTTCTCGGGTGATGCAGGAGTACGGGTCGCTGCGTTCCATCTTGGCGCTTGCCGACTCCTGCCGGATATTGTAGCGCGGAAGTCCTGTCACCAGCTGGAGTATCTTGATCCCGAGTTCGTCTTCGGCATCCTTGATGGCCTTCTCAAGGGCTGTCGCGGCCCTTTTCGGCGCGAATACGCAGCTGTAGCGGATGCCGTCCGAAGGCACCTCCTTATAGTAGATTATCTGCACGTCTTCCCCGTCCACTTTGGCCACGCTGAGCGCTATCTTGGAAGTGCCCAGGTCCGCAGCCGCTATGTATCTTTCTGTCTGCATATTATTTGTCTCCTGTATTTTAAGTTTACACTCTTGTAGTACCCCTCTTCCACAGAGGGCGCAATGTAGTCATAATATTTCTCAATTCCTGCGAATTTCTCCTTGAGGGAGTGCGGTTCTCCCAATATGAACAGTTCCTCTCCGCGGCTCATCTTGAGGCCGACGTCTCCGCCGGGCCTGACGAAGATGCTGTCCGTGATGTTTCTCCATGTTCTGGAGGATTCGATGATCCTGTTCATCTCAAGCATAGAGGCCAGCCAGGCGCGCTCCTGAGCCGTAGGGGCCTCTCCCTTGAATCCGTCCGGTACGTTGACAGGTATGCTGCCGGAAACGGTGCGTACCGTAGCTGTGTAGGATTTGTGCAGAGGGAAGATGTAGCCGTCTGAAGCGATGTAGAAGCCTTTGTCCCCGTCTTGGAATCTCATCACAGGCGCTCTCTGTGTTATGCTTATATGCAGGGTGCCGTCCGATGTGGTCCAAGCCTCGCTCTTGAGTACTGCGCTCCTGCTCTCGATGAGCTTTTCTATCTTCTGCAGTCCCACGCTGTCGAGTCTCTGCCCGATGTAGTTGCCGTAGCGGCTGTCAAGGTAGCCCTTGATGTCATCGGCGGTCACAAATTTGAGACTGTCCTTGAAGTGTATCTCCAGCCGGCTGCAACTGAGTCTGCTCCGGTCTTCACGGGTACTGTGCACAAGAAATCCCAGCCCCGTGCATAGTGCAGCGGCGAGGACGGAAGCTGTGATTATGCGAGCAGTCCGGTTCATTTCGCTTTCTTCTCGAGCATTTCAGTGATTTTCGGCACAAAGCGGTCGATGTCCCCGGCTCCGAGGGTGACAAGAACATCGGTCGGCTCGTTCTCCAGATAAGGCATGAGCTTGTCCTTGGTGAGCAGGACTTTCTCCGGGCAGGTGACATCCTTGAAGATGATTTCCGAACTTACCCCCGGGATGGGTTCTTCCCTTGCAGGGTAGATGTCGAGCAGGATAAGCTTGTCAAGAAGACTCAGCGAGTGTGCGAATTCCTGGGCGAAGTCCCTTGTTCTGGTGTAGAGATGCGGCTGGAAGATGCCGGTGATCTTGCGTCCCGGGAAGATTTCACGGATGGAAGTGATTGCGCTTGCGAGTTCGGCCGGGTGGTGGGCGTAGTCGTCTATATAGGTCATCCCGTCTCTGTTGAAATGCAGCTCAAGCCGCCTTTTAGCCCCTTCGAAGGTGCTGATGGCGTGGCGTACCTTCTGTGCGTCAAGTCCGTAGCAGAGACAGATGGCGGCTGCGGCTATGCTGTTCTCGACATTGACCTTGCCGACGGCCCCTACCCGTATGTCTGTAAGCACGCCGCCCGGATATACAAGGTCATAGCTGTAGTGCCCGTCCTCTCCGAGCCTGAGGTTGGAGCTGTGGAAGTCCGAGGCCGCCGCGTCGAGGTGGTATGTGAAGATCTTTGCATGGGTGTCCTCGCCGCTCACAGGAAGCCCGAGTTTGAGGATGAGGGTCTCGCTCACCTGCGAGGCGAACTGCCTGAACGCCTCCTGCACATGTTCGAGATCGCCGTATATGTCCAGATGGTCCGCGTCCATGGCTGTGATGGCTGCGATGGCCGGGTGGAGCTGGAGGAATGAGCGGTCGAACTCGTCGGCTTCCACGACCACCGTCGGGGTCTCGCTGACGAGCATGTTGGTCCCATAGTTGCGCGAGATGCCGCCGAGGAATGCGGAGCAGCCCATGCCGCTTTCGGTGAGGATGTGCGCGACGAGGGTTGAGGTGGTGGTCTTCCCATGTGTGCCGGCGACCGCCAGACAGGTTTCGCCGCGGGTCAGTTCTCCGAGCATCTGCGAGCGCTTGAGCACCTTGTAGCCGTGTTCGCGGGCGTAGACCAGCTCTCCCATGTCATCCGGGACGGCCGGCGTGTATATTACTAGTGTGTCATTGACATCAGCCGGGATGAAGGAAGGGTCGTCTGTGTAATGCACGTCTATCCCTTCCTCGGAGAGCTTGTCCGTCAACTCGGAACGGGTCCGGTCGTAGCCGCTCACCGAGCAGCCCTTGAATTTGCAGAACCGTGCTATGGCGCTCATCCCTATGCCGCCTATCCCTATGAAGTAGATGTTCTTGTATTTCATACTAGTTTGTAGACTTCGTCGATTATCGTCTGTGCGGCGTCCATCTTCGCAAGGGCGCCTGCGTTTGTTTCCATTTCTTTGAGTTTGCCGTCGTCGTGCACGAGGCTGAGCGCTTCCGGCATGAGTTTCTCGACGGCTTTGCTGTCCTTGACCATCAATGCCGCCCCCTTGCCCACGAGGGCCATAGCGTTGTGTGTCTGGTGGTCTTCGGCCACATTGGGTGACGGCACGAATATGGCGGCTTTGTGCGCTGCGCAGATCTCCGATATTGACGATGCTCCGGAGCGGCTTATCAGCAGATCCGCAGCGGCGTACGCCAAGTCCATCTTCGCGATGAAATCGCTGTACCGGATATCCGGACATTCCCGTCCGGACATGAATGAGTCTACTCCGGCCTTGTAGTATTTGCCGCACTGCCAAAGCAGCTGCACCCCTTCCCCTCCGGGGCAGCCTTTTTCAATCCAACTGCGTACCGCCGCGTTGAGCGTGCCACTGCCGAGGCTTCCTCCGGTGAGGAAAATGTGTTTCTTGTCGGGATCAAGTCCGTAGAATTTGAGCCCCTCCAGCCTGTCGGCATCGGCATATGGATGGATGATCGAGCGTATCGGATTGCCGCTGATGACAATCTTGTCCGCCGGGAAGAATTTCTCCATCCCCTCGTATGCGACGCAGATGCAGCCGACCCTTTTCGCGAGCATCTTGTTGGTCAGTCCGGCATAGCTGTTCTGCTCCTGTATCAGAGAGGGTATTCCCTTGCGGGTCGCCTGCCACAGCAGCGGGGCAGACGCGTAGCCTCCCACGCCTATGGCGATGTCCGGGCGGAAATCATCAATCACTTTGCCCGCTTTGCGCATGCTTGCGGCAAGCCTGAACGGGAGTTTGAGGTCTTCCAGTATGTTTTTTGCCGTCAGTTTGCGCTGGAGCCCGGCCACCGGCAGGCCGACTATGTTGTAGCCGCGTGCCGGGACTTTTTCCATCTCCATCTTGCCCTCGGCCCCGACGAAGAGCACCTCCGTCTCCGGGTTGACCTCCTTGAGCTTGTCGGCGATCGATATGGCCGGGAAGATGTGCCCTCCCGTGCCGCCTCCGCTGATGATGACTCTCAATTTCTTATATTCCATAATCTTCGTCGTTTGGCATTTTGCCTGATTCGAATGCGTCAAGGTCGTCCAGTCCGGCCCTGACCTCCTCGTGCATCTCCATGAGCGGCGCCGCCGCCCTCGTCTCCTTTTCGATGCGCCTCGACGCGATGCGGCTGAACGAAAGTATCACGCCGAAGGCTATGCAGAAGCAGAGGAAGGCGCTGGTGCCGTGGCTTATCAGGGGCAGGGTCTGACCTGTCATCGGGCCGATGTCCGCGTTGACGAACATGTGCAGGAAAGCCTGTCCTGAGATGAGTATGCAGAGCCCCGCCACGCTGAGCTTGGCAAACTGGTCTTTGCCGCAGTTGCGTACTATTATCGATCCTCTGGCGAGCAGTGATATATATAGGAATATCACGAGCACTCCGCCGATGAATCCGTATTCTTCTATGATGAAACTGTACATGTAGTCCTCGGAAATGTCCGGGACAACGTATCTCTGGGTGCTCTGGCCAGGGCCTTTGCCGAGAAAGCCCCCCTCGTGGATGGCTATCTTGGCGCTGTACGGCTGGCGCATGGCATCGAGCGCCTCCTGGTATTCGATGCTGCCCTTGCGCGAAGAGAGGAACTGCTTCTCCCAGTCATCTTTTTCCAGTATTCTGGAGATGCCGGTGCCTATACGTTCCATATATTTGCCGTCGGAGGCCTTGTAGACAAGCACGCATATCCCCACGGCAGCCGTACCAGCGAGCACCAGCAGGGACATGTCACGGGCGCTGCCTCCGCCGAGCAGTATCACTATGAGCATGATCAGCCCTATCACCAGGGCGCTGGAGTTGCTTCCCGGTATGATCATCACGAATGTGATTATGAACGGTGCGTAGATGAATATCACTTTCCTCCACTCCTCGCTGAGCCTCCGCAGCGGGAGCGCGTCCCGTTTGAGGGCATCGATGGCGAATGATAGATACATGACCATCGCCACCTTGACCACCTCGAACACGTGCACCTGCACGGCTCCTATCTTCAGGATGCGGTATGCGCCGTTGATCTCTATGGCACGCATGAACGGGAGATGAATCCTCGTGTCCAGAAGCAGCAGCAGGATGAACGATGTCGCGAAGCCGAAGGCGCTGAAAAAACGGAAGAACTTGACACTCCGGATGTTGTACAGCCCGATTATGATGGCGAGGCCCAACAGCACCACGATGAACTGTTCTTTGACCAGGTCAACCCTGGTGGCACCCTCATCCAGAAGTCTCGAGGTGGAGGAGAACATGCATACAATAGAAAACAGGAAGAGCAGCAGCACGATGATCCAGACCACCTTGTCTCCCTCAAAGCGGTCCGCGAAATTCCAGAATGAACTCTTCTTGGCTGCCATCCTACAGATGCCTTACTGCTTCCTTGAACTGTCTGCCCCTGTCCTCGTAGTTCTTGAAGAGGTCGAAGCTGGCGCAGCATGGGCTGAGCAGTACCACGTCTCCCTCGGAGGCGAACTCCGCGGACTTGCGGACCGCTTCTTCCGCAGAGAGGCTGTCGCATATCCTGTCCTTGCCCACGATGTCCTCGAAGGCAGCATGGATCTTGGAGTTGTCCTTGCCCAGGCAGACTATGGCCTTGACCTTTTCTCGCACCAGACTGTCAAGGACGCTGTAGTCGTTGCCTTTGTCGGTGCCGCCGACTATCCATACCACTGGGCGGGACTGGCATTCGAGGGCGTACCAGGCGGCGTCTATGTTGGTGGCTTTGGAGTCGTTGATGTAGAGCACACCGCCCACTTCCATCACCGGTTCGAGCCTGTGCTCGATAGGTGAGAAGGTCCTGAGGGAGTTGCGGATCACATCATCGCTGATGCCGCTGGCCTTTGCGGCGAGTGCGGCTGCCATGGAGTTGTAGATGTTGTGCTTGCCCCCGAGGGCCAGCTCCTTGAGATAGATGTCCGTACGGCTGTCTTCGTAGCGCATCACGATCCTGTCCCCTTCGAGGCAGGCTCCCTGGGCGACTTCCTTCTCCTGGGAGAACGGGAGCATCCTGGCCTGGAGGACGATCTGGCTCAGGTGCCCGATGGTGATGGCGTCATCCGAGTCGAAGATGAAGCAGTCTTCCGGTCTGAGGTTGCGTGTGATGCGGAACTTGGCTCTCACGTAATTCTCCATCTTGTGGTCATAGCGGTCCAGATGATCCGGGGTGATGTTGGTGATGATGGCTATGTCCGGCCGGAAGGCGTAGCAGTCGTCCAGTTGGAAACTGCTGATTTCCAAGACATAGTAATCATGTTTTTCTGTGGCGACCTGAAGTGCGTAGCTCTTGCCGATGTTGCCTCCCAGTCCTACGTTGAGGCCGGCTTCCTTGAGGAGATAATATATCAGGGAAGTCGTCGTAGTCTTGCCGTTCGACCCCGTGATGCAGATTTTCTTCGCCCTGTCGAAGCGCCCGGCGAACTCGATCTCTGATATGATGCCGACTCCCTCTTCGCGGAGTTTTTTCACGATCGGAGCCGTCTGCGGGATGCCGGGGCTCTTCACCACTTCATCCGCGTTGAGGACCAGCTCCTCGCTGTGGCCGCCCTCCTCGTAGGGGATGCCCCATTCGCGCAGTGTGCCGGCGTATTCCTCTTTTATCTTTCCGCTGTCGGAGAGAAACACGTCGAATCCTTTTACTTTCGCGAGCACGGCGGCTCCTATGCCGCTCTCAGCTCCGCCCAGTACCACTATCCTTGCCATGATGCTATCTTATTTTCAATAAAGCCAATGTACTTACGGCCAACAGGAGGCCTATGATCCAGAAGCGTGTGACTATCCTCGGTTCGGGGATGCCCTTCTTCTGATAATGATGGTGCAGCGGAGCCATCAGGAAGACCCTCCGGCCCTCGCCGTATTTTCTTTTGGTATACTTGAACCACCCTCTCTGTATGATGACCGAGAGGCTCTCAGCCAGGAAGATTCCGCACAGCAGAGGGAGGAGCAGCTCTTTGCGTATGAGTACGGCGCTCACTCCGATGACCCCGCCTATCGTCAGGCTTCCCGTGTCACCCATGAAGACCTGCGCCGGGAAGGTGTTGTACCACAGGAAGCCCACCAGGGCACCGACGAATGCCGACATGTAGATGGCCACCTCTCCGGAATCCGGGATGTACATGATGCCGAGGTATCTCGCATCGATCGCATCGCCACCCAGCCACGCCATCACGCCTATTGCCACGCCCACGATGGCTGAGGTACCGGCGGAGAGTCCGTCCATCCCGTCAGTGAGGTTGGCCCCGTTGGAGCAGGCCAGTATGACGAGGATTATCATCACCATGTAGATGCCCCAGGAGCAGTACACTCCGAACTGTCCCTTGAACGGGGAAAGCCAGGAGTAGTCGAACTCGTGGGCTTTGACGAACGGGATCGTCGTGACGAGTTTTTCCGTGTGGATGTCCGGACTTATGCAGACGGTCAGAGCCACGACCAGACCAAGGCCGAACTGGAGGATGAGTTTCCCTTTTTCGCTCATTCCCTCCTTGCGATGCTTGAATACCTTGATGTAGTCATCTGTGAATCCTATGGCTCCGCACCACAGGGTGGTCACAAGCAGCAGGATGGTATATATGTTGTCCAGACGGCATACCATAAGCGCCGAGCCCACAAGTGCGATGATGATTATGACCCCGCCCATGGTGGGTGTTCCCTTCTTCTGCATCTGCCCCTCGAGGCCGAGGTCGCGGATGGTCTCGCCGATCTGGTGCCTCTGAAGCAGGCGTATTATCTTCCCGCCTGCGAAAAATGATATGAGAAGACTTATCACCAGGGCGAGCATCGCTCTGAAAGACAAGTAGTTCATCAGGTTGAGTCCGGGGATGTTGAGTCCCAGGCCATCGAGCCACTCTGAAAGATGGTACAGCATTACCTCGTCAAGCTTTTAAATGTTTCTTCAGTTATCTCCCTCTCGTCGAAATGTTTCTTCTCTCCGCCTATAATCTGGTAGGTCTCGTGGCCTTTGCCTGCGAGGAGTATGGTCGCCCTTTCGGGGGAGAGCATTATGGCTGCGCGGATGGCTTCCTTGCGGTCCGGGATGCAGATCACTTTGGACATCGCATCGGCTCCGATGCCGCCCTTTATGTCCTCAATGATATCTTCAGTCTTCTCCGAACGGCTGTTGTCAGAAGTGAGGAACACCCTGTCGGCGAGTCTGCACGCCACCTCGCCCATCTCGGGGCGCTTGCCTTTGTCGCGGTCTCCGCCGCAGCCGAACAGACACACGAGTTCGCTCTGAGGCTCCACATCGCGCAGTGTCTTGAGCACATTCTCGAGCGCATCTGGCGTGTGGGCGTAGTCTATCACCACGTTGCGGCCTCCGGGACCGGGTATGACTTCAAGCCTGCCTTTGGCCGGGGTGAGGGTAGAAAGTGCCACGAGCGCTTCTTCACTGGGTATTCCCAACTCGACTGCTGTGGAGTATATGGCCAGAAGGTTGCAGGCGTTGTGCGCGCCGCAGAGCCTTGTCCAGACTTCAGTCCCGTCGATGTTGAGCAGCATCCCCTCCATGCTCTCTTCCATAAGCCTGCAGCGGTGGTCAGCCATGCTCCGGCAGGAATATGTCACCACGCGCGCGGCTGTGTTCTGGACCATTACCATGCCGTTGCGGTCGTCGATATTGGTTATTGCGACGGCTTCTTTCGGAAGGACGTCGAAGAACCTCTGCTTGCAGCGCAGATAGTTCGCGAAAGTTCCGTGGTAGTCGAGGTGGTCGCGGGTGAGGTTGGAGAAGATGCCGGCCTTGAATTCGAGCCCGGCGGTTCTCTGCTGGTCGACTCCTATTGAACTCACTTCCATGAAGCAGTACCCGCAGCCTTCCTGCACCATGTCATTGAGCAGGGAGTTGATCGTGACAGGGTCCGAGGTCGTGTTGGCGGTCTCTGTCCTCTTGTCTCCCACATAGTTCGCTATGGTGGAAAGGAGGCCGCACCTGTATCCGAGACTGCGGAACATGTTGTAAAGCAGGGTGACGGTGGTCGTCTTGCCGTTGGTCCCAGTGATGCCGACGAGCTTGAGTCTGCCGCTCGGGTGGGCATAAAAATTGTCTGCGGCCATCGCCACGGCGAGACGGCTGTCGGCTACATCGATGCTGACAATCCCGTCTGCAGAGCAGCCGCCTTCGCACATCACTGCGGACGCACCAGCCTTGAGCGCATCGTCAATATGGGCGCGCCCGTCGTTGCCGCAGCCGGTGACCGCCACGAAAAGGCTTCCTGGGCGGACTTTGCGGGAGTCGTTGGCTATCCCGCTGATCTCCGTTTCCGCAGATCCGTTTATGCTGCGCACTCCGCAGTTTCTTATGACGTCTTTGAGTTTCATCTCGACTTGTGTATCGTTTCCCTGAAATAAGGGTCTATATCATATAATTTGTCTATCACGGTGCGGATGGCCCTGGCCGGGATGCCGCCTCCCTGAAAACTTTTGCTGGTCGGCTTGGAATACACGGTGCAGATTATGCTGTATTGCGGGTCCTCTGCCGGGAAGAAACCCACGAAAGTCCCCTGATACTTGCGCCGTCCGCGTTCGTCGCTGTACTTGCCGTTTTCAAATGTCCCGAATGACGTTCCTGTCTTGCCGGCCACGCTGCATTTCGCTCCTTTGAGCCGACGCGCCGTGCCCTCCTCCGTCACTGCCTTGAGGGCTCTCGTGATCGTGTCTGCCACGGCTTTTGAGCAGACGGCCGAGTTGAGTATGCTCTCTCCACGTTTTGTCACGACCCTTCCGTTCTCCTCTATGGCCTCCACCAGATAAGGCTTCATCATCCTGCCCTTGTTGGCGATGGCATTGTAGAAGGTGATGATATGGAGAGGCGTCTCCTGGGTGCTGTAGCCGTAGGCGATGGAACCGAGGTCCGTGTTGGTCCAGTATCTCGTGCCAGGATTAGGAATAGTCGGGGTCTGGAGTCCGTCCAGATCGAAGTCGAAGGCTTCCCCGAGCTTGTATGTGTAGATGTTGGAGAGGAATTTCTCGGTCTTGTCCCTATTTCCGTTTTTGCCGTAGTTTTTGACTGCAAGGGTGGCGAAGACGTAGTTTGATGAAATCTTGAACCCGTCCAGGACGCTTATGCGGTTGGTTTTGTGCTGGGCGGCAAACTGCGGTATGTGGCTGTCTTTCAGGGAAGTGCCTTCGACTCGTCCGTCAGTTGCCGGGAGGGTCTCCTCCAGACTTTTGATGTATCCGTCATTGAGGACTGACATCAGGGTCACCGTCTTGAACACTGAACCCGGTTCACCTTTGCGCCCGACGGCCATGTTCTGGATTTCCGCGAAGCGCCCGTCTCCCTTGTCCCTGAGGAGGTTGACCATCGCCCTTATGGCCCCGCTGCTGGTCTCCATCAGCACAAGGCATGCCCCCTCGAGATCCGGTTCGTCCCCGAGTTGCTCGCGCAGGGCCATGTCGGCTATTTCCTGATAGTCGATGTTTAAGGTGGTTCTCAGGTCCCGGCCGTCCACGGCCTTGACGAAGCTGCTGTCGCTGTTGCGGATGCGGCCGTTGTCCGTGTTTCTGAGGTATTCACGGCCCTCCTTGCCGTGGAGGACGTAGTCGAATTTGCCTTCAAGCCCGATGTGGGTGTTCGTGACTTGGGACTTGTTGTTGCGCACAAATCCGATTGTGCGTCTGGCCAGCTCCCCGTACGGGTAGCGGCGCACGTTCTCCTGCTCCACTATCATGCCGCTCTTGTAGCGTCCCTCTCTGAAGAGCGGCAGTTCGATAATGCGGTTGTAGGCGTTGCGGTCCACCGGGGTGCCGATGCGCATATATTTGCGGCCTTGTTTGCGGCCGTTCACTATCATTTTATAAAATGAATCGGAGCTTGTGCCCGGAAACTCCTCGGCTAGTCCTACGGACAGTTCCCGGGCCTTTTCGAGCCACATCTTCTCCTGGTCGGGAGTGTTCGTCTCCTTGCGTACGGTGCAGTCCATATAGAACTGGTATGTCGGGCATGAGATGGCCAGAAGCCTGCCTTGCGAGTCGAGAATCTTTCCGCGCTCAGGCTCGATAGAGCGGATCGTGCTTGACGGGGTGAGGGCGGTCACTATTCTCTGGTCGGGGTGGAAGAAGAGCTGGATCCAGCCTATGCGCACCATGAGTATCAGGGAGGCCGCCAGCATCAGCATATAGAGGATATAGAGCACCACTCCTATGCGGTCTCTCTTCGGCTTCTGTATGTTCTCCGTCCCCTTCATCTTTCCATTTTTGTCGCCGGCTTGTCCGGTTCTCCGACTTCCGATCCCATGGACTTCAGCCTTTGCCCGACATCGTATCTGCCGCTGGCTTTGGCCAAGTCATAATATTTCTGGGCATTGGCGATCTCGAGTTCCTTGAGGACAGCCTTGCCCTTCTCGACCTTGGCCATCGTGGTCTCGATGGCGAGGCTGATCCATATCACCATCCCGAACAGGAAGAAGGTATAGATGATGTGGATGAAGTACTTGCCCACATTGAGCCTGAGCAGGAACTCACCTTTCATCACCGCCTGGAAGACATTCTTCAGCAGGGATCTGATGTCTGACAGCTTCCAGAATTTCATACTTTCTCCGCTATTCTGAGTTTTGCGCTCCGGGCTCTGGTGTTGCTTTCGATTTCAGATTCCTGCGGCAATATCGGCTTTCGGTTGACTGCTTTGAGAGGGGCTGTGCTCCGGCCGAAGCCGTCCTTGGATTCTGCACCGTCGGTGCGTCCGCTGCGGATGAAGTTCTTGACCATCCTGTCTTCGAGGGAATGGTAAGTGATGACGACCAGCCTTCCTCCCGGGCGGAGCGAGGCGGCGGCCCCCTGAAGGAACTTCTCCAGAGACCGCATCTCGTCATTGACCTCGATCCTGAAGGCCTGGTAGACCTTGGCGAGCCACTTGTGCTCGGCGAATGGGGGCAGGGCCGGCGAGAGGGCGGATCGGAGGTCGTCTGTGGTCAGGACCGGAGCCTTGTCCCTGGCGCTGACGATGAGTCTGGAGAGCCTGCCGGCATTGTCCAGTTCGCCATAGAGCCTGAGTATGCGCTCAATGTCCTCTTGCGTATAAGAATTGACGATGTCCGCAGCCGTCTTGCCGCCCTGCGCATTCATCCGCATGTCCAACGGGGCGCTGTAGCGGAACGAGAAGCCCCTGTCCGCCGTGTCGAACTGGTGGGAACTGACTCCGAGGTCGGCCAGAATGCCGTCCAGAGAGTCGAATCCCTCCTGCGCTCCGTAGAACAAGACATAGTTATGTATGAATCTGAAATTGTTGTGTACAAGAGTGAAGCGGCTGTCTTCCGGGGCTCCTTCCATGGCATCGGCATCCCTGTCGAAAGAGATGAGCCTGCCTTCCGGCGAGAGCCTCCCGAGTATTTCTCGGCTGTGTCCGCCGCCGCCGAAAGTGGCGTCCGCGTAGCGTCCGTCCGCCTTCTGCACGAGGGCGTCGACGCTTTCATATAAAAGTACTGGATTGTGATATTCTGACATTGCCCCTCTCCTTATCTCTTGGAGAGGCTTTCCGCGATGGCAATGAATTCTTCGTCTGAAATGGCGGAAGCCTCGTACTTCTCCTTGGCCCAGATCTCGATTTTGAAATCATTGCCGGAGAAAACCACTTCCTTGTTCACACCTATCGAACTGAGGAGCTTGCGGCTGACGGAGATGCGGCCGAACTTCGCTTCCGGCTCCACCACATCGCGATCCCGCATATATTCTCTCCAGAATGCTGCGTGCTGTCTGTTGAAAGTCAGGTCAAGTGATGCCTTGAGCTCGCCCGACTGCCGTTCCCACTCTTCCATCGTGTACATTTCCAGACAAGGCTCGAAAAGGTTCTTCTTGATGACGAATCTCTGGTCGCTGCCGGGAGCCAACGCGGCCTTGAACGGCGCGGGGAAGACGAGTCTCCCCTTGTCGTCGAGCTTGGCTGTGTATTCTCCTATGAAAGTGACCATAATTTATCTTATACGCGGGGTCAAAGGTAGTGAAAATTTGCGAGACTTTTACATTTTGTTACATTTTGTTCCACTTTTTTACACCGGCGGGATTTCAGAAGTTCCGCAGATTGGTTATATTTGTGCATTGTATGTACAATGCGAATGATTTTTCGAGGCTGGAGCTGAGCCTTCCGGGCTGCAGGAGCAATTATCGCTACTTCCGCTCCCTTCTCAAGCCTTCAACACGGTTGCTCGTGCTCGTCAAGGCCAATGCTTACGGACACGGGGCGGTGGAGTTCGCCTCCATGCTTCAGGCGGAGGGTGCGGACTATCTGGCTGTGGCTCTCCCTGTGGAGGGTATGGAGTTGAGGGCCAACGGCATATCGTTGCCCATACTTGTGCTCACCGCCGGGACGGACTTTTTTCCGGAGATCATAGAAAACCGTCTTGAGCCGGGTATACCGAATCTGTTCACGCTTGAAGCGCTTTGCGACACGTTGAAGGCCCGGGGTATAAAAGATTTTCCTGTTCATATCAAGCTCGACACCGGGATGCACCGCCTGGGCTTCATGACATCTGAGATTCCGGCTCTGATGGACTTCCTCAGAGTCCATGACGAGATACGCGTGAAATCCATATATTCCCACCTCGCCGCCTCCGAAGACCCGACGGAAGATGAGTTCACCCTCGGACAGATAGATATGTTTGTTCACAATGCCGGTGAAATCTCCGCCGGTTTGGGATACAAGCCGATGTGGCATATTCTCAACTCCGCAGGCATAGAGCGTTTCCCTCAATACCAGTTCGACATGGTCAGGCTCGGCATAGGCATCTACGGCATAAGTGCACTGCCGGGGGTGAAGCTTGCACCGGTGGCATCGCTCAAGGTCAAGATATTGCAGATCAAGACCCTGCGTCCAGAGGACGGGACCATAGGCTATGGCAGGCGCGGGCATATCGCCCCGGCGGGTACCGTGATCGCCACCATACCGGTGGGGTACGCCGACGGCATCGACAGGCACCTTGGCTGCGGTGCGGCATCGTTCAACGTCAACGGCCACCGTGCGCCCACGATAGGCAACATCTGTATGGACATGTGCATGATAGACATAACGGGAATCGATGCCAAGGTGGGGGACACGGTCACGATATTCGGGGAGGATCCCACCGTGTCTGAACTGGCCGGCATACTCGGGACCATACCGTATGAAATACTGACTTCAATACCTAGACGGATAGAAAGAATAATAACAAGATAGACAATGAAAAGAACCATCATCATCGCCCTCGCGCTTGCCAGTGCAAGCGCTTTCGCGCAGCCGAAAGGCGGCATCACTCCGGAGATGCTGAACCGCATCGAGAAATCCTATGCCGGCACCCCTTACGACAAGGCCGTCCGCAATGTGCTCAACACGGCCCCGGTCACCGTGCTTGCCGCAAATGCGGACAACTCCGCGATGATCGATACAAACTTTTCCGACAGGGTGAAGACGGTCGGCATCACCGACCAGAAGTCCTCGGGGCGCTGCTGGCTGTTCACGGGGCTCAATGTGCTCAGGGCCGCAGCCATCGAGAAATACAACCTCGGGGATTTCCAGTTCTCCCAGGCCTACTGCTTCTTCTGGGATCAGCTTGAGAAGTCCAACCTCTTTCTCCAGGCGGTCATCGACACCAGGGAGAAGCCGTTCGAGGACAGGGAAGTGGACTGGCTCTTCTCCAATCCTCTCAGCGACGGGGGCACTTTCACCGGGGTCGCCGACCTTGTGACAAAATACGGGCTTGTGCCTTCCGGTGTGATGCCTGAGAGCTATATAGCCAACAACACCTCAGCATTCTGCACGCAGCTCAAGACCCTGCTCCGCAAATATGGGCTGGAGCTTCGCGAGACCCCCTCCGGCGTGAAGAAAAAGAACGTTCCTTCGTATCTGGAGAACCGCAAGACAGAGATGCTTGGGGACGTGTACCGCCTGCTCGCACTTGCCTATGGCGTGCCCCCGGCTTCTTTCGAGTGGAAGGGCAAGACATACACTCCGGTGCAGTTCTACCAGGAGCTGTTGGGATATGATCTTGAGAATGGATACGTCATGCTGATGAACGATCCGTGCCGCGAATACGGCAAGGTGTATGAGATCCAGTACGACCGCCATACCTATGACGGGCACAACTGGCTCTATGTCAATCTCCCGGTGGACCGTATCAAGGAGATGGCCATTGCATCCATCAGAGCCGGAAAGGCCATGTATTTCTCCTGCGATGTAGCCAAGTATCTCAATCGCTCCAATGGTGTGGCTGACCTTAAGAACTTCGATTACGAGTCACTCCTCGGCGTGGATCTCTCAATGGACAAGAAGCAGAGGGTGATGACCCACGCGAGCGGCTCGTCGCATGCCATGACGCTCATCGCAGTCGATGTCAAAGACGGCAGGCCGCAGAAATGGATGGTCGAGAACAGCTGGGGAGCGTCATCAGGATACAAGGGCAACATCATAATGACCGATGAGTGGTTCGACGAGTACATGTTCCGTCTTGTGGTCGAGAAGCGCTTTGTGCCTGAGGATATCCTGAAGATGCTGGAGCAGAAACCTGTGCAGCTTCCTGCCTGGGACCCTATGTTCATGACCGAGGAGTAGGCCGGTCATGGATCCGTTTCTTCTGCAGGTCGCGCGGCACTATTTCAGTGCCGGCGGGCTTGAGCGGCTCTGCTTTATCTTCCCTAACCGTCGTGCCGAGGTGTTCTTCAGGAAATACCTTGGTGAACTTGTCCGCGACAGCGGACAGCCGATGATGTCTCCAGCGGTATGCACGATGAATGATTTCTTCTATGGTGCGGCCGGAGTCGGTGAAGCCGACCAGATCAGTCTTCTGCTTGAGCTTTATGATTGCTATTGCGCGCTGAATCCTCAGCATGAGAGCCTTGATGACTTCATCTTCTGGGGTGGCGTGCTGCTGTCGGATTTCAATGATGTGGACAAGTACCTTGTCAAAGCCGAGTCCCTTTTTGCAAACATATCCGACCTCAGGAAGATGCAGGACAGTTACGAGTATCTGGAGCCTCAGCAGGAGGAGGCGATACGGCGATTTGTGTCCCACTTCCGTACCGGAGGCCGTTACAAGGAGGAGTTCCGCAAGATCTGGGATATTCTTCTTCCTCTGTATCGCGCATTCAATCAGCGCCTTCGAGATGCCGGTCTAGCGTATGAGGGCCAGGTGTACCGCTCTCTTGCGGAGCGGCTTTCCGGAGAATCTGTCGTTGATATCCTTGCGGAACGCTTCCAGAGGGTGGACAAGTACGTGTTCGTGGGTCTTAACGCACTCAATGAGTGCGAGAAGCGTCTGATGCGCAAGATGCGTGACGCCTCCATTGCCGAGTTCTGCTGGGATTACAGCTCCTCCATGATCAGAGATCCGAACAACAAGTCATCTTTCTTTATGGCTGACAATGTTCTGGAGTTCCCCCAGGCTTTTATCCCGGATGAAGACAAGCCTCTGGGGCTGCCGCATATCAATGTGCTCAGCATACCTTCCTCGGTGGGGCAGGCGGCGCAGTTGCCACAGATTCTGTCGCGTCTCGGGGCCGGAGGAATAGAGACCGCCGTGGTGCTTCCGGACGAGTCGCTGTTGCTGCCGGTGCTCAACTCCATACCGGAACATATAAAGGATATCAATGTCACCATGGGATATCCGATGCGCGGCAGCGGGCTGTGGTCTCTCATGAACGAGATTTCCGCCCTCCAAATGCATATCAGACAGAAAGCGGGGGAGTGGCATTTCTATCATAAGCAGGTATGGGCGATATTCTCCAACAGCGTATTCAAATCTGTCCTTTCGGAGCAGGGGCGGAAGACGGTCGCTGACATAAGGAAAGCAGCGCGCTATTATATACCGCAGGCTGATTTTTCCGGGGATCCGGTACTCGGGCTCATATTCCGCCCTGTGGTGACATCCCCGGGGCTGGCCGATGCTTCGCAGATAGAGAGCATAGGCATATACCAGAGAGAAGTGCTCTCCGGAATCGCACCGCTTCTCAAGGAGGTGCCTGACATGGCTTTGGAGCTTGATTTCGCCGCCGAATATTACCGCGCTGTCGGCCGGCTCGCCCGCCGTCCGCTTCCTGTACTGCCTCAGACATGGTTCCGCCTGCTTGACCGTATGGTCGGAAGCGCGGCTGTGCCGTTCAAGGGCGAGCCGCTCAAGGGGCTGCAGATCATGGGCCCGCTGGAGACCAGGGCTCTTGATTTCGATAACATCATCATACTCAGCTGTAACGAAGGGGTCTTCCCGAGGCGTTCGGTAAGTTCGTCTTTCATCCCTGCGGAACTTCGACGGGGATTCGGACTGCCGTCCTATGAATACCAAGATGCAGTCTGGGCATATTATTTCTATCGCATGATACAGAGGTCCGGGCATGTGTGGATGCTGATGGACTCGCGCACTGAAGGTACCAGAAGCGGGGAGGAGAGCCGGTACATCAAGCAGCTTGAGATGCATTTCGGGCTTGAGGTCAGGCGCCATGTCGCAAAGGCTCCGATAGAGAAGAACATAGAGCCTGACAGCATCCCCAAGACCGAGGACGATATCCGGACATTGCGCACCTGCAGGAGGCTGTCCGCTTCCGCCCTGCAGAATTATCTCAGTTGCCCGGCGAAATTCTATTATCACTCCGTCAAGGGGCTCAAGGCCAAGGAGGAAGTGTCGGAGACTCTCGACAGCGGTATGGTCGGGAGCGTGTTCCACGAGGCTATGCAGACACTCTATTCGCTGCCTTCGGGAAGACTGGACAGGCCATATCTGCGGAACCTGTTGAAAGGTGATGCAGTCTCCACCACGGTGCACGGCCTCATAATGAAGCAGCTGAACTCGTTTGAAGTGACAGGGAGAAACCTCATCTTTGAGGACATGATCTGCCGGTATGTGCGCAAGACTGTGGAGAGCGATCTGGAACTTCTGGACAGCATGTCCTCCGACCACATCTCGATCCTTGGCCTGGAGCTCAAGCGGACCGCTGAGATAGGCGGATTCAGATTTGTCGGCTACATCGACAGGCTTGACAGCATAACTCAGGGGGAAGTGAGGATAGTGGACTACAAGACAGGCAAGGTCACCGACAATGATTTCATCATCACGGAGGACAATGCCGGGGAGGTCGTCGATCTCCTTTTCGGCCCGGACAATGAGAAGCGTCCCAAGATTGCGCTTCAGCTCTATCTGTACGACCGTTTCGTGTCTTCCGATCCGGCTTTCGCCGGCAACAGTCTCGTGAACTCGATATATCAGACTTCAAGGATGTTCATCAAGAGTGTGGAGAATGTGCGCCTGAACGATACGTTCAATGCCTTGATGGAGGAACGTCTAGGGGCGCTTCTGGAGGAGATTGCCGACTGCTCGGTGCCATTCCGTCGGACTGCGGACGCCAAGACATGCGGTTATTGTGATTTCAAAAGCATTTGCGGACGATGAAGATTCTCAAGGCCAGCGCCGGGTCGGGAAAGACCTGGCGGCTATCAAAGACATATATCGGGCTTCTTCTCGAAAGCCCGTCGCCTGACGCATACAGGCATATTCTTGCCGTGACCTTCACCAACAAGGCCACAGCCGAGATGAAAAGCCGCATCTTGAGAGACCTTTACGAGTCCGGAGACCCGAAAGCGAGGAAAGTGCTGGTGGACATGCTCCATGATTACGGGGCCTTCTCCGTCAGTACCATAGACAAGTTCTTCCAGCAGACGCTCAAGTCCTTCTCCAGAGAGATAGGGCAGTTCGCCGACTATCAGATCGAACTTGACAAGGATTCCATTATCCGTGAATCTATGGACCGCATTCTGGACTCTCTGACACCGGACAACACGGAACTTCTTTCATGGATCAAGGCCAGCGTCTCAGAGAGCCTTGAAGCGGGCAAGCGTCTGAGCATAGATGACAGCCTTTACGAAACGGGCCGTCTCCTCAAATCGGAGGAGCATCGCGAACTTTCTGAACAATATGGAGTTGACGACGCAGAGGCTTTCTCTCAGAACCGCCTGCTTGAAGTCCGCAAGGCATGTGCGGAGATCATAAGGAACTTCGTCTCCGAGATGAAAAGGCACGGGATTGACGCCAATGCCGCTGATTTCATCAAGATGCCGGGCAAGCGCCTGCTTGCCAAGAATCCGGAACTCGCCTCATATCTTGACGGGGCATACGGGGCGTATGTCACTGCATTCATTATCAACTCCTTGACATTCAGCCTCGGGCTCGCGGGGGAGTTTTACAGGGAATTCGAGGCCCTTCTCAAAGAGAAGAATCTGATGTGCCTTGATGAATCGAACACCATATTGCGTGATATCATCAACGGGTCGGACGCTCCTTTTGTGTACGAGAAACTTGGTGTCCGGTATGAACACTTTCTTCTTGATGAATTTCAGGACACATCCAATATACAATGGGACAATTTCCTGCCGCTGCTCCGGGAGAGCGAGTCGAGAGGGGATTCCAGCCTGATTGTCGGTGATGTCAAGCAGAGCATCTACCGTTTCCGGGATTCTGACTGGCATCTTCTCGGACAGAAAGTCGGCGAGGAGTTCCCGGAGGCCGATGTGGAGACTCTCGACTGCAACTGGCGCAGTTCGCGGCGTGTGGTAGGTTTCAATAATGCTTTTTTCTCCAAAGCGGCAGAATCTCTCGGGCTGGAAAACATATACTCTGATGTCTCGCAGACTCCAAAGACAAGCGAGCAGCAGGAGGGGCAGGTGCGGCTGACCTTCTGCCAGGATCAGCTCGAAGCGGTCATGGACTCCGTCATCAAGGCCCGTGAGGCGGGGGCGGAGTGGGGAGACATCGCTGTACTCGTGCGTGGGAAGAAGCAGGGCGCCGATATCGCTGACTATCTGATCTCCAATCAGGTACCAGTCATTTCGGATGACTCTCTCAATATGAAGTCATCAGGGGTGGTACGCCGTCTGACGGCCCTTCTGGAGGCTTTTGAAAACCCTGATGACAGCATCAGCACCTTCCTTGCCCAGTCCATGGACATCAGTTTTCCTCAGACTTATCATTCTCTGGTGGATTTGTGCGAATCTCTTCTGCGTTCACTCTACGACTACGATCCGGCTTCGTTTGAGGGAGAAACCTTGTTCATACAGGCCTTTATGGATGAGCTTCAGAGTTGGACGGAAGTCAACGGCAACAGTCTCAGATATTTCCTTGAGCATTGGGAAGAGCAGGACCGTTTCATAGGCTCTCCGGAAAACTCTGCCGCCGTCAGGATCTTGACAATTCATAAATCCAAGGGTCTGGAATTCCCGTATGTGATTTTTCCGTTTGCCGACAAGGTCGGATTTTACAAAAGCGGAGTCCATTGGTGCCGGCTTGATGCCGGCAGGGCACATTTGCCGGCCTGTCTTGAGGGGATTTACCCTGTGAATCTCGGGTCTCAGGCCGAGGCTTCATTTTTCAGCGACGCTGTGGATGAAGAAAGAGGACGCCAGATAGTGGACAATATCAATCTCTTCTATGTTGCCCTGACCCGGGCGGAGAAATGTCTGCATATAATCTCGGCCCCGCCTACAGCGACATTCAAGAATTCTCTCAAGGCCGGACGTCCGGACTACAAGAGGATGAGCGACCTTCTTTACGAGTTCGGGGGAAGCATGGATGAGATCAGTTTCGGGGAGGAATACGACTTCAGAAAGATGAAACGCAAGGGGAAGTCCATTGAGGAGGAGTTCCCGATCAGTTTCACTTCCATTCCTCTCGCAGGCAGGCTTGCTCCTTCTTCCGATGCCGTTGACTTTTTCGGGGAAAACGGGTGGATCGGAGTCAAAGCCTCCGCCCGTCTCAAGGGTGTGGCCCTGCACAAGATATTGTCAGAGGTGGTTTCTCCCGATGATCTGCAGGCTGCCGTAGGAGCCGCTCTTATGGATGGCTCTCTTGACGCTCAGGATGCATCGGAAGCTCTTGCCCTGCTTTCTGAACGTATCACCGCACATCCCGAGTGGTTCCCGGAGTCTGGAGATGAAGATGTACAAGTGCTTAATGAGGTCTCTCTTTTTGCATCAGACGGTCATGAGTACCGTCCGGACAGGGTGATATTGCGTCCTGACGGGATCATAGTCGTGGATTTCAAGTTCGCCCGTCCGGAAGACAAGTACCTCAGGCAGGTCGGTAACTACGCCGCCATCTACCGGCAATTGGGCTACAATGTGCTTTCGGCGGTGATCTGGTATGTCGAAGAAGATAAAATGCAGTTTATATGATCAAAAGACTCTTTTTTTCCGCCGCCGTGCTGCTCGCGGCGGCTGTGATGTCCTTCGGGCAGGAGGGGGATCTGCACAAACAGCCTCCGCGCGTACCGGAGAAGGTTGTTTTTGCCGGGCAGACTGTCCGTTTCGACCGTAGTGACCTGTACGAGAGGATGGACAGGGAACTGATAGCATTCACCTACATGCATACCAATTCCACCCTGATGCTCAAGAAGTCGGAACGCATATTCGCACAGGTGGTACCGATCCTCCGCCGGGAGGGGGTACCGGAGGACCTGAAATACCTTATGGCCATAGAAAGCAATCTGGATCCTAAGGCTGTGTCTTCTGCCGGTGCTGCGGGGCTTTGGCAGTTTACCAAGACTACAGCGAGGGAATATGGCCTTGAGGTGACTTCGGAAGTGGATGAGCGCTACAATATAGAGAAAGCTACCAAGGCTGCGTGTGACTATCTCAAGAAAGCCTTTGCAAAATACGGGGACTGGATGACGGTGGCCGCGAGCTATAACGGCGGACAGAACGGCATCACACGGAAACTCTCTGATCAGAGGCAGACAAGCGCGCTCGACCTATGGCTGGTGGAAGAGACTTCAAGATACATGTTCAGAGTTCTTGCCGCCAAGATGTTCTTCGAGAGGCCTTCCGATTTCGGATTCAATGTGCCGCATTCGGAGAGGTATCGTTATTATCCCCCGGAGAAGATAGTCGAGATAAGCGGCCCGATAGAGAGTCTTGTGGATTTCGCGGAGGAAAACGGCATCAGTTACGCCCAGCTCAAGGGCGCGAACCTGTGGTTGAGGGACAGCAAACTCGTCAACAAGGCGGGTAAGACATACGACATCATCATTCCTCACGCAGGTCGGTGACGACCCAGAAAGAGTCCAGAGAAGAAGTGTCGAATCTGAAGTCCCGCAGGCTGCCTGTCTGCGGGATATATTTGATGTTTTTGATGTTGAGGCTCTCCAGTGAGTCGTCCCCCTCAAGAATCTCCTTTATGCCCCCGGCATCTTCAATGTAGACTTCCTTCTCTTCCGGATCGACTGTCCAACGTGTCTTGCCATCGCAGTAGATTTCGATTCCGTTGCCTTTCGCGAAGTAGCAGTTGCCTTCAAGAATCAGGGTCCCGTTCAGGTGCAGCGATGACGGACTTCGTGTCACGCAGTCATATTCCAGGCTGACCCTGTTCGTGTCCAGATGGCCGAGTATCTCCCCGATCTGCTTTTCGGGGAGTTTCTGCGCATGCATAAACAGGGGACAGATGACTGCCGCCAATATGAAAGACAGTCTTCTCATCAGCGCTTGAGAAATGCGTCAAGGATCGGTTGCAGAGTGTTGAGGTCCGGTACAAGCACCTGGCGCGGCTTGGAACCTTCCTGATGTCCGACTATGCCCGCCGCTTCCAACTGATCCATCACGCGCCCTGCCTTGGCATAGCCCATCCCCAACTTGCGCTGAAGGTCGGATGTGGAACCCCTCTGCGTGGTGACCACCATTTTCGCCGCTTCTTCGAAACGCTCGTCGAGACTGTGCATGTCAACCTTTCCTCCAGCTTCTCCGCCTTCGGACGCGGCATCCTCCACGGAAGGGAGATAGTACGGGCTGTTGTAGCTTTTCCCATAGCCTTTCTGGTCTCCGATGTATCTTGTGATGCCCTCGATCTCCTCATCCACATCCACGAGGGCGCACTGTATACGTTCCGAGTCTATGCCGGCGGAGAAGAGCATGTCGCCTCGTCCGATAAGTTTTTCCGCTCCCGGGCTGTCGAGGATCGTCATGGAGTCTGTCCTGGATGCGACGCGGAAAGCTATGCGCATAGGGAAGTTGCTTTTGATGACTCCGGATATGACATCCACGGATGGTCTCTGGGTGGCCAAGATTACATGCAGTCCGGCGGCGCGGCCTTTCTGTGCGAGGCGGACTATGGAGTTGGTTATGCTCCGGCTTGCAGACTTGGTCTCGGGGCTGGCTCCCTGACTCATGGTAAGGTCGGCATATTCATCCACCACCACCACAAGGTACGGCAGGAAACGGTGGCCCTTCTCAGGGTTGAGCCTGCGGGACTTGTATTTCTCGTTGTACAGGCGGATGTTGTTGACTCCGGCCTTGCTGAGAAGCTCGTACCTCTGATCCATCTCGATGCAGAGCGAACGCAGGATCTTCTCCGCGTCCTTCGGCTTCTTGACTATGGCGTTGTCCTGCTCGTCCTCCTCCGAGCATGCATCCGGCAGCACGGCAAGATAGTGCTTCAAGAGTCTGGCGTATACGGAGAATTCCACCATCTTCGGGTCAATGAACACGAACTTCAGCTCTGAAGGGTGCTTGCTGTACAGAAGAGAAGTGACGATTACGTTGAGTCCCACGGACTTGCCCTGCTTGGTCGCGCCGGCTACGAGCAGGTGTGGCGCATCCGCGAGGTCGAACACCTTGACTTTCTGGGTGATGGTGTATCCGATAGCTACTGGCAGGTCGGCCTTGCTGTTGCGGAATTCGTTGTCGTTGAGCAGAGCTTTGAGCGGCACGATGGACGCGTAGTCGTTGGCGACTTCAATCCCCACCGCGTCCGAAAGCACCACTACTCTCACTCCTTTGGCGTTGAGGGCCATCGCAATGTCTTCCTGCAGCCTTTTTATTTCCGCAATCTTGACACCTGGAGCCGGATACACCTTATATAGGGTCACGGTCGGCCCGACTATGGCCTTTACATCGGTTATCTGGATCTTGTAGTTGGCGAGGGTCGCCCGGATCTTGTTGTTGTTGCGCGTGAGCTCTTCGCTGGACACTTCCCTGCGTCCGCTTGAGTGTGACTTGAGAAGATCGAGTGAGGGGAACTTATAATCTGGCAGTCCGTCAGGTGGATCGAGCCTGTTGTCTATAGGTGTCAGATCTCTGGTGACATCGGTATCAAGGGCATCACCCTTGACCACGGTAAAGTTTGCGTTGTCAAGTGCCTCCGGCTGCGTTTGGGGTGCCGGTTCGGCGATTTGCGGCTCCGCTTTAAGCGCTCTGACAGTCAATGGCTCCGGCGCTGCCGCAGGAGTTTCAATGATTTCGGGCACTATATCCGGAACCGGTGTCACATCGTCATCTTCTTCTCTTTCAGTGTTTTCGGTATTCACAGCCTCTTCAGACTCCGGTGCCTGACACCCCTCAGCCTCATCAGTTACTGGCTTTACAGGCTTTTTACTGCTTCCGGCGGTGGCCAGCCATCTGCTGAAACGCTTTGAAGAGAATATCAACAGTGCGGTAAAGAGCACGATGATGACGATTCCTGTCACAGGTGCGCCTATCTGTTCTTCGGCCCAGTCCACCGCCTTTGCCCCGCATCTGCCCCCAAGGCCGCCTCCAAACATGTTGTCAAGAGAAACGAGTTTCCCTATGAACGCAAATGCCAATGAACTGATGCATGCGCTGAAAAGGGTGATGAGGCCTGTCTTGATCAGTGACGGGCTCCATTTACGGGTCAGCAGCCTTATCGACACGGCTGTCAGGATGATGAGCAGGGCAAAGCTTCCGAGCCCGAAGAGTTCGCATACGAGGAAATACCCGGTCCTGTTGCCGATTTTGCCGGCCGCGTTGCCGACTTCCGCGGTGCTCCCGCCTGTGAACAGGCTCATGTCCTGCTCCCAATGGAAGAGGTAGGATATGATGGCTATGAATACGAATACGGCGAGGACAGCCGTAAACAGTCCGGCTACCCGGATTGCTGCGGCTTTTTCATTCTCGTCCCATCTGTCCCAGATCCTCATTATTTCTTCCTGTTCTGCCTTCTGTTGTTTTTGTGCTGGCGGTTGTTCTTCTGTCCTCCGCCCTGGCCATAGTTGATTCCGAGACCCGGGCGGGCGAAACTTGCATCATTGGAGATGCGGCCGAGATCCAGACCCTCAGGCACCTTGAGCCTGTATTCGGAGATCCTTTCGATGTCAGCGAATATCGTCTCGTCAGCGACACTGTCCTTGTTCCATATAAGATACTGCTGCCTCATGTATATGGCCAGACAGCGGATCATTTCCGTTTTCACCTCGCCGTCCGGTTCGTTGCACAGCAGATTTATGATTTTCTCTATATTGCGTCCGTAATGGGCTGCCTTTATCCTGTCGTCTTTCATCGGGAGCGGCACAGGGGCCGTCCTGAACTCTTCCTTCTGCGGGCACGGATATGGGGAGTCGATATCAAGATTGAAGTCGGCTATCATGTAGAGCTGATCCCAGAGTTTGTGCTCATAATTCTCCTGCAGGTGGACCTGCGGGTTGAGTATCTCCATGACCTTGATGACGGCCCTTGCCTGTTCGGTGCGTTTTGCTTTGTCAGGGATGGTGCGGAGGTTCTCGACCATCTTCAATACATTGCGCCCGTATTCGGGCATTGCCAGTTTTTCCCTTTCCGTGTTGTAGTCCAGGCCGATGTTGTCGGTGTGCATATATCTTTCTTCCATTGTGTGTCTATGTTTAAAGCGCAAAGATAGCGAATTTGGCTGAAATTACTTTTCAGTTTTGAATCCCTCTGACGCCCATGTCCCGTCTGAAGTGATCAGGCAGGCCTCTATCTCTGGGCGGGAGAGGACGAACTCCCGGGCGGCCTCCGGCCCCATCACCATGCAGGCCGTGGCAAGGGCGTCAGCTTCGGCTGCACTCGGGGCCACAATCGTGGCGCTCAGCAGATTATGCTGCACCGGCATCCCTGTCCTGGGGTCTATTGTGTGTGCGTATTTCTTCCCGTCCCGTATGTAGAACTTGCGGTAGTTGCCTGAGGTGACGATGCCCTGGCCGCTTCCGTCGGAGCGCCAGATGCCGCGCAGATCACGTCCCGGGGTGTCGTTGCCGTCCACGGGGTTGTCAACCCCTATGCTCCAGCCTTTTCCGTGGGGGTTTAACCCGTCGCAGTAGATCTCCCCTATGTCCACAAGCATGTCCTTCACTCCTATAGAATAAAGGTATGATGCTATGACATCACATGTGTATCCCTGCGCAATGGCGTTGAAATTGAGTACTTTATGTTCCTTGCATAGGGCTTTCGCCTCTGTGATGCGTTCTTGTGACGGCAGGGAGTCCGCCGTGAACCCGAATCCCCAGATGTCAAACAGAGGGGCCGCCCACACATCGAAAGCCCCATCTGTCATTGCTGAATACTTTTCAGACAGGTCAAGCAGGGCCCTGAAATGCCTGTCCGGCACGATTTCTTCCCCGGCGTTGCGCCTGCTGAGCAGGGAGTTCTTGTTGTAGCCCGAGATGCTGAAATCGATTTCCTCCAGAAGGGAGTCGATGCTCGCGGCTATGATTTTGTCCGGCACTGTGACCCCGTTGAGATTGGCTTTGACACTATATGTGCCGCCCTGGGCATATCCACTGAATGTTTCGTATCTGTCTGCTGAGCATCCGGCTGCGGCCATCACCGCCAAGATGAGCATGGTTTTTGGGATTGACTTCATGTTTTCGGCAAAGTATTTGCACAAAGTTACGAGATTTTACGCGCGATAGTCGCTATATTTGCATTTTGTAACAGAAATTATCGAAGATGAAAATCTGGAAAATATCACTTGCGGCTGTCTCTCTGTCGGCCCTGCTGCTGCAGGGATGCAAGAAGGACTCAGACAGTTCGAAGCTCTACATGGACGGTTCGCTTTCTGTCACCGTCCCCACTTATGTCACCGAGGGTTTTACCAAGTCATTCAACATAGATACCCTCATGACAGTGACCCGCGGAGACGGCGGTGCTGTCGGATACTATTTCAAGGATCCGGCGACGGCTGTATATGATACTCTTGTCGCCGGAGATGGTACTGTCCTCAAGAAGGTGTTCACATTCGAGATTCCAGATACCATCGGCAACCTTTCCATTACCTTGGGGGCATTTACCACTGACGGGATTTACTATGGTACCAGCACTTCCAAGACATTCACGGCGGTCAAGAGCGGCTTTGACGGTGACGGTTCCATCACCGGTTTCACAAAGTATCTCACAGACAAGGTGTTCACCGATCCTCGTGACGGGTGCAAGTATTATTACAGAAACATTTCAGGCACCGACTGGATGCGTCAGAATCTTGCCTGGGCCGGGGCCGGGCATGCTTATGGTGGCTGTGACGTCATGTCAGACATATTCGGGCGCTACTACAGTTGGACAGAAGCGCAGACCGCCTGCCCTGAGGGATGGACTCTTCCTTCTGATGAGGACTGGGCGGCCCTTGGCCGGGAGTTCGGCAAAAGTTCAGAGGCCGGCAAGGATCTTCAGGGACTGGCCGGAAGTCTGATGCAGAACCTCTACTTCAACGGGACGAGAATGTGGGAGTTCTGGCGCGATGTCAAGATTACGGACAAGTCCGGACTTTCAGTGATGCCTTCGGGCTATATGGTTCTGGATGGAGACAAGTTTGAGAACAAGTCCCTCTACAAATATGCGGCGTTCTGGACTTCTGACAGCGAAGATGGGCGCGGGGTGCTTCGTTACATCTATCAAGACAAGGATGTTGTGTACCGGGGGCTTATGTCCGCGACGGATTTCGGAGCTACTGTAAGGTGCGTCAGGAAATAGATGCCACCGCTTCCAGAAAATCAATAAGGGTTTCCGCAAAGAAATCAGTGATATGAATCAGCGGCGGAGGGCATAGTCCCGCCGCCGCTGTTATTGTGGACGCGACAGCGCAGACTATCAGCGCCTCGGTGAGCGGAAGGGCCACGAGGTTGGTGATCAGGAAATACACGGGGAAGGATTTGAAATACAACCACACCAGCGGCGCGGTGAAGATTTGGCAGGATAGGGTGAGGGCCGCTGAACTCCATATTCTTTTGAGCAGCCGTTTTTTTGATCCGGGGTACCAGGCGTCCAGTCTTGGGAACAGTGTGTATATGCCGAGCATTGCCAGATATGAGAGCTGGAATCCTGCAGAGCTGATTACCGATGGAGTGATTGTCAACTGGATGGTCAAGGCGGTGGCGTATATCGCCATCGGGTTTCTCATCCTGCCTGGGCATAGCCTGGCGGTTTCGTTGAGGCAGATGAACAGGAATGCTCTCACTACGGATGCGCTGCAACCGGTCAGAAGCACATAGAAACCGGCCGCCAATACAGATGTGAGGCTTGTCGCGACTTCTGCGCCACGGCTGTTGCCTGCCAGCGCGAGGAATCTTTTGAACAATCCGTAGACTATTCCGAGATGAAGTCCGGAGAGTGCCAATATGTGTGCTGCGCCGGCGTTCCGAAATGCCGAGACCGTGTCTCCGGCGAGGCCGCTCCGGTCTCCGGTAAGCAGCGCTGTGACAAGTACTTCGTACTCGATTTTCAATCCGATATCATGTATTGTCGCCTTGAGCAAGTGGAAAGCATTGCGGGCTGCGGCGGGCTGCTGCCATGTTGTGTGAGAGCACATCTCCGTGCAGCAGAATGAGAATATTCCCAAGGAAAAGAAGGTGGCAAGAATCCAGATCCGTGCTCCTGATTTCCTGCAGAAGAGAATGAGGAATATGATTGCGGCTGCAAGACCGGCAGGCCCTGCCGCATATAAGACACTTTTCGCAGGACTTGCGGCGGCTGTTGCTGCGACTCCTGCGAGGTACATGACGGAAACTCCCACTATGTCTCTCCCCTCGACCATTTTCCGGGTTCAATTTTTCCAAAAGTACATATTTATTCGTAATTTTGCCCCACATTTCAATGACATTATGATAATATTAGTAATCAATTGCGGCAGCTCCTCCATCAAGTATCAGCTTCTTGACATGAAGGGGGACGATGTTTATGAACTTTTGGCCAAGGGCCTCGTCGAGAAGATCTCCCTTCCGGACGGATGCATAACCCATAAACCTACAGGCAAGGAGCCTTTCAGCAAGACTTTGCCTATTCCTGATCACAAGGTCGGGATGAAATTGGTTCTTGACGCTCTTGTCGATCCGGAGCACGGGGTGCTCAAGAGTTTCGACGACATCGAGGCAGTAGGACACCGTATCGTGCAGGGGGCCGATTTCTTCTCCGGAAGTACTCTTGTCAACGATGATGTCATCAAGAAGATAGAAATCTGCTGCGACTTCGCGCCACTCCATAATCCGGCCCACCTTCTCGGCATCGACGCCATCTCGCATGTGCTTCCGAAGGTTCCGCAGGTCGTCACTTTTGACACAGCCTTCCACCAGACCATGGAACCGTATGCTTATATGTATGCGCTCCCGTATGAATACTATACAAAATACCGCGTGCGCCGCTACGGTGCCCACGGCACATCGCATCAGTACGTGTCCCGCCGCGGAGCAAAGCTGGCCGGTCTTGATCTTGAGCATTCCAAGATAATCACCTGCCATCTTGGCAACGGCAGTTCCATAACTGCGGTCAAGGACGGCAAGTGTGTGGACACCTCCATGGGTTTCACCCCGCTTGAGGGAATGATCATGGGTACACGTTGCGGTAACATCGATGCCAACATAGTTCCTTATATCATGAAGAAGGAGGGGCTTACCCCGGATCAGATGACCGAGATCATGAACAAGAAGAGCGGCTTCCTCGGCCTGACCGGCAAGAGTTCTGATATGCGTGACCTCAACACCCTCGCCCTTGACGGCGACCGCCAGGCCAAAATCGCCCTCAAGAAACTCACCTACGACACCATAAAGAACGTCGGTGCCTATATCGCAGAGATGAACGGTGTGGATCTTATTGTGTTCACGGCCGGGATAGGGGAGAACAACCCTCGTCTGCGCCGTCGCGTGTGCGAGAATCTGGCATATCTTGGGGTCAAGATAGACAATGAAGCCAACGAGAACGCTCACTCCGAGACCATCATCTCAGCCCCTGACTCCACCGTCAAGGTTGCCATGATCCCTACCAATGAAGAACTTGTGATAGCCCGGGATACGATGCGCATAGTGTCAGAACTTGATAATTAACCAATTGCAATTGAATATTATGGACAATTTTATCATTGAGACATCTGCAAGGCACGTCCACGTAACCCGTGAGGCTCTGGATGTCCTTTTCGGAAAAGGGTTTGAACTTGAGGTCAAGAAGCCTCTTTCTCAGCCGGGGCAGTATGCCTCCAATCAGAAAGTAGAGGTCGTAGGACCGAAGGCCAGTCTCAAATGCTCTATCCTCGGCCCTGTCCGTCTTGAAAATCAGGTGGAACTCTCATTTACCGATGCCCGTACTATCGGAATCGTGGCCCCGATCAGAGAGAGTGGAGATGTGGCCGGCTCGGCTCCTTGCAAGATTATAGGACCATGCGGTGAAATTGAACTTTCCGAGGGTGTGATCATCGCAAAACGTCATGTCCACATGACTCCTGCCGACGCCGAGCGCTTCGGTGTCAAGAACGGGGAGATCGTCTCTGTCGAGGTTGAGCAGGAGACCGGACGCAAACTCGTGTTCGGCGACACCGTGGTCCGTGTCTCAGACAAGTACGCTCTTGCGATGCATATCGATACAGATGAGGCCAATGCAGCAGCATGCAGCGGACAGATTACCGGTCACATCGTGAAGTAATACTTACACGCTGTTCCCAAAAAAGGAAGAGGCAGGCTTACAGAGCCTGCCTCTTCCTTTTTTATGAAATGTCTCAGTCCTGTGCGGGTCTGCTGAATCCTGAACCTGGAAGCCATCGTGGCATCTGGTCGTCATCGGCGTAGGCCTCGATGAGAGCATGAATCAGATTCCACTGGTCCATCACGCCGGACATGTCCCAGTCCTCGCGCCATTCATCCTTCGGGTGGTGGTAAGGCGGATTGAAGTGTCTTCTGTGATCCTCAGGGTCGATCCAGTCCTGTCCACCGCAGACGAAAACTCCAGGCACACCTGCGCGGAGCATGCTGAAAAGGTCCGTGCGGAAGAATATGCCGCGTGTGTCTGGGATTATTATGTCCGCTCTGCGGCCTTGTGCGGTGGCGAGTATCGAGACGGTCCTGTCCACAGTAGACAGACCACCAGCGTAGATTTCCACATTCCTTGCCTTTCCGAGCGGTGCCCCGCCGTCGATGTTGACGGCAGCTGCAGTTTTTGAAATCGGCATCACAGGGTGTTTTGCGTACCATTCCGATCCCAAAAGCCCGTCCTCTTCAGATGTGAGTGCGGCAAATATGACTGTGCGGCGCATTCTGGTCCCGTCGGCGATGAAGCGCCTGATATGTGTCAGCATACCTGCTATGCCTGAGGCGTTGTCGCCTGCTCCGTTGTAGATGGAGTCACCGTCCACCGGTTCTCCGATTCCGAGATGGTCCCAATGTGCCATCACGACCACGCATTCGTCCTTCAGATCGGTTCCCGGGATCATCCCGATCACATTGTGGGATATGCCGGTCTCGGCAGTGACTTCAAGTACAGCGTTCATCTTGGCATCGAGCGGGACAGCCTTGAAACTGCTCTTGCGTGCGCTTTCCACGATTGCGGGATAGTCCTTTCCTGCTGACTGGAATATGTGCTTTACGGCATCTTCTCCTATCCATCCGCTCAGCCCGAGCGCGTCCCGGTTGGCATTGTCGTCAACGAGGGAGATTTCCTCTCCGCCGTGTGAAGACTGTATGCTTGAGAACTTGTATGCGGAAGACGACGGCATATGTATTACGAGGCATCCGGCAGCCCCGCGTCTGAACGCTTCCTCAAATTTGTAAGAGGCACGTCCGTAGTATGTCTGGTTTTTTCCTCCGAATACCATGCTGTCATGGGCACCAGGGTCATTTTCAAGAACGAGCAGCACCTTGCCGCTGACATCCAGTCCGCCGAAGTCATCCCAGCTGTATTCCGGAGCCGTGATTCCGTAGCCTGCAAATACAAGTCCGGCATCTTTCAGGTCAACCTTGTCTGTGTTGCGCAACGTCCATGGAACGATCTCGTCCGGAGCTTTCACGATGACCTTTCCTTTCTTTCCCTTGACCGTAAGTTTACCGCCTCTCAGCGTGGTTCTTGTCTTGATCTCCTTGACATCCTGGAAATACCCTCCCGGGGCGCTTTGCAGGCCGAGTGCCACGTACTGATCCCGGATGTAATTGATTGTCTTGGTCTCGTATTCTGTAAGCGGTTTACGGCCGCCGAAGTCGTCCGCGCTTATCACTTTGAGGTGGTGTTTGAAATAGTCGAGGTCCGTGAGCTCGCTCAAATTCTGTGCGGCAGCATTGATGCAGAGCAGTGTGAGGAAAGCAGAATTTACAACTGTTATCTTTCTCATTGGGTTATTCGGATGCGTAAGGAATTTTCACGACTATTTTTTTGATCGGAGCTGGAACTCCGTCCGGATCCAGTAGCGGCTGATGTGCGTCGGACGGGAACAGGATTACAAATTTTCCAGGAGTGAGCACAACGGGGCGAGGATTGGTTGATGACGAATAGTTCTCGACATCTTTTTCGTCCGTGTAAGGTCTGGTGCATCCCCGAAGTTCCTCCGGTTTGCAGACGTTGACGAGTTCTCTCCCTTCAACGATATAGAAAAGGTCAATTCTCTTGTGGTGGTCTTCCCATTGCATCGAAGTGCGGGTGGAATCTATTTGGATGTTGGCAAATGTGTTCTCTGTAAGTTCATACCTTCCTGCCGGCAGATTTCTGGTCTCGGGATCCGAAAGGAACTTGAAAGCGGCGTCCCACTCGGCTTTGTTGAGCTTGTACTGCTGTCCGTAAACATCCATGTCTACAGTCGCGTTATCGGCGTTCCAGAGATAAGTTTTTGGTGTACACGCACCTAGTGCGAGTATCACCAATAATGAGAAATACTTTTTCATTGTGATAATTCAATACCCAAAATTACGAATAAAAAAGTTTATTCGTAATATGGAATCACAATGGAAATTCTGGTTTGTGGCAGGTTATTGTTCGAAAAATGAGAAGTGCACCCTTCCGTAGACTTTTTCCTTTTTGAAATTAGGGTGCTCCCTGAAGCTGTGCTCATCTCCGTGCTCGAGGATGAAGTAGTTCCCCTCATGGAGAATGCCGCTGCTGAGGACTTTGTCCGGGATGTTTCCCAATCCGTCCAGTGCATAAGGAGGGTCAGCGAAAATGATGTCGAACTTCTCGTGGCAGATGGGAAGGAAGTCGAACACATTGCTGTGCACCGCTTTGATTGAGTTGAGACCGAGACGTGCAGCTTCGCGTCGTATAAATGCGGCATTGTCTTTATTCATCTCTACGCTGCATACAAACGAGGCTCCCCGAGACGCGAATTCATAACTTATGGCGCCTGTGCCGCCGAATAAGTCGAGAATTTTCAGGCCCTCAAATTCGTATTCGTTGTCCAGGACGTTGAAAAGGCCCTCCTTTGCATAGTCGGTCGTCGGTCTGGCACTGTAACCTGCCGGCGGCGAAATCATCTTGCCTTTCAACTTTCCTCCAATGATCCTCATAGCGAGACTACTGCCTTGAAATATCGGTAGAGGGACATCTCCTCGTCTGCGTCCAACTGACTCATAAAGCAGATCGTAGACATCTCCGGGTTGATCTGAAGAGACTTGACGGCCAAAAAGATATAGTATTCCGCTGTCGTGAAGTCCTGAACCCCGTAGCTGTTGGCAAGCATGAGCGTCTTTCCCTGTGCTATGGCCAGATACAACCTCCTGTCTCTGATGCTGCACAATATTTTGTTGTATTCCTGACAGTTGCCGAGATTCTTGAGAAGTCCGGCCATCTCCTGTCCGTAAACGGCACTGTCCTCATCCATGTCATAGATGAGGACAGCGTCATATTCCGGTATTTCCATGTGTCTGATCTCGGAACCTTCCCTCACCATACCCGCTTCCTCAAGAGCCTTGCGCTCTGAAGCAGGGTCGAAAAAACTGGAAGGTACGAGCGTGAACACTATTCCCAGTTACCTGCGTTGTTGTTAGGTGCGGAGATGGAACCGACCTGAAGACCCTGATATTTGTTCTGGGCCTCGCACTCTGCATCGAGGTTGATGCGGAGCTGATTGTCCATGCCGGCAAGGAGTTCCTTGTAAGGCATCCTGGCCTCGAAGAGAGGTACAGGCACACCTGAAACTGTCTTCACGATGGCTTCCATCTGGAGCGGTTTCCCGCCGGAGAACGGAATCGTCTTAAGGGAGTCTATATTGAAGTCGGTGCGTCCGTTGAAGAGCGTGTCCTTTACAGGGATGAAGTTCTCAATGGAGAAGACGAGGTTCTTGTCTCCTGCAAGATACATCTTGTAGAGATCCTCGTTGGTGATTTTGCGGTGAGCCCTCTTTACGGCTTCGGTGTGCATTACGGCTACCGAGTCATCCTGTGAACCTACCTGAAGGACAACAGGCATCTTGCCGTCTTCGTAGAAGAGCTTGAGGGAGTCAACAGTAGAGGTGAACTTGCCGTTGACTGATTTGTACGCCACCTGAAGGGTGCGGATATCCTTGAGCCTCTGGATGGCCACACTCTTGCGGTAGTCCCTCTGTTTGTTGAAGTTGACAGGCTCCATGATGGAACTGTAGATTGCGTATGTGAGGAATGCTATGACTCCCAGCAGCACAACTTCAATGATGATCTTGACTGTCTTGTTCATTTTATGTTCTTTTTTATCAATATCCAAATCCGTACAAAGTTAGGAATTTGATTTATCAAATGCAATATTCTTCTTAAATTTGCGGAAGATTTGGAACAGATGAAATCACTTGACGATATGACAACCGGTGCCCTGGACATGCTTTTCAGGGTTTCCCGGCGGGTTTGTGCGGTTTCGCATCTCCATCCGGATGGGGATGCTTTGGGCAGCAGTGCCGCTCTTGTTTCATATCTTCGAGGGCGTGGTGTCGATGCCGTGGCCGTTCTTCCTGATGCTTTCTCGGACAACCTGCGCTTTCTTGCCGCCCATGGCGATGTGATTGTGGCTTCAGAAAATCCAGCCGGTGCGAGTGAAGCCATTGCTGGTGCGGACTTGATCGTGTGTCTTGACTTTAATTCACTTTCGAGGGCGGGTGTACTTGAGCCGTTTCTGCGCGCATCGGCTTCTCCCAAGGTGATGATAGACCATCATCCTCAACCGGAAGTTGACGGCTTTGAACTTGTATTCAGCGAGACTGAGGTCTCGTCAGCAAGTGAGTTGCTTTTTCATGTGCTGATGTCGATGCCGGACGTCGCTTCAGATGCGTCCCGGCTTCCGCATGCTGCGGCCGTCTCGCTCATGGCTGGCATGACGACGGATACCAATAATTTTGCAAATTCGGTCTTCCCGTCCACGTTCTCCATGGCTTCTGCCCTGCTTGCCGCCGGGGTGGACCGTGGAGAGCTCCTGTCCCGTCTCTACAGTTCCTACAGGGAAAACAGGTTCAGGGCCATGGGCGTGTATCTCAAGGACAAGATGCATATCACGGAGTACGGTGTGGCTTATTCCATCTTCAACAAGGAGGACATCTTTCGTCTCGGCCTGAAGGACGGTGACACGGAGGGGTTCGTGAACCTACCTCTCGGAATCGGGAAAGTCGTGATGAGCATCTTCCTGCGCGAGGATGGAGGGTTTTACCGTGTGTCCGTGAGGTCGAAGGCGGGCTGGTCCTCCAACGCCCTGGCGAGGGCGTTCTTCCATGGCGGGGGGCACGAGTGCGCTGCCGGCGGCAAGTTGCTGTTCCCCGGGGACATAGCCTTGCGTGAAGAGGCGGGGCATTATATAGAAATGGTGACGGCACGATTCCTGCAAAGTGAATCGCCGTCCGAAAAAGATGAATTATGATCAAGAGAACGATATCATGTCTGATGTGCCTGCTTGTCCTTGTGTCGTGTGCGAGGACGGTGGAAGCCGGCAAGAACGATGCGTCCAAGAGGTATTTTGATGCCTGGATGCTTGTGCACCATCCGGATCTGGCTCCGACTGCGCTTGGGGCTTATGTGCTTTCTGATGAGGAAGGAAGCGGCGATGCGATAGGAGAGTCGGACAAGTATGTGCGCCTCAATTATACCCTCAAGTCGCTGGACGGCAACATCACCGCCACGACCCTTCCTTCCCTTGCGAAGCAGCTCGGCACGTGGAGCGAGACGTCGTGGTGCGGCCCGGTCATCTGGACTTTGGGAGAGAACTACCTTTCCGCCGGACTCGAGGAGATGCTTTCGACCATGCGTGAGGGCGGACGCAGGCAGGAGATCATACCGGGCTGGCTGATGACGACATCCCGTTATGACAATGCACAAGATTATCTTGATAATGTCACGGGCACTAATGCCATATATGACATTGAACTGCTTGAGGCTATCGAGGATATGGACAAATGGGAGATAGACTCTCTGGGGCGTTTCTTCGCGCAGAATTATCCTCAACTCACTGTCAAAGACTCACTCAAGTACGGATTCTATTATCTGCAGACCAAGGCTCCTGTCGTTGACGAGGAGGAGGCTGCTGCAGAGGATGAGGAAGATTCCGATGCCGGCTTCCCGGCGGACACTACCATCTATATCAACTACACCGGGCGTCTGCTGGACGGCAGGGTCTTTGACACCACGGTTGCTGATACTGCCAAAATGTACGGCATCTACAGTTCATCAAAGACATATTCCCCCATATCTGTACAGTACAATCATGATGACTACACCGGCATCACCATCACTTCCAACAAGACCTCGGTGATAGACGGGTTCTCCTACATGCTGTGGCGCATGGGGCCTTTTGAGGAGGGGACCGGCATTTTCCTGTCGAAGCTCGGGTATTCTGCGAGTGGGTCTGGCAGCACAATCCCTGCATATTCACCTTTAAGATTTGATATTGAAGTGGTAGAGAAACCATAAAACTTTTTACATAGCAAATGGCATCAGTAGCGTTGGCTCCTACGGAGCTTGGAACAGAGAAGATCGGAAAGTTGCTTAAGATGTATGCGGTCCCGGGAATCATAGCCCAGACCGCTGCTTCTTTGTATAATATGGTGGACAGCATCTACATCGGGCATATTCCCGGTGTGGGTTCGGCTGCAATCAGCGGCCTTGCTGTGACATTCCCGCTTATGAACCTTGCGACAGCGATGGGTACCCTTGTCGGGGTCGGGGCTACGACGCTCATTTCTGTCCTGTTGGGACAGAAAAATTACGATACGGCCCGTAAGGTTCTTTCCAATGTGTTGAGTCTCAATCTTATCATTGGATTTTTGTTCTCGTGCGTCACGCTCGTTTTCCTTGATCCGATTTTGCGCTTTTTCGGCGCCAGCGATGTCACGCTTCCTTTTGCGAGGGACTATATGCTGATTATCCTGGTCGGCAATGTCTTCACGCATCTGTATTTCGGGTTCAACGGGCTGATACGCGCATCCGGGCATCCTAAAACGGCCATGGGCCTCACCCTTTTCACCGTGATATCGAACGCCATCCTTGACCCTGTTTTCATTTTTGTTTTTGAGATGGGTATCCAGGGGGCGGCCCTTGCAACTGTGATCTGCCAGATGGCGGCTCTTGTGTATACCCTCAAATTCTTTTTCAACAAGAAGAACCTGCTGCATTTCCCGAAACCTGTCTTCCAGATAGAGTGGAGGATCGCCAAGCAGTCCCTTGCCATCGGTCTCGGCCCTTTTCTTATGAACTCTGCCGCGTGTCTTGTGGCCCTCTTCATCAACCAGCAGCTCGGCAAGTACGGCGGCGACCTCGCCATAGGGGCTTATGGCATCGTCAACCGTCTCACCATGCTTTTCATAATGATCTGTATGGGCTTCAATCAGGGGCTTCAGCCTATAGCCGGGTATAATTATGGGGCGCGGCAGTATCATAGGGTGAAGGAGATATTCATCCTTACCGCCAGGTGGGAAATCCTTGTGACCTTGCTTTGCTTCCTCATGGCGGAGCTGATTCCTGAACTGGCAGTGAGCCTGTTTACCAATGATCCGGAGATGATTGAGATGTCTTCCAAAGCCCTGAGGATAATGTGTGCCGGCACCGCCTTTGTCGGGTTCGGTATCACAACCTCCACTTTCTTCCAGTGTCTCGGGATGGTGAGCAAATCGATTTTCCTCTCACTGTCAAGGCAGCTGATATTCCTCCTGCCTCTGATATATACCCTTCCCATGTGGCTTCAGGAGAGGGGGGTCTGGTGGAGTTTTCCTATAGCCGACATGCTTTCTGTGGTCGTTTCCCTGATTTTTGTTCTGCGGCTTTTCAAGAAGTTCGACAAGCTCAAGGATGGGCAGGATGCCGAGATGCTCGGCAGCGCAATAGAATAATTTTTTTGATATGGACAGACACATCATTTTCAATATCGGACGTCAGTTCGGAAGCGGTGGCAAGAGTGTGGCTCTTGCCATAGGCAAGAAACTCGGCATCAATGTCTATGACAATGAACTCATACTCAAGGCGGCTTCGGAGAGCGGCTTGAGCGCCGAACTTTTCCGCCGCAGCGATGAGCAGAAACGCATATTGGGACTTGGCTTTCAGACTGGAGGGCTCAATGACCGCGAACTGTTCCGCATACAGAGCGCGGTGATATCCAGGATTGCGGAGGAGTCGAGCGCCATCTTTGTGGGAAGGGCGTCCGACTATGTGCTGCGGGAGCGCAAGGATTGCGTGGATGTGTTTGTGTGCGCTCCTGATGCGTGCCGCCGCGAGAGAGTCAGCCGCCGTATGGGGATTTCGTGCGAGGAAGCGGAGAAACTGATGCTCAAAAAGGACAATGGAAGGGAAGATTACTACAATTTCTTTACCTTCGGCCATTGGGGCGTGGCCTCGAACTACGATCTTTGCATCGATTCATCTGTTCTCGGGATTGAAGGTACGGCGGATTTCATAATTGACTTCGCAGCCCGTTCCGGGAAACTGTAGCATCCAGGCCGTTATGACAAGCCCCGTGAGGTATTTGGCTCACGGGGCTTGATCATTTTATATGGAGAGATTGTGCCAATGCGGGCCGAATCTTTCGAACGCCTGTCTGTCAAGCATTTCCCTGTCATCGGGATGTGCTATGCTTATCATCAGCTTGGCCCTTTCCTGAAGGCTCTTGCCATAGAGGTCCACGGCTCCGTATTCCGTCACGATCCAGTGAGCGTCAGCTCTCGGGGTGACGACCCCGGCTCCCGGGTTCAGCTGTGCGACTATCTTGTTCTGGCCTTTGTTGGTGCGTGACGCGAAGGCTGTGATGCTCTTCCCGCCTTTGGACATGGTGGCGCCGCGGACAAATTCAAGCTGGCCTCCGGTTCCGCTGAATATGCGGGTTCCGATGGAGTCGGCGCTGATCTGTCCTGTCAGGTCTACCTCTGTGGCGGAGTTGATGGCTTTCATGTTCGGGTTCTGCGCTATCACCCACGGGTCGTTGGTGTACTTGATGTCTTTCATCAGCACCGTCGGGTTGTCGTTGATGAATGAGTACACGTCGTTGGAGCCGAGCAGGAACGAAGCCACTACTTTGCCGGTGTCGATTTTCTTGTGGCTCCCGTTGATCACGCCTGCCTTTATGAGGGTCAGGAGGCCGTCGGCGAACATTTCTGTGTGAAGTCCGAGATTTTTGTGATGCCGGAGTTGGGCTGCAAGCGCGTTAGGCAGCGCGCCTATGCCCATCTGGATGCAGTCGCCGTCGTCCACCAGGGCTGCGCAGTTCTTGCCGATCAGCACTTCTGTCGGGGTCGGCTCCGCGAACCCGGCCGTCACGAGAGGAGTGTCGTCCTGTACGAGATAGTCAAACTGGTCGAGATCCAGAAGGTCTCCGTATGCAAAAGGTACGTTGGGGTTGACGACCCCTATCACAAGGTCTGCACTTTCAACAGCGGCTACCGAGCAGTCTACTGACGTGCCGAGGCTGACTTTGCCTTCAGCATTGGGGAGTGATATGTTGACAAGGGCCGCACCGAGCCTGATGGCTCCGTCACGGTAGAGCTTCTGGCTTTCTCCGAGATGTACCGGCAGGTAGTCAGCGTATCCGGAGTTGACATTCTTGCGGACATTGGGACCCACGAAAAAGCCTTGTTCGAAGAAGATGCCTTCGTACCTTGGCTCGCTGTAGGGGGCCGGGCCCTCCGTGTGGAAATGGTGGAAGTGCAGGTCCCTGACATCTCCGGCATCGGCTCTGCGGCAAAGCGCCGAGATGAGGCAATGCGGCACGCTGGCAACGCTGCTGAGGTGTATATGGCAGTGTGACGGAATGTGGCTGACCGCCTCATCTGCGGAAACGAAGTGCATCGTCTTCATGATTGACAATAATAATTATTAGATTTGTGCCGACAAAAATAGCAAAATAATCAATGCACACAAAAGAGGAAAAAATCGCTGCGTTCTCCCGCCTTCTGGACACGATGGACGCGCTTCGAGAGAAATGTCCATGGAATGCGGAACAGACCATGGAGTCCATACGGCCGATGACGGAGGAAGAAGTCTACGAGCTCAGCGATGCCATAATCAAGGATGACGCCCCGTCCATAGCCAAGGAACTCGGGGATCTGCTTTATCATATCGCCTTCTATTGCAGGATAGGGGAGGAGCAGGGCCGCTTTGACATCGCTGATGCGCTTGGAAAGGTGTGTGACAAGATGGAGTTCCGTCATCCGCACGTGTTCGGCCAAGATACCGGAAAACATCTCAGCGCCAAAGAAATAGCGGATACGTGGGAGCTTGTCAAGGCTAAGGAAAAGGATGGCAACAAGACGGTGATGTCCGGGATTCCGGATGCGATGCCGGCCATCCTCAAGGCGCTCTCGATGCAGGAGAAGGCGCGCGGATGCGGGTTCGACTGGGAGAAGCGGGAGGATGTCTGGGCCAAGGTGGAGGAAGAGCTCGGGGAGGCCAGGGAGGCTTGCGGAGAAGGTGATTTCGCTCATGAAGAAGAGGAGTTTGGAGATCTGCTGTTCGCTGTCATCAATGCCGCACGGCTCTACGGGGTGGATCCGGAGAAAGCCCTCGGCGGGACGTGCAGCAAGTTCAGGCGCCGTTTCACATATCTTGAAGAGAATACGATACGCAAGGGCCGTAAACTCTCAGACATGAGCCTGGCCGAGATGGATGCCATCTGGGATGAGGGCAAGGCCAAGGGGTTGTAGCCGTGAGGATATCATGCAGGACTTATGCATATTTTTCCTAAATTTGCAGACTTTTACATTCTGAATTGTTTATGGCCCAATATAGACTGACGGAAGTCACAGACCATCGGGATATTCTGAAGTTCATCACTTTTCCGGATGAACTCTACCGCGGCTGTCCCCAATATGTTCCGGCTCTCCACTCGGACGAGTTGTTCCTGCTTACTAAAGTAGCTTCGCTGTCATACTGCAAGCGCAAAATGTGGATTGTACAGGATTCAGGGCGCGTTGCCGGAAGAATATGTGCCATTATCAACCCAAGATACAACGAGCTTTATGGAACCAGGCGCGTGCGTTTCGGCTGGTTTGACTGCATAGAGGACATCGAGGTGGCGCGCATGCTTATAGGAGCCGCTTCGGATTGGGCCGGGAAAGAGGGGATGACCGAGATCCACGGCCCGTTGAGTTACAACACCCTCGGTCGTAACGGCATGCTTGTGGAGGGCTATGAATATGTCCCGCCGTTCAACTGCCCGTACAACTATCCGTACTACAACGATTTCCTTACCGCGCTTGATTTTGACAAGGAGTGCGACTGGGTGCAGTACAGGATGGTGGCCAACCACGGCGTCCCGGACAAGACCCGCAGGGTCGCGAAGATGCTGAAGGATAAGGAGAATCTTCATTTTGCCGATATCGCCGCTGTCAAGAAGGACCCGTCGGAAGTGCGCCGTTTCTTCAAGGCGTTCAATGACAGTTTCTCTGATGTCTACGGCTTCGTCCCGCTGGATGACAAGGAGATCGAGGATGAGGCCAAAAGGATGCTTCCGTACCTGTCGGACAAGTCGAGCTGCATGCTCCTTGACGGCAATGACGACATCGTCGCTTTCGGGATTTCATTCCCGAGCATATCCGGTGCCCTCCAGAAAGCAAAGGGAAGCCTTTTCCCGTTCGGCTGGATTCACATGCTCAAGGCCAAGCATGACTATGAGACGACTGACCTCATGGTCAACGGGGCGGTGCGCAAGTGGCAGAATACCGGTGTTTCGTCGGTATATTATAAGGAGATGGGCGACAAGGCCATACGCATAGGCAACCGCTGGGCCGTCTCGAACCCGCAGCTGGAATCCGATTCAGCGGCGAACATCTGGAACTGCTACGAGCACGAGCCGTATATGCGGCGCAGGTGTTACATAAAGAATATAGACTGATATGGCAGATACAAAACTACTGGAGAAGGTACTCTCCCTTGAAGATAAGTTCCAGTCGCTGCAGGACCAGCTTTCGAGCCCTGAAGTGATGTCGGACATGAAAAGGTATGTCCAGCTCAACAAGGATTACAAGGAACTTGAGCCTATAATAAAGGCAGGAAAGGAATACGAAAAGATGACCAAAGACCTCGCTGCGGCCAAGGACATACTTGTCAATGAAAAGGACGAGGAACTCCGCGAGATGGCGCGAGAGGAAGTGTCGGACATCGAGTCCCGTATGCCCCAGATGGAGCAGGACATCAAACTTCTGCTGATCCCTGCTGATCCTGATGATTCCAAGAATGCCATCATAGAGATCCGCGGCGGCACCGGAGGTGACGAGGCGGCTATTTTTGCCGGAGATCTCTTCCGCATGTATCAGCATTTCGCCGAATCGAAAGGGTGGAAACTTGAAGTCACGGACCAGACCCCCGGCACCTCCGGAGGCTTCAAACAGGTGGTGTTCAAGCTCTCAGGGGAGAATGTCTACGGCATCATGAAATACGAGTCCGGTGTACACCGCGTGCAGCGCGTCCCGCAGACAGAGACCCAGGGCAGGATCCAGACATCCGCCGCATCGGTGGCGGTGTTCCCGGAAGCCGGAGAGTTCGATGTTGACCTGAACTGGGACGACATCAGGCTCGACCTTTTCTGCTCTTCAGGGCCTGGAGGCCAGGGCGTGAACACCACATATTCGGCTGTCCGCCTGACCCATATCCCTACCGGACTCGTGGTGCAGTGCCAGGAGGAGCGCTCCCAGCTCAAAAACAAGGACAGGGCATTCGAGGAGCTCCGTACGCGACTCTACAACCTTGAACATCAGAAATATCTGGACGGCATAGCCGCCAAGCGCAAGACCATGGTTTCCACCGGAGACAGGTCCGCGAAGATCCGTACATACAACTATCCTCAGGGGAGGGTGACAGACCATCGTATCAACTGGTCAATGTACAATCTCCCCGCCTTTATGGACGGGGATATACAAGAATGCATCGATCAGCTGCAGATAGCCGAGAACGCCGAGCGTCTCAAGGAAGCAGCATAGAAAGAATTATACTTTTCTGAACGCCAGACAGGCGTTGTGACCTCCGAAGCCGAACGAATCGCTCAGACCGAGCGTGAGTTCGGCTTTGATCGCCTTGTTCGGGGTGTAGTCAAGGTCGCACTCCGGATCCGGGCAGTCGAGATTGATTGTCGGCGGCACGATGCCTTCCTGAAGTGCCAGCACCGTAGCTGCGGCTTCAATTGCGCCTGTGGCTCCGAACATGTGGCCGTGCATTGATTTGGTGCTGCTGATGTGGCACTTGTAGGCAAAATCTCCGAATGCCTCCTTGTAGGCGAGGGTCTCGGCGATGTCGTTGAGGTGGGTGCCTGTGCCGTGGGCGTTGATGTAGACGTTATCAGAATTCTTGTCGAAGCCTGCCTGCTCCAGAGCTATCTTTATGCATTCGGCCTGAGTGCTGGCGTCCGGTCGTGGGGCTGTGGCATGGTACGCGTCACAGGTGCTTCCGTATCCGACTACTTCAGCATAGATGTGCGCCCCGCGCGCCTTGGCGTGCTCAAATTCTTCAAGGACGAGGACCGCTGAACCGTCCGCCATCACGAAGCCGCTTCTGTTGGCGTTGAACGGAAGAGAGGCATATTTCGGGTTCTCCGAGCGTGTGAGTGCCTTGGCGTTGGCGAAGCCGGCTATGCCGATAGGGATGGTGCACCTGTCCGAGCCCCCCGCTATGACCGCATCGGCATAGCCGTGGAGTATGGCCCTATAGGCTTCTCCGATCGAATGTGTGGAGGTGGCGCAGGCCGTCACGATGTCTATGCATGAGCCTTGGGCCCCGTATTTTATGGCGATCTGACCTCCGGCCATGTCGCTGATCATCGTAGGGACGAAGTTTGGAGAGATCCATTTGCCGCTTCTGTCCTCAAGGAATTTCTCGAGTTCGCGCTGTATTGTCGTGAAACCGCCGATCCCGGAACCGACATAAGTGGCCAGCCTTTTGGGGTCGATGTTTTCTCCGGAGACCAGGCCCGAGTCGTTCATCGCCTGCCATGCTGAAGCCATGGCGTATATCGTGAACGGATCCTGCTTGCGGATGAACGGCTTGTCCATGCCGAACTGCTCCGGATTGAAGTCCCGGATCATTCCTCCTATCTTGACAGGAAGCTCTTCGGTGGGGAATTCAGTTATGTAGTCTATTCCGCAGACGCCGTTTATGAGATTGTTCCAAAATGTATCTATGTCTTTGCCGATGCAGGAGAGCACTCCGAGACCGGTCACGGCTACTTTTCTTTCCATGTCTTTGTCGTACACTTATTTTAACACGGGCCAAAGGTACTAAAAAATTCATATATTTGCAGGAATCAATTAAGATGCCCGTGATATCGTTTCTTCGAGGACAGCTGCCGCGATACTTGCTGAGCAAGTACCAGCTGATATGGACCGTGACCTTTTCGGCCCTGTTCTCCTTAGTTCTGATACTCCTTTCCATCCCGTTCTCCCACAACGTATGGTTCGCGCTTGGCGGCAGTTCCGCCTTTCTTTTCACGATAGCGTTCATTGTCGTGTCCATCGCTTTGGTGGTGGTAAGCAAGGTGCTGATGTTCCACTGCCGCAATTTTGAGAATTTCGAGGTGTGGAAGTACATAGTCTGGGATCTTCTTGAAATTGTGGCGATCAGCCTGCTGTACACGTTTTTCACTGTCCAGGGAGACAGGGGCGGCATCATTGATACCGGTGAGCGCTGCACGGGTGGCATATTCCTGAGCGCGCTGTGCTTCACACTTGTCTGTCTTGGTATCCCTTATATAATTTCGGCCCTCTATCTGTCTCTTGCTGACCGCAACAATACAATCCGCCTGATGAACTACTCCAATGTCGTCAGCGATACGCCGGTGAAGCCGTACGAGGAGAAACGCATCACCCTTTTTGACAGCAGCGGAGTGTTGAAGTTCTCCATTGACTCGGAGAATCTGTACTATATAGAGTCAGATGACAACTATATCAAGATCTGGTATGCTGACAGTTCCGGCGAGATGAAGCAATATATGCTCCGTTGCCCGCTTAAGACGGTGGAGGACAGTTTTGCTGACAGCGACCTTGTACGCTGTCACCGCAAGTACATAGTCAACATAGCAAAAGTCAAGATACTCAAGGCTGAGAAAGAGGGGTACAAGATCAGTCTCGGACTTGAAGGCTTCGACACGATTCCGATTTCAAAGACATACGAGCAGAATGTGCTCGCACGATTCAATTCATTATAATATGTGGCAGAGAATTCAGACACTCTATTTGCTTATTTCCACGGCTCTCATCGCCTCCATGCTCTTCTGTGACAAGGCTGTTGAGGTGCGCTTTACAACTTATTTGCCCTATACGATATTGATAGTGGTCATACTGCTGCTCAATATTCTGGCTCTCACCGTGTACCGTCACCGTATATTCCAGATGCGCACGGCGATGCTTGCGGCCATCATTTCGCTTGCACTCCAATGCTGGCTGGCTGTGGACTTTTTTACCGCCGACAAGGATCTGGTGTTCCGGGTGGCGGCGGTGTTCCCGATAGCGGTCACCATACTCAACATGCTTGCTGCAAGGGGAATTTATTCGGATGAACTTATCGTGCGCAGCGCCTCACGGCTCCGTGCGGCCAAGCGCAACAAAAAATAACCATATATGAGAATAGCAGAATCAGAACTGATTATCAATCCGGACGGATCGGCATTTCACATACATATACGTCCAGATCAACTTGCGGATAATGTCATACTTGTCGGCGACCCGGGACGCGTGGCGATGTTCAAGCCTCTATTGGACAGTGTAGAATGCGAGGGGGCCTCCCGCGAATTCGTATGGGTTACGGGGCAGTACAGAGGCAAGCGTTTTACGGTCCTTTCAACAGGTATCGGAACTGACAATATTGACATTGTGATGACGGAGCTTGATGCTCTTGCCAATGTTGATTTCATTACCCGTGAGGTCAAGCCGGAGCACCGTACACTGAATATCTTGAGAATCGGCACATGCGGCGCCGTCCAGCCGGACATCCCTCTCGGGGCTTTCATCTTCTCGCATATTTCTGTCGGCTGTGACGGCCTCATGAACTGGTACGAGGGGCGTGACAGCATTGCTTTGCTGGATTTCGAAGAGGCTTTCAAGAAGCATGTGCATTGGGACCGGCATCTTCCCGACCCTTATTTCGTCCGTGCTTCCGATGTGCTTATCAAGAAATTCGAGGACTGCACTTTCAAGGGGATGACAATCTCCGCATCGGGTTTCTACGGCCCTCAGGGCAGGGTGGTCCGTCAGGGTCTGGCGATGCCGAACATGCTTGAGGATTTCGAAAGTTTTGAGTTTGGTGGGTATCGCATCACAAACTTTGAGATGGAAGGTTCGGCCCTCGCCGGAATGTCTGCCAAACTGGGGCACAATGCGGGCACAGTATGCTGTGTCATCGCTCATCGTTATCTCAAGGACGCCAATACCAATTACAAGCCTCGTGTGGCTGAACTTCTCCAATTGGCCCTTGACAGGCTGGCGGAATAGTCTCAGCTTTCGTAGTCCGTATTGTTGTGGTGGGCGCTTATCAGATTGTTGAGCTGTTCTCCAAGTGCGGACACGACGTCTTCCATTTTGACTTCTGGCCTGCCCGGATTTTTTCCCAGCAGGCCTTTGGCTTTCAACGTCTCCATGAGTGCTGAACTTCCAAGGGAATTTTCTGTCAGCCACTCGCGGCTGATGCTGCCTTCGGCGCGACTGAGGGCCAGCAGCAAATGAGCCGAGCGCACGGATGAGTCTCCTGCCCGCAGGGCTTCATAGGCCGCCAGGCTGATGACCCCCTCGGCGCTGCGCTTCATCTTGACACGGTCTGCATCATAGTACGGGACCGGATTCTCCTTGAACACGGCAGCATCTATTCTGCGTTTGAGCTTTCCGGTGTCCAACCCGAGTCCTGACAGGATACGGCAGGCTTCGCAGCCGCGTCTTCTGAGAATCGCGAGCATGAGATGGTCTGCCCCGATGCCGTAGTGGCCGGTGCGCATGGCTTCGTCTCTCGCGCCCGAGAGGATAGCCCTGAAGTCGTCTGACAAGCTGATGTTCATAGAAGCGGAATATGGACAAAAGTAGCAATTTAATCGGATTTTTATTCTAAATTTGCATATTTGGAAACAATCCGATTAAAATTTTTGTATGGATAGTGAGGTAAAGACTCCCGAAGAAATTCGGGAAGAAGTGACAGGGATAATTGAACCCGTTGAGATTGACCACGAGATGCGTACGGCCTACATCGACTATTCGATGTCGGTCATTGTGTCACGTGCCCTTCCGGATGCCCGTGACGGCTTGAAGCCGGTGCAGCGCAGGGTGCTTTTCGGAATGGACGGGCTTGGTCTGAACTACGGCGGACAGACGAAGAAATGCGCCAGGATTGTCGGAGAGGTTCTCGGTAAGTTCCATCCACATGGGGATTCCAGCGTCTATGATGCCATGGCCCGTCTTGCACAGAACTGGAACCAGCGTTATCCTCTTGTGTTCGGACAGGGCAACTTCGGTTCAATGGACGGTGATCCTGTGGCCGCGATGCGATATACAGAGGCGAAACTTGAGAAGTTGTCAGCGGAGGTTCTTGCTGATCTTGACAAGGACACGGTCGATATGACCCTCAACTTTGACGACTCTCTCGAAGAGCCTACAGTTCTTCCGACCAAGGCTCCGCTCCTGCTTCTCAACGGCTCTTCAGGTATTGCCGTCGGAATGGCCACCAATATGGCCCCGCACAATTTGGGAGAGTGCTGTGACGCGATCTGCGCTTATATAGACAACCCGGACATCTGCGTTGAGGATCTCATGCAGTATATTAAGGGCCCCGACTTCCCGACCGGAGGCATCATCCTCGGCCGCCAGGGAATCATCGATGCATACAGCACAGGCCGCGGCAGGATAGTGCTCCGTGCCAAGACCGAGATCGAGACCCACGATAACGGCAGGGATGTGATTGTGGTCACAGAAGTGCCGTATATGGTCAACAAGGCCGAGATGCTCTCACGCATCAGTGAGATGATCAGGGACAAGAAGATTGAGGGTATCTCTGAAATCAGGGAGCTCACCAACCGCCAGGGCATACGCATCGAGTTCATCGTCAAGAAAGACGCGAATTCCAGTGTGGTGCTCAACACCCTTTTCAAGTATACCGCGCTTCAGAGCAGTTTTTCAATAAACAATGTTGCGCTTGTGAACGGCCGTCCGCGCACCTTGACCCTCAAGGACATGCTGGCCAATTTCGTGGATTTCCGCCACGAGGTGGTTGTTCGCCGCACGAGATTCGATCTGGACAAGGCACTCAAGCGGGCCCATATACTTGAGGGACTCCTCAAGGCGATAGATGTCATCGACGAGGTGATAGCCATAATCAGGGCATCCAAAAGTGTTGACGAGGCTAAGGGAACTCTCATGGCGCGCTTCGGTTTCGACGATTTGCAGGCTACAGCCATCGTGGAGATGCGTCTGCGCCAGCTGACAGGACTTGAGAAGGAGAAGCTTCAGGCTGAATATGACGATCTTGAGAAATTCATCGCCCGCTGCCGCGAGATTCTCGCCAGCGACGAGGAGCAGCTCGCCATCGTGAAGCAGGAGTGCCGCGACCTCAAGGAAAAGTTCGGCGATCCGCGCAGGACTGAGATCACCCTTTCTGCGGAAGAGTTCAATCCGGAGGATTTCTATGCCGATGAGGATGTTGTGATAACGATATCACATCTCGGCTACATCAAGCGGACGGCTCTGTCGGAGTTCCGTACGCAGGCCCGTGGCGGTATGGGCAAGAAAGCCAGCGCCACTCGCGATGAAGATTTCATAGAGCATATATATGTGGCGAACATGCACTCCACCATGCTCTTCTTCACCGACAACGGCATGTGCTACAGGCTCAAGGTATATGAACTTCCTGAAGGGGCTCGTACTTCAAAGGGAAGGGCGGTGCAGAACCTCCTCTCCATCGATGCCCAAGACAGCATACGCACATATCTCAACGTGCGGTCTATAGAAGATCCGGCTTACACGGAGAGCCACTTCGTCACGCTTGTGACAAAACGCGGTACGGTCAAGAAGACCACACTTTCCGAGTATGCCAACAAGCGCAGCCGCAACAAGGGAATCATCGCCATCAACATCCGGGAGGGAGATGAACTCTTGGATGCCCTCCTCACAGACGGAAGCGAGCAGATAATGATCGCCGCGCGTGCCGGACGCTGCTGCCGCTTCAATGAAGATGAACTTCGCGCCCTCGGACGCAACTCTTCGGGTGTACGCGGCATCTCTATAGAGGAAGACGATGAAGTGATAGGAGCTATAGCAATCCGGCAGGATGACAGTTCCACCGCTGTGCTAGTCGTCAGCGAGAACGGTTACGGCAAACGTTCCGCTGCCGATGAATACAGGATCACCTCACGTGGTGCCAAGGGTGTCAAGACTCTGAACATCACGGACAAGACCGGGCCGCTCGTCGCGATCAAGGCTGTCACTGACGACAATGACCTCATGATCATCACCAAATCAGGCCTCACCATCAGGGTGGACATGTCAGAACTCCGCCTGACCGGACGCGCGACGCAGGGTGTACGCCTCATCAATCTCCGTGAGGGAGATGCCATTGCGGCTGTCTCACCGGTATCCAAGTCTGAGGAAGAGGAGGTGGCGGAGGATGCCGCATCGCAGGCAAACAATGATAATCAACAACTTAATTAGATATTCTAATGAAAAAGATCTTTTTAGTTTTGGCACTCGTAGCCTCAATGCAGGTTTTCGATGCCCAGGCTCAGGTCAAGAGCCCGGCTGCCGCCAAATCCGCAGTGGAAAAGGCGGAAGCTGCCACCACCAATCCTAAGCAGAACCAGAAGCCTGCTACATGGATCAAGTATGGCAAGGCTTTGCTTGATGCCTACAACGCTCCGGCCGGCAATGTATGGGTCGGCATGTCCCGTCAGGAACTTCAGGTTCTTGGAGGTGGCGACAAACCTCTCGCGGAGTCTGTGGCAGAGGTCGGCGGTCGCCAGATGACAAAGGTTGAATATGAGAACAAGAACCTCTATTTCAACGAGAACGGACTTCTTGAAGTAATCGAGGTGACCAATCCTGTCGTTGAGGGGGCGCTTGACAAGGCTCTTGCAGCCTTTACTGAAGCCGCCAAGCTTGATCCTGCAAACAAGAAGAAGAAAGATATTGACAACGGCCTCAAGGAAGTGGCTGAGAAGTATTCATCTGATGCCTACAACGCTTATTCGTTCGGCAAGATGGCTGATGCCTCGACATACTTTGAGAAGGCTGCCGCTGCCGCCGCCACGGCACCGCTCAACCAGATCGATACCAATTCTATCTACAATGCCGGTTTCACCGCACAGACCGCCGGTGACAATGCCCGTGCAAAGGAGTTCTACAGCAAGTGCCTCTCTTTCGGCTATCACGGCACTGACGGTGACACCTATGCTAAAATGGCTGATGTCTGCGATAAACTTGGAGACAAAGAGGCTGCCAAGAACTATCTTGAGGAAGGTTTCAAGGCCTACCCGCAGAGTCAAGGCATCCTTGTCGGCCTTATCAATTACTATGTGACAAGCGGCAGCAATACCGAGCGCCTCTTCGAACTTCTTGATGAAGCCAAGAAGAATGAGCCGAACAACGCTTCCCTCTATTATGTCGAGGGCAACATCAATGAGAAACTCGGCAATGGTGACGCGGCTGTGGCTGCATATCGCAAATGCGCTGAGATCAATCCTGAGTATGAGTTCGGCTATATTGGAGAAGGAATCCACTTCTACAACCTTGCCGTGGCTATTCAGGAAAAGGCATCCACAGAGATGGATGATGCCAAGTACATGGCCATGATGGGTGAATTCGAGACCGCCCTCAAGTCATGCATCGCTCCTTTCGAGAAGGCTTACGAGGTCAGCAAGGACTCTGAGGTCAAGGCCAGCGTGGCCGAGTACCTCAAGAACGCCTGCTTCCGCTTCCGCACAGAGAGCCCTGAGATGCAGGCCAAGTACGAGAAGTACGCAGCCGCTGTTGAAGCGAAGTAATTCAGTATCCCTATAAAGAAGAAGCCCGGTCTGGATATCAGGCCGGGCTTCTTTTGGTAGTGTGTTGCAGTTACTGGACACGTTTCATTATATAAGTGAAACCGAACAAGTCCGGATCGAAAGTGCCGTCCCACCAGTTTTCCATGAATGGAGGCTGGTCGTAGTCCTTGGTGATGAACCAGAGGTTGCCGTCCTCATCGAACCTCATGGCGACCGTTGCCTTTCCGAGCTTCTCGGTACTTGGGGAGAACGCCCTGTTGGCGCTGCTGAGGCAGAAGTAGGTCAGCTGGATCTCCTCTGCTGTCCACATGAACGGTTCGCGGGAACAGTAGTCTCCCAATTGCTCGCTTTTTGCAGCCATGTGTACCGGAGCGCAGTACTCGAGCTCACATGCCCTGAGGAAATTGCCGAGGTCGCCCTTTACGGTGCCCGGCGTGAGTTTAAGCACGCCGTCCTCGATGGCGAAGCTCATCTGGTAGCCTGCATTATGGGTCGGCATGAGTGCCGGGTCGTCTCCCATATCCTCTACGAAATATTCCCATTCCTCAAGTGCCGGTATTTCGACAAATTCCCAAGTTCCTACAAGCTGTGAGTACCTCAGGATTCCTTTGACGGTCACAGTCATGGAAGTGGTGTTGCCGGCGTAGAAGCGTCCGCTCAGTTTGGACTCGTCTACCTTGATGACGATGGTCTTCTCGCTTCCGAGTTCGACCTCCTTGTCTGTGGCGATGAGAGTGAGCGTGCCTTTGTTGGTGCCTGCGGCGACCTTGAACGAGGTCGCGTCGTTCTCCACGGTGAAGTCCTCGCCGAGTTTTGCTGTGGAGGATTCATCGAACAGGACCGGAAGCTCCATGTCTGAAGTGGCGGAGAAGTCTTTGCCGGTCTTCATGCCATTGAGATCAATGGTCACCGTGTAGGTGTTGAGCAGGTCGGCTTTCTCGGCGGAGAAACTGTATGAGATTTTTTCCTTGTTCTCCACTGACACCACCATGCTCGGGTTGGCTCCGAGATTATATCCGTCAGGGGCTGCGATAGAGAGGGCGATCTCCTTGCCTTCTTCGAAGTTGTCTTTCGGAGTGATTTCAATAGTGGCGGAGGTGCTTCCGGCCGCGAACTCAAAGGCTTCTGCTGACAGGACATAGTCTGAACCTTTCACTGCGCTTCCGGCGAAGTTGACAGGGACTGTGAGTGCTGACTGGGTCGCTTCAGAGACGGTCAGCTCGACTTTGAGAGGGGAGTCCGCCATCAGCACGGAGATGCTCTTCGTGAATGAGATGGTCGGGAGCTCTTTGGTGCAGGATACCGCAACTGCGGCGACCACACCGAGCATTAACATCAATTTTTTCATTGTAAACAAATATTAGTTGAGATTATTTGATTGCTGCGTTGTATTCATCGCGTATGGCCTTGACTTCCGCCTGCTCCTCGGCAGACGGGATTTCCCCTTTGGGGATCTGGTAGTACTCGGACCTGTCATCCGTCTTCGGCGTGAGTTCGTCATACGAGCAAGATGCTGCCGACAGGACGAGGCCGCAGAGCGAGCATGCCGCAATGGCGGCCTTGATTATGGATTTACGATACATAACCTTCATTTTGAACCATTTTGTCATTAAGATCCACATCCCCTTTGTAGATGGGGGCGGTGTAGAGATATTTCTCTGTCGTGTATTTGAGCCCGTTGTTGATGATCCACATCTCGGGCCTGCCGTTTCTCTTGAGTTCGAACCAGCGGTCACCCTCCAAATATAACTCTTTTCTTCTCTCGTTGAATACTGCGGACATGATTTTCGTCAACGGTTGTCCCTGGGCATCGACTTTTATAAGGGCGTGCGGGTCAGGCTCCGGCAGGTTCTCCATAGTGTAGTCGGTGACATTTCGGATACGGTTGCGCCTCAGGTAGTTGAGCTGATCGAGCGCCTTGGCGTCCTCTCCGAGATGGGCATAGCTTTCAGCGAGCATAAGCACAATCTCCGAGCCGCGGACTTTCGCGCTGGTGTTTTTCTGGTTCACCCTTTTCTTGTCAAATGACACGGCGTACCTCACGTCGGCCTCCTTGTCCACATCGAACAGGTGTACGAGCGTCGCGTTGACGGGACGGGTTTTCAAGTCCTTTATGATCATGGAGTAGTACCAGTCGAGGTCATTGTTGTTGTTGATGTGCGAGCGGACGATGACCTCCTGGCCCTGGGCGTTCTTTGCCTGGATCATGTTTTCGTACTGGTCTATGCTCGCGAGCTTGTATTCCTTGACCTGCATCAGTTCCTCGCACAGGGGTATGACTGAATCATAGTCGCCGATCCAGAAGTACAGTTTGGCGAGGTATGCCTTGACGATGTTCTCCGTGAAGAGGAACATCTTGTCGGTGATATGGTAGGAGATGGACTTTTTCAGCAGTTCTTCTGTGTATCTGGCTGTCGCTTCAAGAGATTCCCGTGAGGGCATCGCCTCCATGTCGAAATTGTCGATGAGGGGCAGTCCTGGCTGGAGGTCGGCACGCTCCCCGTCGTAAGGGTCGCAGTAGTCGCGGATGAGGTTGTAGTAGCATATGCCCTTGATGGCATAGCTTGCTGAGAGCAGTTGCTGCGCAAGTTCGCTGCTACGGCCTGACATGTTTTCGATCACTATGTTGCAGTCGCGGATGATCGAGAAGTAGTTCTTGTAGTACATCTGGCGTGCATTGATCTTGTCGCCGGCATATGCGGCGATGGAGCCGATCTTGACGTTGGCGTCAAGGTTGTCCGAGAAACTTTCGTAGAGGATGATCCCGTCGAAGTTGCCGACTATGAACTGGTCTTCCCCGCCTTCGATGTTGTTGATGTGGTTGTGGATGATGGCGGCGAATTCCTCATCGGTCTCCGGGATGACCTTGCCTTGCGGCTGGACTGTCAGGTAGCCTTTGCATGAGCACAGCAGCGATGCGCAGGCGAGTGTGAGCAATATGTTTTTCATGATGCGGTCGTTTTAAAGTCCTATGTTCATGCCGAAAGAAACGCTTCTTGTGGTCGGGTAGGTCGCTCCTGGCACTTCAGGGTCCATCCCGTCATACTTGGTGATGGTGAAGAAGTTGTTGAGGGACAAGTTGAAGGACATGCTGTCAAGATGCAGCTTTTCGAGAGCCTTTTTCGGCAGTGAGTATGTGAGTATGATGGATTTGATCCTCAGGTAGGAGATGTCTTTCAGGTAGATCGCGTCCACTATGTTGTAGTCCATCGGGTTGTAGTATCCGAAGTTGTATTTGTATCCGAAGTAGTCGTAAATGCGCGGATACTTCGTGCCTGTGGTGCGGTCGGATGTCCAGCGGTCGGTGCGGTCTTTGGTGACGTTGAGATGGTTGGAGTACAGGTCGCTGTACTGTGACTGGACCGTTTCCGTCGAGGCGCCTTCATGGCGCGGATTGTAGTAGGATGCCGGAGAGACAATCTTGTCGTACTTCTTGGCTCCCAGTGAATAGTAGCCGCTGACGCTTAGGCGGAATGTCTTGTAATTTGCCGCAATATTGAAGCCGCCAGTATAAGGGGCTATGGATGTCCCCAGATAGCGTCTGTAATTGTCGGCTTTATTAAGGTCGGTAGCGGTGGAAATCACGGCATCCGGTCTGAGTTCGAAGGCGTAGAGTCCGGAGTCAGGGTCGATTCCGTTGAGCCGCCCCGACATTATCGCCCCCACGGGATACCCTTCCACATATCTGTCCTTGACGGTAATCTTGCTGGCATAGGACGGGGTGTACTTGGTGACCTTGTTGTAGTTGTATGCAAAATTCACCGAAGCCGTGAGGGAGAAGTCCCTTTTCTGCACGGGCTTGCCGCTCAGACTGACCTCGACTCCGCTGTTCATTATGTCGGCGGAGTTGAAATACTGTGAGGTGAACCCTGTTGTGGATAGAACCTGCGAGGATGTGACTATGTCTGAACTCTGCCTGAGGTACCCTTCTGTGGAGAAGGTGAGCCTCTCGCCGAACATGCCCATGTCTACCGACGCCTTTACGTCTCTGGTCTTTTCCCAACGGAGGTTCGGATTCGGTGCTGACGGGATGTAGCCGAGCATGTATGCCTGGTCGTTCCAATACCTGTACTGCTGTCTGTAATACTGCATTATCAGATTCGGGGTGGTGCTGGTGTTGACGTCTCCGGTGAAACCTGTGGCGGCCCTGACTGTGAGGTGGCTTATGTTTCTTGCATCTTTCATGAATGGCTCCTCTGAGATGTGCCATGCTCCGCCTGCGCTCCAAGTAGGGTTGAACTGCCTGTCCATACCGAAGTTGGAACTGCCGTCGGTGCGTACCGAGAAGTTGAGCACTATGGTTTTCTTATAGTAATAGTCGGCTGATGCGTAGAATGAGGCGTATCTGTTTTCGGTGAAATATTCCCCGCTTAAGGCTTCCACAGCCCGTACCCAAGCATCGGTCTCTCCGGAGATCGTCGGGAGGGAGGAGGTTGCAGTCTTCGGGTCGTAGTTGTATCTTTTCGTGAAGATGGTGTTTGATGATGAACCTCTGATCTCGGCTCCGGCTATGGCGGAGAGGGTGTGCTGGTCGGAGCCGAAGGACTGGTTGTAGACGAAGTGTCCGCGCAGCACATAGCTTGAGCGGTTCGTGGCATTCTGGGTGATGGATCCGTACAGTTTGCTCTGGGAGTATTTGTCGTTGCCGAGCCTGTCCTTGAATGCGGTGTAAGTGTCCTTGCCGGTGATCTTGTCGGTCTTGTTGTTGGAGAACGAGTAGGAGGCGAGACCGACAAATTTCAGAGGGCTGAACAACTTGACCTCCAGCTGTCCGCGGACGGTGTTCGCGAAATTGACAGTGTTTGTGGAATTCTCTTTGAGTTCCCTTATGATGTTGAAGCCGTTAGCCGGCATGACTTCGGTGTTGTTGCCGTTGTAGTATCCGAGCGAGAAGAAAGTTTCGTCCGCCGCATAACTGCCGTCGCTGTTGTAGACCTTCTCATAAGGGTTGGCGAAGTAGGCGTAGTTGAATGCATCCACGTAACTGTCCGGGGAGATTGTCCCCTGTCTTGACATGTCTGCTCCGAATTCTATCTTCACGCGTTCCACCGGGGTCATTGTCATGTTGGCCGTGATGTTGTAGCGGTCGTAGTTGTTGTTGATCAGCATTCCGTTTTCGTTGGCATAGCCCAACGAAAGATAGTAGGTGTATTTGTCGGCGCCGCCGCTCATCGAGATGTGGTGGTTGTGCGAGAATGTGTTGCGGAAAAGCTCCTTGTACCAGTCTGTCGTGCTGGAAGCGAGCGAAGCGATATACTCGTCCTGGAGTTCTTTATTGTCTTTCATCCCGGTGAAATGCCCGACCCCGGCACGTATCTGCCCGACCACTCCCACAATCGGGAAGAACACCGAGGCGTCTTTGAGGGACTGGCGGTATTTGTCAGCTGAGAACTCGTTCCAAAGTTCATCCTCCCATGCGAGCTTCTCCTCTGAATTCATCAGATTCACGCTGCGTTGCGGTGAGAATGAGAACACGAGGTTGTTGGAGTATGAGATCTTCATGCGCCCCGCCTGACCTTTCTTGGTGGTGACCACTATCACTCCGTTGGCCGCCCTGGAGCCGTAGATGGCGGCAGCAGCCGCGTCCTTGAGGATGGTCACGTTCTCGATGTCGTTAGGGTTGATGTTGCCGATGCCGTTGACGAAGATGTCATCGAACCCGCCGGCTTTGATCTGCTCGGAGGAAAGGTCCGGAGTGTCGTTCTGCATCGGGACACCGTCCACTACCCATAGAGGGTTTGAGTTGCCCGAGAGGTTGTTGACGCCCCTGATTCTGATGTTTGACTGTTGTCCCGGCCGTCCTGATGTCGCCTGAATGGCCACGCCGGCGACTTCTCCCTGCATCAGCGAGGCCACAGATGTTATCGGTTTGCTTTTGAATGTGTCGGATGACAGGATGCCGACCGAGCCGGTAATCCTTTTGGTCGTGGTCTGGGAATATCCGGTCACGACCACCTGATCCAGAAAATCGGCCTCGTATTCTAGTGTTACAGAGATGTTTGAGAGATTGGTACCCTTGATCGGGATTTCAATGCTCTTCATTCCGATAAACGAGATTACGAGTGTCTTGGCCTTGTCTGGGAGGGGAAGTGTGAAGTTCCCGTCAAGGTCTGTCTGAGTGCCCTTTCCGGGCACTTCCTTGACCACGACCCCCGCGCCGATGAGGGCTTCGCCCTGATCGTCGCGGACCGTCCCTTTGGCGATGCGTCCGCTTTGGGCAAGCAGAAGCCCCTGCGGAAGCAGCAAACTGGCCGTTAAAAGAAAGATTTTCAATGTTTTATTCATGGATGTCTTTGTGTTTCGCCCGTTGTGAATGTAAATATTTATAGTGATTTTTCTCTGTCTTGTCTTTCGCTCTTGAAGCGGAGCGTGTGAGGACTTTAATGTTCTTCTTGCACAGGGCGTATATCTGCGGCGAGTCTTTCGCACCGTTCTCTTCCGCGAGTGCGGAGATCTTGTCTATAAACTGCTCCTGCATTTTCTTGCGCACCGGGGTTATAGCCTTCCCGTCCAGCGATTCTTTCCAGAGGTGGTCCATGATCCGGTCAAGAGCGCGGCTGCGTGTCATGGTTACTCCTTCGTCTTCAGGCTCTGACGAAAGGGTGAGGCTCTTTCTCAAGAGTGCGGAGAAGATGTCATAAGACACGTAGTCGGAGACCTTGTCGTTGAGGCTGATGTCTACGAGACCGTTGCCGTCAAGCGAGGTGCTGGCATCCATCAGTTCCAGAGTTTTTGCCAAGGCACGGTCCTGTTCACTCAGACTCACATTGGAGTATCGTCTGTTGCCCGGGATGATTTCGGTGTAGTAAACTCCGCCGAGATATGGTATCAGCGACTCGGATATCAGAAAATAATGCTCCACGTAAGCATCGAGCAGGGCGCTCCTCACCTCAAAATCGAGGTCGCCTGATTCCAATAGTGCATTGGCCCGCGAAATCGAGTTTGTCAGGTTGTCAGCAGCGAGCTGTGACGCCACTATAAGGTCGTCTCCAAGCACGGCTTTCTGTGCGCGCGGATCCGCAGGATCCAGTTCCTCCGGCAGAAAGAGATAATCCGGGGCAGCCATGGAAGCATCCCCGTACAAGTGATTGATGTTGTAGAGGTCGAATTTTCCAAGTCCCGTCTGGCAATAAGATGCCGTAGGTGCGGCCTGTGACGCGTCTAAGAGGTAGTTCAGACATACGTTGTCCATCACGCTTTCTGTCAACTGTCCGCCGCTGCGCAGTGTGCTCAATGAGACCGCCGAGCTGCCGGCCAGATTGACCCTGAAACCCAGACAGCGTCCGATATGGTGTACGAGCATTGACGTGAGGCAGTCTTCTACAGCTGTAGAGTCTGCCGTGACGGAGACAAGTTCCGGCTTGAAGTGAGAACACATCACCATCAGATCATAATGGATCTTTTTGCAAACATCATGGTCGATATGGATAGATGCCTTGAAAATCTTGCCGTTACGAGGGTCGGCCCATACCGAACTCTTGATTTCCTTGCCTGGCGTCCTCACGTAGTCAATGCTTGAGGTGTATGCATTTCTTGTTGCCTTGTTCCTCGATATTCTTACGGCTTCTTGAAAACCTTCGTTGCGGAAACCGCTATTCCAGATTCCGGCAGCTCTGAGTGCGGCACTTTCCACTGTATGCGGCACGTCATCATCGAGCATGAATTCGACCAATGGCGTGTTTTTGTCCTGTACGGGCCACTTGGTGGCAAAATAGCATCTTTTTGCACCGCTGGTAGAACTGTCATACTTCAGCAGGCTGACATTTCCAACTCCGAGGCCATATTCGAGCGGCAGTGCGGTCTCTCCTGTGTGCGGTGGCAGGATGAATGAGGTCCTGACGACAGCGCTGAACGGCACATTTTCACTTATCTTAAGCATGGCGAACAAGGCTCTGGTCACAGAGTAACTCATCTCCGTGTCCACTGATGCGCTGCCGCTGTCAGCATGTACGGACTTGATGAAAGAATTGTCACTCTTGTAGGTATAGTCTCGTGTGATATAGCCGCCCATTGAATTGTAGCCGCCCAGATACTTTGGGGAGAGCTGGTCCTTGTCCCCCGAGAACAGAGAAGTGGCATCGCAGAGCACAGCGGTGGAGTCTTTGTTGAATTCTTCCGTCTTGAGCAGGGCAAGAGTTGTCGGGGCGGAACTCTCCTCCAAGGCTGAATTGATGCTGCTGTCATCGGAGAAAGAAACGAAATTAAGTTGCTGAAGCAGCACGTTTGTGCTGTCCGGGCTATGAAACCTGACCAGTTTCAGCGGCTTTGTCTGGATTCCGGCAGTGGATTCCCTTTCATCGCTTGACGCCACGACGGTGGTACCGAAGAGCATCTCCTGATCAAACAGCGAAAACGGGATTTCGACATAGACCTTCCCGTCAGAAAGGAACAGTGACATGAGACCTCCTTCTGAGGCGGTGACGCTTTTGTCCTTGAAGACCTTGTAGGCGGGGACTTCCGCTGCGGACATGTCCGGGGTTGCGCAAAGGAGCGGCAGCAAAGTGATGATGATTTTCAGCATGTCTCAGTCCTCCAGAGATTTGTCGATGTTGTGCAGAAGTTCCATGCAGTGGTATGACGTGGCTTTGTCGGATGATTTGCAGCCTTTTTTCAGCATTTTCCGGGCTCTCAATATGTAACTATAATAGTCAGACGGACGCAGCCGGTCCTCATGATACAGGGCTTCGGCCTCGCTATATGCGGAAATGTCCTGTCGGATGGAGCGTCTTGAACCGCTTTTTCCGTATGGCACGGAGGCGCTGCCGCAGACGGCCTCCAGATAAGAGCGTTGCAGCTGCATCTGGGCCGGGGTTAGAGGCCCGTTTTCAAGAGGGGACCATACGGTGTTGAAGATCATCTCCATGCATTCTTCATGACTGAAAGGGTCCGCCGATTTTGAAGCGCATAGTTCTACCTTTGACGGTGCGCCCATCACCATCGTGAACACGTATTCTCTTATAACGGACGACATCGGCTCCGCCTGTGGAAAGTTGTCAAGTACAGACTTGTTGTCGAACCATTCCAAATCCTGAAGTTCTTTCAGAATGAACTCCAGAGCTCGTCTCTGGTAGTCAGCACTTATGGGTTCGTAGTTTACTCCCGGGTCAGTAGACAAGCGCTCGTAGAGACGTATGCCGCCCACATAGCCGTAGACATGACCTATATATTGCAGGTATTGGTTAAGTATGGCATTGTACAGCGAACGCCTGCGGCTGTAGTCTATGTCCTCGTCTTTCAGCCAGCCGTTCATCCTGCCCAATATGAATTTCAGATTGGAAATGCCGTAGGCCGAGGCGCCGACAGCGTCATCGCTGAGGTCTTCTGTCTGGGATCGAGGATCGATGATCTCGTCTTGCTGCTTTCCATATCTGTAAAGAGGATCTTTTATGGCTTCCGACAGCCAGCCTGAAGTGATCTCATATTCTTTCTGTGGGCTGTCCGAAAATGTCGGAGTGTAGTTCCACGCTGTCACGAAACGGTCGTATTGGCCGAACCTCGGCGGTGTCAGCTTCAGACCTTTCAGCGAATCCTCGGGTTGGGCTACGTAGTTGAATCTTGCATAATCCATTATGGATGTGGTAGTTCCGTATTTTTGCGTGTATGTCGGGGAGCGTAGCGAATCGAGCGGAACATTCGCTGATGCACTCATGTTGTGCATGAAGCCTAGACAGTGCCCGATCTCGTGGGAGACCACATACCGCAGTGCGTCACCGACCTTTTTCTCATCAATGTTCGCGTGGCGGGCCGCAGCATCAATCTGGGCAGTCTGCACGAAGAGCCAGTTGTTGATCAACTCCACGGCATCGTGATAAAGATAGACTGTTGCGTTTATGATCTCGCCGCTCCGGGGGTCAGTCCATGACGGGCCCATAGCGTTCTGGATTGGTATCGGGACATATCTCACGCTTGAATATTTGAGATTGTTAGGATCGAACGACGGGTCGTCTTCCGGAAAGTCCACGGCTTTTATCGCATCCTTGAATCCTATCTCGCCGAACATCTCGTTCCATTGCTCTACGCCTTCCTTTATATAAGGTTTCCATGATTCCGGGAATGCTGAATCGATATAGAAAACTATAGGTTTTTTCGGGGAGACTTTTTCGCCTCTCTTATATGCTTCTACATCAGATGGTTCCAGTCGCCATCTGTTTGCGTAGTAGATCTTTTTGCTTCCCGAGAACCCTTTGCCGTAGACCCGCTTCTCGGTCGGGAATATTGCGATGCGGCTGTCTACCAGTCTCGGCATGTAAGGGATCGAGTCCAGAAGGAGTATGGATCTGGTGACGGAGGCCGTGAACGGCAGATCCTTGTAATTCACGCCCCTGTCGGGGAGCGTGTATTTGTAACTTAATGAACTTTTGACAGATACATTATCATCGAACGCCTTTATGTCTTCAATGAATGAATCGTTTTTTCTGAATGTTTCGTTACGTTTTTTCTTGTCGCTCGTGTTGTAGCTGTAGCGGTCAAACGGTGAGAGTTTCTTGTCATCGCTCAAGAACAGGTCGGTGGCGTTTATGACAACAGCTGAAGAGTCTGCGTTGTAGCACTCTTTTTTGAACAGTTTGAATATCGCGTTGAGGTCTGAGTCCTCTTCCGAAACCAGCCGCATGGCCACATGGTTTTCTTCCTCGGTGAACACGAAATGCAGGGGATCTTCAGGCTTGCTGCCGGTGACTCCGTTTTTGTTGTCACTCGTTGCACTGATGGTGGAGCCGAGAAGCATGTCACGGCCGAAAAGTTTACGCGGAATGTCCATGTAGACTTTGCCGTCACTCAGGTGCATGCGGAAGAGGCCGTCTGCGACTTTTTTCTGCTTCTCGAACAGCTTGTTGTACGTTGAGTCTGCCTGTGTGGCCCCTGTGTGAGGGCCGGAGGCCAATGATACCATTGAACATGTGATAAGAGCCAAGACTGATGGGAGTCTATGATGTACGGATAATTTCATTCGGATCTACTACTTTAAATCTCGCTAAGATAAAAAGTTGAATTGAAAAAGTCAAGTGGGGAGGAGATTTTCTTATATAATATAGGTGTGCTATGTCGGCTGAAAATTTTC
>DJOT01000039.1:44906-45078 GCA_002439095.1 Bacteroidales bacterium UBA6431 | reverse complement strand
AACGACAAGGCTTCTTGCCGACCATATAAAATATTGATTATTAAAATATAAAGGTTAAACCAAAATTATTAGGTCCAATTTTATTTGGACATTAACTAGAAAAGGTTGTAGAGAAAGATTGCAGAAACGCTATAACCTTGCGCGGAAATGGCTTTCTAGCGGCATATTGGTG
>DJOT01000039.1:0-44787 GCA_002439095.1 Bacteroidales bacterium UBA6431 | reverse complement strand
GGCGATTCTCCGTCCGGTACAGAAAAGGGGCCTTCTGTTGTACGCGAGCCGCTTGCGGATACATGCGGTACAGAAAACCGGCCTCTTTCTGTACGCGAGGCACTCGCGAGACCGTTCCGTACAGAAAACGGCGCTGTGGTGTACGGAAGGCACTTGCAAGACCGTCCGGTGCAGAAGAAGGGTGTGCTGTACGGGAGGCCTGCTTGATGGGCGAAGGGGGAACTTTTGAAGGCGGAAAGAGAGTGGCGCAGGGGTCTGGTGCCGTCCAGGAGGTAGGGGTAAAAATCGCGAAAAACACCCATACCTTTGCTGGTGGGGTGCCGCAGAGGGCCGTATAAGGGCAGCGCTTCCGGAAGGTAGGGGAGGAAATCGCCATAAATACCCCAACCTTTGACGAAGGGATACCATAGAACGTTGTACACGGGCGATGCATCCAACAGGTAGGGGTAAAAAGCGCTAAAAATACCCCAACCTTTGCTGACGGGGTGTCGCAGAAAGCCGTGCAGTGGCAGTGTCCCCGCAAGGTAGGGGAAGAAATTGCCATAGATACCCCAACCTTTGACGAGGGGATACCGTAGAACGTTGCACACGGGCGATGCCTCCAACAGGTAGGGGTAAAAAGCGCGAAAAATACCCCAACCTTTGGCGGAGGGATGCCGCAGGATGCCGTACATGGCCGGCACACCCGGAAGGTAGGGGAAGAAATCACAGAAAACGCCCCAACCTTTGCGGGGGTGTCGCAGAACACTGCAGATGGCCGGTGAGTCCATGTGGAAAAGGGGCGTTGGCTGACGGCGCAGTGGGCAGAGGTGGCAGGGGCTCAACACAAGCCTCGCCCCTGCCACCTCCGGCCTGCGCGCAACAATCTTCGTCCGCGAGTGAACCTCGTTCCGTACGCAGGCTCAGACTCTGTCCCAAGACTTCAGGCCCGCCGCCCCGTGCGCACGAAGTCAATCCCGTGCGTGAAAAGGCCTCTGGTGCGCACGGGACAGCGGGAAATTCAGCGCGGTGCGCACGAGGGGGCCTGGTGCGCACGGAACCGGCCGCGTGCGCACAGGAGAGAGCACGACGGCACGGGATTTTAAGCTCCAACGCAAGGGATTATTGAGGATTTTTACTAACTTGCAACACTGAACCCTACACCCGCCTACCCACCCCCCCCAAAAAAAAAAGCGAGAAGACGGGAAAAAGCAGGAAACACGACAGGATATGAACTCTTTGGAATCACTTCAGGCCGGCGGCCTGTACTCACAGGACTGGGAACACGATGCTTGCGGCGTGGGTCTGGTCGTCAACATCAACGGCGCCAAGTATCACGACATCATCGAGAAGGGACTTTCAGTCCTGGAGAACATGGCCCACCGCGGAGCTGAAGGCGGAGATCCAAATACAGGCGACGGTGCCGGAATAATGGTTCAGATTCCCCACGAGTTCATACTGCTCCACGGCATCCCCGTGCCGGAAAAAGGCCGATACGGGGTCGGGATGGTCTTCTTCCCGAAGGACAAAGCCGATGCCGGGGCATTCATGGAGATAATAAAAGAATGCACCGAAGCCAATTCGCTGAGCATAATGCACATACGTGAAGTGCCCGTCAACTCGGAGGTCCTCGGCAGCAAGGCCAGGGAAAGCGAGCCCGACATCAGGCAGCTCTTCATCGAAGGCTGCGACAATCAGGAAGAACTCGAAAACAGACTCTACCTGATACGCAAAGAAGCGGAACGCCGGGTCGCAGTCTCATCCATCAAGGACAAAAAATCCTGCTACTTCGCCAGCCTCTCCACCAGAACCATGATCTACAAGGGCATGTTGACATCCGGGCAGTTGCGGCACTATTTCACCGACCTCACTGACAAATATTTCACCTCAGCGATCGCCCTCGTGCACTCGCGTTTCTCCACCAACACCTTCCCGACATGGAGCCTGGCACAGCCGTTCCGCATGATCGGGCACAACGGGGAGATCAATACCATCCGCGGCAACAGGCTCTGGATCAAGGCACGAGAGAGCCTGCTCAAGACAGACAAACTCGGGAAGATCACTGAGAACATCAGCCCGATCGTCGAACCGGGGATGAGCGACAGCGCCTCGTTCGACAATGTGCTGGAGTTCTTCACCCGTGCTGGATATTCGATTCCCCACGCCCTGGCCATGCTTGTCCCGGAAAGCTACAAGGAAGGCAACCCGTTGAGTCACAAGCTCAAGAGTTTCTACGAATACCACTCTATATTCATGGAACCATGGGACGGCCCGGCCACTATCATATTCTCCGACGGACGCTACGCCGGAGGGATGCTGGACCGCAACGGGCTGAGGCCGTGCCGGTATTTCGTCACCAAGGGAGGGATGCTGGTGATGGCTTCGGAAACGGGAGTCTGCGACGTTCCCCCGGAGGAGATCGCCTCCAAGGGCAGGCTGCGCCCCGGCAAGATAATGATGGTTGACACCCTCAAGGGCAAGATTCTCCGCGACGAGGAAATCAAGGCCGCGCTCAGCGACGCCCACCCCTATGCCGACTGGCTTCACAGCGGGCGCATAGTGCTCAAGGACATCCGCAGCGGCCGCAAGGTGGAACACTCGGTCCCCGATTACCAAAGGCTCCTCAAGGCATTCAACTACAGCAAGGAGGACATTGACCGCATCATCATCCCGATGACGGTGGACAGCTCCGAGCCTCTCTACGCCATGGGAGACGACACCCCTCTGTCCGTGCTCTCCGAAAAGCCGCAACGATTTTTCAACTACTTCAAGCAGAAGTTCGCCCAGGTCACCAACCCGCCGATAGACTCCATAAGGGAAAGCACAGTGATGTCCCTGACAAGCTACATCGGTGCCGTCAAGGGAGACATTCTCACCCCGTCGCCGGACCTGTGCAAGGTGGTACGCTTGAGTTCCCCGATCCTATCAAACGATGAACTGGAGACACTAAAAAACCTCAGATACAAAGGCTTCAAGACCATCACCCTGCCTATGCTCTTCGAGACCGAAGACGGAGCCGGAGCGATGGAAGCGGCCCTTTCCAGACTCTGCAAAGATGCCATCAAGGCCGTTGACGCCGGATACAACTACATCATCATCTCCGACAGGAACGTAGACTCCACACACGCCCCGATACCGTCCCTGCTCGCCACGGCAGCTGTGCATCACCACCTCATACACAACATGAAGCGTTCGCAGACCGCCATAATCGTGGAGTCCGCAGAAGTGTGCGAAGTGATGCATGTGGCGCTGCTCGCCGGATACGGAGCCAGTGCGGTCAACCCCTATATGACATTTGCTATCCTCGATGAACTGGTCAAATCCAAGGCCGTCCAGCTTGACTACCCGGCAGCGGAAGAACACTACATCAAGGCTGTCAACAAGGGCATGCTCAAAATCCTCTCCAAGATGGGAATCTCCACCATCCGCAGTTACAGGGGTGCTTCCCTCTTCGAAAACCTGGGAGTCAGCCAGAAAGTGCTGGACAATTATATGGGAGGCGGCGTATCCCAGATCGGGGGCGTGACCCTCGAAGACATAGCATCTGATGTGCTCGCAGCCCACAAGGCGGCATTCGCGCCGGAGCAGCCGGACGCACCGGAAGACTACGGGTTTTACGCCTACCGCAAAGGCGGGGAATTCCATGCCTGGGAGCCGTCCCGCGTCAGACTCCTGCACAAGGCGGTGAGAGAACAGGATTACGAGGCATTCCGCCAATTCAGTGACATCGCCGCCAACCGCACCGCACCGATGTACTTGCGCGACCTGATGGAGATAGAAAGCGACCGCAAGCCTGTAGACATAAGCGAAGTCGAGAGCGAGGAAGCGCTGATGAAGCGCTTCGTCACGGAAGCCATTTCATTCGGCGCCATCAGCAAGGAGGCCCACGAGACGATCGCCCTGGCGATGAACGCCATCGGCGGCCAGAGCAACACCGGCGAAGGCGGCGAGGATCCATCACGCAACAACCCCCTTCCTGACGGGAGCTCGATGCGCAGCGCAGTGAAGCAGGTAGCCTCGGGCAGGTTCGGGGTGGACGCACAGTACCTCGTCAACGCTGACGAGATACAGATCAAAGTGGCTCAGGGAGCAAAGCCCGGAGAGGGAGGCCAGCTGCCGGGCTTCAAGGTAGACGAACTCATCGCACGCACACGCCACTCTGTGCCGGGCATCACCCTCATCTCTCCCCCGCCCCACCACGACATCTACTCGATCGAGGACTTGGCCCAATTGATCTATGACCTCAAGAACATCAACTCTTCGGCACGCATCAGCGTAAAGCTGGTCTCCGAGGCAGGTGTAGGAACGATTGCGGCGGGCGTGGCCAAGGCCAAGGCCGATGTCATCCTGATAAGCGGGGGCGATGGAGGTACGGGCGCGAGCCCTGCAAGTTCTGTCAAGCATACCGGCAGCCCGTCGGAGACAGGCCTTGCACAGGTGCAGCAGACCCTCGTGGTTAACAACCTCCGTGGACGTGTCCGCCTCCAGGTGGACGGCGGTCTGAAGACCGCCCGCGACGTGCTGTTCATGGCCATGCTCGGGGCCGAGGAATTCGGTTTTGGCACCGCTTCGCTGGTTTCACTCGGCTGCCTTGTGTGCCGCCGCTGCAACACCAACACCTGCCCCGTCGGCATAGCGACCCAAGATCCCGCCCTGCGGACGAAGTTCTCCGGGCGCAAGGAGCATCTGGAGACATATTTCCGATTCATCGCCAAACAGTTGCGCGAATACTTGGCCCAGATGGGATACCGCTCCCTGCAGGAGGTCATAGGCCGTGCGGACCTGCTGCACAAGAGAAGTTTCGCGGATGGTTCGAAAGCCGGCAAGGTCTCCCTGGACAGAGTCCTGTACATCCCTGACGAGGCCAAGGACAATGCACGTGTCTGCACTTCCGGCCAAGTTGATGCTCAGCTCTGCGCCAAGGACAGGGAGGTGATCGAGATGGTATGGCCGGCTGTGGAATCGCGGCGCAAAGTCAGTCTCGGAGTACAGATCCGCAACACGGACCGCAGCGTCGGGGCCATGCTGAGCGGCAAGGTAACGTCCCTATATGGCGGGACCGGCCTGCCGGAAGATTGCATCACGGTGACATTCACCGGGTCAGCAGGACAGAGTTTCGGCGCATTCCTCTGCCCGGGGCTCACATTCCGGCTTGAGGGCGATGCCAACGACTACCTCGGCAAGGGCCTCTCCGGCGGCAAGATCATAGTGACCCCATCTCCGGAATCCCTATTCAGTGCCGAAGACAACATCATAGCCGGCAACACCATAGGCTACGGGGCCACCGGCGGACAGATGTTCATCAACGGTCAGGTCGGCGAGCGCTTCTGTGTCCGCAACAGCGGGGCGGTGGCTGTGGTCGAGGGAGTCGGAGACCACTGCTGCGAATACATGACTGGAGGCAGGGTCGTGGTGCTTGGCAGGACAGGCCGTAATTTCGCCGCCGGTATGAGCGGCGGCATCGCCTATGTACTCAACACTGCAGGCGATTTCGACTATTACTGCAACATGGACATGGTCGAGCTCTCCCTGCTCGAGACCGATGAAGACCGCCGTGAGGTCAAGTCCCTCATCAAGGCGCACCACGCCCACACCGGCAGTCCTCTTGCCGCCCGCATCCTCTCCGAATGGGACTCCTGTGCCGCCCGCTTCATCAAGGTGATGCCGGTGGAGTACAAGAAGTTGCTGTGATCTAAAAACTAATAGAGGTCCTTTAGATGGTTCAGTATTGTCGGAATGTATTTGCTGCCGTAAAACAAGGATTCCTTCCTATGGCTCCACTTTGATATGTTTTCATTAATAATAGAAAAGACCTCTTCATCGACCATTTTTCCCCATCCAGCAAGACGGCTATCATTCTGTAAAATAAAATCAACTGTTGAAAGTAATTCCAGTGAGTATGTTGAATAATACCCCCTCAAAAACCGTTTCGTGCGTTCTGACACCTCTTTGTACTTGCTGTTTTCCTTCATGTCAAGATATCCCGATACAGCGGTTAACGTATCCCCAAACAGCCAAATCTCATCAAATGGTCTAGCCTGCATTCCACCCATCCCACGTACATAACTGCCATTCATGTAATATAAAACATGTGCAATCTTTCCTTTGGAATATGGCCCGTAGTAACTTCGCGTAAATTCTATATTGAAAATATCCCTCGCGCCATTTCTCTGAAGAAAATAAACCGCTTTCTCGGCAGCAAAAACAGAGATGAATTCTCCGTATGACACCATATCACACAAAACATCCAACATCATTGCACGAGCTGGTGTCAATTTTACTCGCTCGCTACGCATTTTTTCAACAATCGTATCCGATGGTTCATATAAATATATCACGCAGTCAAGATCATGAAGAGCTTCAATGATCATCCTCTTTACGACAAGCCAATCAAGGCCACCATTGTGAGAGCCAAGTGGAGGAATGGCTATTGACGATATATTCCGCGCAATAATCTCTTCTCTCAAAGCCGTCAATCCATCCTTTATATATGAATACTCAGATGGTTTTTTCCATGTCGTCTTAGTCGGAAAGTTAACAATCATTTTTGTTCCGGACAAAGTAAGCTCACTTGTTATGAACATCTGACCCACTTTAACAAGATGCTGCTTACAAGCATCCTTATATAGAATGTAGTTTTCAGGAAACATTTCTTTAAACTGCAAAGCTATTCCTTTCCCCATGACACCTTCCGTATTCACAGTGTTGACCAGTGCCTGAGCGGGACTTTCCAGAAGATTTCCTTTCGTAAATTGTATCATATGGGTCAAAAATAATATTCTTTTTTTACTATGATTCTACTTGGTTCTATCCCAAAACGCACAAGTTTTTGTTTTGCTTGCTCATCGTATACAACATACCCTTTGATATATGCGGGAGGCAGTTCATCTTTAAGCAACAATTCAGCTTCTTTCCTGCGCTTCAGATCTCTGTCTTCTTCTTTGTTCCAATATTGCGTGTAAACATCTGAATAACAAATTATTTCATTTATATGAGGCAGAGACTCTTTTGAATAAGTATGTGTTAAAACATTTAACGCATGTCCATCTGTGAACACACAATCAATCTGGCTTTCAACAATATCACAAAGCAATACCACGCAATACACCAAATCTTGTGGAGCATACTGTTTAACCCCATTATATCCATGCTGAACCACATAAAGCATCGGAGACCTAGGGCCGAAATAAAAAGGTATGTATGACCCTATAACATCTCCACCTTGAATTGACTTCGTCTCTCTTACAAGTATAACCGATTGATCCCCGATGGCGACATAATTGGGCTCAGCTACTGGTGAATTCTTATGGACAAAACCATACCGGTTCACATGAGGTATATTGTCAATGTGCACCATCCTGAAAGCGTATTTTATTGCAGGCTTCAAACTATCTGTCCGTCAGTATATCCTTAAAACAAACAAATATACATATTTCACAAAAAACAGTTCCAAGTCATCAAGTAAAAATATAACCTTTTGGAAGAATTTCCTATATTTGAAAAAAGCAATATAACATGACTTGGAAAGATGCGATAAAAAAAGTTCTACTTGACGAGGGAACACCCATGCACTACACTGATATTACCAGCCGGATTTTTGAGAACGGGTACAGAAAAAAGGACGAATGCGGAGCCACACCAGAACAGACCGTTTGCGCACAGCTGGCCACAAAAAAAGATCTTTTCCGGAAACTTGGCAACGGCGTTTACGAATTGATTGACAATTCACCTCTTACCCTAAAGGGGGAGCCTGAAACCAAACCGGAAAAAGAAGTGACATCGGAAGAAGCGGAGCAGATTCAGAGAAATAATATCATAAAAAACTTTGGCATGTACTGGAGCCGCTACAATGTGAACTGGAAAAGCATGAATTTATACGGATCCCAAAACATTGGCGCAAACAAGGTGAATTTCAAAGAGCAGAAAGGCATTTATATGCTCCATGATGCCAGAGAAGTTATTTATGTAGGGCAAGCTGTCAAACAGCCAATTTCAAAGCGTCTGTCAGAGCACTGCAAAGATCGTCTGAATGGCCGTTGGGACAGATTCTCGTGGTTCGGTTTTTATGGCATAAACGAAGATGGCTCCATAATGATTGAAGACTTCAAGAACACCATTTTCAGCATGGAGAATTTGGCAAATGCTTTCGAGGCTATACTTATTGAAGGGCTTGAACCACGACAGAACCGCAAGGCTGGAAACGATTTCGGATTTGAGTTCATTCAAGTTCCAGATACGGAGATGGAGGATGAGAAGATGACAATGAAAGTTATTCAGAAACTATTGAAAAAGTAAGCACAAACGACAAATCGCTTATGGGCACAGAAGACGAAGGCTGGAATCCGATTTTTTTGTAAATTTGCGCTGCGGATTTGTAAGCGTCTGTCACAGCGTCTGAAGAATCCGGGCCTGGTAGAGCCCGAACTCCAGTAAGTGTATTCAAAAATCAAATTTTATGCAGACGCAAAAGCACCACGGGATGCTTGCCCCGACAATCCTCTCCATCAGTCTTCTCACTGTAATGGCCGGCGCGGCCATGGCTCCGGCACTCTGGGCAGTGAAAGCCCATTTCGCTGACAGGCCAGACCTGCTTGTACAGTTTATCGTCAGCCTGCCGGCCCTGTTCATCATCATCACAAACCTCTGCTTCACAAGACTTTGCAGGCTCTTCAAGACAAAGACACTTGCCATAACAGGCCTTGTGATGTACGTGCTCTGCGGAGCAGGCGCCTTCTTCATTGACGATATCGCAGCAATTCTTGTGCTGAGGGCTCTGCTCGGGGTCTCGGTCGGCATGATAATGCCGTTGTCCACAGGACTCCTCTCCTATTATTTTCCTCCGGAGGAACAATCAAGGCTTATGGGGCTGTGCGCTGCAATGAACCAGGCCGGTGGAGTGATTGCCACGTTGATTGCCGGTGTCCTTGCCAAGGTAGGTTGGAACTATGCCTTCCTCGTCTACCTGATGGGGCTCGCAGTCCTTGTGCTCGTGCTGGCGTTCCTCCCAAATGAGCATCTGGAAACACCCGCCGGCTCACAAAGTTTCCTGTCCAACATCAGGCGCTTCTACCCGTCAGTGCTCGGCATGCTGCTGCTCATGGTTTGTTTCTTCGTTTTCCCGTCCAACTTCTCGGCTGTCTGCGTACAGACTACAAGCCTTGACCCGGTGACCATCACCGTCATCATGGTGGCACTTGATGTCGTGGCGGCGCTTGTCGGGCTCGTATTCGGAGGCATGATGAAAACTTTCCGTATGAGCATCAAATACTTCGCGCCAGTCTTCTTCCTGCTCGGATACCTGTGTTTCGGCCTGTCCCAGACTCTTCCGGCCCTGCTTGCAGGGTGCCTGTTCATCGGGATCGCCAACGGCGTGGGCGTGCCTTACCTCAACACCATTGCATCAATCAAGGCCGGACGCGAGGCAGCCACGACAGTGATGCCGCTGCTCTCGGCAGCCCTATATGCCGGGCAGTTCCTGTCCCCACTTCTTGTCACGCCGCTTGCGGGAATCCTTTTCCCCGGAAATGTCTGCGGAGTCTATCTGGTGGCCTGCATCTTCTGCGTGCTATTCCTGGCTGAAGTATTCCTGACCCGGCAGTCTCAAGCCCTGCCGCCTGAGGCGTAGCCCTGGCAACAAGCAAATAGAGCAGGAAGAAAACACTTGATTTTCTTCCTGCTCTATTTATGACGGGAAAGACCGTGGGTCAGTTTTCCTTGTACTTGTCAGGCATGGAGTCGTAGTCGCTCAAGCCTGTACAGCCTGCAAACGTGCCCTTGGCATCCTTGTTCGGAATCTTGGTGAAAACATCGAGGTGGTCGTTCCTCTCATAGAGGTGTACCTTGGCTCCGTCAACCACGGTGTATGGTGATTCTCCAGTGAGGCCGGTACAGCCCATGAACATATACTGGGTGATGTTGATCTTCTTGCAGTTGTCGAACAGTGCCGCAGGGATGGACGTGAGCGCGGTGCAGTTGAGGAAAGTGCTCTGGAATCTCGTTGCCCCGGAGAGTTTGTCAAACAGGCCGGCAGGAATCTCCTTGAGCTTCTCGCATCCCGCGAAGACGGTGATCATCATCTTGATGTTCTCCCCGAAATCGAAGAACCCTGCCGGGATGGTCTCGAGTCCCGAATAAGAGAAGAGGGCTGAAACCAGGTAGATGTCCCTGTTGGACTTGAACAGGCCTTCAGGCACTGCGGTGAGGGCCTGGCAGTTGTAGAACATGTTTGACACATCCTCAAGTGCAGGCATCTTGGCGAAGAGATTTTCCGGCACGTCCACAAGGGCCTTGCAGTTGTAGAACAGTTTGGACGCATCGGTCACGTTGACCGCGGTGTCGAAGAATCCTTCAGGAGCTGCGGTGAGCGAGGCCATGTTCTCGAATGCTCCGGACACGCTCTCCACATCGGCGAAGAGACCCGGCTCCTCCGGGAGAGGGATCTGCGTCATGGAAGTACCCTTGAACGCCTCCTCAAGGGAGTTGATCTTCACGGCTCCCCATGAGCGGACTGCCTTGAAGTAAGCGGTGATATCGCTGTCATCGGAGTTGAACTCATCCACCGTACCGGAGATGGATACGGTATATGTGCCGGCCTTGGCATACTGATGCTCAATCCTTGAGTAGCTGGAAACTCTCCCTTTAACCGTGATCTCATCACTCCCGTCGCCCCAGTCGATCGTGCAGTCCACATCGTAGCCGCATACTGGCAGCGCAGCAGTCTTGCCGTCTTCCGGGATGACATACTCAAGTTGCATGCGGCCGTTGCCCTGCCTGAAAGCGTACTCGGCCACGGCCGCCTCGGAGCCGCTGACGGCGGACACGACGAGGGTGGCATGCATCTCTTCGCCGGTGATGTTCTTACCGGCCTTGAGGGTGATGAGGCTGCCGTCAACAGAGCATGTGGCCCAGTTGAGGTCCATGTCACGCAACTCGACCTTGTAGGACGGAACGTTGCTGGAGACATTGATCTTGAGCTCTCCACCCTTGTATGAGATGTATGGGTTGGCGTCCGATTTGAGGGTGATATAAGGTTTGGCGGATGCGCTCTGCGTCAGGTTGATGACCGCACTGGCCTGACCTCCCTCGAGGATCAGCACCTTGGCGGTACGGCTCCCCTGGTCATCAGAGGCATAATCGTCCACAGCGAGGGTAAGTTTGTCGTTGACATGATATGCATGACACCACTCGCCCGCGTTGCTGCAGACGACAGCCTCCCAGTCATAAGTTCTGCTGAGGGTGAACGGGACGCGCCCGCCTTCTGAGGTCAGCTCGACTGCGGCTTCATTGTCAGCGCTCAGCGTCACCGCCGGGCTTTCCGAATAAAGTTTGAGAGCCTTGTCCGCGTTGTCTTTAGAGCATCCGGCCAGTGCCAGGACACTCAGGACCATGGCAAGGATGGTCCTTGATATAGGTGATTTCATTTTTCTTCTGTATTATCAGTTAGTTCCACGCATAAGGAATGTTATCATAGTCGGACAGTTTCTCGCATCCGTAGAAGCAGTACGAGTAAGCGTACGGCGCGGTGAACACATCCGGATACAGCTCACGCTCATAGAGATGGATCTTCTTGGCTACCTTGCTGACGCTGCCGTCATCGGCTGTGACTTCCACCTCGACCTCCGCATACGGAGACTCCCCTGTCAGACTCCTGCACTCATCGAAGGTGCACTGGAAAGAGAACGCCTTCTTGTTGTAGGCGAAACTGTGGGCAGGAATCCTCTCGAGCGCGGAACAGTTCTGGAACACGTACCCGAAGTCCGTGGCATCCGGGGCATATTTGAATATGCATCCGTCAGCATCATCCGGATTACCTACGGTGACAAGGTTTTCACAGTTCCTGAAAGCATACTGGAAACTGGTGACCTTTGTGTTGTCCTTGAAGAGTTCTGCCGGTACGGTGACTATGGACGTGCAACCCTCGAAGACGTTGTCGAACTTGGTCACCTCAGAAAGACCGCTGAATATGCCCTCCGGAATCTCGGCAAGTGACGAACATCCTTCGAAAGCCGATGAAAGGTTCACTGTTGATGCAGGGAAAATGTTGCTTCCCAAGGTCTTGATTCCAGAGCATCCAGCAAAAACATTTGAAAAGTCAGTCACCGAGGTACACTTGGCAAACAGTCTGTCTGGCACAGAAGAGATGTTCACGCAATCCTCAAACAGGCTCTGTACCGAAGTCAACTTGGCGAGCTTGTCGAGAATACCAGCGGGAATCTCCGATATACCGGTATCCTTGAAACACATTGCGACATCCTCCACCAGAGGACAGTTGTCAAAGAGGCCTGTTGGCACTGCTGTCAGAGAGGAGCAGTGGTTGAAGGTCTGGTTGAAACTGGTGACGTTCACGCACTTGTCGAACAGGCCCGCCGGGACGGAAGACAGGTTTTCGCAACTGTAGAATGTTGACTTGAAACTTTTCGCATTGACGGCACTGTCAAACAAGCCGGCAGGTATTTCACTGACGGCGGTGCGGTTGAATGCGGACTCAAAAGTCTCCACTTTCTTGCTGGCAGCGAAAAGGCCGGCAGGAATCACTTCAAGGCTGCTTTCATAGAAGACTGAGTCGAAATCCGTCACTTCCGTGTTGGTGGAGAACAGCCCTGCGGGCACGGTCTTGAGACCGGTGCCGGAGAATGTGGAGTTGAACGAGGTGACCTTGGTGTTGTTCTTGAAGAGCCCTTCATGGACACTCTCAAGGTATTGGCAATCGGCGAAAGTGCTCTCGAAACACTCCACCTCCGCATTCTTGTCAAACAGCCCCGCCGGGACAGTCCCGATCCCGGTTCCCTTGAATGTGGAGACAAAAGAAGTCACGGCTGTGTTCTTGTCAAACAGGCCGGCAGGAATCTCCGTCAAGGATGAGCAGCCGAAGAAGACGCTGTTGAAGTCCACAGCTTTCATCTCACTGAAAAGGTCCGCCGGTACTGACTCAAGATTTGAGCATTCCATGAAAAGAGACCTGACATCGGTAACCTGATCAAGGGCATGATATGTATCAGGCGCTACTGTCTTGAGGCCGGCGCCGTAGAATGCGGATGTCAGCAGTGAGAACTTCTCCTTGCCCCATGACTTCACGGCTGTTATCTTGCGCATATACTTGCTGTCCATCAGCACATTGTCAAGATAGGCGGTGATGATTGGGACATGGCCGTGTACCGTGACATCGTATTCTCCGCCATCCTTGTAGGTATAACTCAGATACTCCACCATGGTGCTGACGGAAGCTATCGTGCCCTGAATGTGATACGGGTCGAAGAGTTCACCCTCACCCCAGTCGATCTTGAGGTCCATATCCTTGCCGGCAAGCGGCAGGGCTATCTTATCTCCGGCGCCGACAGACACCGTGAACGTCAGGCACGGCCCCCACTGCTCAACAGGAACGCTCTCGGAAGCGAGCACTTCCCCGTCCTGTTTGCATGAGAAAGTCAGCTGCGCGCTGCGGTCAGCCCCGGTGGCGTTGGCATCCGAGGTGACAGTGACAGTGTTTGCCTCATAGTCCGGGGTGACGCTCAACCAAGAAGCATCTGCGGGAGCGGAAACTTCCCAATCGGAAGTGTTGGTCAAGACGGAAAATGTCACACTCCGCCCCGCTTCCGGGAAGACAAGCGACTCATGCTCAAGCTTGAGCTCAGGCTCTTCGGATCTGCCAGCCTGCTTGACCGCCACGCTCGCCATGGCATCCTCTCCGCTGGCTATAGTCACGGTCGCGGAGCGCTCCTTGAAACTTTCGTTGGTCTGCACCAAGATGCGGACACCACCACCGATGGCCTCCGCCTGACACCAAGATGCAGCCTCTTCATTGACGATGCAGTCCCAGTCAAGCACGGTCTCGACATCGACCATGGCATACGAACTGTAAGATGAGAACTCGACAGAAGCCGTCTTGCGGTCTTTGTCTACAACCACTTGGGCATCACCTTTCTTGGAAGCGGAGAGATACAGTCCCTCTTCCTCCAACGCGGGCTCGTTTTTCTCTGTGCAGGCCGCAAAACCGAAAAGTGCGGCTACAGAGCACAATAACAGGAATTTGTACTTCATATGATTGAATAATTACTCGATTTCTCCGGAAAATACGTTCTTCATTCATCCGGGTAATACCAATACTACAAAGTGCGAATATAGAAAAAAATCAATTCGGGTATACACACTAATCCTATTTTTTCAGCCTATCCGGCAGAAAGTCTGATTAAAAAAAGAGGCCTCTCATCGAGACCTCTTCAAATAGCGCAGACGCGAAGAAACGCCCGTGTCAGAATCGAAACGACAGACCGGCCGAAAGGCAGCCGACATCGTGTCCACCCTCGACCCACAGGCCCGCTTTCTCACAGAAATACCAACGCAATCCGGCGGTCGCCACAAAAGACATGCGGGTGTCCATCTTGTTGAAAGTGCTGCTGGCTTCCTCTCCGCTCTCATGTTCGGTGGTATGTTCCCCGATGATACCGGCGTCAACCATCGCTCTAGCATATAGTTCCAGCCTGCGGCAAAGAGTAAGGTGGTAACTCAAACCGGCGGCCAAGTCAACCCGGTTGCAGAAAGTGTCCTGCTGTTTGTCACCGTAGCCGTTGTCCAGCATCCAGTTGTATCCGTAACGGGAGAATGTTCCGCCCACTGTCCAGCCGACACTTCCGAGACGGCCGAAATCCAGAAAACAGATGTCTGAATATATCATCACCGGCGGCACGACCATCTTGAAAGTAGACTCTGCAGCATCGTCAAGCGCGTGTTTCATCACCTTGGACCATGACCCCATCATCGGAGAGGCGCCGACCTGCAGGGTGCGGGAATATTTCGGGAAGACGATTTCGGATTTTGTCCGCTTCCAGTCCACATTCTTGGCTGCATCAGAGGCGGCGATTCCTCCCTGCATCCCTATCTGGTCTGCTTTCAGTTTGCCTTCCACCCGACGTGCGGTGTTGCCGTAAGATGACTCCCAGGCATGGAGCACGTCCATGAGTGTCTTGAACTCCCCGGCCTTGATCTTCCCTGCGAAATCGGGATAATCATAGATTTTCCCGAAATACATTGAGAGCATATCCTCCGCCATCGGCGGCTCTGTCCTGTCGAAAATGCTGTCACGAGTGTCCGAGCTGACCATGATAGCCATATCGCCCGCTATGCTCAGATACCATGCGCGCACAGGCTTCACGACAGTTATGTTGCGGCCCGTCCGCTCTGATTCCACGGTAAATAGAGAGTAAAGGTCAATCCCCCTGCCCTTGTACTCCTCGCGTACCCACTCGACACTCGCAGGTCCGCCGAGCAAGCCATATACTTTGACAAGACGCTTGACATATTTGTCGGTGCCCTCAAGGACAAGGGAGTCCACATCTTCGTTTATGTACCGGACCCTCTCACCATCAGGCGTGAGACTGAACTCGATATGGTCCGGACGGTTGACCATAGCTGAGCGGAGATAACCGTCAACGACCCGACTGTCTCCCTTGTTGAGGTAGAGCCGGGCCTTGACATTGTCGTCCGTCGCAGAAGCAGCGTGCGCATCCACGCAAATGCCCGCAATGAGCAGCAGAGCTGCAGCAGCGGGCATGATTCTGGAGAATATCATGGATTACTTCGAATCAGCAGAGAAACTCAGGCCGAAATTGCCGCCACCATAAGATCCGGAAAAAGCATATTCCTTGTTTCCTACAGTCTTGCGATATATGTGTGATCCATCGGATTTGGTGAATCCGGCCGGGATGAATTTGGCGTAATAGGTCGTGGCCACAGACTCATCGCACTTGTAGTCAAAAAATATCACGGTCTCAGCCCCTCCGAGATTGCGGGAATCGCAATTCTCGATCTCTCCGTCAAATGGCGGAAACTCGCCCAAGAAAGGGTGCTCGGCCACAAGGGAGGCCCATGTAAGTTTGTCAGGATCCGGCTTATTACCGTTGTTATCCTTGTTGCAGCCGCACATCATCAGCGCCGCAGCGCAAAACAGAACATAAATAAACTTTTTCATTTCGCAATGTTTTTTGTTACAAATATAATCACCCCCCCGTTTTTTACCAAAAAAATCGGGACAGAACTTGTCCCGATTTTGTCCCGTTTCAGGTCTAACTTTGCATCTAATTTATTAGAAATCAGAGCATTAGCCCGATTTTGCGGAGAGTGAGGGATTCGAACCCCCGAACCCGTTAAGGTCAACAGTTTTCAAGACTGCCGCCATCAACCACTCGGCCAACTCTCCTTCCCGTTTGGGACTGCAAATTTAGATATTTTCCGATTATTTGCAAAAAATATCTTTAAAATTTGCCCGGGCTCCATGCATTCCCGGGGAGCGGCGGAACGCCTTGGGTCAGGACTCCGCCCTGCCGGAAGTTTTCTTGTCCTCTCCAGAAAAGAACTTCCACTGGAAGAGCAGTAGATAGAAAGCGCCTACCGTCACGCAGGAATCAGCGAAATTGAACACAGGGCTGAAGAAGATCACCTTCTCCCCGCTGCGGATGAGCGGGAAATAGAACATGTCCACCACCTTCCCGAACATGAACGGGGCATAACCCCAGATCAACCCGTAGAAAAGACAGTCGATGATATTTCCGATCGCCCCGGCAGTGATCAGCGTCAATCCCACAAGCACCCCTGTCGGCGCAGTCCCTTTCTTAAGCAGCGAATGTATCCACCATATCAGAGCCCCGCTCAGACAGATGCGGAAAAGCGAAAGCAGGAACTTCCCCACTGCCCCACCGAATGCCATTCCGAAAGCCATCCCCTCGTTCTCGACGAAGCATATCCGGAACCACTGGCCGATCACATATATCTGCTCCCCCAGATCCATGTTGGTCTTGACCACCACCTTGATGATCTGGTCAACAACGACAAGCCCGACGCCCAAAAGAAGGAGCCACAACCCCTTCTTCGGACTTCCGGCAGCCAAACCCTTGGACGACACTAATTTTTGCCCTCCTTGGCAAGTTGTTCCTTGGCCTCTACGGTGAGCGTAGCGTGAGGCACACGGATAAGTCTCTCTTTAGGGATGAGCTTGCCGGTGGCACGGCAGATCCCGTAAGTCTTGTTCTCGATGCGCGCGAGGGCACCCTCCAGATTCTTGATGAACTTGTACTGCCTCTGGGCTAGCTGGCTGGCCTCTTCTTTTGAGCGCTGGTTGGCACCGTCATCCTCGACAGTCTTGAACGAAGGCGATGTGTCCTCTATATCATTTGTGCCGTTGTGGAGCACAACCTCACGAAGAGTATTGTACTCAGCCTTGGCCTGGGCAAGTTTTTCTTCGATAATAGCCTTGAACTCCGCCAGTTCCGCATCGGAATAGCGCGTCTTCTCCGTCAAAGGAGCCTGTTTCTTTTCGTCTGTCATAATAGGCTTATTTTAAATGTTTCTCCACGAATATCCTGATTGAGGCATCGCCCCACTCAACTTCTGACGCCGCCGAAGGAGCCTCACCGAGCGCCTTCAGAGACAAGGACAGAGATAATGTCTGGGCGGAGACATAATCAGAATATTCCGAAAGGGCATCGCTTATCTCATCATAAGCGGCACCGTCTGCATAAATCACAGTATCTATCCTGTCTGTCACCTCGAATCCGCTCTCCTTGCGGAGATTCTGGATAGGATGGATGAGTTCACGTGCGACTCCCTCTCTGCGGAGTTCCGGAGTCTGCACAATATCCAGAGCGACAGTGAGAGTCCCCTCGGTGGCCACGAGCCAGCCCGGCATGTCCTCGGAACTGATCTCATAGTCTCCCTTGCCGAGAGTCACATCCCCGCCCGGAAGATGCAGAACATACTCCGCCTCAGCACGTTCGATGTCGGCAATCTGTTCCTGCGACAAGGTGCCGAACGCGGCGGCAATCTCCTTCATCCTCTTGCCATAGACCTTCCCGAGCGTCTTGAAGTTCGGCTTGATCTTCTTGGTGATGATGCCGGTAGTGTCGTGCAGGAACTCTATCTCCTTGACATTGACTTCAGCGAGGAAAATGTCGCTGACCCTCTGTATGTGCTCCTTGACAGTGTCGTCAAGCACCGGCACAAGCACCTTGGCGAGAGGCTTGCGGACGTTGATGCCCACTTTTTTGCGAAGGGCCAGCACCATAGAGGATGCCTTCTGCGCAAAACTCATGCTCTCCTCGAGATCCTTGTCCACCAAAGAGCTGTCAGCCACAGGCATCGTCTCAAAATGCACTGATTCAGAGTCCGGCACGAGGTCGGTCCAGAGCCTGTCCATAAAGAACGGGGCTATAGGGGCCGAGATGAGGGCAACGGTGCGGAGCACCTCATAGAGAGTCTGATATGCAGAGAGCTTGTCCTCCGTCATGCCGGCACCCCAGAGGCGCTTCTTGTTGAGACGTATATACCAGTTGCTCAGGTCATCGCAGACAAAGTCCTGCACTGCGCGCCCGGCAGCAGTGAGATCATAATCTTCATATGCCGCCTCAACCGACTTCACAAGCGTGTTCATGCGGCTGATTATCCATCGGTCGAACATCGGCCTTTCCCCATAAGGAACCTTCTCCGCAGATGGATCGAATTTGTCTATATTGGCATAGAGCGCGAATACGGAATACGAGTTGTACAGCGTGCCGAAGAACTTGCGGCGCACCTCCTCCACTCCGGATTCGTCAAACTTCAGATTGTCCCACGGCTGGGCGTTGGTAAGCATATACCAGCGCAGGGCGTCAGGGCCGAACTTGTCGAGCGCCTTGAAAGGGTCGACAGCATTGCCGAGACGTTTGCTCATCTTGTCCCCGTTCTTGTCGAGCACAAGCCCGTTGGAGATCACGCGGCGGAAAGCCGGAGTACCGCTGACCATGGTATGGATGGCATGCAGGGTGTAGAACCACCCGCGCGTCTGATCCACACCCTCAGCGATGAAATCAGCCGTGCACCCGAAATCCGGAGTATCGATGCCGCGCAGCCCTGTCTGGGCATAAGGCATGGAACCGGAATCGAACCACACGTCGATAAGGTCCGTTTCACGGATCATCTTCTTGCCGGACGGGCTCACAAGGAAGATATTGTCCACATATGGGCGGTGGAGGTCTATCTTGTCATAGTTCTCCTTGCTCATGTCATCAGGGTTGAAGCCCAGATCGCGGAGAGGATTGGTCTCCATGATCCCGGCGGAGACGGCCTTGTCTATTTCTGCGTAAAGTTCCTTGACAGAGCCGATGCACTTCTCCTCCTTGCCGTCCTCGGTCCTCCAGATCGGGAGCGGTGTGCCCCAGTAGCGGCTGCGGCTGAGGTTCCAGTCCTGGATGTTCTCCAGCCACTTGCCGAAACGCCCGGTACCGGTGGAAGCCGGTTTCCAAGTAATCCCGTTGTTGAGTTCTATCATCTTGTCCCTCACCGCAGTAGTCTTGATGAACCAGCTGTTGAGAGGATAATACAGCACAGGCTTGTCGGTGCGCCAGCAGTGTGGATACGAGTGGACTTTCTTCTCGATGCGGAAAGCCTTTCCCTCCATCTTCAGCATGACGCAGAGATCCACGTCAAGGGTCGGAGCATCAGCAGGGAGGGAGTCATCGTAGGCATTCTTGACATAACGCCCCGCCCACTCCTTATAATCAGGAGAAACCCTCTCGGCCACATACTTCGGGTCCATGTCCTCAATACGGAAGAAACGTCCCTTGAGGTCAACCTGGGCCTGAGGAGCGCCGTCCGCATCAATCACCATGAGCGCCGGAACCCCGGCGGCCTTGGCAACCTTGGCATCATCCGCACCGAATGTCGGAGCTATATGGACGATGCCGGTACCCTCCTCCGTGGAGACATAGTCTCCGCTGATCACCCTGAACGCGCCATCATCCGGGCGGAACCACGGAATCAGCTGCTCATAGCGCATACCAACGAGCGTGGATCCCTTGAAACTGCCGGGCAGCACCTCATACGGAATCTTGTCGTTGAACAGAGAACCCACCAGGGCCTCGGCCACGATGTATGTAGCAGGCTTGCCGGTGTACGGATTGGAAGACTTCACCTTGACATAATCTATGTTCGGGCCCACGCAGAGAGCGGTATTGGACGGCAGAGTCCACGGGGTGGTTGTCCAGGCGAGGAAATAGAGATCATCCTCCCCCACAACCTTGAACTGCACGGTGCAGGTGGTGTCCTTGACATCACGGTAACAACCCGGCTGGTTGAGTTCGTGGCTGCTCAGCCCCGTGCCGGCAGCCGGAGAATACGGCTGGATGCTCTTGCCCTTGTAGAGCAGGCCCTTGCCGTAGATGTCCTTGAGAAGCCACCAGAGGGTCTCGATATAGCGGTTGTCATAAGTCACATAAGGGTCGTCCATATCGACCCAGTAGCCGATGCGCTCCGTGAGAGTGCGCCACTCGGCGGTATATTTCATAACTTCGGCGCGGCAGGTACGGTTGTACTCTTCCACGCTTATCTTCTTGCCGATGTCATCCTTGGTAATGCCGAGTTTCTTCTCGACACCGAGTTCAACAGGCAGCCCGTGCGTGTCCCATCCGGCGCGGCGGCGCACCTTATAGCCGGCCTGCGTCTTGTAGCGGCACACGGCATCCTTGATGGAACGGGCCATGACATGGTGGATGCCCGGCATGCCGTTGGCGGAAGGCGGACCTTCAAAAAATATGAATTCCGGAGCCCCGTCACGGAGCCGGAGAGATTTGCCGAAGGCATCAATGCCCTTCCATTTCTTCAGGACCTCGTCGGCGGCGGCCACGAGATCAAGTCCGCCATACTCTTTGAATATCATATTTTTTACTAATTTTGCGTTTACGCTCGTCCGCTCCGGAGGCTTCCGGACGCAGACTGAACAATTTGCAAAGTTAAGAAATTGTTTTGAATTCATGGCTATAATAGATATTGTCCTGCTTATATGCTTCGTCCCCGCTATCGTCTACGGGATCCGCAAGGGTTTCGTCAAACAGGTGGTCGAGCTCGTCTCCATAATAGTCGGGGTATGGGCGGCATTCTATTTCTCATCTTCACTGAGCGTCTGGCTCGCACAGTACATCAGCATCGACAAGGTGATCCTGCACATCGTCAGTTTCATATTGATCGTGGTGCTGGTGATATTCCTCATGGGACTGCTGGGCTCGCTCCTGACGAGACTTCTGAAGATAGTGTTTCTCGGGTGGATCAACGGCCTTCTCGGCCTGGTCATAGGTATTTTCAAGGTGGCGGTCGTGCTCGGCCTGCTTATAATGCTCTTCGAGAGCGTGAACGCTTCGGCGCACATTGTGGACCCGTCCAGCCTTGACAACGCCACAGTCTACCACGCCCTGAGGGATCTTGCAGGAAAGATTTTCCCGTACATCAAGAATTATGTGACCGGACTCGGCCAGACAGCATATATGATATGAGCAGAATCATACTTATAGAGACCTCGACTTCCCTCTGTTCCGTGGCTCTGGAGCAGGACGGAGAAGTCATTGCATCAAGGGAGAGCGACGCACCCAAAGCCCATGCGGCCATGACAGCTCCGTTCATAGGACAGGTGTTGGAAGAAAGGGGACTGACAGTCAAAGACTGCGATGCAGTGTGCGTCAGCGCCGGCCCAGGATCCTACACCGGGCTCAGGGTGGGGGTGTCCACCGCCAAGGGGCTGTGCTTTGCAGCCGGGCTTCCGCTTCTGGCCGTCGGGACTCTCGACATCCTCGCCAGGCAGGCCATGGAAGAAGGCATCTCCGAGAACATCAAGCATATAATCCCCATGGTGGACGCACGCAGGATGGAGGTCTACACGGCCACATACGGCACTGACGGCAAGCGTCTTACAGAAGTGGAGCCAAAGGTGGTGGACAGGGAGACTTTCAGGGAAGTCCTCTCCGAAGGGCCGGCAATCTTCATCGGAGACGGGGCAGAGAAGTGCAGAGAGGCCATAGGCTCCGCCGAATCCGTATTCATCCAGACCTGCCCAAAGGCTTCCGCAATGGCCTCCCTCGCGGAAGAAGCATTCAAGGCGGGCGAGTTCAAGGACTGCGCATACTTCGAGCCGTTCTATCTCAAGCAGTTCATAGCCACGACAAGCAAGAAGAAATTATTCTGATATGGAAGGTTTTCTCATAACTATCCTGATGTTCTCCGTCCCGATCGTGGCGGCGATCATCGACAAGAAGCTCAAAGCCGGGAGGAAAGCACAGCCACTGGTGCACGCCGAGCCGATAATCTTCGAGGACGAGGAGGAAGAAGAGCCTCAACGCGCGATAACGCGCACAGCCGCGGAAGATCCGTGGAAAGCCGAAGAACAGCCGATCCCGGAAGTCACACCCGCGCAGGTGCAGGACGCACCGGCAGAACCGCCAGTCACAGCACCGCATCCTGAACATATCAGCAAGCCTGTCCACAAGCGCATAAAGGAAAAACGCACAGAAAATTACCCGACAGCGGAAGAAATCCGCAAGGACCGCCGCAAACTGATCCTCTACAAAGAGATAATGACCCCTAAATTCGACAGCGAATAGGCGCAGAATTTGTTTTTAGTTCAGCTTTGACTATCTTTGCAACAGACAAGAGTTCTGCCTGTACGGCGGGACTTCTTGTTATTTTTTTTGACAATTGCTTAATTAACAAACTATTACTATGGCAGAAGTACACTATATGAGCCAGGAAGGGCTCGACAAGATCAAGAAAGAGCTGGCGGAAGCGCTTGCCCAGAGGCCTGTCATCTCGGCGGCCATCGGCGAGGCCAGAGAAAAGGGAGATCTTTCTGAAAACGCGGAATACGAATCAGCACGGGAGGCTCAGGGCCTGCTCGAACTCAAGATAGCCAACCTCCAGAACATGATTGTCAACGCAAAAGTTCTGGACAGCTCCCAGCTCAGCACTGACAAGGTGCAGATGCTCAACAAGGTGAAAGTCAAGAACCTCAACAACGGCAGGGAGATGGAGTTCACCATCGTGGGCGAGAGCGAGGCAGACTTCTCCAAAGGCAAGCTCGCCGCCACCACCCCTATCGCAAAAGCCCTGCTCGGCCATGGCAAGGGAGAGAAAGTGGAGGCCAAGGCCCCGTCAGGCATCATCAAATTTGAAATTCTCGACATCTCACTCTGATGGCTACTCTCTTCACAAAAATCGCGATGGGGCTCATCCCGTCCTACAAGGTAGCAGAGAACGAGGATTTCTACGCCTTCCTTGACATAAGCCCGCTGACTCTCGGGCACACTCTTGTGATCCCGAAAAAAGTAGAGGACGACTACATCTTCAACTTGGACACGCCGACCTACGAAGGTCTCTGGGCTTTCGCCCGGGAAGTCGCCACCGCCCTCAAGGCGGCGGTGCCGTGCAAACGCGTGGGGGTGGCTGTGCTCGGCATGGAAGTGCCTCACACACATATACACCTCATCCCACTCCAGACCGAGGGGGATATGGATTTCCGTAAGACCCGCCCTGTCTTCACAAAAGAAGAGATGCAGAAGACCGCCGATGCGATACTCGCCGAATATGAGAAATTATAAGATATTCGCCGCAGCCGCTGCGGCATTTGCGCTTGCCTCCTGCGCGCAGAAGGCGGACATCAGCGGCAAGATTGAAGGAGCCGCCGACAGCCAGATAGTCGTGAAACAGCTGGATGTCAATGTCTACACAGTCCTCGACACCATCAGGACCAAGGCGGACGGGACATTCAGATACACCGTGCCGGTAAAGAAAGGCCAGCCGGAATTCATCTACCTCTTCAGAGGAGACACGCGCATAGCGGCCCTGCTTCTTGAGAGCGGAGAGAACGCATCGGTGAGTGCCGACACGCTTGGCAACTACAGCGTCAAAGGCTCGGAAGGCTCCGTCAAACTCGCTGAAGTGGACAAGGCCTACGCGGACTTCATCAAGTCCATGCTCGCCGCCAGCGGAAACGGTCCTGAGATGGCCAAGGCCTACCTTGACCACTATAGGGCCAGCGTAAGGTACGTGATGAGCAACCCGTTCTCGATGACCACCATACCTGTGCTATACGAGACCATCGGAGAGGGCACATCAGTCTTCAACCAGCCTACGGATGCCCTGTTCTTCCAAGCGGCTGCAGATTCGCTGAAAACCGTATACCCGGAGTCCCGCTATGTCAAGGCTCTCGACAAGGAAGCGGCACGCAGGATGAAGATTCTTGAAATCGACGGAATGATCCGCACCGCCGAAGAGCGCGGATACCCGGACATCACACTTCCGGACATCAACGGCGAAAAGCGCGCCCTCAGTTCAGTAGACGCGAAAGTGGTGATGCTGCATTTCTGGAACGCTGAAGACGCCGCTCAGAAGATGCTCAACATAGACACCCTCCTTCCAGTATGGAAAGAATACCACAACAAGGGGTTCGAGATCTACGCCGTATGCGTATCTCCTGACAAAGCCGCCTGGGGCTCAATCGTGAATTCCCAAAAGCTCCCTTGGATAAACCTCAACGACGGACTCGGAGCCGCTTCTCCGGCAGTAGTCACCTATGGCGTGACCTCCCTGCCGAATTCGCTGCTCATAATAGATGGTCAGCTCAGCACCGAACCGGTCAAAGGCGCGGCAGGTCTGCGCAAAGTTCTTGACAGAGAGCTCGGTCGCAAGTAAGTTGAGCTTTAAGCTCGTCCACAGAATTCAAGCGCTTCCCGTCACGGAGGCGCTTTTTGAATTTGACGGTGATGTCAAGCCCGTATATATCCTCCGAAAAGCCGAATATATTGGTCTCGATGATGTCCCCGACATTGGTCATGCCATAGAAACGGCGTCCCACCGTCTCGACTTCGGAGAGGTACACTCCGCGCTGCGGAATCATCTTCAGAGGCTCATAAAGCTGCATGTTGGCCGTGGGGAAACCGATTGTGCGCCCGAGCTGTTTGCCGCCCACAACGACTCCGCTCACAGGATACTCGTAACCGAGCATGGCCGCAGCATCCTCCACCCGTCCTTCAGACAAAGCTGCGCGTATCTTGGTCGAACTGACTATCAGTTCACCGCCTCCAAGACTGGCAGGAGGCACCACGATGACATCCATTCCGAGCCGGCCGGCCAGTTGCCGGATCTGCGGCGGGTCAAGTTGATCAGACCCGAGCCTGTTGTCATAGCCAAGCAGAACAGCAGTACCGCCGAAGCGGTCTCGAACAATGTCCACCAGATATTCCTCTGCCGTCATGGCAGCAAAATCCCTCGTAAAGTCAAGAACCTCAACCCTGTCCACCCCGAGCGCCTCAAGCATGGCAACTTTTTCGGCAGGTGACGACAGAAGTCTAAGCGTGCGAGCATCCTGCTGAAGCACAGCCCTCGGATGCGTGGCAAACGTAACGACAATCGCCTCCTCACCCCTTTCACGGGCAGAGGAGACGAGAGCGCTTATTACCTGACGGTGCCCAAGATGGACACCATCAAAAAATCCTGTGGCTACTATAGCCATTTCACAAGAGGGAAATCCTGCCTGTGCGGAAGACGCGGGTTCTTAGGATAGATACGGGTACCTACCTGATACATTCCCGTCCTTTCCGGCAGCACTTCCGCCTGATAGGTGACCTTTCCGTCAACGACAGAAACGACCCCAAGTTCGCAGACATTCTGGATGTGCAACTCCCCCTTGGCGTCTGAAGATGTGAAGATCATCTCCACTCCGATGTCTTCCGGCTTGAGACGGCCGAGATCAAGGACAACCTCACACTTGAGCTTGTTTTCAGGAGAGAGCACATACGAAGCATCCGGCTGGGTATATGAGACGATGCGGATATTGTTCCACTCGTCGCTCACCAGCTGTTTCCATGCAGCGATCTCTTTTGCCACCTTTGCCCCGTCAGCAGCCAGTTCCCCGAAGCGGACGCTCTGCGGGTCATAATACTGACGGCAGTAGTCGCTCAGCATGCGGTTGGTCGTGAAGTTGCAGGCAACCTCGGCGATGGTGTTCTTGATATACGTGATCCACTTAGGAGAAAGCCCGGTAGCGGGATCGGTCTCATAGTAAGACGGGGCTATATCGTTCTCGATAGTGGAGTAGATGGTGGCTGCATCAAGCTCGTTCTGGTAGTTCTGGTCATCGTATGTCCTCTCCAGAGGGAGAGCCCAGCCGGCTCCCGGCTTGTAGCCCTCAACCCACCAACCGTCAAGCACTGAGAAGTGCATGACACCATTCATCGCAGCCTTCTCTCCGGACGTGCCGGAAGCCTCGAGAGGACGGGTCGGATTGTTGAGCCATACGTCCACACCCTGTACGAGCCTCTTGGCGAGCGTGATATCGTAGCCCGGGACGAATACGATCTTCCCGAGGAACCTGTCCTGCTTGGAAATCTCGATGATGTCCTTGATGAGATCCTGGCCGGCTCCGTCCGCAGGATGCGCCTTGCCGGCAAATATGAACTGTACAGGACGTTTAGGGTTGTTGACTATGGCGTCAAGCCTGTCAAGGTCGCTGAAAAGGAGGGTCGCACGCTTGTAGGTGGCGAAGCGGCGGGCGAATCCTATGGTGAGCACATCGTCCCTGAGTTGCTCCTTGATCGTCACGATCTGGCTCGGGGTGTAGTGTGCGCTCTGCTGCGGGTCGGAAAGTCTCTCGCGGATGGCCCCGATCAGCTCCTTTTTGAGAGACTTGCGGGTATCCCACACCTGCTTGTCCGGCACATTGTATATGCCCTCGAAGCAGCTCATGTCATAGTGGTGGGTCTTGAACTCCTCCCCGAACACGTCGGCGTGGACAATCTTCCAGTCACGCGCCGCCCATGTAGGATAATGCACGCCGTTGGTCACATAGCTGATATAAAGCTCTTCCGGAAGATAGCCCGGATACATCCTCGAGAATATGTCGCGGCTCACCTTGCCGTGGAGCATTGAGACACCGTTGACATTCTGTGACATGTTTGCAGCGAGGAAACTCATGGAGAACTCCTCGTTGTGGTCGTCGGGGTTGACCTTGCCGAGACTCATCATCGTCCGCCAGTCGATGCCGATGGCCTGAGGATAATAGCCGATATAGCGGCCAAGGAGTTCCTCGGTGAATGCATCATGGCCGGCAGGCACAGGGGTATGGGTTGTGAACAGGCCGGAAGCCCTGATGAGTTCCATTGACTCGGAGAATGACAGCTGCTGCTCACGCATGCACTCGCGAAGCCTTTCAAGTCCGGCGAATGCGGCATGCCCCTCATTGTAATGATAGATGGTAGGGTGAAGCCCGAGAGCCCTCAGAGCCCTGACACCTCCGATGCCGAGCAGGATCTCCTGCTTGAGACGGTTCTCCCAGTCGCCGCCATAAAGCTGGTGGGTGACCTGCCTGTCTTCTGGAATATTGTCCTCGTAGTCGGTGTCGAGAAGATAAAGATCGGTGCGTCCGACAGCAACTTTCCATATTCTGGCATGCAGGTCGCGTCCCGCGATGGAAACCTTGATCGTCTTCCACACGCCGTTCTCGTCAAGCACCGGCTCGGCCGGAATCTTCATGAAATCCTGAGCCTGGTACTCGGCGACCTGATTGCCCTGAGGGGTAAGCCTCTGTGTGAAATAGCCATAACGGTAGAGCAGGCCTACGGCCACGAGGTTGACATTCATGTCACTGGTCTCCTTGAGGTAGTCCCCGGCAAGGATGCCCAGACCTCCGGAATATATCTTGAGAGACGTGTCAAGGCCGTATTCCATGCAGAAATACCCGATGGACGGCTCCTGACGCTCGGACTTCTTGGCCATATAGGCATTGAACTCGGCCATCACCTCTCCGAGGCGCGCGATGAAGACATCGTCCTGCGCGAGTTCCATATATCTCTTGAGACTCACTTTGTCGAGGATCTCCATCGGATTGTGTCCCGACTTGTGCCAGATGTCATAATCCACGCTCTTGAAAAGCGCTTTGGCGTTGTCGTTCCAGCACCACCAGAGATTCTTGCACAGGGTCTCCAGCCCGGAAAGTTTCTCCGGCAGATGACGGGTCACCATCACACTCTTCCATGACGGTGTCCCCATTTCATTGATATTCATATACTACTAACTATTTTTCTGCTATCGCATTGTTTACTCTTATCGTGAAATCGCTGAGGACATTCATATAATTGATGAACGCCTCGTAAGGTGTCGCATACGGATTGAAGCGGCTGTGCACCTCTCCGTCAGAGAAGAACTTGGTGCACATATAATAGAAGTGGTCGCTCTCCTGAAGATGTCCGAAATCCGCCCAGAGGGCAGCATCATCAGCAAGGGACAATTTCTCCTGAAGAGCATAGAGCTTGCGGTAAGCATCCTGCTGAAGCTCATTACCGAGCCACGCCGAGAGATCACGCTCCTCATCCGCCCAGGAAATCGGCTCCGGGACTGAAAGAGCCCCTACGGACTTGTACTTGGCTGCTGCACGCGCAGGAGTGACAAACTCAAGTTCCGGATCCTTGACGGCCTGCATTATGAATGCTTCCATGAAATCAAAGATGCCGCTGTCCGCTCCCTGATGCTCCCCGAAAGTCTCATAGTCCATGAAAAGGTTGACAATGTCCCCCTCTGAAGACTTGATCCATCCGGTATATTTCTCCGCTGTCAGCGGCCATTCAGACCAGCTGCGGTTGGAGAAGCGGAAAGCGATGTCGTCACTGAGCGCGTAGTTGCGCAGAAGAAGTTTGAGACCGCTCTTGAACTCATTGTTATACACATAATCAGGGCTCATCCAGCCCATTATGTGACGGGCGCCTTCGGTGAGCATCGTCCTGAAACCGAGGTCATAGACATCTTTGCCGATACTGTCTGAATAGATCAGCTCCGTATTACGGAAAGTCTTTGGCGTGACACCGAAATATTTCTCCACGGCAGCCTTGTGCTTAAGAACCTGATGTTCAAACTCCTGACGTGACGCAAGAGAGGCAAGCGAGTGGTTATATGTCTCACAAAGGAACTCAACATTGCCCGTGTCGGCAAGAGCCTTGAAACTCTCTGTGACTTCCGGAGCATAGCGGTCAAACTGTTCGAGCGCCGAGCCGGATATGGAGAAGGCCAGTTTGAATTTGCCCTTGCTCCCTTGGACGAGGTCAAGGAGCATCTTGTTCATAGGAAGGTAGCACTTGGTGGCGATCCGCTTTAGGATGGTCCTGTTGGTGAAATCGTCATAGTAATGTGAGTCCTTGCCGATATCGAAGAAACGGTAAAGACGGAGCCTTGTCGGCTGATGTACCTGAAAATACAGGCAGATAGACTTCTTCATATTATTCTTTTACCAGAGATTCGTAAATATTTTTCAGCTTAGCTGTGGCGTTGTTCCACTTGAGAGCATTGACTTCCTCGTGTCCCTGCTTCGCAGCGAAATCGGAGAGAGCCGGATACTTGAGAAGGGCATAGATGTCGTCTGCCATGGCGTCCACATCCCAAAAATCCACTTTAAGGGCATATTTCAGCACCTCGGCGGCACCTGACTGATAAGAGATCACGGCAGGCACGTCCGACTGCATGGCCTCAAGCGGCGAGATGCCGAACGGCTCGGAGACGGAAGGCATTATGTACACGTCAGACAGGGCGAACATCTTCTGCACTTCCCCTCCACGCAGGAACCCGGTGAAGTGGAAACGGTCGGAGATGCCGAGACGGGCTACTTGACGGATAGCGCGGTTCATCATGTCCCCGCTTCCGGCCATCACGAAACGCACATTGTCCATACGCTTGAGGACTTTCGCGGCAGCCTCGATAAAATACTCTGGCCCCTTCTGATAGGTGATGCGCCCGAGGAAAGTCACGACCTTGTCCTTGACTCCCCTGTCGACCTCAACCTTATCCCGGCCGCTGAAATCCACAGCATTGTGGACCGTGATGACCTTGGACGGATCTATCCCGTATTTGTTGATGACAATGTTTCTCGTAAGGTCACTCACCGTCACAACCCGGTCCGCAGCCTCCATACCCCTCTTCTCGATCGCATAGACCCGAGAGTCAACCATATCGTCAGTTCCGCGGTCAAACGAAGTGGCATGCACATGCACGACCAGCGGCTTTCCGCTGACTTCCTTGGCGGCGATTCCAGCGAGATACGTGAGCCAGTCATGGGCATGGATGACATCAAACTGCCCTTCATTCTGCATGGCTATAGTCGCGGCCACCTGTGCATAGCGTGAGACTTCTTCAAGCAGGTTGGCCCCGTATTTTCCGGAGAACTTGAACTTCTGCCCGAATCCCACCGTGGTCTCGCTGAGCTTTTTGCGCTTCATCTCCTCGATGGCATCGAAATACTCTTCCGGATCCACATAAGGCACTATGCTGGAGTCCACATTGATGAACTTCACCTTGTCAAGGAACTCATCGACACTGTCGCAGACATTGCTGACTGCCACATCGCTGGCATTGATAATCTTAGCGCAACTCTGATCCTCATCCCCCGAGGCCGAAGGCATCACGAAAAGCACCTTGACACCGTTGTGGGCCAAGCCCTTGACTATTCCTTCACAGGCCGTCCCGAGACCGCCCGCAATATGGGGAGGGAACTCCCAACCGAACATAAGTACTGTCATTTGCTTTTCTCCCTATATTTGTCCAACATGTTTTCAACTGAAAGCAGGGCCGCCGTGCTGAGCGCTGAAGAGATGGCCCCGTGCGGCTCGTGAGGTGGGTCCCCATCGTAAAGTTCGGAGAACGCCCCTACCCCGTGTTTGCCAAGATCATCATAGAAACCCTCTACAAGCCACTCGGCCTTCTTGACGAAAGCCGCGCCCTTGACCCTCAGGCAGACTTTGACATAATACTGGAGCAGGAACGGTCTGGTACTTCCCTGATGGTAAGCCAGATCACGCTCAACTTGTGTGCCCTCGTAAACTCCCTTGTATCTGCTATCGCGAGGGGAGAGGGTGCGGAGGCCGCGTGAGGTCACAAGTTCGTTGTCAACCACCCTGAGGATGGACGGGATGAGATCCTCGTCAATCGGGGAATAGTCACACCAGATGGAGGCAAGCTGGTTGGGCCTTATGTCCATATTCTGGCCTGAATTGTCCACATAGTCGGCAAGGCAGCCGTAATCCGGATTCCAGAACACTTTCTGGTAGTTCGCCCTCACGAGGTCGCGTATGCCGGACCACTTGGAGACGAAAGTGCTTTTCTTTGAGCCGTAGCGGGACTCCATGTCCACAGCGAAGCAGATCGCATTGTACCAGAACGCATTGGTCTCCACCTGATAGCCGGCACGTTCCGTGACAGGATGTCCTTCAGCATAGGCGTTCATCCACGATAGGGCCGTGCCGTCCTTCTGCTCCCAAAGCAGGCCGTTAGGCTGCATGGCCACTTCCGCGCGCTCTCCCGGGAGGTAACTCTCAAGCACGCCCCGGACGATGATGCCATACTTTTTCCAAACCGCCTTCGGATCCGCGCCATAGGCTATGTAATCCTGCAGGCAGGAGGCCATGAGCAACGGAGCCTCAACCTGAGTGGTTTTGCGGAAAAGCCGCTCCTGCTGGTCAGCTATGAGGTTGTCGAGTATCTCCTCAAATGTCTTGGCACTATCAAGTCCATAGAGCGCGAGTCCCGGCAGCGCAATCAGGGTTTCCCTGAGAAGTCCGGTATACATCCATGAATATCCGGCCTCTATCTTCTTGCGCCCGTTGTGCTCTGTGATAAGAGAATCCGCACAGCGACGCAGCTGATCGCGGTAGCCGGTGATCTCCCCGGCCGCGCGGACCCCGGAAGCAAACTTGCGTTTGAACTCCGAAGGGTCCTCCTGCATCACCGATGCGGAGAACACCACCGAACCGCCAGGCTTGAGCGTCATCTCGAAAAAGCCAGGGACCAGAAGATCCTCGCGACAGTCGAAGCCGCGCCTATATTCGTCAGAATAAGTAACATTGAGATTCCATACAGGCGCTGCGGTATACTTGGCACGCGCATCGCTGAGTTGGAGATTGAGATCAGGGAAATTAGGATACATCCTAAATGACATTCCCCCCTGTATGGCCGAGCCTTCTGTGCATGCCTCAGGATTCTGATGCGTGAGGGCGTGTATGTTGCGGAACGCAAGATAAGGTTTGAGCTGCAGTTTCACCGGCGTAGGAGAGGACAGCAGCTCATACTTGACCATCACCTGATCCCTCTCGTGAGAGAGCAGTATGGTCTTTTTGAAAAGCATGTCGCCCACCTGATACGTGATCTGCGGCACAGAATCCGCGCAAAAGTCCACAATGTACTTGTGTCCGCGCGGCTCATAGATGTCTCCATAGCAATGGATTCCGAGGTTGAACTGCTTGCCGTCCACAATCAGGCTCTCGTCCAGAGCGGAAAGAAGCAGGTAACGGTCGCCCCCGAAACGGTCCAGGGTGACGGCCAGAAGCCCATGGTAGCGCCGGGTATTGCAGGTGATGATGGTCGTATTGCAATATGCCCCGGTCTTGTTCGCACAGATGATTTCCCTCTTGAGCGAATAGGCTAGATTGACCAGTTCAGACTTGTTGAATTTTAAGAATGCCATCTTCGTTTATAATTTTTTCAGTACGACCGCCACTCTGCTCGGAAGATACAGAGAGAGCTGCCCGTCAACGGTGGAGTGCCTTTCCGCCCTCCCAAGGCGCGAGAACCCGTCATACTCGGTCTCGTCGGAATCAAGCGCCATGACATACTCGCCGTCAGGTGCTCCGAACCTGAAATCCCCATACGAGGCGGCCGGATTGAAATTGAATGCAAATATACTATTTCCGCGCTTGAATATCAAGACTTTCCTATCTTCATCGACATATAGTTGGACAGGAACGTCATCGAGAATCTTCTCTTTCTTGACATAATGGATCATCGCGGCGTCAAAAGACTGCAACGCACCATAGCGCAGCGCGGGATTGTCGGCAAGAGACCACTGGCGGCGGGCATACTTGTACGACCAGCCGTTGCCCTCGCGAGGAAAATCTATCCACTCCGGATGCCCGAACTCGTTACCCATGAAGTTGAGATAGCCTCCGCCGCAAGTGGCGAGGGTCACGAGCCTTATCATCTTGTGCAGGGCTATGCCGCGATCCACCGTCATGTTCTGCGAACCGCGTTCCATCCCGTAGTACATCTCCTTGTCCATCAGGCGGAAGATTATGGTCTTGTCGCCCACAAGAGCCTGGTCGTGGCATTCGGCATAAGAGATGGTCTTCTCGTCAGAACGCTTGTTGGTGAGTTCCCACCAGATGCCGCCCATGCTCCACTGCTCGTCACGGAGTTCCTTGATCCACTTGATCCAATGGTCTGCTATGCCCATCGCCATGCGGAAGTCGAAGCCTACACCGCCTGTCTTGAAAGGGGCGGCCAGCCCGGCCATGCCGCTCACATCCTCGGCTATGGTGAGAGCATCCGGGTCAATCTCATGAATCAGCATGTTGGCAAGAGCAAGATAGCTGACAGCATTCTCATCCACACCCTGATCGAAATAGAGAGAATAGTCCCCGAACGCCTTGCCGAGACCATGATCCCAGTAAATCATGCTTGTCACCCCGTCGAAGCGGAAACCGTCGATATGGTATTCCTCCATCCAATATTTGCAGTTGGAGAGGAGGAAATACTTGACTTCGTCCTTGCCGTAATCAAAGCATCTCGAACCCCATGCCGGATGATGTCCCTGCGGCCCGGAATAAAAGTAAAGGTCATCCCTGCCGTCCAGACGGCTGAGCCCCTCCGCCTCGTTGTCCACAGCATGCGAGTGTACTATGTCCATCACCACGGCTATACCGAGCCGGTGGGCCTCGTCGACCAGATGTTTGAACTCCTCGGGCGTGCCGAACCGAGAGCTGAGAGCGAAGAAGTTGGAGACCTGATACCCGAACGAACCGTAATACGGATGCTCTTGAAGCGCCATTATCTGCAGGACATTGTAGCCGAGAGACTTGACCCGCGGAAGCACGGTGCGTCTGAATTCGTCGAAGGTGGAGACTTTCTCCTGCTCGGAGCTCATCCCGATGTGGCACTCATATATGAGGGGATGCGGCCTGCGCCCTGGCTTGCGGCTCTTCCACTCGTAGCGCTGCGCCGGAGCCCACACCTGGGCGGAGAATATCTTAGTCTCCGGATCCTGGACCACTCTGGTCACATAGGCCGGCAGCCGCTCCCCTCCTCCTCCGGGCCACTCTATCCACAGTTTGTACAGGTCGCCGTGGCGGAGGAACATCTCCGGCAGCCGGAGTTCCCAGTTGCCCTCGCCCACAGGGGAGAAAGCATAGGCTTCAGTACGTTTCCAGTTATTGCACTCCCCTATCAGATAGATCCTTGTGGCGTTGGGAGCCCATTCCCGTATGACCCAGAAATCCCCCTCGCGGTGAAGCGGATAATAGAGGTGGTTGTTGACGGCATCGGTGAGCCTGCCGCCGCGCGAGAGCTTCTCCAGATCGGAGAGAATATGCTTGTGTCTGGCATCTATCGCCCCCTTGTAAGGTTCAAGCCACGGATCCGTCTCGTAGATTTGTTTACATGCTGTCATAGATCTTCAGTTATGGTTTTCATGGTTCTGAGATATTCCCGGCACTGCGCGATGAGTTCATCGGAGCGCCGTATGTATTTTTCAATATCACCCAAGGCCGTGGAAGGGTCTTCCACCTTCCCGGCTATAAGTTCAAGTTCGGCCATGGCCTTGGAGTAGTCAAAGTTTTCTTCCATATACTGTTGCGTTGATTGTCCCGTCTTCAAACAGGACACTTATCATATCACCCTCACGCAGGGATGCGGCTGATTTCAGCACAACCCCGCGCCCGTCGGTGACAAGGGTATAACCTCTTGACAATACGGCCCGGGGGTCGGCGGAGCGTATTCTTGCGGCCATCATCTCCAGTGCCGCCCCCATCGTGGAGATTCTTGACGAAAAGGCGAGACGAAGCCTGGTGCTGTATGAGCTGATGCGTTCGTCTTCAGATGCCAGGGCATCTATGAACCTGTCCGCAAGAGCCGTCGGAGTCTTGACGAAATCATGCGCGACCATGTCCGCGACATGGTAGTCCCGCTCATGTCCGATGGCCGTAAACACAGGCAACGGGCAATTCGCGATGGTGAAAGCCAGCCCGTAGTCATCGAAACATGAGAGATCAAACGAAGAACCGCCCCCACGCAGGATCAGTATGGCATCGTACGGCACTGCTGCCGTCTCAGCCAGCGAAAGCGCATCGCAGATGGATGCCGGGGCACCGTCCCCCTGCATAGTGGCCTCAAGCAGATGGACATCAAAAGCAAAGCCGAACTCATTGTCTTCCAGATGCCTTTTGAAATCCCCGTATCCGGCCGCGTCGCGAGCCGAGATGACCGCAAGACGTCTCGGGAGTTCGGGCAGGGCGAGGCTCTTCTGCCGGTCAAGCAGCCCTTCGGCGGCGAGACGGTCTATGGTCTGCCGCCGCAGCAGTTCGGCTGCCCCCAGTGTGAAGCAGGGCTCGATGTCATCCACTGTCAGGGTGAGGCCGTAGAGTTCGCTGTAGCTCACCATGACCTGGACCAGCACCTCGATGCCCGGTCTGATGTCTTCCCCGGTCGCCTCGCGGAACTTGGCAGAGAGCGGGAGGTAGCGGCTTCGCCAGATCACAGCCTTGGCACGCGCCACGACCCGGCCATCCTCGCTACCGGCAAGATCCATGTAGCAGTGCCCGTTGGCCTTGGCCTGCACCGAAGACAGTTCGGCGCGCACCCAAATCTTACCGGGGAAGAGTTCCCCGATACCCTCACGCATAAGGCGCTGAAGATCGAACAAATCGATATAGTCCCTGTCCATCTCAGGCAAAAATAAGAAAAATGGCAAAGATTTGCTATATTTGCAGCCGTTAAAGAAGGCAGTATTCCTTTATATGAAAATCTCCGAGGCCAAGTTCGTTGGTAGCAGCACAAGAGTCTCAGGCAAGCCGGAGAGGAGCTTGCCCGAATTCGCGTTCATAGGGCGGTCCAATGTAGGGAAATCGTCCCTTATCAACATGCTGTGCAACAACCGCAAACTAGCCATGACATCCGCGACCCCCGGGAAAACCAGGCTCATCAACCATTTCCTCATCAACGACAGGTGGTATCTTGTCGATCTTCCGGGCTACGGCTACGCCAAGACAGACAGGGCCGGACGTGAGGCCATCGCGGAGGTGATCAGGGACTACATCATGAACTCCAAGGAACTCGTGACACTGTTCGTACTCATCGACTCAAGACACGACATTCCCCGGATAGACACGGACTTCATCGCGGAACTCGGGGAACACGGGATACCTTTTTCCTTGATAATGACCAAGTGCGACAAGAAAGGCCCTGTCGCCCTCGCAGCACAAGTGGAAAAAGATAAAGAAATCCTCATGCAGGACTGGGAGGAGTTGCCGGAGATATTCTGCTGCTCATCGCAGACGGGCATGGGACGGGAAGAAATCCTCAACCACATCGGAGACATACTGGACACACTTTAATTTATATCCAAATATAAAATTATGCTACATTCACACAGACTGGAACTGTTTGCCTGCCGGGCATCCGAGGATTTCGCCCGCAAAGTCCTCGACAACTTCAACCAGCTCAGGAATCCGGACGAGCCGGAGCTGCACCTTGGCAAGATTGAAGTGACACCTTTCAGTGACGGAGAGTTCCAGCCGCAGTTCACCGAGAGCGTCCGCGGCGCGGCGGTCTATATCCTGCAGTCCACTATTCCGCCTGCAGACAACCTGATGGAGCTCCTGCTCACCATCGACGCCGCCAAGAGGGCATCAGCCGACAAGGTGATCGCGGTGATGCCATACTTCGGCTGGGCACGCCAGGACCGCAAGGACCGTCCGCGCGTAGCCATCGGGGCCAAGCTCGTGGCAAACCTCCTGCGCGCAGCCGGCGCAGACCGGGTGATGGCCTGCGACCTGCACGCCGAGCAGATCCAGGGATTCTTCGACTTCCCTCTAGACCACATCTACGCCAGCAGGGTGTTCATCCCGTACATCCAGAGCCTGGGCATCGAGAACCTCGCGATAGCCGCACCTGACATGGGCGGGGCCAAGAGGGCCAACACCTACGCCAAAGAGCTCGACGCATCGGTGATCATCTGCCACAAGACCAGGGAAAAGGCCAATGTGGTCGGCTCCATCACGGCCATCGGTGATGTGGAGGGCAAGAACATCATCATAGTCGATGACATGATCGACACCGCCGGAACCCTGTGCAAGGCAGCCGAGGTGCTGATGGGCAAGGGGGCCGCAAGCGTCTGCGCCTGCGCCACCCACGGAATCTTCTCCGGCAGCGCCATCGAGCGCATCCACAACTCCGCGCTCAAGGAAGTCTTCGTCACCGACACCATTCCGCATCCGGAACTCGTGGACGACCCCAAGATCAGGATCGTGACTATGACCAAGGTGTTTGCCGACATGATCCACAAGGTCTACAACTACGAGTCCATCAGCAAAGATTTCGTGTTTTAATTAATTATGGCGGTGTTTCTCCTGACGGCAGTGATACTGCTCCTTTGCGTGGTGGGGCTCTGCTTCAACATCCTCTTCCGCAAGAAGGACTTCCCGCACTATGATGTGGGCTCCAACGAGGAGATGCGCAGGAGAGGCATCCGCTGCTATAAAGATGAAGATGCCGCGCTGCAGCGCAGGTCCTGCGGCGGCACAGAGACGGAAGCCTGCAAAGAATGTAAATTATATGAGCATAGTAGCGATAGTAGGAAGGCCTAACGTAGGCAAATCGACACTCTTCAACCGCCTTGTCGGAATGCGCAAGGCCATCGTGGACGACACTGCCGGTGTGACACGTGACCGTCACTACGGTCGCTGCGACTGGTGCGGCCGCGAGTTCTCAGTAGTGGACACCGGCGGCTACACCACCAACTCGGACGATGTCTTCGAGAGCGCGATCCGCTCCCAGGTCCAGATAGCCATCGACGAGGCCGACCTCATCATATTCATGGTCGAAGCGGCCACAGGCATCACCGACTACGACGCCGAGATTGCCGACATCCTGCGCCGGACCCGCAAGCCCGTGATCCTCTGCGTCAACAAGGTGGACACCGGTGACAAGATGTTCGACGCCTACCAGTTCTATTCTCTCGGGCTCGGGGAGATCTACAGCATCTCCGCAGCCAACGGAAGCGGTACGGGAGACCTTCTGGATGCCGTCTGCGCAGCGCTTCCCAAGGAGGAGGAGACCCCCGACCCGTATGCCGGGCTGCCGCGCATCACAATAGTCGGCAAGCCTAACGTGGGCAAATCATCCCTTACCAACGCCCTTCTGGGGCAGGAAAGGAACATCGTCACCCCGGTGGCCGGCACAACGCGCGACTCAATCGAGACCCATTACAACAAGTTCGGATTCGAGTTCATGCTCGTGGACACGGCCGGCATACGCCGCAAGGCCAAGGTCCACGAAGACCTGGAGTTCTACTCCGTGATGAGGTCCATCCGCGCCATCGAGAACTCCGACGTCTGCATCCTGATGATCGATGCCACGAGCGGCATGGAGGCCCAGGACATGAACATCTTCAACCTCATCGTCCGCAACCGCAAGGGCTGCGTGGTCGTGGTCAACAAGTGGGATCTCTTCACCAAGGACTCCAATACGATGAAAGAGTACCGGCAGGCCCTTCAGGAGCGTCTGGCACCGTTCAACGATGTGCCTGTGATCTTCACCTCAGTGCTTAACATGCAGCGCATCCAGGACGTGCTCAGCGCAGCCACAGAAGTCTATGCCAACTACAGCCGCAAGATTCCTACAGCACGCCTCAACGAGGCGCTGCTCCCTATAGTGGAGGAGACACCGCCGCCGGCATGGAAGGGGAAATACGTGAAAATCAAATACATCACCCAGCTGCCTACACGCTTCCCGGCTTTCGCGTTCTTCTGCAACCTTCCGCAATATGTCAAGGAACCGTACAGGCGATTCGTCGAGAACCAGCTGCGCAAATGTTTCAGCCTCACCGGCTGTCCTGTCCAGATCTACTTCAGGCAGAAATAAGGGTCAGAACGGGCTTACGCTCCCCCGTCCGTCAAGATAGTCTATCATATTGAGGACAAGATAGTTCCAGTTCTGGAAACCTTTGTTGATTATAGGCTCTCCGCTATCGGGATCGTAATATTCGTGGAGCGCCCCACAACTCTCAAGATCCCGGCCGAACAGCCGCACCGTGGCCTCGGCAAGATCCTTTGCCTCCCTGTCGAATCCGTAGTTGAGCAGGCCGCAGAAAGTCAGGTAGTTTGATATGCCCCAGACCGGCCCACACCAGTTGGACGGGTTATGGGTGGCGGCCATGCTGTACATTTTCTCCATTTTGGAGAGGGTGCGCACCCCGTACTCCCCCTTGAATGTCTCCGGGTCGAGCAGGTTCTCCCTCACCATCCGCTCCGCCTGCTCCGGCGTGGCTATCCCGGACCACATCGCCATGAATCCCGACCAGACTCCAAACCTCTGTATCAGACATGGATACGCACGCGGCGCCCCCTTGTGAAGGATCATGGAATGTCCGAATATTATCTGAGGCTTGAGATCCACCGGACGGAGATTGAGATCAACCGAATAATAGAACCCGTCCTTTTCGTCCCAGCACCATGTTCTCACGGCTTCCGCGAGGGATTCGGCCATGTCGTCATATTTCCCCTTGTCCAGTCCGAGCTGCTCGGCAAGATAGGACATCGCAAGTAATTCCCTATACATCAAGCAGTTCAGGAATATCGAACCCGAACTTTTATCTGGCCTGTAGAATGTGGAAGGGTCGGTGTCGACTCCGATGGCAAGGTCGTTCTGCCAATACAGCAGCCCGGTGGCGGAGTCGCGGTGCAAAGTCATGTAATTGCGGATGAACGCCTCCATTTTCGGGAAGTATTCCCTGAGCCATCCGGCGTCACCTCCGGACTGACGGGTGAGGAAAGCCGCATGCTGCGCGATGACAGGCTTGTGCATATTGGTGGATGTGATATCCTCAGGCTTGATGAGACGCGGATCGGTATTGGAGTCTATGACTATAGGCATATAGCCATCGGAAGCGTCCGTATACTCAAGGTAGTTGAGCACGCAGCCTCTCTCATACACCAGAGCCTCCGCCCTGTCCTCCTCGTTCCCGGTGTCCTCCAGAATCTGCCTCAGCGCCACATCACAGAAATACGAGTCCCAGTCCCAAAGGACATTGGAGTAGCTCTTGCTGCCCGGCGTGAGGAAAGGATGGATAAAGGCGCCACGGCCACCTTCACGGTACATCTGCTTATAGTCAGCATATATATGGTCACGGCAGAGCGACTTGTAGTTCTCGAGCCCGGCATCGCGGGAGCAGCCGGCCAGCGCTGCGGCGGACAGGGCGATGAGCGTCAGTTTATTTATGGCTTTCATTTTATTCGATCCAGGGAGGCTGTGGTTTTACTTCCCGGACAATTCTACAAAATTAACAAAATTATCAGAAAGGATGCCATGAACCGAAATGAACCGCGAAAAATTTGCATTTCATGAGAAATGTTTTAAAATTTGCGTCCGGAATTGGAAAACAAGCGATAAAGTCCTATGGCCAATAGCCTCTCACAAAGGCTGACGGGGACAGTCAGAAGCTTCCTGATCATGTTGATGTTGGTGACTTCTGCCCTCTGCGCCCGTGCACAGCAAAATCTTGAGAAATCCGACGTGGTGTACTTCCGCCTCGGCTCGTCAGTGTACGATCCGGAGTTCAGGGAGAACGGCATCCGTCTGGAGGCCTTTTTGCGTGGCATAGAGGAAGACAGGCAGTCAGGACTTTGGGAAATAGTCGCCGTGGACTTCAGCGCCGGAGCCTCGCCCGAGGGCCCTTCGCGGCTCAATACCCGTCTCGCCGAGGCTCGTCTCGCCACGATGACGGAATTCCTCCGTGGCAGGCTCGCCCCTACTTCCTCTTCTGCCACGGCTCACAGTTGGCTGGAGATTTCTGATTCCGTTGCGGCAGGCAGTGATTTCGCCGGACGGGATGAGGCTCTCGCAATCATGGGTTCCGACTCCCTCGGAGCGCGCGGCAAGGAAGCCGCACTCAGACGCATAGGGGGGGGGGAGAACATGGAAATATCTAGAACTTAAGTATTTACCCGATCAGCGGGCTTTCCGGGTCAGCGTCAAGAGGAGACTCTCCGACCTTCCTTGGATTTCGGCTTCTCAGGCTCTGACAAAAGATGCGGCCGTGCTCCGGTGCACGCCGGATCTCTCACAGCCGGAGGGGAAGGCCGAATCCCTTTCCTCCCCGCGCGGCGGGAGGGTTCTCCGTGTCAAGACCAACATCCCCGAACTCTTCCTGCTAAGCGGCAATGTGGCTGCGGAGATTGACCTCGTCGGTCCTGTCTCGCTGCATTTTCCTGTACATTACTCCGCCCTCGACTGGTTCAGCAGCACCGTCAAGTTCCGCAACTTCGCCATCCAGCCGGAGCTGCGCTACAATTTCTCCCGTGTCCGGGGGCTTTTCGCCGGGGCGCACTTCGGCCTTGCATGGTTCAACGTGGCCACGGGCGGCGACTGGCGCTATCAGGACAAGGACGGGCGTTCCCCTCTCATGGGCGGCGGGCTCGGCATAGGCTACAGGCTTCCTCTCGGGAGCGGTTCGCGCTGGGAACTCGAATTCTCGCTCGGCGCGGGCGTTTACTCCATTGATTATGACCGTTTCTACAACGAGCCGGGCGGGGCCTGGGCAGGAAGCGGCAGCACCACATGGACCGGTTTGGACAACGCCTGCATTTCAATCACTTATAAATTTCCGCTGAGATGAGAAGGTTTTTGAAATACCCGCTTATCCTCGTCTCGGCGCTGTTTGCCCTATCGGCTTGCAGCATACACGAGTGGCCGGACAGCGAGCCCGCCGGAGTCACCGTAGTCCTGGATCTCGACCTCTCGGGCTTCGGGGATTACAAGACCATAATATACGATACCAAGGCCGGCTCGCGGGAGGACTGGCTTGCACGCTATACCGTCAGGGCGTACAGACTCCTGCCGGACGGCTCGCCCGAACAGACTCCGCGCTACAGCCAGACTTTCCTGCGCGGGACGCAGTTCGAGAAACAGGCGGAGTTCAAGCTGAGCATCCCCGAGGGGAAGTACCTCTTCGCCGTATGGGCAGACTTTTCCGGAGCCGACGGGACGGGGGCTTTCTATGACATAGATGACTTCTCCGACATACGTCTGGACTGCAGCGGACGCGAGTGCACCGACTACAAGGACGCATTCCGGGGCACGGCCGAGGCCTCTGTCGCACGGGGCAGGTCAGGCGCGCGGACGGTCGTGCCGGTCAGACTCGAAAGGCCTCTTGCCAAGGTTCGCTTCATCTCCACCGACCTCGAGGACTTCATCACCAAGGTGATGGAGGCGCGCAAAGCGGATGTCGAGAATCCTAAGGCGGCGGACATCGACTTCTCCGCCTACCGGGTCTACCTACGCTACACCGGGTATCTCCCGTCAGCGTACAACATCTTCACGGCCAGGCCGTTCGACTCGTCGGTCGGAGTCAGCCTCAACTCTGAGATCACCCCTTCGGGGGAAAACGAAGCCCTGCTGGGATTCGACTATGTGCTCACCAACGGGACCGAAGCCTCGGTGATGATGGCCGTGGAACTCCAGAACACTTCCGGGGAAACCCTCTCACGCAGCGGCTCGATAGAAGTGCCGCTCAAGAGGGCCCACCTTACCACGGTGCGGGGCCGCTTCCTCACGCAGGAAGTGGGAGGCGGCATCGGGGTGGACCCGGGCTTCGACGGAAACTTCGACATAAGGATAGACTAATTATCAACAACTTTAATAACAATAATTTATGAAGAACATTTTTAAACTTCTCGCAGTGACGGCCCTCGCAGGGATCGCAGCCGCCTCCTGCACCAAGGAGCTGAACGGGACAGCCGAAGGCAATGAGGCCACTGTCAACTTCAGCGTCACCTCGCCGCTCATCGGCACCAAGGCGGTCATCGCAGACGGCAACACCGTGGACAAGGTCGCCTGCTACATCTATGATGAGGCCGGCAAACATATTGCAGCCCTTGACAAGGTTGAGAACATGAATGGAGGCAAGGCCACCTTCTCCGCCACGCTCGTCACCGGCAAGACCTATCAGTTCCTTTTCTGGGCATATAAGGATGGTGTCAAGGGCTATACCGTTGATGCTGACAAGAAGACTCTGACTGTGGATTATACGGACGCTCTTGCCAATGATGAGACCCGCGATGCATTCTACAACTATGTGGCGTCATATAAGGTCACAGGAGACAAGACTGAGGAAGTTAAACTTAAAAGGCCGTTCGCCCAGATTAACTTCGGGGTTACTGCTGCTGAGTGGGAAGATTTCGAAAAAGCAGGTGGGGCTGTCACCAAGACCGGCATCAAGGTCAGCGGAGCGGCAAAGGTTCTCAACTTTGCTGACGCTTCTGTTGCAGGCTCTGCCGATGTTGTTTTTGCAGCAAACACTATCCCAGCCGAGTCTGAGAAACTTTCTATAAGCGGTGCTGATTACCGTTACCTCGCCACAACTTACGTGCTTGCTGGCAAGGACAAGTCATCCATCCACAACATTACCCTGACCAAGGACGGTCTTCAGGATGCTGACATCGTTGTGCCTAACGCCCCTCTCCAGGCCAACTGGCGCACCAACATCTACGGCTCCCTCCTCACCTCCACCCAGAACTTCAACATCGTAGTTGAGCCTGGATTTGAAAGCGACAACAACGTGGGGATGATCAGCACCACATCTGCTCTACAGGCCATCTTCAAGAACGGCGGCTCCGCCACACTCACCTCTGATATTGATATTGACAAGGCTCTTGATCTCGCCGCAGGAAAAAGTGTAGTTCTCAACCTCAACGGAAAAAAGATAACGAACAAGGGTACAGACGCAGCCATACGTGTTTCAGGAGATCTTGAAATCAATGGTGAAGGCAGTGTATATGGAGGAACAGGAGGAGACAATGTAGCTGTATGGGCGGCTCAAGGAGGCAAAGTCACTATTAATGGTGGCGAGTATTCTGTCGGGAAAGACGCAAACGGTTTGGCTAATTCCTGTGTGTATGCCTATGGTGGAGACATTGTGATTAATGGGGGCACATTCAGCTCCGAACAACCATGGAACGGCAAGTATTATGTGCTTAACAAGAATAATGGTACACCACAAAGTACGATCACTGTAACAGGCGGAACATTCATCAACTATGACCCTTCTACTGGAGATGACAACCTCGGCGGCAACTTCGTAGCCTCCGGTTACCAATCCACCAAAGTCTCAGACAACCCTGCCACCTACGTTGTCACCAAGGAAGGTGTGACCCCAGTCACCTCACAGGAGGGGCTGGAAACTGTCCTTTCTTCATCACAAAAAGGAGCAAAAGTAACATTGAAAATAGCTGACGGAGATTATACGTTATATAATAAGAACGTGGCAGCAGACAAGGATCTCTCCATCACATTCATAGGCAATGGGATAGACAAAACTTCGTACAAGGTTGGCACAGATCAACAAGGATCAGAATACGGAACAGACTATTCTTTGAAGGGTGCATCAGCCACTTTCAAAAACATGAAGATAGTTTCTACTAATGGCGACTATAAAGGCTTTGCACATGCAAAAGAACTGCACTTCGAGGACTGCACTCTTGTTGGACAGTTTGCTTACACTGGGGCAAAGGCAACATTCAAGAACTGCACATTTGTTCAGGAGTCAAAAGATCATTATAATCTCCAGACTTACACAGCCGATGAGTACATTTTTGATAATTGTGTATTCAAAGCGGCAAGCAAGTTTTTGTATACCTACAGGGAGAAAACAACGGTTTCATATAAAGTCACCTTTAACGGCTGCAAATTTGAGGTTATCGGCAATGATGAAACAGAAAAATCAGCGGTTAGCTTAAAAACAGATGCTTACCCATCAGCAGGAGGAGCTAAGTATTATATATACTTCAATAGCACAAAAGCTGACGATAAGGTTCATACTGGTGACCTAACTGGATCCAAATTATATAGCAGCGACTTAGGATATAATGCTGAAGAGCAAAAGAAGACGTACGAAAAACAAGCTGTGGTCTATATTGACAATAAATTAACGTGAGTTCGATGAAA
>DJOT01000045.1 GCA_002439095.1 Bacteroidales bacterium UBA6431 | reverse complement strand
AGTCCAAAAATTGACTGCTAACATACGATTTCGTCTTGGGTCGTTTTTTCCTCTTGGCTCACGTAAAAACTTATGCGGGCGAGCTTGTGCCTGAAGAGGGTGGGGACAACACCGTTGAGGTTGGCACGTCTGTCCTTGGCGAAGTCGGCTACAAGGAGGTCGAAATCTTGACCGCAGGTTGTTTCGGTAGGGAAGGGTTTTATAGATAACCCTTTCTCTGGATCTAATTCGACTTTGGAGAAACTCCCTTGCGTGATAGCAGAGGGGAAGAATACCGTTCCTGATAAACAGCTGTACGACAGGAAAGTCAGACTTCCGCCACGTGGCCAGTAGTACACCTGATCGGCATGCCAAGAGTTGGCTGCAAACGGGGGAACTGTGACATCAGCGTTATAGTATTTCACTTTCGCCTTGTCGATATAGAGTTCTGCGTCCGCCTTGTTGTTGTCCCAAGTCTTGCCGTCCGGGAGATACCAGGCATTCGAGTAGAACTGGAAGTTCTCGCCAGGCGTTGCCGCATCAGCCTTGGTCATAATCCCTGCACCGGATTTCCCATCTGCGTCCGTGCCTGCTTTGGTCCTGACACTGCCGAGGATCGGGGAGAAGGATATGGCCATGCCGTCGGGACTGCTTGGGGCGGTCTCGACCTTGGCGCAGGCGCTCAGCAGAGCGAGGACTGCGAGAAGTGGTGGTATGCTTTTCTTCATCGTGTCAGGTGGTGGCGGATAAATGTTTGATGGTCAATATTTTGGCTATATGTCCTCCATTGATTTTGCCGGAGGACATATAGCTAAAATGTTGGTTGATAGGCTGTTATGCGCTATCGCTTTTTAGATGGTGTAGTCGTAACTGCTGTTGGTGTCATCCCACGGTTCTACCGTAGGATCCCAGTAGATGATGAACTCGTTCTGTGCACCAGCGAGGCTGATGGTTATGTTGTAGGTGATCTTCTTGTTGATGCCCCAACCTTCGGTGTTGATGTCGCTGAGGGCGACGTACTCAGTGACATTGTCCGTTGAGAAATCTTTAGCGTTGGTGTAGGTGTCGATCTTATATGAGAACTCGATATGAGGGACAGCCTGGATCGCTGCTTCTTTTGTGCTTGCGGTTGAGTAATCCGGTTTGGCGAATTCCTGCGGCATGAAAGCTTTCTGCTCGTTGGTCAAATCAACGCCTGCGGTGGTGACTTCCTGCCCCTTGATTGCGCCATTTTCATATTCGGCGTATTCATAAGAGCGCTGCTCACTTAAGCTGCTCCATGATTCAGTTCTCGTGCTAGCGTTATTTGTCATCTGATAGTTACCTTTGCTGAAAGCATTCACTACCTTGATTGAATTGACGGTTACGACCTTGCTTCCTTTTGCGAGGGTTGTTCCTTTATAATCTTTATCAGTCTTCACATTGAACTTGACGATCTGGGTGAGGGTGTGGCGGAACACGGTCGGAACCCCTGTTGCCGCACCTGCCTCACTGGTGGTGTTTGTTGTCTGCCCGGACTTGATGTCGGCCACCATGAAGTCGAGATTCTTATTAGTATTCACATCGTATTCGGTCACTTCAAGGCCTTTATCAGCGGTGCATTTGACGCCATCTGGATATTTAGCATTCCCATTCGCATCATTGTCGGCAAGAGTATACGAAATGAACGTCAGCGAACCTCCTTTCGGCCAGTAGTACACCTGGTCGGCGTGCCATGAATTCTCAACGAACGGAGAAACCGCATCCTTATGATACGAAACCTCCGCATTGTCAATATACAGACTCGCCCCTGTCGGCCAAGTTGATTTGTTGTCATTGTAGAATGCATAGGTCTTGAATTTGTAGTCCGTCGCGAAAGTGTTTCCATCGACCAGAGCCTTGGTGCTCTTCGGACCGATGACGGTCTGCCAGGTGATCTGTGAGGGCTCGTCGGAAATCGAGCGCACCTCGTTCTTCGTGCAGGCTGAGAGCGCTACCAGCGCCGTCGCCGCGATAATAAGATAGGTTTTTTTCATCGTTTTATTTTTTATAGCTGTTGTTTTCTATATCAATATGTCATGGTGCTCATCGTCCAAGTCGTCCACCGAAGGGTCGAAGCCGCCCCCGGCGTTTTTCGGAGGGTCTATCTTGATGACCTCGTCGAGCAGCAGCCAATGGTGCTTGATGCAGTTTTCCGTGAGGAACAGGTCCGATATGTCGAATGTCTTGCGCACTGACTTCCCGTCTGTGGTCTTGAGGTCGAATGTGACCTTGAGCTCGTTGGTCGAGCCGTCGATGCGACCTAAAGTGTTGAACACCGCGCAGATGACAGGTTCTCCCTTGTCGTCGCTCTTCAGAAGCGGTATATACTCCGTCACTCCCGGCAGGCCGGAACGTCTGTCCTCGGCTATGTTGTTGCTCTCCACAAGCCCCGACAGCCAGGCCTGCGCCCCGGAGACGTACTCCAGCCCGTCCACCTTGACTTGCAGGTAGTAGCTCTCAACCACGGTGCGGCACTCTGCCTCAATGGTATAGAGACCAGTGTGCGGAGGGATCACCTCGTCAGGTTCACGTGCAACCACCAGATGGTCAGGCTCGTATACGACCATGCCCTCCTCTCCGGTGGAAGCCTTGTATCGCGATGCTATGGTCTCTGACACGGCCGCTGCACTTGCCAATGCTCCCTCGTAGGAGCCGAGACCGCTGATGAGCGTGGTCTCCGTCCCGAAATTATAGGCAAGCATGCGATATGATCCCGGGGCCACGGAGACCTCTCCCGAGATCACCGTCTTCCCCTCGGAGTCCTCCTCGCGCGAGGAAATATAACTCTCTGTGGCAATGCCGCTTCCGTCGTAGAACAGCACATGCATCACCTCCGGGTCGATGGTCGGCACAGGAATCTTGTCGTTGTAGATGTCGCAGGTGACGTTCTGGATGCCATCGAGGTTGACCCTGACCTGCACCCGTGTGCGGAAATCCTGGTCCTCAAGCGGCCGCCTCTCGCAGCCCGAAAACAGACAGCCCGAAAGCACGCATAGCGCAGCCCCGGAAGCCAGCTTCAAAAAACCGTGACGCAAACTTCTCATCTCCCGACCCTCCTTCGCAAAGTTATAGGCACCACCAGCGAAGCCTTGAGCTTGGTCGGCCCGAAATACGACAACACCCCCGTGCGGAACGGATCCCGATAGAGGTGCTCATACCCTAACCCCGGCTCATAGTGCCGCCAGTCACTCCGCATGAATCCCAGCGAAGCTGAGAGTTCCAGATTGCACCAACTCCACAGAGGCAGCGCATAGCCATAGGTCAATCCCGCCGACCAGAACTCTCCCTGCCAGCAGAACTTCGTATCCCACTGGAGGTCATATTTCCCCGACATTCCGTAAACCCCGAGGAAATGCCCAGACAGCCTGTCGCGAGCGTCGGTCCTGGCGAACCACCAGCGCGGTTCGATGCCCATCTCCCAGATCTGGAAACAGTACTTGTTGCCGTTCGGGCCCCAGTTCCACCACGGGAACACATCCTCGACGGCCACGGAAAATTTTTCCCCAAGCGGCACTTCCATCTCAAAATTGAGAGCCGTCACAGCATCATACAGCAGGTTGGTCTTGAGAGCCAATATTGTACGATAGTCCCAGTATTCATAAGTGGTGCGAGGTGCCGGGCCTCCGGATGGAGCCTCAAGCAAATAGGCGGGCGTAGTCCCGAGAGCCAGCATCTCAGTCTCATCGAAGCGGAACTCTGTCCATGAAAGGTTGATGAAAGAACGCCTCATGTCCACGAACCAATGACGGACAATCCGCCGCCACAGTCCGGAGTCCCAGGACTTGATGAGGGTCTTCTTTCGGTCCGCCGGGAGCGGAGAATCGATAATCTCAAGCAAACGTGCACGTTGCGTATCGGTCAATGTGCTGTCGGAGAAAACCTTTGCGCGGAAAAGCTGCCAGGACTCGCCATCAGCCGAAGTGCGCATCTTGTCTGAGAGTTCCGGAAAACGGGAACTCAGGTACAGGAACATGGCCGCACGCCGCCGCTCGGAAAGTTTGGCATTGTACGCCGCCCGTCCCTCCGGCGAAGAGTATGAAATGATGCTGAGACTGTCCAGTTTCCCGCCCCCTATGGAATTGATGGAATCGGCAAGTGCCTCAAGGCTTTCCCGTGTGCCCATATATTCGGGGCGTATGACGGCATCGTCCCAACGGAAATTGACAGAGAATCCGGCCTCGTGCTTTATGCCGGTTTTGTGGATGATTCTCTCCCGGGACAAGCTGTCCGGGACGGAATTGTTGTGCCCGGTTGCAGCGGAGTGCGTGGAATCCTGTGCTGAGGCATTGAGACAGAGGAAAAAGGTCAACACTACTGAATACGGCAAACTCCTCAAGCCGGATTTGATGGACCGACCTGTGGACAGCCTTTTGGCTTCTGTGATGTCTTTCATATTCAGTAATCGCATTCCTCTGAATGTTCGTCTCTTACCAAGAGACGACAATTGAAATATATGATTATAAATCAAATAGTTAATGGGGGGGGTAAAATTAACCTTGCATGGTGTTTGGGATTAAAAATAAAGGTATTATATTTGCAGCCCCATTTTGTCGTCTCTTGGTAAGAGACGACGTGAGGGGAGTGGCGAGATGGAGTATATGCAAGCTTGACTATGTTATTGGCAAACAATCATCGGGATTGTCGTTTTCATGGTAGTGTGAGGCGATTTTGCCTTGCGCTTTTTGTCGTTGGCCTGTTCTCCCCGATTCTTGCATCTGCGCAGCAGCGCAATGCTGAGTTTACAGTTGATTTCCGTTGGGACAAATCCACCCTTGATACCTTATATATGAATACTGGCAGGCGACTCCGTGAGCTGTCGGACAGCATTGCGGCTATAGGGTTGGAACGGATTGACAGTGTGGGACTTGTCTCTTATTCTTCCCCTGAGGGAATGTCGGCCTACAATGCCCGGCTCGCACAGAGGCGTGCCGCTACCATGAGCCTGTATATTCTTTCTGCCCACCCGGAACTCGGGGACCGTCTCAGCGTGGATGCTGACGGGGAGTCCTGGCACCTTTTCAGGGCTCGCGTGTTGACAGATACAACTTTGACTGAGGCACAGAGGTCGAGGCTGCTTGAGATAATCGATTCGTCCGTAGGGGCTGATGCCAAGAAGGTTCTCATCAAGAGGGCGTACCCGGGGCTGTGGCGGCGGATTGTTCGGGAATGGTTTCCGTATATGCGCCGTTCGTTCGTGAGCCTTGACTGGCATGAGACCCGTCCGGTTTTCGGGGCTGTAAGTCCCCTTTCCGCCATCGTCCCTTCTGTGCTGCTGCCGGCGGAAGTTGGGGAGATGGCCCCTCGCACTGTATATGAATATTGGGACAGGCGTACCATTCTCGCGTTGAAGACCAACCTGCTATACGACGCGGTGACGGCTCTCAACTTCGAGCTGGAAGTGCCGCTTGGGGATAGCTTCTCTGTGGCCGTCGAGGATGTGTTCCCGTGGTGGAACTGGGGCCCGAACGGCAACAAATACTGTTTCCAGATCTGGGAGATGGGCATCGAACCGCGCTGGTGGTTCGCCAGGACCGACGCTCACGACAGGCTGTCCGGGCATTTCCTCGGGGTTTACGGGATGTCCGGGAAATATGACCTCCAGTGGGATACGAAGTTCTGCTGGCAGGGAGAGTTCTGGTCGGCGGGATTGACCTACGGTTATGCGATGCCTCTGTGGAGTTGGTGCAATCTGGAGCTCTCGGCTTCGCTAGGATTCATGCGGAGTGACTGGTGGCACTATGAGCCGGGGTCAGGGTATGAGCACCTCTACCGGGATCCGTTCCGCACGGGGGTTTTGTCATATTTCGGACCGACCAAGCTCAAGGCTTCGCTGGTGGTGCCGATAACTATTCGCAGGAGGGTCAGGAGATGAGAAGTTTGCGTCACGGTTTTTTGAGGCTGGCTTCCGGTTTTGTGCTCTGCCTTTCGGGCTGTCTGTTTTCGGGCTGCGAGAGGCGGCCGCTTGAGGACCAGGACTTCCGCACTCGGGTGCAGGTCAGGGTCAACCTCGACGGCATCCAGAACGTCACCTGCGACATCTACAACGACAAGATTCCTGTGCCGACCATTGATCCGGAGGTGATGCATGTGCTGTTCTTTGATGAGAACGGCGGTGCTGTCGTCACGGAATCGTATATAAGTTCCCGCGAGACTGATGAAGACGGCAAGACTGTCTTCAGAGGGGAAGTTTCCGTGGCCCCGGGATCATATCGCATGCTTGCCTATAATTTCGGGACGGAGACAACGCAGATCCGGGATCCGTATGGCTGGGAGACTTCGCAGGCTTATGCCACGGCCGTCCCGGAGAGCGTGGCCAGCAAGTTCGCCACCAAGGTGCCTTCGGGAGAGCCGGTGGTGTATGAGCCTGATCATCTGGTGGTTGCAAGAGAGCCTGATGAATATATACCGCCTCATACGGGAGTGCATGTCATAGAATCCGAGTGCCGTTCTGTGGTCGAGAGTTACTATCTTCAGATCAAAGTGGACGGCTTGCAATACGTGTCTTCAGCTACGGCAGTGCTTTCCGGCATGTCCAGCGGCAACTATATCTCGCTCGGACAGAGGATAGATGATCCGCAGTCGGCTGTCTGCTTCTCGCTGCTCAAGAGCGAGGACAAGGGAGAGCCGGTCATCTGTGCGATATTCAACACTTTCGGCCGTCCGGAGGGCGCGGAGAACGGACTTGAGGTCACTTTCGACCTGCGCACGACAGACGGGCGCACCGTGCAGAAGACATTCGACATCTCGAATCTCTTCCTTTCGGAGAACTGTGTCAAGCACCACTGGCTTCTGCTTGACGAGGTGATAAAGATAGACCCGCCGGAGAATCCGGGTACGGGAGGCGGCTTCGACCCTTCGGTGGACGACTGGGACGATGAACACCATGATATTGACATATAACGATTAACAGTTTAAAATATTAAATCCTGATGATGAAAAATTATCACATTCTCGCAGCTGCGGCCCTTCTGACCCTTGCCGCCTGCTCCAAAAACGAGGTGCGCCCGGCATCCTCTGACCCTCAAGAAATTACCTTCCAGACTGTGGTGGGGGGGTGAAAACTAAGGCTCCGACAGCGTCGCAAAAAGAGTTTTCCCACAAATTCTACTCTTATGCCTATTTCCTTCAGAGTGGAAGTTGGGATACGGCCGATCTTGAAAATGATGCAAAGTCGTACATAAGCAGTTCGCTTATTGAAAAGAATTCTGAAGGAATCTGGAAAAACAAGAATACTACCTACTACTGGCCTAAACAGGGGAATCTGACTTTCTTCGCCTGGACTGATGATACAGACACCCCGGAAATAGTTAACAATGGAGGGACTCTTACTTGTACAGCAACAGACGGTATCAAGGTCGTGGGCTATGACGCAAAAGCCAATAAGAATAAAGATCTTATGGTTGCAGAGGTAAAAAAAGACCAAAAATCCAATACTGTCCCGAGTCAATATTATACAGTTGGTGTGCCTACATTGTTTCATCATGTCCTTTCTAACCTTGCGTTTAAAGTCAAGACTGATAAGGCGTATACCGACAACGAGAAGTTTGCTATGAAGAGTATAACCCTCAAGAACGTCATGACCAACGGTAACTATACGCAAGGATCAGTTAGTGCAAATACACCAGAAAACGTATGGTCAGATTGGTCTGTGGCAGAGGAAATGCCACTCGTTAACAATACTGATGCTGTCGAGTTTACAAATGACGGTCAAGACAACAAGATTACTATTACTGACTATAGTATAGTTTTGCCTCAGAAATTTGATTCCACAACTCCGGTAATTGAGATCGTATATAATGTTACAACCAATTATTCTGGAACGCCTGTCGTTGAGACAGTAACAGTGAAAAAACCGCTTAAGGATATCTATAAGGACAATTGGATTGCCGGCAAGAAATACACACTTACCATCACTATCGGTCTCGATGAGATTCTTTGGGATCCGGCTGTAGAAGAATGGGTAGAGCAGGGATACGACATCACCTTGTAAAAGAGGTGGCGCGTAACTTTCTGCTAAACAATATTTTAGCTATATGTCCTCCGGCGAAATGAGCGGAGGGCATATAGCCAAAACTCTGATTTTTAAACACTTATCCGCCACCGCACAAAAACACTGCCCGACATCAATGAACAGAATCATCCTGCCGCCACTTTTCGCAACCATCATGCTCTTGGGCTCCTGCGCAAGGGCGGAGCTTGATGTGCCCGAAATCCAGACGGAGGTGAGCTACTGCGTGGTCTCGGTGAAGACTCCGCGCGGAGGTTCTGCTGCCACAGCCTCAAGCGAAACTCCGGAACCTGCCGTGCAGCCGGCGCAGACTTCCACCCCGCGCACCAAGTCCACCTACGACATCACGCAGCCTTTCGGCGCGTGGGCCTGGTATCTGCCTGCCGGAAAGACTTGGGCAAAGGACAAAGATGAGGCGATCCCGTATATCGGCGCCACCTCAGCGGAGAAGATAAGTCACTCGGACGGGCAGTGGAAGTCGACGTCGCACAAATACTATTGGCCCAAGGCCGGGGCGCTGAGTTTCTTCGCCTACAGCCCTTACACGCTGCCGGAGAATGCCGGTACAGTCAGCTGCGGCAAGGACGGTGTGTCTCTCACGGACTATAACATAGCGAGCCAATGCGACTTTCTGGTCGCAGACCCTGCCACGGACAAGACGGCAGCTGAGACCACCTATGGTCTCAACGGCGTTCCGACCCTTTTCCGCCACGCTCTCTCCAAAGTCACTGTCCGGGCGACCCTTGAGAAAGAGTTCACCGACGGGAAAAAGGTCACCATCACCGGCATAAGCCTTGGAAACCTTTATCTCACAGCTTCATACAAGTACTCGGCAACTCCGCAGTGGACACCTCAAACAACGAGCCTTGGCAGCCAGACTCTTGCCGACAATTCAAAGGACATCTCCACCCTTGACGTGGTGGAGGTCGGTTCGGTCTTCGTCATTCCCCAGTCTTTTGGACAGCGTGACGGTGGAGTCTATCCGTTGATAACCATCAATTATATCAACGAAAAAAACGAAGTTCAGACGGCGACCCGAAATTTGTATGTTCTCTCCACCAAGGCCACGTCTTTCGAGCCGGGGCGGCATTATATTTATACCATATCATTCGGCACGAGTGACCAACCGATAATATTCGGCGGTCAGAGCGTCGAGGACTGGGTCGTGAAAGGCTCGGACAGCATTCAGTATTGACGCATGAGGTGCGGCATCAACATATTGGTTCTGTGCTTGTTGGCCGTGGCTTCATGCGCCAAGGTGACTGTTGACCAGGACGGCGGGCCGATGGCTTTCTCGGTAGGGGAGGGGCAGGATACCAGGGCCTTGGCTAATTTCTCCGATAAGATGGAGTCGGATGGCCAGAAGTTCGGTGTATATGCCACGAAGAGCGGCGCGCAGGTTTTCAAGAATCAGCCTCAGTCTGTGACATATTACAGTTCCACTCCTGTCGGCTGGTTCTACTATGGGCACGAATCATACGTTGATGGTTCCAAAGAGTACGAGACATGGAACCGTGGCTCGACCTACAAGTTCAGGGCCTGGTATCCGTATAAATATTCTCCTCACACCACCTCGTCTTCGGACCTGTTGACCTTTGACGGTTTCAGCCTCTTCGTTGACAATCTTGACCTGATGGTGGCATACGAGGAGAGGGTTCCGTCTTCTCAGGGGACAGGTGCAGTGGAGATGACGTTTCACCATGCTCTCGCGGCGGTACAATTCAAGGTGCAGTACAAGGACGGGGTGAAGCCTGCGGATGCTGTGGATTATGTGACATCTGCCTGGTTGAGCGGGGTTTGCGCCACCGGCACATTCGCGTTCGGCAAGGTCTCGTCCTCCGATGCGGCGGACAAGATGCAGTGGATTGTTTCCACGCCGGGTTCCCGAAAACTGCACGAGTGGACACCGGCTTCGGAGACTGACAAGCCTTTCTATGTTCCCGGCAGTGCCACGGATCCTGCCGTAGATGTCTATGCCGAAAGTAGCAACCCCGGATATGTGTTCGTGATACCCCAGACGCTCGGGAGCGGGGCTGCGTTCAACTTCACAACCAAGGCTTCCGGCTCTGCCGTTTTTACTGCTCAACTCCCTGGGAATGAGTGGGAATGCGGCAAGAAATACACCTATACCATCTCCGTCTCGGCATCGGGGATAGAGGTGGAAGTGTCAATCAAACCATGGGAGGAGCTCGCCTCCGGATGGGATGTGTTCATTTAAGGCATGAGAACCGGGATTTCAAATATTTTCCTTGCGCTTGCGGCTTTCATGATGATGTCCGCCTGCGGCAAACAAACTGCCGTTGCTGAGGTTGAGGGCGGGGCGGCAGAGCTCAGCATAACTGTCCGTGCTTCGGAAATCACCAAGGCCGACGGGGCTGCGTCCGGAGATGCTCTCAACAATCTTCGTCTCTGGCTTGTGGACGCTAACAAGAATATTGTCAAGTTCGTGAAGACCGATGACTGGCAGACATTCTCCGGCACGACGGAGGCTACGTTTGATGACGAGCACAAAACGGCCACTATCAGGTTCTCTGACATCTACCGGGCCACCTACACCCTCTATGCCGTGGCCAATTATACGGAGCTTGACAAGTATGTAGGGGCGAAAAAGATAGACAATGCTTTCATTGATAAGGAACTGCCCGAGATGACAGGCTCTAAAACCCCGTCATACAGCGATGAGGCGGGCATGCCGCTCTCGGTGTCCAAGACCATTCAGCTCCTCCCCGGGGAGAACAGGATTTCCGCAGAGCTTGAGCGGGTGCTGGCGCACTTCAGCATCAAGATCAAGAACCAAAGCGACGGACACCAGATTGTCATCGGGGATGCGAGCCTGTCTGATTTCAATATGTCAAGCTCATACCTTTTCAGACATTCAGATGAAAACCGTATGCCTGCAAACTGCAAGGATTTGCCTATGCCGGAGTTCAATAATCTTCCTTTCCCTATAGGCAGCGGCAGCATCGAGACAGTCTATTCCACTTATCTTTATGGTGGTGAGTCAAAATCCGGCTACAAGCTGCGAATGGCTGTGGGTGCGTTCCCGAAGGGGCAGGATGTTTCCGGGCTCACGGCCGAGGGGGCGGTGAAGATAGTCAAGGACGGCCATGAGATCAAGTCCGACGGTACGGAGTATATGATCCGCAGTTGTTATGGAACTTCCTACGACGGATATCCATGCCTGTATCTTACCGATGCTAAAGCTTTAGGCGTAAAAGCCTTGACAGATGCGCAGATAAAAGCCATGACCGAGGCTGAACTCAAACCGTACCTCTGGACTTTCACGGATGAGGATGAGGGTTATGTGAGGAGCGCGTATAATCCGGATTATCATCTCAACAGCCGGAACAGCCGGCTTGAGGCCAGCCAGTCACAGAAGACGGAGTTCATGTTCGACTTCCGCGAAGCCAAGCCGGATAGGATGTATTTCATGGCCGGAGGGAAAGGGGTGTATCTTGGCTATAGTTATTATCAGGGATATTATGTTTCCACAAACGGTTCTTCATCCATTCTCGATACATCCGGCGACCAATATTTCTGGAAACTCCTCCCTCTCTCCGACGTAAAGTGGTCGGATGGCACCAAGACCGTGACCGCCGCGGGCAGCACATTCATCGCTCGCGACCTCACCAGTTTTGATGAATACAATGTTCCCCAGCCTCTGACCGCCCTCTGGCGCAACCAGCGGCTTACCACCACCATCACAGTCACTTTCATGTCCCAGACCGGTGCCTTTGACTATGTGGTGGAGGACTGGAAGGATGGCGGCGGGAGCGCTTCATTCAATTGATTTGCGGCATGAAGAATTTGTTGAAATATATATTCGGGGCATTCGCCCTTGCGGTTGTTTCTTCCTGTGTCAAGACCCCTGTTGAGCCGGGGCTTTCCGAGGGGGAAGGCTGGCTTGTTTTGGATTACGGCGCTTCGGTGGGGCTTCAGGTAGAAACCAAGGCTACGTTGGAATATGCCAACGAGAACAATCTCCTCAATTTCTACCTCTTCGTGTTCGACTCTCAGGGGAAGAAGATCTACGGCAAATGGTTCGACTCCTCGATGCTCAAGGCCAGCGATGATGCGGTGACAAGTGCCAACGAGGACTGCTGGAGCAAGACCCAAGGCATCAAGAAGACGGACTCCTCCGGGACAGTGACCGAGAAGACACAGACCCACGGCCGGATCAAGATAAAAACCAAAAACGGCGAGAACTACACCATCTACGCCCTGTCCAATGTCAATGCCGACATGGTCCGTATCAGTTCTGAGTATCTCAGCTCCAGCGTGGACAAAATTTCTGATATTCAAGATCTTGTCATAACTCTGAGTCAGGATGTCGTGAGCCGCAACGGCTACTTCCCGATGTGCGGCAAACTCCGGCCTGTCAATGTCTCCGGGGGCACGATGAGTACCTCCGGCAAGCTTGTGTTTACCCGTCTCGATGCCAAGATAAGCTTTGATTTCCAGATAGGTACGGCCCCAGAGGACAAGCAGCAGGTAGAGAGCTTCAAGATAGAGAAATGGCGCGTGGTCAATGTGCCGCGCAAGACCTATCTCGCATCGTACGCCGATCGTGGGGCGAGCAATGCCCTCGGCAACATCGCGCAGGCGGCAGGCCAGTCTTCCGGGGATTTCTTCTCCACGACGTTTGTAAACCCTGACTATTCGAGCACCTCCGGCGGCGGCTTCTCTTTCTACATGCTGGAGAATTGCCGCGACCCGAAAGGGAAGGGGACCGGTTTCCACGACCGCGACAAGCAGGTCAAGGACGCCGCCGGGCTCAACACCGTCAATCCCGACGGGACGCTGGCCTTTGTATATGCCGATGACCTCTCGACCTACGTGGAGGTGAAAGGATGGTTGACGATGAAACTGGTGGGCGATTCCGCCGGGCAGATTCTCAACGCCGAGGTGGTCTACCGTATACATCTGGGCAACTTCGAGAACGGCAGTTTCGGGGATTTCAATGTGGAGCGCAACAACAGCTACAAGTACACCATCACCATCTACGGGGTGGACAACATCAGGGCCGAGGTGAGCAGAGACATCGAGAGCGAGCCGGCGACCGGGGGAGTGGTGTCCATAGCGAGGGAGACCATAGCCTTGTGCGATGCCCATTACGTGACCAAGACGCTGACTTTCCACGCCAAATACCTCGTCCAGCCGGACGAGAACGGCATTCCGAGCTACGAGAACATGACCTGGCGGGTCAAGACTCCGTTCTGTGACGGGCAGCCGCTCATCGCAGCGTCAGGGGCCGAGATCATCACGGACGACTGCCGGGACTACAAGTGGGTCATGTTCGCTCTCAACGAGAAACAGGCGAGTGGGAGCTATTATGAGGAGAAGCGCCGCTCCTGGGCCGATGCCAAGACAAAGGGCGAACTGATGGACATCAGCCAGCTTGTGGCCTATATGCGCCAGGAGGCGGACAAATACTATAACGGCACGCCGAATGACTTTGACAACGGCAAACTTTCCGATGGCTCTGATGACACTCTCGGGCCGAAAATCTGCCTCACCGCCTTCGTGGATGAGTATTACTACGATGCCGACCCGATCACCGGGATCAAGTGGGACGGGGTCAAGCTCTATGAGGATCGCTGGAAAACTTTTGTCAACCAGGACAACCGTGTGATGTCCATCCTCTGCAGTTCGCAGATCAGCACCGACCGCGAGAGCCGCATGACCGGGAGCGTGGTCACCATAACGCAGAACTCCATCCAGACTGTGTACGACACAGACGAGTCCAAGGCTTCTCTCAAGACGGCCTGGGGAATGGAGCATAGGGACGAGTATGCGCATCTGTTTGATTATAACGAATACAATACGAGTAGTTATTATGAGCGATCTCTTGGTAATACCGACAAGTCCAACGGGCGTTACAACTCAATAAAAGAATGGGGTCTTCCGTCTAATCCCGGTACTGAAGACTGGAGCGAGTATCTTGACGAGAAAGTCGAGAACGATCTCCCGATGCTGGCCACGGACAAGTACTACCTTCGCTATTCCTGTCTTGCCCGCAACCGTGATCTCGATGGTGACGGCAAGATAGACCGCAACGAAATACGCTGGTACACTGCATCCATCCGCCAGCTTGTCGGCATCTGGCTCGGTGCTGATGTGATCTCGTCGGACGCACGTCTCTATACAAGGACAGCTGAAGAGCGTACCCGGAATGAGGGGAACACTGTCGCGAAGATCAAGATGAGCAACGGGGTCGAGGTCGTGGATGTCGAGAATACCGAGTTCGACTGGCATCAGCATATCATATCAAGCACGGCTTACATTAATAGTGATGATACCTACAACAGCAACAACCCGACTATCCTCTGGGCGGAACAGGGCTGCACGACGGGAACTTTGAGTTATTCAATGGAGAACGCGGGCGCTTATTCACAACACCCCTATGACGGCACCGACCTCTTCAGCGTCCGCTGCGTCCGCAATCTCGGCCTTCCGAATGATTCCGCCTCTGATGCCAAGCCTCAAGATCTGATAGTGGTGACCCCGAGCCAGAGTGGTGACGGATCATATACTTTCGATGCCTCGAATATCAACCCGTCTTCGCTCCGCCCGTTTGTCAACACCAAGGTTAACGGCCTCGATCTTGACGACCACGATGAGATGTCCGAGGCCAACCGCCTGTATCTCAACTTCACGGCGGCCGGCCCTGCCGATGCGGTCAACGCCGCCAACGCTGTGAATGGCGGGGCGCAGGAGATCAATAAGCAGGTCACCATTACGGGCACCTCCAGCGGAGTCTATTGCCCGGTGGGATACCGCCTCCCGAATCAGCGCGAGGCCGTCGTGATGCTCTACTATGTCGGTTCCCCGTCGTCATTCTTCTCCGGTGATACCATGACCAGAACATACTTCTCCTTTGGTTCTGTCCCTGACGATCTTATCAAGGACGGCTATCTCTCGTCCCGACGCAATCCGAAACTGCTTGATCACGCCAATCTGTACCGCGTCAATGCTGAGCAGATTTTCCTCCCGGAAGATAAAGGCGTTGCCGCCAACTCCATCCGCTGCGTCCGCGACAACCCACAGTAGCTCACCCTCCATGGGCATCTGAGCCGTTTTCTGTCCCGCGCTGAATCTCCTTCCGTCCCGTGCGCACTGGAGACCTTTCCACGCACGGGATTATCGCCGTGCGCACGGGGAAGGCAGGTCAATGTCTGAGTCTGAGCATTCGCGCGAGACAAGATCTACTCGCGGGACGGAGTGCTGCGCGCAGTGGACGGCAGGTACCAGGGACGAGGCTTTTGTGTTGAGCCCCTGCCACCTCTCGCACCTGCACTGTCAGCCTCTGCGCCGTCAGCCAATGCCCCTTTCCCACATGGACTCACCGCCATTCTGCAGCCCTCTGCGGCACCCCACCAGCAAAGGTTGGGGTATTTTTCGCGATTTTCTCCCCTACCTTCCGGAAGCGCTGCCCTTATACGGCCCTCCGCGGCATCCCCTCTGCCCAAGGTCGGGGTATCTATGGCAATTTCCTCCCCTACCTTCCGGAAGCGCTGCCCTTATAAGGCCCTCTGCGGCACCCCACCAGCAAAGGTTGGGGTATTTTTAGCGCTTTTTACCCCTACCTTTGGCAAACGCCAGGCACCTTCGCCACTCTCTTTCCGCC
>DJOT01000025.1:4295-10990 GCA_002439095.1 Bacteroidales bacterium UBA6431 | reverse complement strand
TCGGAGTCCATTTTTTACCAGCAAGATTGAGGTCATCGGCGAGTTTGAAGTACTTGTTTTCGTATTTTTCACCCTTATACACCTGCTCGGAGAGGTAGGCGAGCTGGGCGCAGCTGTTGATAAGGATAGGATTGTTTTCAGTTCCAAGGGCGTTGCCGTCCGCATCTTGAGTGGCGAAAGCACTGACGGTCTGGCCGTCCCAGGTGTCAACCGCGTCAGTCTCGCCTTCAGGCAGGTCGACACCTTTCGTCCATTCGTTCACGCTGACACTGCCGACCTTGACAGTATTCTTGCCGACGTAGAGATTGAAGGTGTAGGCGTAGCCAGCCTTGAGTTCCGGAACGCCCTTGACCTCAAGTAGTTCCGGATTTTGATTTTTAGAGTCTGATATCTGAAGATAGATAAACCTCAGATTATCTTGTTTGTTTGTATTCTCACAAACGATTCCGGAATAAGTATAGCCAACGGTACCGGCACTGAAGGTCTCATCCGTTATAACATTTCCGTCAGCATCCTGGACAAGAGGTTTCGCCACCATGTAGTTCCTGTCACTGCTGCCCCAAGTGCTGCCTTGGCCTATTGTGACAAAATTGATCTTGTGGACATCCTTGTCATACTGGTCCTGATAGCCGGCAATCTTGATTTTCACAAGGGCGTTTTTGCGAACCAAATTGATGGACAGGATATTACCTTCTGGAATACCTTTATTACTGTAATCGGCAGTGCCCTCCATATAGTCCGCTGATGCCAGTTTTGCTATGGTGGACTGGTCGTCTGAGAATTTGTAGTACGCTGGATATTTTGCGGTGAACTTGAGGTTACTCTTGTTACTCTTGTCCCACTTGAGGTAGTAGCTAGGGTTCTCTGGAGCCCAGGTGCCGCCATTGAGCTTGTAGACCACGGTCTTGCCGGCATTGGTGACGGCGATGCGGTCGCCATCGTTGAATTTCATCTGCTCTTCTATAGTACTGCCGAGAGGATTGCTCTTGGTGAGCGCTCCCACTGCGGCCTCGACGCGCACGGCATCGGGGTCGGAAAGGAAGCCCGGCATTTCTGTCTTGTTGCAAGCGGCGAGCGCAACGAGCGCAAGTGCCGCCAATGAATAGTTCAGTTTCTTCATGGCTTAGTCTGTTTCAAGATCTTTGCTGCCGCCGTCCACCCAAGGGCTCGCGGTGATACCGTCGCTTCCTAAGATAACCTCGTCTTTGCCCACGGTGATAGGGAGGGTGTAGGCATTGCCGCCCATAAAATGGAAGTTATTCCCAAGAGTGGCAGTGTATGTATATGGTTTGCCGCCACAGACGAAATTCACAGTGAACTTGTCCATCTCCTGCGGTATCACTATGCACTCGAAAGTGGCTACGCAGTTATGGTTCTTGTCTTCAGCCTTCTTCCAGCCAGACTGATAAGCCTGGATTTCGCTCGCAGAGCCAGATATGTCCAAAGAGCCATAACCGACCTTGGCTGTCGGTTTGAATCCGTTTATCTTCAGCTCGCTTATAGGATTGTTCTCCGGGACACCGTCATGGTTGAGCTCAGTACCGAGGGTAAGCTGAACCTTGAGGAGGGAAAGGGCATGTCCGAATTGGAATTTAAGTTTGCCGTCTGCAAAATATTTCTCATCTGACGGAGTGATGTCATTGTTCACGCCTTGTCCCGCCCAAAGAAGGTCAGAAGCTTTGCTCTCGGCTGTCTGCACGGACTCTACCGTGAACTCGAAAATGTCTCCGGTCAAGGCCAGAGTCACATCCCGTTTCGGGAGCGGCGGGGCAACGGCAAGGAACTTGAATCCCTTGTCCTTCCCCTCCCAAAGCATTGTGCGGGCAGGTTCCCATTCACCGGAGGCGTTCTTGGTGAACTTGGTGTTGGTGTAGGAATATTTGCTGTTCGCGCTATGGATAAAGAGGTCGAACTCCTTGAGGTTCTCCGTTGTGTACGAGCCCCTGGTCTGAGGGGCCACCTCCGGGGCAACCTTGACTACAGGGTCGAAGGGCGCCTCGGGGGATGAAGTCTTGTTGCAGGCGGTGGCGGCTGCGGCAAGAGCTGTAAGGATGAGTATTGTGGTGGTGTTTTTCATCATTGTGAGTTTTGATGTTGTTTAGTCAAGCGCCTCTCCGCCCTCGATCTCATCGCCCTTGCCCCATTCGTTGATCGTCACGTCGCCGAGATCGATCTGGTTGCGGCCCACGATGAGCTTGATGGTGGTGTATTTGCCCTTCTCGAAGGTGAAGTCTTTGCCGTGGGTGTAGGTGAAGTCCTTGTCGTCTATCCTGATTACCACGGTGTTGATCCCGGTCTGAGGGATGAGCACTGAGGAGTAGGCGGTGTTCTCCTTGGTCTGAGGGAGCGCCATGGCTGCACGGGCGGTGCCCGGGGTGACGGTCTTGGTGAGGTAGTTGATGGTGCCGTCTGTGGCTACGTTGCCGAGCTGCACATACTCGACCTTAGGGGTGGCAGGAGCCTGAGGGGTGCCGCCCCACTGGTTGCGGTAGCTGAGTTCCACGTTGACCTTGGACATGACATGGTCGAAGGTGAGGGAGACGGGGTTGTTGTCCGCGATCTTGCCGTTGATTTCCGTGGCCACGAGGATGTCGCTCTCGGTCTGCTTGGCCGGGTCCACGGTGCAGGCGACCTTGGTGAGGTCGGCTTCGGAGGCGGCGTTCTTCGGGTATACGGAGATGAAGTAGTGCTTGTCGGAGAGGTTCTTCCAGAGCATCTGCGGGGTGGCGGTCCACTTGCCGTCTTCGCCGAGGGTGTTGATGGAGTTGTCCACCACGCGGGCGGCTGCGGCAGGGGCTACGGCAGGGTCACCGATCCAGGCGTATACGCTGATCTGGTCGTCCTTGGCGAAGGTCTGGGTGCCGTCGGCGGCGGTCGTCACCTTGGTGGCGATGTCGGTGGAGACGGTGATGTACTTCGGGGCAGGGCCGTTGTTGGCTGTCTTGTCGCAGCCGGCGAGGGCCAGGATGGCTGCCGCGGCGATGAGGTAGAATTTCTTGTTCATTTGAGTTTTGTTATTTTGTTTTACTTATTTGTCTTGGTTGGTGTTACACTTGTTTGTCATGCATTGTAGTCACGTTTTGTGGCACGTCGGTGCGACTGTTCCCGTGCGACGATTGCGACCACTCGCCGGTGCTCCAGTTCCCGTGCGCACGAGAGCTGTTCTGTGCGCACGGGAGCGGAGGTCGCAGTCGAGACGATAACCTTGGTGGAGGCTACGGTCGGGTCGAGAATCTCGCCGTTGTAGATCCAGCCCTCGGTCCAGTCGTTGATGTTGTGGACGGAGAGGCGCATGTACGGGCGCATCTGGTCGTATTTGAGGTTGACGATGTATTTGCCGGAAGGGCGCATCAGGGGAGCCTCGATGCGGAACTCGAACTGTTCGCCCGCAGGGGTGGTGAGCAGGATGCGCAGGTGGGAGAACTCTCTGCCGGAGGCGGTCGGCATCAGGCGGATGGTCGGTGAGACGAGGGCCTCCGGGGAGGGCTGCGGTGTTTCCGGAATCGTCACGGTCATCGTCCGCTCGGAGGCGAGGCCGAAGTTGCCGTCAGCGTCTGGGCAGAGCGGGAAGAACGAGGCTGCGGCGTCGAGCACTTCTCCGGAGAGTTTCGCACCGGACGGGGCGTCCTCTATTATAATGGTGAGTTCGGAGAGGATTCGCCTTATGGCAACCGGGGCGACGGTGATTCTCGCGCGGTCGCTGATGTTGACCTGCGTAACACCGTAGAATGCGTGGGTTGGGCCGGCGGATTCGCTTGGGGTCGCGATACTGCTTTGGCTCACAGCATTGTATGCATCGGTGGCGAGGGAGAACTCAATGTCTTCGGCTGTACCGCTGCAGGAGAACGGTGAGGTGAGGTTGACGGCACCGAGCACGGTGTAACTGCCTTCTTCCAGGGGGATGAGGGTGGCGGCGAGGTCGGCGGCACTGTTGAAATGGAGGTCAGCGGCCAAACTCCCAAGGGACTGCGAGGCTGTCAGGGCTTGCGGAGCGGTTGCGGCTTGTTCTGCCGAGGTGGCGGCAGCCTGACGCCCTGCCTCCGGGCCGTACGCCCAGAGACGGACATCGCTGACAATAGTTTTTTCATCGTGACTGTCCAGCCAGCTCAAGGCCGTCGCAAGGCCGCCGCCATCGAAGTGGGCACCCTTGACGCAGCCGGTAAGCAGCACCGAGGCAAGTATCGCGACGGCGCAATTGGCGGTTGCACGCCGGATTGACAAGCTGCGGGCCGCCGGGCGGCAGGAAGTTATTGTTTTATGCTCCGTGGCCACGCTGACGATTTTCGCTACTGGCGACTGCGGCCGGGACATTCTCAACGGCAGCATTCTGGTTCCGGCCATCGAATGAATTGGCTCGTGGTGGGTTGCTGATCTGTTCATCGCGGTTCCATTATGTATATTGATACACGGCGGGCCTTGGTGCGGTCGGCTTCGTTGCGGTCCACTCCGTGGCCTTCGGCATTGAGGCGAGATTTGGAGACACCGCGCCTTGCCAGCCATGCCTTGACGGAGTCGGCGCGCAGCTGGGAGATGCGCATGTTCATCGCGTCCGTGCCGTAGTGGTCGCAGGTGCCGATGATGTCGATCTGCGCGTCCGGGTTGGCATTTATGAGTTCGAGCACCATCTGGAGGGCTTCATACTGGCTCTGAGGCACGATCCACTCGTCGGTGGCGAAGTAGATCGAGCCGAGAAGACGCTGCCGGGTGGCGGTTGTGGCCGGGGTGCTAGTGGTGTCCGGGGTTTCGGCAACTGCGGCCAGAGCGTTTTTGGCGCTGACCGTTGAGGTGCCGGTGGTGTCCGGGGCTGTCTTGGTGGTGCTGGCCGAAGTGCTAGTGGTGTCCCGTGCGCACGAAGTCGATTCCGTGCGCACGGGAGCAGGGGCAGCAGGGGCGGTGGTGGTTGTGCTGTCAGGTTTCCCTGAGTCCGGGGCTGTGCCGGAGATGCCGGAGACTGTTTTCCCGGTGTCGGACGGGCGGGCGGCATTGCCCCCACGCCCAAAGATTGCCCCGAGGTCTACGCTCAGACGCACTCCACTCTCCCACAGCATATTGCTCTTGTGGTGTTTTTCCGGAATGGCATCAATCCGGCTGCCGGAATAGCCCGTGGCGGCGGAGTAGACGGCGAGGCGGAGTTGCTCCGTTATCCTGTAACCCGCCTGAAGACCGACCCCGCCTGCGAAATGCCACTGGGTACCGGTCTTGTAGAATGCTTCATCTCCGTCCGCAGATTCCGCCCTGCCGGATATACTATATATGGATGTGCGTGTGGACGCGGCATAGACTTGAGGTGTCAGTTCAAGGGTCCAGCGGCCGTCGCGGGTCTGCGGGAAAAGGCCGAGGAGGTTGATGTTGAGAGCCGCTCCATACTGCTGGAGAGCGGTGCGGCTGTAGATGTCCGAGAAGTGGAGGCTCGGGATATCGAGCACCGGAGCATAATACTGGGCCCCGTCGCTTCCGAGCCAGTAATCGCTCTTCGCGCAGCAGTCACGGGCGCTCATTGAGGTCCAGCCCCATTTGAGCCGGAGTTCAGCGGAAAATATCGGGTTGAACCGATAGCCTCCGAAGATGCCGGCGTTGAACCCGGGGCGGAAGGCATCATGGCCGAAACTACTGAAAGTGCTGAAACCCAGAGGCATTCCACCCTCGGCTCCTGCGTACCAGCCGAACCGCGTTCCGATAGCCAGTGAATCGGCTATGTTTTCTGGGGAGGTTGTTGAAAGAAATGAACCGGCAACCCGTCCACTGACCGTGGCCTTGCCGCCTGCTGCATTCGCAGCCGCACATAAAAAAAGTAGCATTACTGCTGCTCTCATTTTACTCATATCGGTTGTCTTCATTTTTTTCGTTTCTGGTCAGACAATACACTTCGAAGTTTCCGTCGCACCGTCTTACACTGTACGGTTGCCGCAGTTCCGGCGTCAAGTGACCTGAAAATGTCGCATTTTGACACCTGCACACTTCACCGCAACTGCAGGCGATCAATTGTCATTGTCCAGAGCACGAATCCTCCGTCGCCGCCTGACCATTTCGAACGCGACACAAAGATAGGCCTAAATTTCAGCCCGGCCTCTTGATTCTGGAAGAATCGTTTTCCTCTGAACTCACCCCCCCCGAAAAAGATTTTCCGCTCACGAAATGGGGCCGGCGAGCGGTTTGACTTTTTCCTCTAAGACATAGAGGGCCCTGAAAATTTCCGCTAAGGTGCTTCTGCGAGCCAATACGCCGCTAATTCTGGATTTACACCCCATCGCCAGCACCACCTGACAACTCATCAACATGCCATACCCGACCACCCGATGTAGTTTTCGCCAAGTTATAGCATATTCGTTCAAATCCGCTATAACCCGTCGCGAAAAACAGCGTAGAACATGGATTCGCCCGCCGGGTTATAGCACTTTTCTCATATTTTGCTACAACCTACACACAAGGGACCACTCGCCACAGCGCGCCTTGAGACCACAGCACCCCTCCACCGAATGGATTCCGCCGAAGGTTGGGGTGTTTTTTGCGCTTTTCTCCCCTACCTTTCGGGGACACAGGCCCCGACAGCACTCTGCGGCTTCTCCGTGCTGAAGGTTGGGGTGTTTTTTGCTATTTCTCCCCCTACCTTTCGGGGACACAGGCCACACACAGCACTCTGCGGCTTCCCCGTGCCGAAGGTTGGGGTGTTTTTTGCCCTTTTCTCCCCTACCTTT
>DJOT01000025.1:0-4224 GCA_002439095.1 Bacteroidales bacterium UBA6431 | reverse complement strand
TTCTCCCCTACCTTTCGGGGGCACAGGCCCCGCACAGCACTCTGCGGCTTCCCCGTGCTGAAGGTTGGGGTGTTTTCCGCCCTTTTCTCCCCTACCTTTCGGGGACACAGGCCCCGCACAGCACTCTGCGGCTTCCCCGTGCCGAAGGTAGGGGTGTTTTCTGCCCTTTTCTCCCCTACCTTTCGGGGACACAGGCCCCGCACAGCACTCTGCGGCTTCCCCGTGCCGAAGGTTGGGGTGTTTTCCGCCCTTTTCTCCCCTACCTCAGGTGGGGCGGCCGGAGCGGAGTCAGCGGCAGGGGAAGCGAGCGGGAAGAGGAGGAGGGAGGAGGAGGGAACAAGAGCGGCAGGGGAAGGGTGGAAGCAGATTAAAAAGCGTGGCCGCGGGAGCGGAGGGTAGGTGGAAGTGGGGGGGGACAGGAGGCGAAGGGACCCGCAGCAGAAACGGGGCAGCAGGAATGGGGCGGGAATGGAGAGAGAGCAGAGCCGCAGCAGGAACGGGGCCGTGGGATCGGAGCCGCCGGGGACGGTGGAGGGTGCGGCTCAGATGTGCACGCCGTCCACGTATTCGGGGATGATCTCCGGGACGCTGCGCTTGGCCTTGCTGAAGCTGGACCCGGAGGCGAAGCCGGATTCCTCGGCAACCACTGCAAGTTTGGCTTCGGGGTGGGCCTCGATGTATTGGCGTGCATGTTCGAGCCGGAACATGTTGATGAGGTTGTAGTACCCCACCGAGGCGATGAACCTGCTCGCCGGGGCGGCTTTACCCTTGTCCATCTCGGCGAGGACATCGGATTTCTGGAGGTGCTGCTCCTTGTAGCGTCGGCGGATGATGTCCAGCACCTGGCGTTTGGATTCCTCGTCCCAGGTGAGCGGGGTGTGCTCGGCACTGTTGTCCTGAGCTTCGGCGGCCATGGCCTCCCCGATGATTTCTTTCTCATCCTCCTCGATGCGGTCCATGTCCTCCTGCACCTTCCCCGGCTGCAGGGCGCGTTGCGGGTGGAGAATCGCGCATAGGACGACAACCAAGCATACGGACATCAGAAGATCGACGGCGACGTTGAGAGCCCTGCTGCCGGAAAAGAATACCGCCCACTGGAGCAGGATCCATATAAGAGGAAGGTACAGGACTCTAGCCGCGAACCTATACGGGAAATCATCTTCGCTCGAATAGTTCTGGAGGTGGTAGTCGTTGATGCGTTTTCTGACCCAGAGTGTCACCTTGACAATACGGATGGACAGCAGCAGACTTACAACGGCCGCAGAAGCCATCAGCGGCAGCCCGCCTTCGGCAAGGAAACTGTTTCCTGTCAGGGCCATGACCATGAGAACAGTGAGGGCGGTCATGGGGACAACGACTGAAAGACGGTTGCTGACCCTGTCCAACCGCTGCCAGCGGAAATATCGCAAGTAAATGGAAGACATGCACATAGGATAGAAGACTATCCCGAAGATGCGTACATAGTTCCACGCCGCCGGGTCAGATGGAGCAATCACGTAGGGAAATTCCATGGCCACGGCTGCCATGAAGAATGCCACTTGTCCCCTCGCGGGATAGAAGTAGCGTCTCTGCTGGTCGAAAGGGCGGCACATGTGGAACCACCGTACAACGGAGCAGATAATCCCTGTCAGTATGAATACCAGGCAGGTCTCGGAATGGAGTATGTCAGCAGTGGACCAGCAAACCATATTATTCAATTGCATCAGGCCAAGGGTTCTGCAGGATTCCCGCCATGTCCGTCATCTGTTTGTGGGCCTCATGGAGGAGGCGTGCTGTCTCCGTTCGACGCGGTTTTGTCGTGTCGGGTATTATCGGATCTCCGACATGAAGGGTGAGCAGAGGGATGTTCGGCTTGTCGAAAAGCTTGTAAATACCTGTGCGCCTGCGATATGAGATCACGAATGGCAGCACGGGGATGTCATATTTGTACGCCATCAGGAAAGCACCCTTGTGGAATGAGCGGATCGGGGTGTAGAATCTCCAGCTGGCCGCTTCCGGGAACACGTGGATCCACTGTTTCTTCTCGTGCATCTCGTTGAACACGGCATCGAAGGCCCTCATGCCGGAGAGTTCCTCGGGAATGGGAACTCCGCCGAGGTAGTACATGAACCAGGCATCCTTGCCGCGCATGTGTTCCCCGAATATCGGGAACCAGAGTTTGCGCCAGCCGATAGCCTGCAGCACGCAGGTTAGATCCCAGGGATAGATGTGGTTGCAGACCGTTAGTGCGCCGTTCTTGAAGCAGGAGGCGTATTTTTTGAGTTTTTCCTTGCCGACTATCTTGAGGCCGTAGCGGATATTGTTGAGCGGGATGAGCAGGCAGCGGAGACCTATGTGGTTGAGTGCCTGGTTGAAACGGTATTTGAGACTGTGGCCGATCTCCCCGTATGGGAAAGTCTGGTCAAGGGCCACTTGGCGTCCGTCGTAGCGGACTGGGATTATATGCTTGTCTGAGCGGTCCGTCGGATATTCGATGTCAATGTCGGGGACATACACGCCGTCCCGTGTCCGCATCTGTCTATACCTTTCGTTGTCAATGCCTTTTCCCATAATTATACCCTGATTTTGGAACTGTGCAAATATAGCAATTTTTCCGTTCCGCTGTCTTCTGGTGGACTATGCTGTCCTTGTGGGGCTGCTGCCCAGTACAAGGCCTGTTTACTTTGCGTCGGCACAGCTCGCCCGGTCACGCGTCCGGTACAGTCTACTTTTCGCATCCGGTACAATCCGCCCGGCAGATGCTCCATAAAATGTGAAAACCCCCTGCTGATATGTGTCGAAAAATGTGAAATAAGTACTATATTTGCCTTGAAAAATGTGAAATATACGATGCAACTACTTAAGAGAAAGATAGATAACTTCCTTGAAGTTTGGAAGTCAACTGAGAAAAGAAAGCCATTGGTGATAAAAGGTGCCAGACAGATCGGGAAGACACAGTCGATCCGCGCATTTGCGCATGCTAATTATGCGTCCGTCATTGAGATAAATTTTGTTCTCCAGAAGAAATTCAGGGCAATCTTCGATAATGGATATGAGGTGGATACGATCCTGAAAAATATTTCACTCATTGAACCCTCGTGGGAATTCATCCCCGGCAAGACCCTGTTCTTTTTCGATGAACTTCAAAAGTGCCCCGATTGTGCGACTTCGTTGAAGTCATTTTGCCAGGATGGGAGATTTGATGTCATTTGTTCAGGGTCGCTCATGGGCATTTATTACGAAGAGATTGAATCTAATGCGGTAGGATACAAGGAAGACTATGAAATGCACTCGATGGATTTTGAGGAGTTCCTGTGGGCGAGGGGATATCAGTCCGGGCAGATCGAGGAACTTTACCGTCACATGATTGAAGTTGAGCCGTTTACGCAATTGGAACTTGACACAATCATGGGCATCTTTCGTGAGTATATGACGATCGGTGGGATGCCTGAGGTAGTCAAAAGATATGTTGATAACGGAAATTACAGTGGCACGCTCGCAATTCAGCGACAACTGCTCAAAGACTACGAGGAAGATATCACAAAATGCGCCGGAGGAAGCGATAAGGCGAAAATCCTTGCTGTATACAAACATATTTCCACTTTTCTGGCCAAGGACAACAAGAAGTTCCAGATTACGAAGATTGCAAAGAATGCCCGCAGCAGAGACTATATCGGCAGTGTCGAATGGTTGAAAGAGGCCGGGGTGGTCAATGTGGCCTATTGTCTTGAAAATGCGGAGCTTCCGTTGAAGGGCAACTATGATGCGTATAACTATAAATTATATTATCACGATACGGGCTTGTTGGTTGCATCGCTGGATGAAGAGGCTCAGGAGGATTTGCGCGCGAACAAGAATTTCGGGACGTACAAAGGAGCTATTTACGAAAACGTTGTCGGTGAGATGCTGATAAAATCAGGGTATGAGCAGCTCTATTTCTATAGGCGCGAGAATCCCTCTATAGAAATGGATTTCTTTGTCAGGGATCATGATTCGCTGATTCCGATTGAAGTCAAAGCCAATGACGGGGCGGCGGTGTCGCTCAATAAGTTGATTGAGAGCCAATCGTATCCGGATATTCATTATGGGATCAAGTTGGGGTACAAGAATATCGGCTGGAATGGCAGGTTCTACACTTTTCCATATTTTCTTGCGCCGTTCTTGCGCCGCTTTCTTCGGGAGAAAGATGCTTCCGGCCTGGAGTGAGGTGCTCTGCCGGGGATGGTCGGTGACGTGCGGCGGGTG